>JAYODI010000003.1:38122-134615 GCA_038279365.1 Candidatus Latescibacterota bacterium | reverse complement strand
TCTTCTTCAAGCAATGAGGCCAAATCGTCCTCAGAGGCCTCTTCCTCTGACTCTTCTTCCACATCTTCTAACAAAGCATCTAAGTCTTCGTCATCTTCTTCAAGCAATGAGGCCAAATCGTCCTCAGAGGCCTCTTCCTCTGACTCTTCTTCGTCATCTTCTAACAAAGCATCCAAGTCTGTCGCTTCTTCATCTTCTTCAAGCATAGCATCTAATCCATCAGCCTCCTGCTCAACCTCTGATTCTAGAAGCATCGCATCCAAATCATCGTCTTCTAATGCAGCAACATCTTCAGGAACTTCATCTTCAACGTCTTCAAGCATGGCTTCCAACAAACCTGCTTCAGGGGTATCTTCTTCATTATCTGCTTCTTCAAGCAATGCATCTAACGCATCGTCTCCTTCATCAGTAACAGCTTCTGCCTCTGCAACCAAAGCATCAGCCGTGTCCTCTTCGTCATCATCTAATGATTCAAGAGCTTCGTCTAAATCCAATACATCATCATCTTCCTCAGACTCAGGCCCTGCCACATCGGCCAATGTGGCCTGATAAAGCATATCATTCAAATCAGAAACATCGTCTCCCGATTCATCAGAATCCGTATCATCATCCTCAGATTCATCCGACTCCATCCGTTCAAGCATGGCTTCCATATCATCTGTCAAATCAGACAAATCGACGCCATCTTCACCCTCTGAGATGACGTCTGCTTCGGCACGGTCACCTAAACTATTTAACATCGACTCAAGTTGATCCGCATTACCTTGAGACTCGGCTAAAATTTGATCCAACGTATCTTGATCAAGAGAAGATGGTTTTTGACCTTTGTTGGGCGTTTGTTCTTTTTCTTCCGGCATGGCAATATCCTCAGCGGCCAAGATCGGGTGGGGGGAGAATTGCGTAATCAAACAGCCTTGCACGATAGGATTTTGTTTTTAAATAAGTTAAGAAACTGTTCTTCAAGAAATTGTTCAGTTTCTAATCGTGCAAATACGCATAAGTTACTTATTTATATAATGCTTTATATTTATCGACCATTTTGAAAAGAGCTTTAATTTTACATGTGTAGAACACTACTTAATTCATTGTCTCACAACAGAATATAACATAATTACATTTAAGTTCAAAACCACAAAATATAAATGGGGAGCTCTAAGTATAGAGCCCCCCATTTTGCATCACGATTCAACCCAACTTTATTCTTCTCCAGCTTCCTCGCCACCACCCATAGGATTCAAAATACGGTCAATCTGATCTTCACAATATTTTTTATAAATACGATCGGTTGTTCCTTTTTTATAATGCTCAATAGCCTTTTCTTTTTGATCCAATTCACGATAGCAATCACCTAAAATGACATGTGCTCGAACAGCCCAATCGCGAGAGGCTAACGCTTTGTTGGAAGCAGCAATGGCACTTTGATATTGCTTGGTTTCAAAATAAGCCACCGAAATGCGATAGTTTCCTTCGGCAGATTCTTTAATGGCCAATGCCTTTTTATAGTTGGCAATGGCACTCTGATATTGTTTGGCATCAGAATAGGCCTTGCCCAATGCAACCAATACTTCATCATCTTTTGGATCTACTTCGGCACCCTTTTTAAGTACGGCAATAGCCTGATCGTTTTGATTTATTTTTTGATACACAGATGCCAATTTGCGCCGTGACGTATTATCGGTATCATCGGCTTTAATCGCTTTTAAATAAGCCGATACAGCACTGCTGTTTTTACCCGTATCTTCATAAAGATCACCCAATGCACGATGGGCTTTGCCATAGTCTGCATCTAAATCAACAGCCGTTTCAAATGCTTGTTCTGCCGCACTGTATTTGCGAGCCAACTTTTGCATCAAACCCAAATTATAAAATGCCGTTGCATCAGAAGGGTCAATTTGGGTTGCGGCTTCATATTCTGCAGCTGCTTTGGGATAATTTCTTTGGCGATAATATTCTGTACCTTGTTTCAAATAAGCCAATTTCAAATACTCTTGCGCCTTGCCCTCTTGAAACCCAGGGTTAAGTTGCATCACCTTTTTAAAACTTGCTTGCCCATCTTCATACTTTTTTCGGCTTAACTGCAAATATCCCAGTTGGAAATAGGCTTCAACATAATCGGGTTTTACTGTGGTGGCCATTTTATAGGCTTCTTCGGCTTTATCAAGTGTACGCAACTTTTCCAATGTCATACCTTGGGCACGATATGCCTGGGCGTTTTTACCATCTAACTTCACAGCTTCTTCAAATACTGTCAAAGCTTCTCTGTATTTGCGTTTTTTATATAAGTCTTGGCCTTCGGTATACTTTTGAGCCGATTCAGGTGAAACACCTTGGGCAAATGCGGTACCTGCAATAACCAAAGGCAACATCAATACTGTAAAAAGGTGACGAAATCGCATGTCAGAAGTCTCCATAAAGTGTGATTATGAACCATTTTTGGGCATCGTATTGTATTTCTGAAAGCATCTATTAAGACTTATATAGTGTCAAAATTTGTGGTCTGTGTCAAGTATCTAATCTTGCCCATTCGTAAATATCATTGCAAAAACCCAAGCCATTTACCAAACCACCCCCATGTTCAACAAGCTGGTAGGTAACTAAGAAAGGCCATTGTGCATACATACACAATGGCCCTCCCATTTGTTGTTATCAACTTCTTAGTTTAAGCGAAACGAAATCGGCTGTGTCATCCAAACGGCAACAGGCTTGTCATTTTGCCGTGCGGGTTTAAAGCGAAACTGCATAATCGCATCCACAGCGGCTTGCCGGAAAATTTCTTGACCGCGCAACACCTGAACATTGCTCACGCGTCCATCTTTGCCCACCAAAAACTTTAAAAACACTTTACCCGTTAAACCTGCTTTACGTGCAATTTCTGGGTAGGTGGGTGCCACTTGATGAACCGGCTCAGGTTTGTCTTCCACCATGTAGAATTCAAGAATCTCTTCTACTTCTTCTTCTTCACCGGGTGGTGGTGGCGGAGGCAAATCGACCATTGCATCATCAAAATCAAGATCGGTGCTTTCAATAGTCACATCATCTGGCACATCGTCACTATCGGTTTCGATGGGTACAGCTGGCCGTGGCGGTGGGGGCGGACGTTTGATCTGTTGCGTTTCTGGAATGTCCACCGTTTCAATAATGACTGTTTTTTTCTTCGTATCGCTGGCATTTGCCTCAAAGCTCGGATAAATAACGGCCACCAATGTGTGTGCCACAAAGGTGATTACATTACAAATACCAAAAACTTTGTTATAACTTCTCCGCAAATCCGCTTCTGGGGCTTTCTCGCGTATCATTGCCATAAGCTTACCCCTCTCTGTTGGTTGCAAAATTTATCCGGAGAGCATCTGCTTTTCGCAATTCCTCCAGCACATTACTGATAAGACCATAAGGTGCCCGCTGATCACATTTAACAGACACTACCATGCGTGGGTCTTTAATACGTCGGTCGTAAAAAATACCCGCAATTTGATCCACATTGGCTATTTTGTCGTCAATATATACTTTGCGATCTGCAGAAACCCACAGGTAATTGATATGGCGACGTTTCTTTAATTCTTCAATCTTCTCGGCCTTGGGCAACATAATGCCCGACACACGAAAACGCACAAAAACCGTGGAAACCATAAAGAAGATAAGAAGCAAAAAAGTAATGTCGGCCATCGACCCAGTAGGAATGCTCTGCGCAACCCCACCTTTTTTCTTAAAATTCATAAAAACATCTCCACGATTTACTCACTGGGTGACGCCAACGATATTTTATCGGCACCCGAAAGTTTTACCTCATCTAAAACATCAATAAACTTATCATAAGGTGTTTCTTCGTCGGCTTTGAGTGAAACGATCAAGAGTTCATTTTCGGCCATTCGGCGTTCAAGATCTGCTCGCAGTTGACTTAAAGGAACGTTGTCAGATAAGTTAATAAGAATATCGCCGTTCACATTGACCCAAATATTGCAAATATTTTTCTTTTGAATCTTTTTGGACTCACCTTGGGGTGGCAGTTGCATACCAATCCCTTTGTCTTGGTTCATGGTGGTGGTAACCAAAAAGAATACCAACAACAAAAACACAATATCGGCCATTGATCCTGTAGGAATTTCTGGCGATGATTTTTCTCGACGCTGTAAGGCCATATATTAACTCTCCTTACCAAAGCCCAACCGAATCAGATCGTCAACAAATTGATTTGAGCTTTCTTGCAAGTCGATAATAATTTTGTCGATCTTTGCAAGGAAGAAGTTATAAGCAGCTTGCACGGGAATAGCCACAATCAAACCCGATGCCGTTGTAATCAAAGCTTCTGAAATACCCCCAGCGACCACACTCGGGTCCACATCACCAGCTGCGGCAATATCGTTAAATGCTTGGATCATACCAGACACCGTACCCAAGAAACCCACCAAGGGTGCCAAGTTGGCCACAGTAGACAACCAAACCAAACCACGTTCCAAGAATGCCATTTCAATTGCGCCAGCGTCTTCAATGGCTTTTTCGACATGGCCAATGCCACGGTCTAAGCGCAACAAACCAGCATGAAGCACAGTAGCAACAGGACCAACGGTGTTGGAGCACAACTCGGCAGCACCTTCTGGACCGCGTTGTTTGAGTGTGTCTTGCATTTCTACCATAAACTCTTTGGCATTGATATGGGCTTTGCCTAAGGTCCAAAACCGCTCAATGATAACAACAATACCAAAAAACAACATAATCAGCAGCGGCCACATAAAGTTTCCGCCTTGAACAAAGAGATCTACCATGCTACATCCCCCAAATTGAGATTAGTGTAGTGATACGTTGTAGAGGCAACCCGCCTCCAGAAATATTCAAAAAAGAGCCATTGCTCTACACCAGAAAAACTTTACTTTTTACCCGTTTGTTTCACCTCCTCTTTTTTCTCCTTTTTGCTGTCTTCAAAAAATTTACGACGCGCTTTTTCTTCTTCAGATAACGGTGGGTCAAGCGTTTGGATCATCGCCTTAGAGTTACCACTCCATTGCGGATCTTTTTCTGCTTTACGAAACCATTCAAGTGCTTTTACCGAATCTTGTTTTGCACTGGCATTCTTCTGAAAATTGTCAAAATGGTGTTCACCCATCATGTAGGGGTATTTACCATTTCGCGGATCTTTTTTAAGTCCTAAATTGACCCATTTCATATCGCCAGTGGCATCGGCCAAACGCTCAATAATGGACAAATTATCAGGTTGCAATTTATGCATTTTATTGAGCAATGCAACAGAAGCATTTTGGGGCTTACCCAATTGACGAGAGACATTGATAAGGCGCTCTAAATAAAGCACATTTTCAGCATCGTGATTGTGTAATGTTTCATAGCTTTCAAACGCCTTGTCTAAATCGCCACGTCTAAAATACATCGCTGCCAAAGACTCACGTGTAGAATGATCGCCAGGATTCATTTCCAAAACTTTTTCCATCTCGGCCAACGCTTCATCTTCGCCACCGGTCTTCATATGCAACTTACCAATCATTTCACGCACTTTGGGATCGTCAGGTGCCAACTCACCCCAGCGTTGGGCATATGCGAGGGCTTTTTCCATATTATCGGTATCAACACACAACGTTACCAATGAATACAAATATTTGATCTCTTCATCTTGCTCTAATTTAAACCCAAGCAACGCTTCATAGGTTTCAATAGCGGCTTCATTGTTTTGTTGGTAGACATAAACGGCAGCCAAATCAGAATAGGCTCCTTTGGTATATTGGCTCTTAGGGGCAAGCTCTATCGCCTTTGTATACCATTTAATGGCTTCTTCATAATTTTCTGTCTTATTAAAGTTTCGAGCCAAATAACGTGCCGTTGATGCATTGGCTGGATCGTAAGCCCAAGCCAGCAGCAATTGTTTTTCGGCATCTTCATATTGACCATTCTTGTAATAGTTGCTTCCAAAATAGCGGTGTTTACCTGCCGTCTTCATCGAATCGGCTTTGCTCATTTGCTCTGCCCCATCTTGCGCCAATACAGAAGGCACACTCGAAATCATAAAGCCGAACAGCAAGCCACAAACCAAAATCCACTTTTTCAAAATCATAATATCCTCTCCAAGCGCATCAATACGCGTGCAAAAATTAAGTTGTAATATCAGGTATTTTCAAATAATTATCGCAACAAATGGTTGTGAATCTAATGAAACAAAAATTGTCTGTCAAGGCAAAATCAGGGCACTATTTAAACGAATTTACAGGTGATCGAGTTCCCATATACTGGATTCTGCAACAACAGGTTATGAGCAATATTTATATGACACAAGCTCCATATTAACCAATCCTAATTCTAACCTATACGTAAAGCGCGTCAAATTACACAGGTGTTACAAGATGCAACCACGGGAAATCACACCCAACAGGCACTTACATAACGTGCGGCTTATGCACGCCCCAAGCGATTTAAGCGCTGGTCTATTTTCACCCGCTTTTGCTCGGCTTGTCTGAGTGTCTCCAACAAATGCATTGCTGCGCCAGTGGGAGCCGGTGTGGCTGAGTGATCAACTGCGGTTGCCTCACGCAACAAAGCCACTTCCTGTGTCATCACTTCAATGGTGTCACTTTGTAAACACGCCGTATCTAAATATTCATTGAACATAGACTCCCGTGACAAAACCACTCTTTCCAATTCATCCAAAATGACAGCCGCTGCCTTATTTGCCGTTAGGGCACGTCCATTTTCGGTGACTTGGCGAAAGTGAGACAAGGCCACTCCAATACGCCCTTCGATGTCGTTGCGCCGTGTTTCAACCTGTAACAACGTATCCATGACCGTTTCTCGCACAGGCAAAGCACGCGTACTGCGTTGTCGTTTTTGTTGTTGCTGAGCCCGTCTGCGTGCATCAAGATGGTTGAGCAAGGTATCGCCTTTAAACCAAGCCAAAAAAATGGGCCCAACAATTAAGACCACAAATAAAATAATCTGCAATGACATCTTAACCCATATCCTATCAGAAAATTATGCATACATTATATAGTATGTTACACAAATAGATATTAATGCGAGCCGCCTTTACCGTCAACATGAAATTATATGCGGTAAGTGTTACAAACAGTTGACAAATATGTACCAGATAAACACTATTGACAGACATGCTTGGAACCCGTATATTTTCTCAATTACCAACTATATTTTTCGAGAGATATTTATGCAGTGCTTTTTGATTCCGCATGGTCTGCCCTTTCGAAAGCGGCGACCAACCCCTACGCAAAATACGATGGTGGGGTGTGCAAAAAAAGCTTGCTTAGCTCTTTGAGCCCCTTGATGCGTCTGCGTCAAGGGGTTTTTTGTATCTAACAACAAACATAACCCAAATATCAAACAGGAGGAAAGTACACATGGACAATTCAATAGAAAAAGTGGTCAAGGAAGGCCTCACGTTCAACGATGTCTTGCTCTTGCCAAACAAATCTGAGGTCTTACCCAAGGATGTCGATCTGTCAACCCGTCTTACACGTGGTATCACACTCAATATTCCATTGGTCAGTGCAGCAATGGATACCGTAACAGAGGCGCGCTTGGCGGTTGCAATAGCCCAAGAAGGTGGCATTGGCATTTTACACAAAAACTTGCCCATAGAAGTTCAGGCAGAAGAAGTCGAAAAGGTAAAACGCTCTGAAAGTGGCATGATTGTCGATCCAGTAACCCTTTCACCAGAGCATTATATTTCTGAAGCGTTGGATTTGATGCATAAATATCGCATCTCGGGTGTACCTATTGTAGACGACAACAACCGCTTGGTGGGCATCTTGACCAACCGCGACTTGCGATTTGAAAAAAACGTTACCCGACAAGTTAAAGACGTGATGACCAGCAAAGGATTGGTAACCGCCAAATTGGGCATATCGCTTGATGAAGCCCAAGAAATTCTCCAACAGCATCGCATTGAAAAATTACCCGTTGTAGATAAAGCGGGGGTGCTCAAAGGGCTTATCACCGTTAAAGACATCGAAAAGCGAACCCAATACCCCTTGGCTTGCAAAGATCATTTGGGCCGTTTACGCGTTGGTGCAGCCGTAGGCGTTGGTGGCGACTCGGAAGCACGCACAGACGCGCTCATAGAACGAGGTGTAGATGTCATTGTCATTGATACCGCACACGGTCATTCGCAAGGGGTATTAAAAGCCGTTTCACGTTTTAAAACCAAACACCCCGACATCCAAGTCATTGCTGGCAATATTGCAACAGGTGACGCAGCCAAAGACCTCATTTCGGCAGGTGCCGACGCCATCAAAGTGGGCATGGGCCCTTCGGCCATTTGTACCACACGTGTCATCGCTGGCATTGGCGTTCCTCAAATAACAGCCATCATGGATTGTGCCGAAGTAGCATCTCGGGCCGATGTTCCCCTTATTGCCGATGGCGGCATCACCCAATCGGGTGACATCACCAAAGCCATTGCAGCAGGTGCCAACTCTGTTATGATCGGTTATCTTTTTGCAGGCACAGATGAAAGCCCTGGCGAAACGGTTATCTACCAGGGCCGCACATTTAAAGTTTATCGCGGCATGGGATCATTAGGTGCCATGCAACGCGGCAGCAAAGACCGTTATTTTCAAGGCGAAGTAGAAGCCGATAAATTGGTGCCAGAAGGCATAGAAGGCCAAGTACCTTACAAAGGCTCAATATCGGGTTTCATTTATCAGCTTGTGGGTGGTCTGCGCTCGGGTATGGGATATTGTGGCACACGCAACATTGATGAATTGCGAAACAATGGTCGTTTTGTAAGAATTACTTCGGCAGGTGTTCGCGAAAGCCATGCCCACGATATTGCCATTACCAAAGAAGCTCCCAACTACCGTCTTGACTCTTCCTACTAACCCTCATTGATACATCCTATAGCGACCACAAAGAACAATGTATAAAGTGCTCTTTGTGGTCGCTTTTTATAAGGCCCATTATGTCTCTCAATATTGAAGCCCTGCGCGCAGACTTTCCCGTTACACAAAATTACATATATCTCAACCATGCTGCCGTTGCTCCCATATCCACAACCGTACAACGCGCCATGAGTCAACAACTCAGAGACGTTGCCCAACACGGAATTGTTCACACCGATAGATGGGAAAATACGTACCGTCGCACCCGACGTGTTGCCGCACAACTCATAGGTGCAAAACCATCCGAAATTGCCTTTATCAAAAATACCACCGAAGGCATTCATATTGTCGCAAATGGACTCAAATGGAAACGCGGTGAAAATGTTGTCGTCACAGACCGTGGCTTTCCTGCCAACGTGTATCCGTGGCTCAATTTGAAATCTCGCGGTGTAGAAACGCGATTTGCACCCGAATTGGATGGGCGCATACCCACAGCATCATTATTCGACCAAGTAGATCAAAACACCCGTATCATCTCTATCAGTTCCGTTGAATTCGCCACAGGCTTTCGGCACGATTTGACGCAAATCGGCGAATTTTGTAAAAAAAATGACATCTTATTTTTTGTAGATGCCATTCAAAGCTTAGGTGCTCTTGATATCAATGTCGAGACTTCACATATCGATTTTATATCTGCCGATGCACACAAATGGTTGTTGGGACCAGAAGGAACGGGCATCTTTTATTGTGCCAAAAAAGCCATGCGCCATCTACAGGTAAACAATTTGGGATGGGCAAGTGTCGTAAACCCCGGAGATTATCTCTCATACGATCCCACTCCTTTACCCAATGCACAACGTTTTGAATCGGGCACACTCAATACATCTGGTATCTATGGCCTAAAAGCAAGCCTCGATTTCATTCATCAAGTCGGTATTAACAACATAGAGTCACGCATCCTCATACTCACAGATCAATTGGCAACAGGCTTGCAAGAAAAAGGATACCAACTCATCAGTTCACGTAAAGAAGGTGAAAAATCGGGCATAATATCTTTTTATCATGCACATAAAAATTTGGACAGTTTATTTCAAATGCTCCAAAAAAATCGGGTGGTATGTGCGTTACGTGGCAATGGCATTCGGCTATCTCCGCATGTATACAACACCGAAGAAGAAATCGATTATGTTTTAAATCTGTTGCCGCAATGAGTAAGATATCCATATCCAGACATTGTAAGTAGATATGATCACCTATTGATTTGAATGCCAAATAATTAACCATTTACAATTCAAGTATGAATAAAAGTTTAAAAAGAGTACTAAAAAATTAATTAAATTGTAAGTTTAGTCTTGATTCTTTCCCCGTAAAGGTCTTATATTCCTCCAAGATAAAATCAAAGTAAAGGGAGCTACAAGTTAAGTTAATTTCACTTGCTCCCGAAATCACAGTTAAGGAGGTGAATACAATGGCCAAATCGCCCGCAAAAAAAGCCGCTAAAAAGCCTGCCAAAAAAGCCGCTGCTAAAAAGGTTGTGAAAAAAGCCGCTAAAAAGCCTGCCAAAAAAGCTGCTGCTAAAAAGGTTGTGAAAAAAGCTGCTGCTAAAAAGCCTGCTAAAAAAGCCGCTGCTAAAAAGGTTGTGAAAAAAGCCGCTGCTAAAAAGCCTGCTAAAAAAGCCGCTGCTAAAAAGCCTGCTAAAAAAGCCGCTGCAAAGAAACCTGCCAAAAAGGCCGCTGCAAAGAAACCTGCCAAAAAGGCTGTTAAAAAGTAAGCTGTTCATTTTGGTACAACTAAAGCCCTCGTGTAACACGAGGGCTTTTTTTGTACACGAAACCCATTTGACAAAACAATATGGTGCCTACTTTATTACACCACCATTCCTTAACAAGATGCAATGCCTTCATCACAAAGCCATATATGCACCTAAAGGTTTTTATAAAGTGGTCGATATGTAACCATAGACTTCGAAATTTTATAAAAACACACATCAAAATCAAGATATAGGTTGGATTATGGACAATCTAAAATTACGACTGGTCTTCGTCACCATATTGATGATGCTTATTGCCATGACCTTGGGTGTATTTGGCCCAACCCTTGCGATGACAGCTATGGGTGAAGAATTGCAATGGTGGCAGTTGGTATTAGGCGGTGGGGTATTTATCGGTCTTTGCGGTGTGATCATATATAATATGTTAGAGCATGCATTAAACCCCGTTATCAACTTAACCGACCATTTTATGCGCATGCAATTAGGCGATTTGGCACCTCGGTTACCCGTAGAAGGCCCAGAGGAAATGCAACAATTGGCCAAATCTTTTAACAAAACGATGAGCGAATTGGAAATGCAAATTCGCGATATCAACGAAGAAAAACATGCCGCCGAAAGAGGTCGCCAATATGTTGTTGAACAACTCGAAGCCAGCCAAAAATTCAAAACACTGGCCGATAACTTGCCCATCGGTTTGATTTATGCCGATGCCGCATTAAATGTCACATATCAAAACAGCACTTCCGAAACGGGTTTTATTCAACTTTCAGAATACCTTTCGTGGAACACAGAGTCGCTCTTGGGAAAATCAATTTCACAAATCTTTCCCGAACCAGAAAAAGCAGATGCACTTCTTACCTCTGCCGATCATTTGCCTTATGAAATCACCTACGATATAGGCCCTTACCAAGTTCGCATTCAGGCAGGTGCCGTTGTTTCTGAAGAAGATGAATATTTAGGCCCAGTGATATTGTGGGAAGTATTGGGGCTTCAATCGAACAAAGCAGACGAATCTTTACCAGACTTAGACGAAAACATGCTTGAAGATATGGTTGAAGAAGTAGGCTTAATGGACGAAACATTCACTTTGGATTCAGAGTTTGATGACACAGAAACGGCATTTGAAGAAGTTGTTTTAGAACACGATGATGCAGTTTCTGATACCTTACAAACCTCAGAAGCAACACCCGAGCACACCTTAACACCATCTAACCAACACCAACAGGCATTGGCCCATGGCCTTGTCAATGCAGACCGTCAGCTCACACGCAGCACCACCTTGGTCGGACGCAGTGTGCGCCTCTTGTCGGAACGCTTGGCCACCATTATGTCGATGGTTGAAGCATTGTGCAATGAAGGTGACAATTTGCATCACAGCCAAGAAGAGATGCGCCAGCGCACCCAAAATGTTGCTTACTTGGTCACAGAACGATCAGAATCACTCTGGGAACTCACACAAGAAATGGGCGGTTTGGAAGAACGAACACGCGCCTCTGCAATGCTCATTAAACGCCTCAAAAAAACCCAAGAAGACACCGAACAAATCACGCAAACCATTGGCAACTTATCCGATGCCATCGATCATTTGGTTATCCAAGCACGCCTTGAGATTACGCATGCAGGCGAAGCTGGAGAGGGTATGAAAATCATTGTCGATGAAATTCGCAAATTGGGTCGAGAAGCCGTACGGGTCAATAAAGAAGTCAAAAAACGAATGGAATTGCTTTGCAGTGAAGCCAACGAAGCCCTTGCCCTACTCGAAGAAGACCGTCGCGAAGTACGGTCGAGCAACCGCATTGCCCGCCGTGCAGAGACCGCACTGGAACGCATTGAAAAAGATTTAAGTGAAGTAGAAGAACGCACCCATTTACTTACAGAAATGACCGCAGGACAATCTGAAATCAGCACCCATGTAGCCGATCAATTGGGTGAACTCACCGAACTGATCAATGTGACACAACGTGTGGCCAGTGAGCAAGCACGTATGGTATCAAACATTTTGGCCAACGCCGATGCACACGTATCAGAGTCGAACAACACATTTGAGATGTAAACCGTTTAACACCGTAACACTCAGAGTCGAAAGAGGCGCGCATATCTTGCGCGCCTCTTTTTTGTGTGCTATTGACAAAATGGCTTGGGCATACTTCTTTATAGACCAACAACCATCATTCTTATCCTCGAAAGACCACCAAATGGCAGACGAAAATGACTCCATCAACAGCGACATAGAAGCCATCGAGAACCTCTTAAACCTTTTTGAAGAAGCCATCGCAAAGTGCAATGCGTTACTGCTGCCTGATCTATTTTGCGAACAAGCCACTGCATTTTTTACAGGTTCAAGCGAACTCATCAGGGGGCGAGAAGCCATTGTCAAAAAGTGGCAACATCACATGAGCAAATGGACAGAAGTTCACATTCATCGTCACAACACCCTCGTGCGTATTCATGGCGATGTGGCTTGGGCCAATTTTTATTGGAATGGTGAAGGAACTGCCCACCAAAGTCGGTATCAGATCACCAACGAAAGATGGACCACCGTAATCTTATGGGAAGACGGTGATTGGCGATTTGCCCAAATGCACACCTCACTCCCTTATACCAACTGGGAGGCGCACAAACAATGATGGGCACCTTTATCAATATGATCACCGTGCTTATTGGCAGTTGCTTGGGCATATTGTTGGGTGAACGCTTGCCCGAACGCATCCGCGAAACCGTAATGGGTGGGTTGGGCTTGCTCGTTCTTGTTATTGGCATTCAAATGGCGCTCAAAACAAACAACATCCTCATACTTATGGGCAGCATTCTCATAGGCGGGGTTTTGGGTGAATGGATCAACATACAACAAAAGTTAGATCGCCTGGGCCAAAGCCTACAATCGCGATTTGGAAAGAACAAAAGCAATCGTTTCAGTGAAGGTTTTGTCACCGCAAGCCTGGTGTTTTGTGTGGGGCCTATGACATTTTTGGGTGCCTTACAAGATGGCCTCACTGGCAATTATGAACTCTTGGCCATTAAAGCAATGCTCGATGGGTTTGCAAGTTTGGCATTTGCGGCTGTATTTGGAATAGGTGTCCTGTTTTCCATTGGCACCATTTTCATCCTTCAAGGCAGTATCAGCTTGGGAGCCACCCTGATTGATGGTCTACTCACCCCTCCTATGATTGATGAAATGACTGCTGCTGGTGGATTAATGATTATAGGCATTGGTTTTGCCTTGCTCGACCTCTTGCATCTCCGCATAGCCAATTATCTACCCGCATTGGCCATCGCACCCCTTCTTTATGCCCTCAGTACACACTTGCATTTTTAATCATATCGTTTTACTTTTCTCCAACTTCACAGGAGAAACATGTTATGCCCTCTAACACATCCATACGAACGGCCACCGACTTACCCAAGCTTGGCCAAACAACCCCCAAATTGCCTCCTATCACATCAGCGCGTGCCCTCACTTCTGACAGTGACTCATCTTCCAACTCGGGCAGTGCATCGGGTGCAGATCTGCTCACGCGCTCATTGACCAACACCAGTCAAATTAATGGCCAAGGTGGACAAATTGACGTCGTTGCCTAAAAACACCTGATCACAAGCATGATCCTGAGGATCTCCCTCAGGTTTTTTTCTGTACATCAAACACCTTATTGAAACCCAAACATGTCCTTGCTACCCGAAACCATTTTACAATTTGGTGCAGGCAACTTTCTACGTGCTTTTGCCGATGTTTTTGTACACGAAGCCAATCAAAAAGGCCAAAACATCGGTCGAATCGTGGTTGTGCAATCAACCAACAGCAGTCGAGCACAACAACTCTCTGCCCAAAACTGTCACTATCACGTGATCACGCAAGGCATCAAAAACGGTCAAAAAATTGCTGACGCACTCAAAGTAGAAAGCATCTCTCGTGCGCTCGTGGCCCAACAGGACTGGCCACAAATCATCACCATTGCACAATCAGCCGACCTAAAATATGTCTTCTCCAATGTCACAGAAGCCGGTTTGAAGCTCGAATCTGATGAGGCAATGGATAACGGTGCGCCAAAATCATTTCCGGCAAAACTCCTTTTGGTCTTAAAAGCACGTTTTGAAGCCCATCAATTAGGTCTCACCATACTCCCTTGTGAGTTGGTCGAACGCAATGGTGACCGTCTGCGTGACCTCGTGATAGAACAAGCACGCTTGTGGGATTTAGATGAACACTTTCAAAACTGGCTCTTGCAAGAAAATATTTGGTGTAACACACTTGTAGACCGCATTGTCAGCGGCAAACCTGACAACCACCCCCTATTGGCACAAGACCCTCTACTCACCGCAGCAGAACCCTATGCCCTATGGGCTATCGAAGCGCCCAATGGTCTCAGCAACTTTATCGCAAACCCTCAAGTGATACAGACAGATAATATTGATCCATATGCCCTAAGAAAAGTGCGCATCCTAAATGGCGCACATACCGCACTGGTCATTCGTGCCATGCCCTTGGGTATACATACGGTGCGTGAAGCCATCGCAAACCCAGACATCCAAACATGGCTCAAACGACTGCTCTTTGAAGAAATTTGCCCCGCTATTAATGAGCGGGTTGATCAGGCTGAAAAATTTGCAACCGAGGTTTTCGACCGTTTTGCAAACCCGTTTCTCAATCACAAACTGTCAGATATTGCCTTGCATCAAGAAACAAAGGTGCAAGTTCGCCTCATCTCGACCTATCGCGAATATGTTAAAAAGTTTGGCAAACAGCCCCCACTGCTGTCTGAAATCTTAAAAGAATACCTGTAAAACCATTTCAAAATGAGCAAGAGACAAAACCCGTGCGATATAGCCTGTCATTTTGCTATTTATCACGGGTTTTATCACAAAGGACAAAAATGAAAACCATCAGACTTGAAAAACCAGAGCATTTTACCACATTAGAAACCGACTTCCCCAACAAAATTGGTGAAGGAGAAGCCCTTGTTTCTGTTCAAAAAGTAGGCATCTGCGGCACCGATTTACATGCATTTCGAGGCCGCCAGCCTTTCTTTTCTTACCCACGTATCTTAGGCCATGAGCTCGGTGTAGAAGTCATAGCCATTGGCTCTAACGTCACACAAGTGAAAGTGGGTGATCACTGTGCTGTAGAACCCTACCTCAATTGTGGCACATGCATTGCCTGTCGCAATGGCAAATCGAACTGTTGTGAAAGCCTCCAAGTGCTCGGTGTGCATGTGGATGGTGGCATGCGCGAACAAATCATTGTGCCTGCACACAAACTGCATCGATCAGACAGCCTGGCATTGGAACAACTGGCACTGGTTGAAACGTTGGGCATTGGCTGTCATGCTGTTGATCGGGCGCAACTTTCTGCACAAGAAAATATTCTTGTCATTGGTGCTGGCCCCATTGGCCTCTCGGTCATTCAATTTGCCCAAGTACAAGGGGTAAACATCACCCTCTTAGAACCCAATGCACAACGCGCACAATTTTGCCAAGAACACTTCAACATATCCAACACCATCAACAACCTCGACAACATCGAAACCGACCTACGCAATGTCTTAGGGGGTGATTTGCCCACCGTTGTGTTTGATGCCACAGGCAATGTACACTCGATGCACAATGCCTTTTCTTGGGTTGCCAATGGCGGTCGCCTCACACTTGTGGGCATCGTTTTAGATGACATCACCTTTAAAGATCCTGAGTTTCACCGCCGAGAAATGACTTTGCTCAGTTCTCGAAATTCCCTCCCAGAAAACTTCAAACGCATCATTCACCTGATGGAAACAGGAGCGGTAGATACAAAGCCGTGGATCACGCATCGGGCAACATACGATCAGTTCATCGACCAGTTTCCAAGCTGGCTCACACCTGAAGCAGGTGTTGTCAAGGCGATGTTGGAGTTTTAGATTCCGTGTAAAAATCAACTTTTTGCATTTCATACTTTTACTTTGTGATTTTGTTATGGTTGAGAATAAACGATATGCAGTTCCTGTGGGGACGTGTCGCGTAGAAGATGAGATTAAACGCAGCCGATTCATCACCACACTGGCCTATACGCCCTCTGAAGACGAGGCACGTGCATTTATAAATCAAATGCGCACGGAGTTTGCCGATGCCTCACACAACTGTTGGGCCTATCTTATTGGTCCACCAGGCAACACGGGCATTGTGGGCATGAGCGACGATGGTGAACCCCACGGCACGGCAGGCAGACCGATGCTCACCGTATTGTCACATTGTGAGTTGGGCGACGTCACCGCTGTTGTTACCCGATATTATGGCGGCACCAACCTTGGCAAAGGCGGGCTTGTAAGAGCTTATTCGGGTGGCGTACAACATGCTTTAGAAGAGGTTTTGCATGGCGAACACATCATCTATACAACAGCAATGATCGTGATTGACTACCCCACCATTGAAAGCTTTAAACGCAAATTACCAGACTTTGAAGCGGAAATCACCAGTGAAGAATTTGGTGCCGATGTCACATTTGAAATCAAGATCCCTGAAGAAAACATATCGTCATTCACTGAAATAATTACCGAACTCACCAATGGACGCGCCCAAATCGAAATCGTTTAGAGGAATACATCATGTCACTCACACCCACCCAACGCTTTCACTTTGATACCTACGGTTATGTCTTGCTCGAAAATGTGCTCACGCCAGATGAAGTGGCACGTATGAAAGACGCGCTCTACCGCATGAAAGCAGATCCAAACCGTAAACAAAAGCGTGTCTATGGCAATCCAAAAGGGGATCACCACATCTTAATGGGCAACCTTGTCGCCTACGACCCTGCCTTGTTGGAATATGCCGCACATCCTAAGCTGATCCCCCTTATAGAAGAAGTGGTTGGTGGTAAAGTACGCTTAGAAGAAACCGAAGCCATTATCAACCGACGTGCACCCGATGTAACAGACGAACAATTGGCCACCCGACGCATTCATCCCACAGGCTTTCACAGAGGCACAACCCCTACGTGGGGTTGTTATGTGGAAGAACACAAATTTCATTGCCTCTTTGTCAAAACCTTGGCCTACCTCACCGATGTGGGCCCCAACGATGGGGGCACCAGTGTGATTCCGGGCAGCCATCGCAGCACATGGAAAAAAGAAGCCATCATTCAAGCCGCCTTAGATGACCCCACCGAAAACCTCATTCATCAAATAGAAGCCAAAGCGGGTTCCGTTCTTCTGTTTGCCGAATCGCTCATCCACAGCACCACACACATCAAAAGCGATATCGAACGCGTCATCCTTGTTGCCGGTTACACACCCCCGATGTTACGCGAATGGAGTGGCAACGAAATCGACCCCGAATTTATTGCCACCCTCCCCGAAGACATGCGTCCACTCATTTCGGGCAGTGACAATTGGAAGTGGAAACGAAACTACGAGTAAATAAATTGAGACAATAGCCCAAAAACACAAAAAAGGGGTGGCATTCGATATGCCATCCCTTTTTATGTTCATCTTCATAAGTCTGTATTACTTCTTCAACGCCTCCTCCAACACCGCCAAACGCTGTTCCATTTTCTCCAACTTATCCAAAATCAACGCATGCACATACACGGCGTCCATTCCCACGGGGCTGTCTGCACTGGCAATTTGATCAATCACACTTTGTAACTCCGACTTGGGCTTCATGTAGGGTTCCTTTCAATAACCAATGTGGGCAACTTTGTTTTGGGGTCCACACCAATTGCATTCTTACCACTTAAAAGTGCCAGCAAATCGGCACCTAAAAACTCATAACGCCACCCACGCAACAATCGACTGTGTTTGCCAGATTTGCCATTGGCAACCAAATCTTTCACATCCGAACGCGCCGCCACCAAACCAATATCTACTTTTTCGGCCAAACTACGCCCACGCATAAATGCCATCGCCAAATCGAGGCGGGCATCATCAACTGGGTTGGGACGGTTGTTGTCTGAGGCTGGAGGACAGGCATGTTCATCCAAACCCAGCCCGCGCTTAACGGCCGAAATGAGCACATCACCATAGCGCGACACATCACGCTCAGAAACCCGCCTCAAACGCTGAAAATCACCCAATGCTTTTGGTTTGCGGCGTGCAATTTCTAAAAAAGCCTCATCACTCAGCACACGACTTCGGGGCACATCGCGCACTTTGGCTTCGGCTTCGCGCCAAGCCGCCAACTCCCGCACCACCGCCAACTCGTGTCGCGACAAACGCCCAATGCCCTTCACACGCTGATACTGCACATCGGGATCTCTGTCGTCATATAACGATTCATTATCATAAAGCGCCAGTTCATCATTTAACCACGCCTCTCGCCCCAGCTGTTTAACGGCCTTTAACAAATAATCGCGCAATGTAGGCAAATAACGCACATCGTCTAAAGCATATTCCAATTGCTCATCAGACAAAGGGCGTTGAAGCCAATCGGTGCGCGTTTCGGTTTTGGGCAACAGCACATTCAAACACATCCGCAACAAATTGCTCAACGACAATGTCGAGCTCATGCCTGCAAAACCAGCGGCACACCGTGTGTCAAAAATTCGACAAGCCGTGACACCCGTTGCATGCCTGAGAATCCACAGGTCTTGTTGGGCATCGTGCAAAATCTTAACCGTATGGGCATCGGCCAATAAATCACCCAAAGGACTTAAATCGTGAACGGCCACCGCATCAATCAAATAACACTCGGTTTTAGACCACCCCAATTGGATAATACCCAACTTCGGATAATAGGTATCTTCCCAAACAAATTCTGTATCCAAAGCCACACACTCGGCCTCACGTGCTTGAGCAACCACATCTTTGAGTGCTTCAACTGTAGAAATCATAATGTCCATCAATGAAAGAGATGAAAGAAAAGTCAAACGACTACGCAACATATCACATTACACCCTTCAAATCAAGGTCTGTTTAGACAGCCATCATCTACATTAAGCCCTTGACGTACCGCTCTCATTTCATTAGTCTTACTAAAGTCTATTCAAGAAATATTTATTCTCCCTAATTCTATACATAAGCTTCTTTTTATGCCTTCTAAATCATCCCGATTGCCCCGAATCTCTGTTACCCGCCCAGTGACCATCACCATGTGTCTCCTGGCCTTACTCGTTTTGGGGAGCATCTCTTACCACCGCATTCGCATACAAGCCTTTGCCTCGGGTTGGGAACAACGCTCTTTATACGTGCGTATCTACTCGCCTTACACCTCTCCACAAGAAGCCGACCAACAAATTCGCATTCCCTTAGAAGAACACTTAAGCACCGTCAAAGACCTCAACAGCATCCGCTCTTGGAGCGGTGGATCGGGCGTGCGTGCACGGTTGTCTTTTCGACAAGAAGTAGATATGACACTGGCTTATAACCAAGTAACAGACCGCTTAGAACGCCTCAAATTGATCTTGCCTGAAGAGGCCGCCGATAATGTACGTGTGTATAAATACAACGATGAAACCGATGAAGAAATACTCTGGATTGGCATCACCGTTCCCCAAGAGGTCAAAGACACGGGTACCTATACAGAAACCCATGTGGCACGCCCACTTGAGCGCATAGACGGTGTGGCACGGGTCAACATTTGGGGTGAAACATATAAAGAAGTCCTCATTCAAGTGGACCAAGAAAAGATGTCTACACGAGGCGTGACCACTTACGACCTCACCCAAGCCTTGCAAGGCGACAACTTTTCACTGGCGGGTGGTTATGTACAAGAAGGAGACAAAAAATTCTTCGTGCGTTCCATGTCTAAATTTAGAAGTCTCGATGAAATCAAGAATGTCGTCATTCGCACACGCTCAGGCGATATTCGCCTCTATGAAATTGCAGACATTATTTACGACGTACCCGAGCGTGGCTATCGAGAACGTTTAGATGGTCACAATGCGGTATCAGTGGCCATCTACCGCGAATCGGGTGCCAACATATCACGCATTTCACAAGCAGTTGAAAAACAACTTCAAGAAATTAATCAACAAACGGGCATTCAATTTAATGTCTTTTTTGACCAAGGCAAAATCATTCATGCCTCCATCAACAACCTCAGAAACACAGCCTTGTGGGGTGGTTTTTTTGCGGCCTTGGTCTTGTTGTTTTACCTGCGCGCATTTCGCATGACCGCCATCATCACCTTGGCCATCCCCATGTGTGCCCTCATCACCGTCATCGTTCTTTATGGCATAGACTGGTCACTGAATATGCTCACCATGATGGGACTTATGGTGGGTATTGGAATGGTGGTAGACAACGCCATAGTGGTTGTCGAAAACATTTATCGGTGCCGTGGTGAAGGACAACCCGCACGCCAAGCCGCCATTCACGGGGCCAGCGAAGTCAGCTTGGCCATTACCATGGCCACCCTGACGACGGTGGTCGTTTTTTTGCCCCTTATGGTCATGAATGGCGATGTGGACCTGTCTTTCTTTTTATTGCGCATCGGTGTGCCCGTCATCATTGCCCTTGTGGGTTCATTATTTGTGGCCCTCATCTTCATTCCTTTGGCCGCCGCCAAACTCGGCGGCAAAGACATCAAACCCGACCCCCAATACATCCAACGCATTCGCAACCGTTACAAAAAAATGCTCAACTGGACACTCAACCATCGGTGGGACACCCTTTTGGTGGTTTTGGTACTCTTTGCAACCATCTACATTCCCTTTCACCAAGTGCGCCACACCGATGCCATGCGTGGCAACCTCAATGACTTTCGCTTTAGTGTTTATACACCCGACTTTTTTTCGTGGGATGAAACCACACACCTTGCCAAAGAATTTGAAGAGTTTCTCGAAGCCAATCGCGAAAAATACGATATCCGCACCGTGCGCCTCAACTACTGGAAAACAGGCCTTCGGCTTCAGGTTTTTTTGCACGACGAACCCAACACCGAATGGTGGTATGTGGTCTATCGAAATGTGCGCAAATCCATAGGTTATCCCATAGACAACCGAATGGATCGCGCAGAAGTCATAGCCGACATCCGCGAAAAAATGCCCCGTTTTGTGGGCGTCAACACCTCCATAGACGCACGTGGCGAACGCAGTAGTGCCAGTGTGTCTGTCTACTTATACGGCGAAGATGTCAATGTTTTGGCCGATCTCAGTGGCGAAGTGGAACGCCGCTTAAGCACCATACCATCGGTATTAAGCGTAGACAGCGAATTGGAACGCTCAGAAAGCGAAATTCATGTGCGCATAGACCGCGAACAGGCCCGCAAACAAGGCATCTCACCCCGTGTGGTGGGCCGGGCTATCGCGTATCAACTCAATGGATCAAACCTCCCCCGTTACCAATCAGGTGAACGCGAAATTTCAGTCCGTTTACAAATTAAAGAAGAAGACCGAGAAACCCTCACCCAACTCAAAAACCTCTCCTTTCCCACCACCACAGGCGAAGAAGTTTCACTTGCTTCTATTGCCAACTTTCAGGTGGCCAAAGGCAGTGGTACCATTTATCGCGAAGACGGAAAGTCGCAACTGCGCATCAGAGCCTTTACCACCCGACAAGACCGGCGCACACTTTATGCCGATATTGACGAAGTGCTCTCGGGGCTTGAATTGCCACGTGGATATTCCTGGAACAAAGGCGAAAGCTTTCGCCGCTACCAAGAATCGGATGATGCCATGAATTTGGCCGTATTGATGTCGGTCGTGTTTGTGTTCCTTCTCATGGGTGTGCTCTTTGAATCGGTCATGTTGCCCTTTGCCGTCATCTTCTCCATCCCCTTTGCATTCCTCGGTGTTTACTGGACGCTCTACCTCACAGAAACCCCCATGGACAGCATGGCCAACGTGGGTGCCATTGTGCTCATTGGCGTGGTGGTTAACAATGCCATCGTGCTCATCGACCGCGTGAACCAACTGCGCAAAAATGGATCTGCCCGCAGAGACGCCCTTCTCGAAGCCGGACAAAACCGCTTTCGCCCCATTCTCATGACCACCTTCTCCACCGTCTTTGGCCTCCTCCCCATGGCCTTGGGCAACAGCGCAATGATGGGCATGTCTTATGCCCCCATGGGCCGCACCATGATTGGTGGACTCCTTTTTTCCATGACCCTCACCCTCTTTGTTGTGCCTCTCTTCTATACGTTCCTCGATGATTTACGCCTCTTTTTCAAACGCCTCACAAACAGCACCCTATCCAAAACAACACAAGATCCCATACCACAATCTTCCGACGATTAAATTTATGACGCAACATCCATTCAAAAAATGGATAAATTTATGTTTTCGAAAACAAATTCCCAAAATTCTTACTTGTGTTTCTCCTTTTGATGCATTTAGTTACCCACATCTAAAACTTTAAGGAGGCACAATGTTACACAGACAATTGGGCACAGACGGCCCTGAAATTCCCGTCATTGGTTTGGGCGCGTGGCCCATTGGCGGTGGAATGGGCGACCTGGATGAGCAAGAAAGCATCGCCACGGTTCGCACCGCAATCGACAACGGCATCACCCTTTTAGACACCGCACAAGCCTATCGCACCAGTGAAAGCACCTTGGGGCGCGCCCTCAAAGACGGCTACCGCGAACGCTGTTTTCTCGCCACAAAGGTGAGCCGAAGCTACAAACCCAAAGCCATTGAAGAAGCCATTGAAAACAGCCTACGCAGCCTCAACACCGATTATGTAGACCTCTACCAAATTCACGGCTGGAGCAAACAAGACCCCATTGAAGACAGCATGGCCACAATGGCCAAGCTCCAAGAACAAGGCAAAACCCGCTTCATTGGCATCTCCAACTTTAACGCCCAACAAATGGCAACGGCCTACAATATTGCACCCTTTCATTCCAGCCAACCACGCTACAACATGTTTGATCGCAACATCGAAGCCGAAGACCTCGCCTACTGCGCCCAAACAGGCATTGGCATCTTGGCCCACAGCCCGCTTGCCAAAGGCCTCCTTACAGGCAAATACACCCCCAATCACACATTTCCCGAAGATGACGAACGATCCACTTTCCCACGCTTCAAAGGCGACCTCTTTGCCCAATACCTCGCCGTGACCGACCAGCTCAAAACCGTCGCCACATCCAAAGGCTGCACCATGGTTCAACTCGCCATCGCCTGGATCTTGCGCCGAAGCGAAATCACCTGCGTGCTCGTGGGTGCCAAAAACCCCGACCAAGTCAAAGACCACCTTGCAGCCGCAGACCTCACCTTTTCAAACGACGAATTGCAACAAATCGACGCGATCTTAAAAGACACACCCAAAGGTTGATACAAAACCTTTAGAAGCACACTCGGCTATCAGCATTCAGCAAACAGAACTGCAAAAATCAAAACCAATCGCATTTCCCATTCACAGATACGAGGCACCCAATGATCATTGACCCACACCTCCACGTTTGGAGCGACGACGCCACAAAATACCCCTACGGCCCCAGCACACCCACCCAACCTGGTTCCGTCGAACTCCTCTTCGAAACCATGGCCGCCTCAGGCGTCGACAAAGCCGTTATCGTACAACCCATTCACTACCTCTTCGACAACCGCTACGTGGCCGACTGCATTGCAAAATACCCCCACAAACTCGCCGCCCAAGCCCTCGTCGATCCCATGGCCCCCGATGCCGCCGACCAACTCGAACACCTTGCCACCGAACAAGGCTTTGGCGGCATTCGCATTCACCTCTCTCGATACGGCGACCCCGCAAACCTCGCCGCCCCCAATCAAAACGCCTTGTGGGAACGCGCCCGCGACCTCAATCTTGCATTCAACCTCTTTGGCAAAGGCGAAGACCACGCCCCCATCGAACCCATCATTGCCCGCTACCCCGAAGTCAAAGTTGTCGTGGACCACATTGGCGGCACCGTCGTCAATGAACCCGCCCCCAAACCCATCCTCACCAACCTCCTCAACTGGGCCAAATACCCAAACGTCTACGTCAAAATCTCCAACATCCACACCCGCTCCAAAGAACCCTACCCCTTCAAAGACACCCACGACATCATCAAACAAGTCTATGACACCTATGGCCCCCAACGCCTCATGTGGGGCACCGACTTCCCTCACATCCTCAAAACCACCGGCTACCAAGAATCCCTCGACCTCATCCGAAACGAACTCTCCTTCACCCCCGAAGACTTAGAATGGCTCCTTTGCAAAACCATCCTCAAAGTCTGGTCCTTCAAAGAGTGATCCTCCCCACTCAAAACAACCACGCCACAGCGCATTATCCCCCTTGCACAGCCTACGTTTCCACCCCACCTCTCGTAGGCCACTGAACCCATTGCACCCACAAACGAGATTTGCGCTGTGGCAGCCCCCCGGCATTTGAGGGGCGACTTTTTGCCCCACTTTTTAGTCGTTTAAAAAGTGGGTCGCCGAAGGCATGACAAGCAACCCACAATCAAAAAACCCCAACAGGTTCTCAACAGCAACACCCCACCTATCCCGGATGTTTCCCAACCCCCGCCACCCCCAAATGCTCCCCAAAAAACCGCAACCGACACTGATAAATCCGCCTCGCCGGATCATTTGTCTCCGTCATCCACACATACAACCGCCGGCGCAAATCCGTTGCCACCGCCCGATAATCTGGGTGATGAATCACATTGCGCGTCTCCCACGGATCTTTCTCCAAATCATACAACTCATCCTCTCCTGCACAGTTATATCCATATTTATAATGCCCATATCGCAACGTGCGCAACGTCGCCGCCAAACTGTTCACCCCTCCAAACTCCGACACCACCGTATCGCGCCAATCCACATTTGCATTGGCCACCAAAGGCAAAAGCGACCGACCATGAACCGCTTTTTCATTCCAACTGGCCCCACCCAAATCACACACCGTCGGATACAAATCGGTCAGTGAAACAAACGCCTCCCGCACCTCTCCCTTGGCTGTGCCATCGGGAAACCGAATGATAAATGGAATGCGATGAATCTCCTCAAAATGATGCCACCCCTTATCGGTTAAGCCACCGTGGCTCCCAATTGTTTCACCGTGATCCGATACAAAAACAATCACCGTATTCTCAAGTTGACCCGTTGCCTCCAAATGCGCCACCAATCGCCCAATCTGTTCATCAATGAGTGTTGTAAACGCATAATAATACCGCAGAGCCATCTCCCAATCGGCCCACGAAAGCCGCTCATGATCCGGATGAATCTTCACTTGGTGCGGCCCCATCATCTCACGCGACGGCCACCGATAATTGGGCCACTCAGGAATAGACACACCACGATACCGATCCACATATTCCTTTGGTGCAAAATAAGGCCCGTGTGGCCCCCAGAAATTGTGCCAAATAAAAAACGGGTGTTCATCTTCTGCAAAACGATCCACCAAATCCATTGTATGTTGCGTCAAAAAATAAGGCACCGTCGATTCAACGGGTCCTTCCAATTCTCCCATAGGCAAAATATGCGCAGTCTCCTCCCCCCATTCCTTCACCTTGTGCACCCATCCATTTGCCTTCAAATAATCCTGATACTCGGCATAATCAAATCCCCCACCACCGTGATTATCAAAATTCTGTCCCTCAAACCCCACATCTTTGGGCAAAGACGGTTCATTGGGAATGCCAAAACTCTCCGTCTTGTTCGTGCCCAAATGCCACTTTCCCGTATACCCCAAACGATATCCTGCCTGTTCCATTCTTCGCGACAACAACGCTGGCCGATCTCTTAACTCGTGGACACTACAGCCCACATTGTGCAAATTAGACGTAATCCCATGGGTGTGCGGATATTGCCCCGTCATCACCGTAGCACGTGCTGGGCTACACACAGGGTTAGACGTATAGGCCGTCTCAAACCGAACCCCTTCGCTTGCCAACCGATCAATATTGGGTGTTTGGCAAACCGTCTGACCATAAGCACCCACCGCAGACAGTCGGTGCTGATCTGTCATAATCACAATTATATTGGGTTGTTTTTTCATACCCGCTCCTCAGTTTAAATATCCAAAGGTCTCAATGATGCTCCGACAAATTAACCTCAAAATTTTCACACCAAAATCAAACAAACGCAATGGTTTATCCACAAACCAAAAGTAAATGCAATGCTGTGCATTCCCCAAACCCTTTTCAACCCGTATCCCCAAAAGAGCCACCAAGTAAAATCATATTTTACCCAGATCCCCCTCAAGATACAAATCCACTTGACAGCCGTCTAAAAAACGCAATATTTACAAATACTTAATCTACCACAATGTTTAACCATTTAGGAAACATCTCCATGAATATGCGATGGTTTTTGGTAAAAACAATCTGCATCTGTTGTTTTTTATTTTCTAATAAAACCCAAGCACAAAACACAGTTGACCCCAAATTTTATTTTGGTGGCATCGTCGAGTTAACCACTGCTTTTAGCGACCAAGGTGCACCATTGGTCAATCAATATCGCCGCAACGACAGCCCATTTGACAACATGCGTGCCACTCTCTTTGGCGATGTGGTGCTGGCCCCCCGATTAACTTTATTTAACCAAACCATCTTGGCCCCAACATCACGTGCCCAAATGGCCACTTATTGGCGACCTATTTTGCAATTTGACGCCATTCAAAACGAAACCTTTGAACTCTTGCTCGAAGCAGGCAAACTCTCCACCACATTTGGCTCTTATGGCCCTCGAGCCTATTCCAATCGCACAACATTGATCTCCCCACCGTTGATACACCACTATTTTACATCCCTTCGCTCAAACCAACTCCCCGCAAATAACGATGACCTATTAAAAAGCCGCGGACAAGGCAACAACAGCATTTTCACAGGTTATAGCGGTGGTGGAAGCACAACACTCTTCCATGGGTTACCCATCATCTACGACGTCTGTTGGGACACGGGCATACGCGCTTTTGGGAGTTTTTGGCGGTTTGAATACAGCCTTGGGCTCACACACGGCACCCTCTCAAACCCCGCCAATACAGGCACAGACAACAACGACGGCAAACAAATCATCTCTCGCCTCAGTCTTATCCCCGCAACGGGTCTCATCATTGGTTCTTCTTATGCGCGTGGTGCCTATTTAGACAGGGTTATTGGCAGTGTGCTACCCGCAGGTCAAACACCCGAAGATTTTGTACAAGAAGTCTTCGGTTTCGATTTTCATTACGAAGTTCGCCATCTGAAGCTCATAGGCGAAGCCGTTTTTAACACCTGGCAAATTCCCAACATAGTTGACAGCCAAAACAACCGCAAAGACCTCACCGTATTGGGGTGGTATATGGAAGGGCAATATGCCTTTTTGCCTGGCTTATATGCCTCTGCACGATTTGACCAACTCACATTTGGAAAAATCCCAAACAGCACAGGTCAATTGCTCACTTGGGATGACGACATCTGGCGCCTTGAAGGCGGCATCGGATATCAATTCTGGGAAGGCGTGTTGGGTAAACTCATCGTCCAAGACATTCACAAAGCCCGTTCGGCCCGTACCACATTTGGAGCAGCGCAACTTTCTTTGTCTTTTTAAGTCTAAAGACAGATGAACCTATCCGTTTTCTTAAGCATTAAAACCACTCAAGCCCAAAACACACATAGGGTTATCATGTACCATTTCATATTTTATGCCTTTCTAATCACGCTCTTTATCTGCCCATCTGCCAAATCGGCTACCCTTACGGGTACGGTGCAACTTCCCAAAACAGAGCAAACAGCACGCCCCAAACGATACTACATGGGGCCCTATCGCTCAAGCCGCCACACCACCATGATTCCCGAAGGCCCACAAAATACGGTAATCTACCTCAAAGGCAATACCATTCGCCCCGATACCACTCAAAAACCTACCGCAACCATGATCCAACAAGATGAAATGTTTGTGCCCTATGTATTGCCCGTGCAAACAGGCACAGCCATCAGTTTCCCCAATGAAGACGATTTTTATCACAACGTCTTTTCTGTCATGTCTGGCGAACGATTTGATTTGGGGCGTTATGCCAAAGGAGAAACCACCTATCAAACCTTCGACAAACCCGGTGTGGTCGTGGTGCGGTGCGAAATTCACCCTGGCATGAAAGCCTATATTCTCATTCTCGATACACCGCTGTTCACCGTACCATCCCAAACGGGTAAATATACATTTTCAGACATTCCACCAGGCACCTATCAGCTTTTTGCTTGGCACCCCGATCACGGCACACAATCACAAACCATAACCGTTCCCGAAACAGGCACCATCACCACCAATTTTTCATTTTAAACACCATGATGCAACACTTCAAAAGCCTGCGTGGCAAAATGCTTTTTTTTACCTTTGGGATTGTCATCCTCATCACAGGACTGTCCCTTGTGGTTTTACAAGCATTTGTTTCAGACCATGTCGAATCACAGATCAAAAAAGACTTGGAACGCACCCAGCTCGTTTTTGAATCTTTTATGTCTGCCCGTACCAATTGGTTACAGGCACAATGTGAAGTCGTTGCAGAAGATCCACGTTTTACCGCACCCTTAGACATTATCGACCCAGAATTTGATTATCAAGCCAAAACAATTTTGCGAGAATCCCGAAAGTTTCAGCGCATTATAGGTGGTGACCTGTTTATGGTCACCAATCATCAAGGGCGTGTGCTGGCACGATTGGCCATTTTATCATTGCCCCAACAAGCCGACAATTCCTTGCTGGCACACCTGGCCACACACACCAATAAAACACCCCGCCCGTGGGAATATGATGGCCAAATCTACCATCCCTTTCTATTTGCCCTCCCAAACAATCAGCAACTGATTCTCGGTTTCGACACACCCAACATCTCGCCCGATGAAATCAAAAACAGTTTGCAATCACTCTATAAAGAAAATGCCCTGCTCCTACTCAATCACAATGCCCTCGCACGACAATTTTTAGAAACCTTTGACAGTGATTTGGTTGCCATCATCAACACACAAGGCAACATACAAGAAGCATTTCTGCGCAAAACAACATATGGCACCGATCTTTCCCAATCGGCCAAAATTCGCGATGCCCTCAATGGCTCTTCCAGCACTGGCTTACAAACAGATCGTGACCAAATTGCCCAGTTTGTCATTATGCCCGTATGGGTCAACAACCAGGTTATGGGTACACTCAGTGTCGGTTTTGGCATAGACGACTGGTTGGCCAGCAACTTAAACCGCATGACAGACAGTGAAGTCTCCTTTGGCATCAACAACCAAATTATTGCATCTACTTGGCCACAAAATTTGCGTGAAGACCTAAACGCCCAACTGGCCACACACACAGCTGCGGCCAATTCAAACACCTTTCGAACAACCCTAAATGATGAAACCTACATCTCCCTCCAAAATCCCCTCACAGATTTGGGTGGCAACATACAAGGGTTTTATTTGCTCCAACTCTCTTACGACCGAGCCATCGAATTTCTCATTACGGCAGAAAAACTCTTGGTCATCTTGGGCATCAGCGTTTTGTTGCTGTCGGCCCTGATCAGCTTTGTTGGCATCGGCAAAATCACAAAACCCTTGCTGGCCCTTGTCGATGGCACCAAAAAAATCGCTTCTGGTCATTTGGATACACAAATAGTCCAAACCACCCAAGACGAAATTGGCGAACTGGCACAGTCGTTTAACGAAATGACACGCGCCCTTAAAAACTCTCTCGATGCCCTATCCAAATCAGAAAGCCAATACCGCGACCTTTTTGACAATGCACAAGACATTGTCTACACCACCGATATGAACAGATGTATCACATCCGTCAACAAAGCCGCACTCACCATCCTTGGCAAAACAGAAGCCGAACTGATTGGCAAACCCATCTACAATTTAATGTCCTCTGAAGAAGCCAAACGCATCCAATTTGAAGAACGCCTCATCATCTCAGGCATGCCACGCCCAACAAGTGAATTCGCGATCCAATGTAAAAATGGGCAACGGCAAATTGAAGTGGTCTCAAGATGGATTTTATCTTCAGACAACAAACCCATTGGCATACACGGCATTGGACGTGACGTACAAGAGCGCAAAGAGCGTGAAGCCGCCGAACAACATTTTCGAGATCAATTACACCAAGCCGAAAAATTGCGCGTTTTGGGCGAAATGGCCGCCGGGGTGGCCCACAACTTTAACAACCTCCTTACCAGTGTTTTGGGTTATGCCGAGCTCATGACACTCAATCCAGAGCTATCGGAAAACACACGCAACAATGCCCAAAAAATTGTGAACTCAGGAAAACGATGCTCAGATATTGTTCGGCGCATCCAAACCTTTGGACGCCCCATAGACCTGTCCGAAACCGTGCCTATGGATCTGAATACCATTATCAGAGACACCGTCGACATCACACGCCCGCGTTGGAAAGCCCGCCCCGAACGCGAAGGCATCACCATTGAAATCGTGACCCATCTCGAACCCTTACCCTTTGTGCGCAGCACCGCTTCAGCCTGGGAAGAAGTAATTTCCAATCTCATTTTTAACGCCGTAGATGCAATGCCTTTAGGTGGCACCATTACCATCTCCACAAGTGGTACAAAAGAAGAAGTCATGCTCAAAGTAGAAGACACAGGCACCGGTATGGATGAAGAAACCAAAGCCCGTGTGTTTGAACCCTTCTTTTCAACCAAAGACCCAGACCGTGGAACGGGGCTTGGCCTGAGCACTGTCTGGGCACTCGTTCAAAATTTGGGTGGTCGCATCGTACTCGAAAGTGAATTGGGAGAAGGAACAGCTTTCACCATCTTTATTCCCACCACCCAAGGCGACATACAAACAGAAACAAATACGCACACACCCATAGATAACCTGCGTATCTTGGTCATAGACGAAGATGCCGCTGTCAGAGATTTTTTGCCCCAACTGCTCACATCACACCATGTAGACACCGAATCTAATGGCACCTCGGCTCTTCAATCTATCAAAAAAAATACATACGATGTGGTCATCACCGACTGGACATTGGCAGGCATTTCAGGTCTTGAAATTGTTGAGCAGATTAAACAAAACCACCCCCAAGTTGTCACCATTTTGATGACGGGTTGGGAAATCAAAAATTCAATCGTAGAAGATCACCCAGACATTGACCTCACCATCAGCAAACCATTTGATCAAAACAGCCTCAACCAAACCCTATTAAAAGCCTATCAAATTCGACAAACACACCTAACCCCTGATTCTGCATAACAAAATGACAGAGCATCAAAAATGGCCTTACGCAAAAAACGTAAGGCCATTTTAATTTCCATTCATACCACCAAAAAAATTTAACCCCTATAACACGCCAACACGTACTCAGGGGTAAACGGCATTTGCCGCAACCGAATACCCACCGCATCAAAAACCGCATTGGCAATGGCCGCCGGGGTCGGCCCTTGTGTGGCTTCACCGCTGCCCAAGCTCGGCAAACCCGGTCGATCAATCAACACCGTTTCGACCTGAGGCATATCTGGAAATTTCAAAATGGGATATGTCTCCCAATCTCGGCTTGTAATGCGTTCCCGATCAAATCTCACCGCCTCTTTCATTGCCCAACTGGCCGCCTGAATCACCCCACCTTCCAATTGGTTTTTTAAACCATTTGGGTTCACCACCTGTCCAGCATCGGCGGCAATGGTCGCCTTTTCCAAAACAATCTGCCCCGTTGCCACATCGACGCGCACATCAAAAACCACTGCCACATAACACTTCTCATTTTTATACTGTGCAAACCCAAGCCCTTGCCCGTGTCCTTCACCCAACCCCCGCACACCCGCTTGCCAACCAGCCGTCTCCACCGCGGCCCGAATCACATCTTTAGCCCGATCATCATCCAAATGTTTTAAACGAAATGCCACGGGGTCTTCACCTGCAACCGTAGCCAACTCATCCATAAACGATTCAATCGCAAACACATTTCCAGGCGAGCCCAACCCACGTAAAGCAGACACACGCAGTGGGCTGTCGGGCACAAAGTGTTTGACCACACGCCGTTTTGCAAAATTGTACAATGGGTCAGCATTGCGATGAATGCCACTGTGTGACCCGCCTCCCGGTTTGGCAACAGGCGGTAAAACAGCGTGTTCCAAATGCCACGCCGACAACAAATTCGACACGCCATCCATCGCCCGAGGGCGACCCGAATGTGTGTAACTCCAAACATCGTGATTCCAATCGATCACCATACCAGCAGCATCCACACTGCCCTGCATCATCACCGCCATACAAGACCCATAAGGCTCCCAAGCATGTTCATCATCGCGCATCCATTTCAACATCACAGGTCGCTCAGGCAACGCACGAGCCAACAGCGCCGCATCCAAAGCCACATCATCTGCACCATTGTGCCCATAACATCCCGCACCCTCCACATGAATTACCCGCACCCTATCTGTGGGCAAATCCAACACCTGCGCCAACGCCCCACGCAAAGGCGACACACCCTGCGTATGTGACCATACGGTCAATGCCCCCTCTTGCCAATGTGCCAACGCCGCAGAAGGCCCCAAGGAACCATGCATATGGTAGGGGCGATAATACGTCGTTTGAATGGTCTCAGCCGCCCCTTCAGGAACTACCACATCCGGCACCTCATCAGATATGGGTTTGCCATCTACCACCAACAGGGCCTTCTGTTTGGATGTATTCATCAGGTGATTAAAGAGATCTTTTTCATTTGGCAAATCTTGCCCACCTTCCCACACACATCTTTCCCGCAAAACATCTGCCGCCCAAATGGCCTGTTCTTCACGTTGGGCAACCACACCCAAAAAGCTGCCATCGCGCACCACCAACAACACACCAACGCAATCGCTTATGTCCGCCACAGAAACCAGTTTTGCCCCATAGCGCGGTGGGTGCACCACGCGCCCGTGTACCATATTGTGCACATCCATATCTTGAACAAAATGCGGTTGCCCCGTCACAATATCCATCAGCTTCAACTGACCAACCGATTCGCCCACAACACCATAGTCATCTGCTTTTTTAGGCGTTCCTTTTTCAATGACGCCCATCTCCAACACCTCACCATCCAACAATGCCCAATATGTCGTTTCTCGCATCCCATCACAAATCACACCGTCCGACACCCGCAATGTTGAAACATCCACACCCCACAAATCTGCCACCTTTTGCAACAACGTCCAACGCACATCTGCTGCGGCTTGGCGCACCTTGCGCCCTTCTCCCTGAATCGAATTGCTCCCTGCCGTATACGATCCATTGGGCGCATGAGCCGTATCGGGTGATACCACGCGCATTCGCCCCAAAGACACATCCAATTCTTCCGCTGCAATTTGGGCAATTGACGTATAAATCCCCTGCCCAATCTCCGACTTCCCAATCAACACCGAAACGGTTTCATCCTTTTCAATGCGAATCACCATATCGCTCATTTCGCCATCTCCTTAGCAGCCCGCTTCACCGCACGCAAAATACGACCGTGCGAGCCACATCGACACAAGTGAATGGCCAAATGATTACAAATCTCATCCTCTGTCGGATTCACGTTTTGATCGAGCAATGCCTTAGCCGCCACAATCAACCCCGCCGTACAAAACCCACACTGTGCCGCTTGTTCATCCACAAATGCTTTTTGAATGGGATGCAAGTTGTCTCGTGTGCCCACGCCCTCTATCGTCACGATTTCACATCCGATCACAGATGCAACAGACCGCTTACAAGAAGGCAAAGCCTCTCCATCCACAATTACCTTACACGCCCCACATTGCTCCAACCCACATCCAAACTTTGTACCTTTTAATGACAAATCATTGCGCAACACATAAATCAGTGGTGTTTCTGGGTCAACATCTAAGATATGGTTTTGCCCATTTACTTGAAGCGTTATGTGTTCCATAACATCCATCCCATCTTAAGATCATAAACCAACTTAGAAACCAAATCTCAAAACAACTCATGTTCAGCTTCACCCAAACTTTGCTTGAATTCGGCAAAACCGATCAATTCGCCATCAGGCCCTTTGGCAAAAATAAAATCATACAATCCTCTTGAGTCATCTTCTACTATTTCTGCACCCAGTTTTTTTAATTGCATGCGCGTTTTCTTCAAATCACTGACATGAAAACCAAAATGGTTCACACCAACAATATCTTTTCGTTCACGTGCGGTTTGAGGGATATCTTTTCTATCGCAGTGGCAGATCACTTCTATAAGTGCCTTAGTTTCAGGATGAATAAGATATTGCATGCTGAATTTTTCCCGTTTTACGCCAATCTGTCCTTTGGGTGTAAAACCCAAAGCCTGATAAAAATGAATAGATCTTTCAAAATTTGACGTGCTAATGCAAACATGAAAACCATTGCCTAAAATGGGGATAGCCTGAAACTCGGTTTCTTTGTTTTTCATACGCGCTTCACCTCACCCAAATAACTCAAATATGGCCAAGCAAAACCTTCAGGCACCCTTTCGCCAACCTCGTAATAACGCTTTGTAATGTCATCATGTTCTGCATTGAGCCGTTCTTGCATAGCCACATCATGCAACAGGTCACCCGTTTGTTTCTGCCAAGCCACCAGCTCTGCCCGCAACCTATTTTTTACAGATGTATACGACGCATCATCTGTTAGGTTGTTAAATTCCCAAGGATCATTCTGGAGATCATACAATTCTTCAGGGGGTGGATTGTCGTAAATGGCATAAGCAAGGCGAACATTCTCTGCTGCACCAGCCACTTCCTCTGGCAAAGTTCCTGGTGCAACATGAGATTGAAAAGTAGCCGTTCCAGCATTAATCTGCGCACACGGATTAGGCCGATCAGAGCGATATGTAACAATTAATTTATACCGCGCATCTCGAATAGCGCGCTGAGGATAATAGATCGGCGCATGACAGCTTGTCCATTCAGCATAAACACGATCACGCCAAGGCGTGGAGGCATCTTCAATCAGTGGCAACAAAGATACCCCTTCAACATGTGAAGGCACATCCTCTCCGATCGCATCCAAGACAGTTGGCAACACATCAATTTGAGACACAAATGCATCAATCACCTTACCCTGAGGAATCTGACCTGGCCAACGCACAATCATTGGAATTCTAAGCCCACCTTCATAACAACTACACTTTCCTCGAGAAAATTGTGCACCATGATCCGTAGTAAAAATAACCAGTGTGTTATCAGCTTTCCCTTGTGCATGCAACACATCCATCAACAACCCAACCGTTACATCCAACCGCTGCATACAATTATAATAGTCGGCCGTGTGTTCTCGAATACGCGGCGTATCAACCCCCACAAATGGAAGTGGACGTACGTCATGGGCCTCTAATGGTTTCTCGGGCACACCATAACTTTGACGCAAAAATGGAAGATGGCAATCTCTTGCAGCAACCATCAACAGAAAGGGTGCGTCACCCCCTTCAGCAATAAAGTCGTTTGCCATTTTTGCTGTGGTATGAACATCGCGCTTGCCAAAACTAATCCGGTCACTGTCGTTCCACCACAAATCCCAGGGAAATGCATCAAAGGGTTTAACATGTAATTTGCCAAGCAAACCCGTGCGATATCCCAAGGGTTTGAGCATACTGGGTAAATTCGGAATGTGTCTATACATCGCATACTCGTGCGTAGAAAGACCAATTTGACCATTTTGATGCGGGTACAAACCCGTCAAAATACTGGCACGCCCAGGGCTACAAACCGCCTGTGTGCAATAGGCATTTGCAAATCGCACCCCCTCATCCGCCAGTGTATCAAGATGTGGTGTCTTTACGTTTTCATCGCCATAACAGCTCAAATCTTGCCCATGATCTTCAGATACAATCAGCAAAATATTGGGGCGCGTCTCCATATTTTAATCACTCCCTGTCCTATTCAGAACATCTATAAAAATCTAAGCGTCCCATCAAACATCAATAATCTCTTTGGGTGTTACATAGCCACCATTAATATGTTCCTCAAGCCATTCAGGAGCATCTTGTCTTGGTAATGACAACGCAGGTTCCCCTTTGCAACTCAAGCGATAGAGCAAACGGGCATCGTCCACTGAGCGGATATTCGACTTGACGGGCGTTGAATTGTGCAAGGTCATATAATTGTCCCAAATGGTCACATCACCTGGCACATGCAAGTGATCATACCGAAATTGCGGTTGCAAAACATATGCTTCCAAACGATCTAAAAACGCACGCGATTCTTCCATTGTCATTCCATCCACTTCCACAGGTGGACGCACCCTTGGTCGAGAGGCCCAAATGGGGCTGTGAAACGATTTGAGGCCAGAACGCGGGTTGGTGCGCACCAATGGGGCAAGCCATCCTTCATCTCCAGCATTGAGACGTCGGCGCAACTGCACCTTTTCCAACAAGGCTTGCTCTTGGGGTGGCAACGCCGCAAAAGCCCCAGCCGTATCCGCAAACGCCGTCTCACCATTTAATGGCAATTGTTTGCGCAACCGCATCAGTTCTGCATCAGACCCCTCCAAATAAGGCTTAGGATCATCCATATTGGGCGCTTCTACCCAAGTGCCACCAGGTGCATCACGTGTAACAGGTGATTTATGCGCCAAAAACATAGACACATAAATGGGCAAAGGCTCATACTCAATATCCGTATGCCATGAGCCCCCATTGCCCACCCGCACATCACCATCTCCCAATGGCCCACTAAAATTGGTCACAACCAACACCGCAGGCGACTCGTGGGGCATACATTGCAACTGTCCCGGAAACGTTTTGTCAACAGCAGCCACCCGCCGATTCTCATAAGGAATCATTTCAATGGGGCCATCACTGTCGCCATCTCGCTGTGCGGGTTTGCCACCGCGTAAAAAATTGCTCGGATGTGGTACAGGTGCCCCCCAATGGTTGGCAAAACGCTCAAAATGCGCCAAAGAAAAACGATCCAAATCTTGGCCTGCCAAACAAACGACCCGAAACTGACTCAATGCATCCAACAAACAACCCGCTTGATCTTCATTCAACGGGTCATACAAATCAATACCCGTCACACGCACCACTGCACCACTTTCGATCAATGGCCCCTCACACTGTGCCTGTGTGCCAAACACAGTTTTTAATCGTTGCTCCAATTGTCCAACGTCACCCATTCTTTTCTCCCCAAATATGATTTGCCGGTCATCTTACTTACACGTGTTGATCAATCAAAATAGGATTGCCATCGGGATCAACAATCATAAAACTCGCAGGCCCAATACCGCTTTATTTATGCATCCACATTCAGGGCACAACTCAATAACCGAGGGCCACTGCCAAAATAAAGCCGCTCGCCAACAATCGCGATGCCCGACGTTACAGGCACATTCGGGCGCGCGATCTCTTTGTGTGCAAGCGTCTTTGGGTCTATACACACAATCGCTTCTGTAAAAAGCGCATAAATATGGCCATCAGGGCCAATGATCATACATCGAGGGGCTTGCCAACCAGAGACATTGCCATAATCAGTTATCACCTCATCATGCGTAAACACACCCTGCTCAGGATCAAACACAAAAAACCGATTGGGTTCTGCCAAACCATACACCACACCATCAGACATCACCACCATATCACGCACGGCAGGTGTGTTAGGATGCAAAGGCCATTGTTCGGCAATCACACGGCGCTCAAAATCCAACCGATAAATCACAGCTGTTTCTGGCACATCACCAGCCCCACCCGTAGGCGGCTTGGTTGATGTGCCTACCAATACGTCACCATTAGACAGCGCCACCAACGCGTTAATACCCTGATCGGGAATCAAATCCGTGCGATCCAAAATTGTGCCCACCTCAGACTCGGCATCATAAATGAGCAAACCACTGCCCAAAATCACACGCGCAGCATTGCCCCCCACAAGAATATGACGCCCATCAGGGTGTGCCAATACCACATGGGGGCGTCCATAAAGATCACGGGCTTCATCAACAGAATGAACCAAACGTGGGTTCACACTGTCTTTCATACTGGCACCATCATACGGTTGAAGTGGGTCATATTCGACCACATCACCCGAGCTATAAATCGCCCCAAAAAAACGATCTCCCTGCCGTACAAACTGATTGATATGCCCACGATTACCGCCCAAACCTTGGTTCTCCATCTCACCCGTCTCTGGGTCAAACTTCCAAATCCGCAACGGAATACCCGTTGCACCATGCACCTTATCATCTGGCCCAGCAATAATGGTGTAAATGTTCACACCCGCACTTTCATAATCAAAATGCACCTCACGAGGTTCGTCAGCACCTGCATCTAAAATATGCAAAATACGATCTGCCACATCTACGTGTGTATAACGCGAACCATCCGGAAACGTATCTGTGCCAGTTGAACGCGCCCCAACCAGTGGCTTTTCAATGGGCGTTGCCACTCCACCCAACAGTTCGTGCCATCCCCACCCTTCTGCATGCATATAAACCTTACCATCTGTGCCCACAAAACCTTCTGTATTCCCACGTTGGCGTTTTTCTTGTGGAATCAACAACCGCTTTTCACCTGTGGCCACCTGGTACCCCACCACCTGCATTTCTTGAATGCTAATACCACAATAAACCCACCCCGATTCATCAACACCCAACGGGCGTGGATATTGCGGCCAAATTTCTTCATTGAGTGCGCCGTGATTTGTAAACGTATCCGTATTGGGGTTATACGAGACCAATGTTGCCGTTGGATAAATCCCTGCATACACAGTACCATCTTCACCCAAAGCATACCCCAATGCCATTCCAGAAGGAATTGCCCCCACCTTTCGCACCTGTCGACTCACCACGTCAATGGCCACCAAATGATTGTCCATCGTATCGTAAATCACATTCGAGGGTGTCATCAGCACCTGATATGCCCCCCAACCATCGCCCTCAGGATGCACCTGTTCCGTTTCACCCGTCTCGGCATCAATAAACAAATAAGAAGCCGTTTTTCCGGTCCAAAGTTTTACAAACACAATGCGACGACCATTTTCATCCACAGTCGCAATTGTACTCGGCCCCCAAGTAGGCATTCCCACGGGTGCCACAAGACCATGTTCTTTAAAATTATAAGGTGACTTTTTTTGTTCGGTTGCCATCTATAAAAACATCCTTTCGATACACACCATATCTGCTATTCATTTACACCACGCATCAACACGGCTTCCGGTTTGTAATCAACCGTGAGTACTTTCAAAAAATAGGGCGAAGCACGAAACTGTTGTGCAAAAGTTTTAACCCGATCTCCAGAAGCATCCGTTGTTTTTTCAAGCACATCCAAACCATAGTTTAGATAGTGAACATTGCCCGTATAATCATAGGCATATCCATACCCAGCAAGGCAAATACCGCTGTCTGCGCCACCATTTTTCCACTTGCCATCACCTACTTCTTCTTCAATGACCGCATCCACAGCCATCAAATTATAGCGTGCCGTATCTTTGTCGCGGGTCAAACGAAAATATTTGTCATAGGCCTCAAACTGCAACCCATACATCCAAAGCTGATCGTTAAAACTGCCATCAAACTCATCTTGCCAGGGTTTGGCCCACGCATCGACAAAAAATTGCGCCCGATCCAAATACCGTTTTTCATGTGTGTCTTGATACGCACTTAGCACCCCCCATATACCATGAGCAACATTGCGCAATGCGCCTTTGCCCCAATGTGTCATCGCAAACTCCGAAGACATCAATCCCACCTCGTGGAACCAACGTTCACCAGTAAGATAATAGAGTTCATAGAGGGATTCATTTTTATAAAACGTAAATGAGTTATGCCCCATAAATTCTTGCCCACGGGTGTAATTTCTAAAATGCCCCACCACAGGTCCAGACCGTGGAGAACCTGCCAGTTCGGGACGCCCCGGAAAACTATGACAAATATCGAGGTCTGCCAAATGTAAACCAGCCTCTACAGCCGTCGTTAAATTGAAGAGATTACCCGTGCGCAAATAATTGACAATGGCCGCATGCGGAAAGTCGTAATAATTGCTATCCCACCAACTTTCATGGGCATTTTCACGCACACATGTACGGTGGTGCAAACCACTGCCAAAGTTAAGCCAACCAAACTCATTTACCTCCCACTCCGGGCGAGGGCGTTGTTCAACAATACGTGCCAAACACGCATCTATTCGCGCCTGATAACGTGCAATCACATCGCGATATTGCGGTTGGAAAAGTGCCATATTGTTCGCATACAAATCGCCAAACACACGCGTTTCTTGGCAATACCAATTGGGGTCACAAACTGCAAATAGTGGATCACGTATGCCTTGTGCGATCGCTTGTGGGGCAGGAGCCGTTCCTCGCGCAAAGTGTAAAAATAAGAAGCGTGTTTTGGCACCTGCCGTATACAGTTCCACCAACTCACCATCTGCAGATTTGAGTTCCAATGCAACAACCCCATCCGACTGCACCAGCGCCCCCACGGGATGCACTTGCCAAGACCAACGCGTACCCGCTGTCAATGTGCCCGCTTCCGAAGCAAGCCGAACCCATCCATCATATTTCTTCCCAATCTCATTGCCATTGAGCCGACAAGTATCCCACTGTGTTTGTGCAAGTCGCATATCCGCACGATCCAGCGAATGAGACACAATATTGCCATCCACAGCCAAACTCACACGTGTCTTGCCCGTCGTTTTAAATGGCAACTCCACTGCCAATCGCTCAATGCCCACAAAATGCGCCATACTGTCAAGCTGACGGTTCTGAACACTGAATGTAATCTCTGCCTGAGAGACACCACTATAAAAATATAGGCGTGCTGTAAAATCGAGTGATGTCGCAATATCTGTAGAAAACGTACCCTTTAGTGCCACAACTGCACGTCCTAATCCTTGTTCTTCAACAACAACAGTCTGAACCACTGCCGTTTGTGTAAAAACCTCGTCGTCAATGCGCACACGCTCCGTGCGAAATTCACCTTCATATTCTCCAACCCGTGGCACCACGCGTGAAAGACCATTGCGCCCCACCAAAATGGTACGTGCTGACTTTTGAAGCAGTGCATCTGCATCCGTGAAATCCTTTGCCACGTCGGTGCGTATATAAACTTGATCAAACGGCGCAAAACGATCTGTGGGAATAACAAACTTAGCAGGCCCCGTAACCACCGTCACAACATTGTTCGACTGTGTTACAACAAGCTCAGATGTGGGCAAAGAAGCCTCAGAGGTCACAAGTTTATAGGTCGCCTTTGCATGTGCAGGTAAATCTGCAACAAAGTGAACCGTCACCCATTTGAGCGATTTGTCGTTCAACCACCGTGCACGCGGTTCAATAGAAGCAACAACCACATTGTCTTGTGCATCGAGTAAGCGCAACTGGGTCACATCCATCACAGCACCCTCTGGCAAAGGCACACCCGAGTTAACCCCATTACCCACCCGATCCATTCCTGTTGTCTCTTCCACAATGAGTGGTATCTCAAGTGCAGAAACCTGTCCAATGACAAAACTCATAATCAAAATCCCCCTCCATATGCCAATCAGCATGAGCACCTCTTATTTTTAATTTTGTTCATGCAATTTATCTTGTGTTGCCATAGGAAGAACCACCGTAAAGACCGACCCTTTCCCAACCTCACTTTCAACCCCAATATGCCCATGATGTTCTTGAACAATTTGATAACAAATAGATAACCCCAAACTGGCCCTTACAACAGCATTTTTGTGGTAAAGTTTGGATCAAAAATCGACTCAAGATCTTCTTGTCGAATTCCTCTTCCCGTATCGCGAATGGCAACATAAACCTGATTGTCTTTTAAATTTGTAGAAATGGTGATTTGCCCTGCCCCCTCTATGGCCTAACACGCATTTTTTAACAGATTCAAAAAAACCTGATTCAGTTTTCGCGCCTGACACGCAAAAGGAAGTATGTCGCCATATTCGCCAAAACTATCCCATACATTCCCGCGCATAAGCAGCTGTGCTTTTTGCCCAATCAAACACAGACATACCAGGGTATGATGGGTCAATAAAGTTTATATAGTCATCATATCCCACTGCGCGAAGTGCCGAAACAAATGCCGAAAAACCCAATGCCTCATTCTCAGACCACGGGCATCGTGAAAAAGGCACCTGTCGCCCATCATTCATTTTAACCGCCGTATCACTTTTTTCATCCAGTGCAATGCTTTGTGCATTGCACCCATAAATACGCCCCTTGAGTGGCACAAACAAATCATCATGCCAGGTTTCACCAGCAAAAAGCAAATTGGCAGGTTCTGGCATCAACCCAAATCGGTTACTGGAAATTTGTGCCAAACCATCCGTTGCCTGAGCCAGATTCTCAAACGGTGACCCACTGTGCATCTGAAAAACCAATCGCAAATCATCGGGTAATGATTCTGCAGCCTGTGCCAAAGTTGCAACCGTGCCATTAACCCGAAGATTGGTCGCTCCCAACGCACGAGCAACCCCTACCCACGAGACGGCCTGATCGGCATTGCCTACCACAATCATCGAAACACCAACCCCCGCATCATCCAACACCTGACGCAACTCGACCAACTTATCATCTGTGCTTTCAAGCGGCACCTGATTTGCCCGAAGTTCCACCAAATCAAATCCTGTATCACGTGCCAAACGAATAAAATCAGACGTACTCATCTCTTGCGCACCTTGCAAGATACGCCCCGATAACGAGAGTTTCATAACTTCTCCTCATAAGTATGATTCGATTCAAAAATAAACAACAAGAGCCATCGATCCTGCCTTAAAGGCGTTTGCCTCCTGCAAACCCATTGTATTCATCTAAGAAGAACTCGGCTTGTTTTGTCATAAAGACACCTACTTCCTCTCCCTTAAAGGCAAAAGATATCCTGAGCCCACCCAAGTGAATGTCTGTGATATAGACCTCCATATTGAGCGTCTGTGCGTCGATCCACGCGGCAGATGCTAAACATTTATATTCAATGCCAGGAATAGAACCAATCTGTTCACCAAAATAGTTGCGTTGCGGAAATGTGCCAGACACCACGCGCCCGATACCGAACCTCAGCACATTATCACCTTGACCGTTGGTGTATTCCCATACACCAACGTCTCCCTTAAAAGACAGACGCATCCGAGTAATCCCCATCGGGTTATCTTCCAATGCATACCAAGCACCATCCACTTCCGAGGTCACCCGCACATCCGTGTTCCCAGGTATTGGCAAAACAGCAAGCCGTGAGATCTTATCCAAAAGTTCTGCGTGAGCATCACCATCTTCAGGAAGGGGTGTATCTGAAAGATGAGGGTAGAGTTCTTCGCGCATCACATCAGGTATGGCACTTCCCGACGGCGCACCTTGTGTGTCAGAGATACAGGTAAACAAAAACTTCTGATCGGGAAAACAAATGGCGTACTGACTGCCCATCCCACGGAATGAAAATCCATTTTCTTTGTCGCGCCAAATCTGATAGCCATAGCCATGGTTTCCACGAAGGGCATTGTCAATTTGCTTGGCCGTTGCTGCACGCACATAATCCTCAGGCAGCACCCGTTCATCGCCCCACAGGCCACCGTTCATACAAGTAAGCGCAACTTTGGCCAAATCGCGAAGCGTGCAGATCACCCCCGACCCACCCCACGATCCCCCCTCAGGCGTGCGAACACACCAAGCATCAGAAGAAAATCCGATTCGATCCAGAAAACGCGGTCGCATATAATCCAAAAAGGGCATACCTGCAAGTCGCTCAACAGTGGCCGTGAGCACAACGGTGGCCGCAGTATCATACGAAAAGATCGTTCCAGGAGGGTGTGAAGGAGGTCGGTTGAAGAAAGTCCACACCCAGTCGGGATCATCGCGCGTATAAGAGGTTCTCGAGTGAGCAGTCGCCATCATCAGAAGATCTCGAACAGTTGAAGCAGCAATCCAGGGATGAAGCTTTTGGGGCAATTTGTCAGAAAAGTAATCAACAACCCGATCATCGAGTGTGAGCTTGCCTTCATCAATCATCATCCCAACCGCCAAAGAGACAAAACTTTTGCTAATCGAATACATCCGATGTTTGCTATCTGCCGTCCAAGGTGCCCAATAACCCTCGGCAGCAATGCTGTTGCAACGCACAAGCAGAAACCCATGCATATTAATGCGCTCGGTATCAATCCGTTGCAAAAAATTTAGAATCGCCCGTGAAGGAATACCCAAACTTTCAGGTGAGGGCGCTGTTGTTAATACGGTTTCACTTTTCATATCAGTTCCTTACGCTGTGGCAATAATAAGGGCAAAGCCAATTACCCTTCATCCACAAAAAACTCTGGCCACCGTGGCCGAATATAATCTTGAAATTTTATAGACAACCCTTCCTGAGTGAGATACGCACGTGTTACTGGTGCTTCAACAGGTTTAAACGCAGGGTTTGCCTGATAGCGATTGGGAAAATCATGTTGCAACATCGCCGCACGCCCAAGCATAATCCAATCGGCACCCGCCTCAAGTGTTGCTTCTGCCTCTTGGGGTGTGCGAATTTTACCCGCCACGCCAAGGCGTGTGTTGTGCCGATCCAATCGGGTAAAGTAATGCATCAAAGTATGCCCTTTAAAAGCCTCTTCCTCGGGCTCCTTAAACACATCCCAAAGCGACATATCCAAAAAGTCGATATTGTCTTCCGTCATCAATCGTTGTGCCATCTCAATGACTTCACCCAATCGCATGCCAAATCGCTCGGGTGAAAGCCTCACGCCCAACATAAAATTTTTGTGACACCTGCTGCGAATGCCATCAATAATGTCAAACAAAATGCGAAACCGATTGTTCAAACTGCCACCGTACTCATCGTCTCGCCGATTAAATTCAGAACTAAAAAATTGGCACAGAATATAATTATGTGCGCCGTGTATCTCCACGCCGTCAAAACCCGCTTTTTCTGCCCGTACTGCCGCCTCAACAAAATCGGCAATAAGCATCTTAACCTCTGAGTTTGTCAACCCACGAGCACCCGTCTTTTCATCATCCGACGGACATACCGGCGTATCGCCAATCACATCTTTGGGTGAACGCATCCCCGCATGATGCAACTGCACAATCGCAATGCTTTCATGCGACTTGATCTCGGTGGCCAAACGCAGTAATCCATCAATGTGATTATCTGACCAAATCCCCAACTGCCCCGAAAACCCTTTTCCTATGGCTTGTACATGCGATGCACATGTCATGGTTAAACCAAAACCGCCTTTGGCACGCAAGGTAAGCCAATGAAATTCTTCCTCAGACAATTGGCCATCTTCATGGCTTTGTTGGTTTGTCAGCGGTGCCAACACAAAGCGATTCTTCATCTCGGGCCCGTGGCTAAAACGAAGGGGTTCTAATAGATGCTTCATATCGTACCAAACCTTTGTGCGGATCGAGCCAGTGCTTTTTGTCGTTCCATTTCCCTATCCTTGGGTAGTGCAGTTGTAACCAAGTTTCTCAAGAGTTCACGAACCGTAGCCTCAACATCATCAATTGCCTTTTTAAAAGCGGCTTCATTCACTTTTGAAGGTTTGGTTGATCCACTTATTTTGCGAATAAATTGAACGGAAGCCGCCCGAATTTCTTCCTCTGTGGCAGGAGGCATATAGTTAAAAAGGGTCTTTATATTTCTACACATGTTTACTCCTTATAGAAATCATCACATCACTTAAAGGGTCACACGTTTGCCCGTTTTGGCAGATTCAAAAATCGCCTTAACAATTGCCATTGTGCCCAGTGCATTGGTTGCAGGCACAGCCAATTTTTTGCCATCGAGCAACACATCGTGAAAATGCTCAATGGCCTGCGTAAACGGATGGCGAGCCACATCAACAGAAAATGTCTCGTCACCCTCGGGCGATTTAACAGACACAAGGGCACCCTTGCGTGGGTGATAAGGTTGCGCCACCTGAATAAAACCCTTCTCTCCATAAATAGATGCCCCTTGCCCACCTTGTCCATCCATAGCCATTTGAATCGTGGCAAACCGACCACCCGAAAATTCGAGTACAGCACTGGTGCGCAAATCCACACCATAATCTTTATCAAAAAGGCATGAAGCCTGCACCGCAATGGGTTCTTCTCCAAAAACAAACCGCGTAAAAGTCAGTGGATAAACACCACCATCCAATAGCCCCCCACCACCCAAACCTTTATTCAGCCGAATATTGTCCGAAGGCCGAGGAATGTTAAAATTCATATAAGCATGTGTGGCCGTAATCCCTCCAATCACACCGCTGTCTAAGAGCTGACGCAATTTTATTGTTTGGTCATGAAAAAGAAATACAAACGCTTCGACAAGTTCTACACCCGCGCGTTTGCAACTGTCAGACATCGCCGTAATTTCTTCCGCCGACATCGCCAATGGCTTTTCACAAAAAATATGCTTGCCATGTTCCGCAGCCGCAATCGTCCATTCGGCATGCATTGTATTGGGCAATGGATTATAGACGGCGTCAATTTCGTTGCTTGCAAGCAAACTGGCATAATCATCAAATACCTTTGGAATACCGTGCTTTTGAGCAAATGCCTCTGCCTTATTGCGGTCTCGACTCGCAACTGCAACCAGTTCGCCCCGAGTCGTTTCGCCAAGTGCAGGAATAAAAGACTTCTCCGCAATTCCCGCCGTACTGATAACCCCCCACCGAACTTTGTCTGCCATAAACACGTCCTCTTATCAAAATGTAAACAGGCCCATTATCAAACATCACAACTTATTAAAATGTCACACCCTTGGTCAAACTCTCATCCCATCTTCGCGACATCAGATATTCTAAAACACCGTCCATAGCCGATGGCGTTCCAATTCTACGCAAAGCATCCAAAGCATGTGCGGCAACATGGCCATTGGGATCGGCCAATGTTTCAAGCAACAGATCTTCAGCCGAAGCCGCATCTTTTCCCAAACGAACAAATGCCATAGCCGCATTAATACGCACTTGCTCATAGGGTGTCCAGCCTCTTCGAACATCCTCATGCCAGCCCGGTCGCCCCATTTTGAGCAACTGCCCAAGCGGAGGCATAAATGTCTGCTCATCTTGCCGAATCGAACTCAGCGCATCGGTTACAGTACGCACCACACAATGAGAGCCGTCATCCAAACACCGCGTTAATGCAGGAACTGCTTTGGCCGCTGTAGAATCCATCTCTCCAAGTCCAAACGCCGCATTAATACGCACCCACTCACTTTCATGATCAAGCAAACCAATCAAAGCATCCACAGCAGATTGTCCCACTGCTGCAAGTGCATGTGCGGCATCATCCATAGAAACCGCACCCTCATTCCAAAGTTTGGGCACCGGGTCGTCATCCACATCTGCTGCAGAGGCAACCAAAGAATCGACCAAAGGCTGTATGGCAGGTTCGCCCATTGCACCCAAAGCATAAACGGCTGTTAAACGTGTCCACTGTTCTTCGCCATTGAGTTTTTGTATCAGTGCAGGAATGGCATCGGTGTTCATCGACGCAGCAACCGCATGCATTGCCGCAATTTGTGTGGCACGATCTGGAGCCAGTAAAGCCCCAAGATCGTCATCCATTGGGTGGCTATTTAAAGCACGAAAACTCTCATATAAATCCGTTTTGCCACACATCCAATCCCACAGGTGAGACCACGCCAAATGCAAATCAAAAGGTGCATCAAAATTTTTAGGATTGCGCCACATCATATCCTTACAATCCCACGAAGGTGCTGTGGGCTCGGTGGCGCGCACATAAATAAATTTGATCATATGTCGAGGTGCACGCATCTCATTGATACCAGCTGCATGCCCAATATCAAAATGTGTCACAGACACCGTACCGGCCATGCCTGCCATAGGTATCGTATTTTGTCGATCTTCATCTGTCAAACATTTGTGATATTGCGTGCCAGGAATGGCATGGGTAGGCCCAATTTCAACGGGCGAATCTTGCGGATAATACATAATGCGCGCAAACCGAGAATAGTGCTGTCTCGGCCTTCCCAATGGCGTATAAGAATCTTGATGGCAGTTTTTCGCCAATGTCTTTTTTTCAGCATCTGGACCAATATAATGACAAAACCGATGCGGATGTTCAATATACCCTGGCCCCAACACACTGATCAACGCACCCCGTACTTCTGGGCTGTTCAAAATACGATCCATTTCAGGCACACGAGGCAACACATTGTTTCCATAATTGAACTCATCATCCACCATCACTTGAAGTTTTTTACGAATCGTCTCGTGTATATCCTGAGGCACATCGGGTTTAAATACCACATACCCATCTGTTATATATTGACGCATTTGTTCATCATTAAAAAGCTTCGGTGCTTCTTGTTTGCCATAAATCATCCGTTAGCCTCCTATCCATACGACAAAAATGCGGGTTATCGATAACAATAACCCGCAGGTTCATTTTCAAACACCCCCAATAAAACCATATGACTCAATAATTGACATACACACCCTTTATGTGCCATAAGAAATATAGGCAGGCCATTAAACATGGGCGATTTAGACGCGCATAAATGTCAGCCAAATGCTTTTCTGGCCTCTTCACTTACCGCTTCAAAACGCGATTCTAAACCCGCATGTACTCGCCCCATATTTTCGACAACAGCGTCACACCAATCCACATATTGCAAACATCGCGACATCGGCCACCCCTCAGGTGGGCTTTTGACCATGTCTTGCAAATTGCAAATTTTATCGGCCAATTTAATCAGCTTGGCACCTTCCGATAACATATGTGCATTTTCAATTTGCAGATCTTTACGCGTCTGCTTAGGCAAAGATTTGTCATCCGTCATCTCCTTCACAAGTGCCAAAACGCCCATACCGAAGCCTTCGGCAATTTCTCCAGGAGAAGCATCCGTGTCTTCCAACACATCGTGTAAAATCGCCGCGGACAACACATCCACATCATCCATATTAAACAGGCGCAATGTTTCTGCCACCGCAATAGGGTGATTAATATAAGGCGTTTGTGCTTTATCTTTGCGCCTTTGATCGCGATGCTTTTCAGCCGCGAAATGCGCCGCTTTTAAAACCTTTCCATAATCATCCATATTCATATCACCCTCCCAAATGATTTGAACGCTCGGATACGAATTAAACTGCTTTGTTATGATACTTTTGTCACTTTTTGATGCCAGGTTTTCAAAATTTCAAACAATTCCTTTTGTTTCTCGTTATAATCGATTTTACCCAATAAATTGTTCATTTCATAGGGGTCATTTTCTAAATCAAACAAATGTGTAGTTTCAAACCCATCCTTTTGCACCACCAACTTAAATGCCCCTTTTCGCACCATACACCAAGGCCGCATTTCTGAAAAAATAGCACGGTCCAATCTCTTACTCGGATCAACAACCATCGGCGCAAAACTATCACCCTCCACACTCGGTTCGGGTGGCAACCCCGCATAATCTACACACGTTGCAAAAAAATCCACACCCGATACCAAATCATCTACCACAGCACCTTGTGCGCCTTCCGGTGCCCGCACCACCAATGGAATATGGCTCGACTCCTCCCAGGGCAAACTCTTATTGATCAAACCATGACTGCCTTGCATATCACCATGATCAGAGGTAAACATCACCACTGTGTTTTCACGCAAACCCAGTCGATCCAAAGCGTCTAACATACGCCCCACATTGGCGTCCAACTGGGTCACCATCGCATAATAAGCCCGTAGGTATTCATCCAAATTATTGCCATATCGCTGATACAGTGGATCATTCTCAACGGGTTTGGGGCTCGGTGGGCTTGCTGTTTTGGTATAGGGGTCTACCTCTTCACAATTGGGGCGTCGCTTGATCGTCTTGCCCTTATACATCTTGTCATAAACAAAAGCGGGTTGTTCAGGATAATGTGGGTTTTGATACGACACAAACAACGCAAATGGCCCGTCTTTCATCCCTTCCAATCGCTCAATGGCAATATCGGTTGTCACATCCGTTCGATGCCGATCATACCAATGTTCTTTGCCCGTTTCGTCAAAAAACTTCACCCCGTGTAAATAATCATTATAAGCCTGATAACCAATAAACTCGGTAAAGTCTGCCCGCAACTCAGGTGGTATCCACTGATTCCCCGTGGCTCCCAAATGCCATTTGCCCACCCATCCCGTGCGATAACCACCCTCATTTAACGCCCCGGCCAATGTGCGTGTGCCTTCTGGAATATACGCCTGATTGCGCAATGTGTTGGTCTGCGATCCATATTGCCCAGACACCAACGCCGCCCGAAACGGTGTACACACTGGCGCATTGGAATAACAATTGCGAAACAACACACCCTCTTTGGCCAATTGATCCAAATGGGGCGTATGAATATCATCTGTGCCCATACACCCCATCGCAAAAGCGTGCATCTGATCGGCAAACATAAATAAGATGTTTTTCTTTTCAGGCATTTATCATCCTTTCATCGCGACACACACCTTAAAATCTCGAACCTTCATACGCCGCAAATGGCGCATCCACTTTCACCTGTTCGGCGATCTTCTCCAAAACCCCGCGGTGGTGATCGTCTACGCCAATGCCTTTCTCGCGCTGTTCGCGCTCCCAAATCACTTCCATCCCACCGGCCAACTCCGCACGATCAAACCCAGGCAACGGATTGGTTTGGTGTGCATCGTCAATATACCGATCCATCTCCTTCTTAAATTTATCCACACCCACAAAACGCTTAATATCCAACACAATAACCAACGCACCCTGATGGGGTGCCGCACCATCACCTTCGCCCGAATATTGAAATCCACTTTCCCAAATGCCCGTTAACATCCCCCCCAATGCGTGCATTGCCGCAGCCACACCCAACGACTTAAAAAACGCCGCAGGGAATTGTGCCATCAAATCGTCTTCGCGGGGCAAAAAATGAGACGCCATATCCAAAACAAATGGCGGTTCGTTTTCGGTTGGCACAGCAATACTGAGTGGCGACACACCCGAAGCGGTCATGACCGAAGCACCGGCTTTGGGGCGATATCGGTGTGACGATGTTACAATGCCCACACAATCTTTGGCAATGGCCATACGCGAATAATTGCCTGCTGCACCAAAGTGAAAATGGTTGCGTGTGGTCACTGCCGCAACACCCAAAGCCAACGCCTTTTCAATGGCCATCTCCGTAGCCTTGTGTGCAGGAAAATAACCCAAACCACCGTCGCCATCTAAAATAGCCAATGCGGGCGCATCTTCAATCACAGTCACCTGAGGGCGCGGGTTGGTGTGCCCATGTAACATTTGAGGCACATAAGCGCCCACCTGTCGCGTACCGTGGCTAAATACACAACGCAAATCATTGGCCGTTAATGTCACCCCCATATGTTGCGCATGATCTTGTGACGTTCCTGCTGCTAAAAACAACTCACACACAAACTTTTCCATCACATCAACAGGCACACGAATACCCGACTTCGCAGGTACATTATAAGTCTTAGGCATCACATTTTCCTAATAAAAGGTTAAAATAAAATATTCACTGGGTAACAAACCACACAGACGTTTTCAAACAGACCGTTCACTCAAAGGTGTCCAACCGCGCCCAGGGCTTTTGGGGCGATTTGCTTCAAACCGTTTCCGAATCGCTTGAAACGTCTCAATATCTTTCACTTCACGGTTTGGGTTTTGGGTATCGCGAATCACAAAATCGGCTTCGGGCGGATAACACGCCATGGTCACAGGATCACGCTCTGCCACATAATCAGCGGGATCTTCACCGACATTATTGGGCACATCAAAGCTGTGATATCGCAAATCAATGCTCCAACGCACCAGATTGGTTTTGTTTTCAAACGATGCATGTGGCGTTAAGTTGGTCATAAACAAAACAGATCCTGCGGTCATTTCTAAGGCGATGGGTTTTTCAGCAGGCAAATCGTCGGCAACAATCTCTAAAAAATTGCCGTGCCCACCCGTATAATGCCTAAAAATGCCAGCGTTCTGTGCCTTAGGGATGACATACAAACATCCATTGTCTAAATTGGCATCGACCAACGGAATCCAGCACGTCACAATCAGTTCTGTATCACAATGCGGCAAAAAATATCCCGAATCTTGATGCCACGGCACTTCACCAGACACATGGTTGGGCACTTTGGGGCGCACCCGGTAAACCGATGACCCCACAATATCGTCTCCCACCAACTGGGCAATACAATCAATTAAAGGCTTGTGGCGCAAACTGTCTAACATCGACTGTTCTTTAAAACCACCGCCTCCTTGCCCCTTAAGGATGCGCATCACCTCATCACCGGCTTCTGCATTGTATTCACAAATGGCTGCCAATCGCCTTTCAAACGATTCTTCTTCAAAAGTTTTATCCAACTTCCCATCTGCCACAAGCTGATTTACTGCGCGTGAAATCACGCCTGTAAGACCGACCTTTAAAGGTTGTAAATCATCAGGCGTAAACACACTTTCTTTAACCACATATCCTTCTTTGTAAAATTGCGCAATTTCACTTTCTGTTAATGGCATCTCACTCTCTCCTTAAAACCTCAAACCAATTCACCCGACCAACCTGCATCTCGTGCCCGTTGCACAAGCCACCCCATGGCATCATCAACTGTCTCTGCTGTTTTAAGCCGTTCATAATAAGGTTGTAACCGTGGGGCCAATTGCCCAATAAAATCATCCGATGTTATCCATGCAAAATGTTCGGGTTCTCCCCAAGGTTTAAGCGGCACCCACTGCGCCTGAACTGAAAAGTGTAACGACAATCGCGGTGCGCCAGCCTTTGCTTGTCCGCGGTGAAATGCATGCGCATCCATAAACACAACATCACCCGGGTCTAATTCCACACGCAACTGCCCCGGCAATGTAGCAGTGTTTTGTCGGCGCATCGAAAGTTCATCGGGCGTAAGTGGGCGTCTGTGGCTTTTGGGAATCACAATGAAAGAATCATCGTATTCCAATGCAGCATTAAACTGTACATGATCATTACGTGGGTCTTTATAAGGAATAACGGGTTCCAATTTGTCGGCCACATCACGATGCCAAATCAAATCGTAATCCACCACTTGGGGTGCCCACAAGATTTTAAGCCCCCAAGCACGCGGTTCTTCAATCACAGCTGTTAAAACAGCATCAATCTTTTCACTGCCCAAGGCATTGATCAACACCGCATCAAATAACTCAGGTCGCGTAATTTCATTCACACCCCAAGTATAGGGCCCTTTTTGGACATCATTGGTCACCGAATCGGGCACACCAAAAAATCGTGTTCCTTTTATAGGCGCCTTGCGCACCCGTTCTTGAATAATCCGTGCGCGCTCACGCAATACAGCCAACTCGTCTTTGCCAAATGCTTCTCGCAAAATATAATACCCATTTTCATGAAAAAATGCGCGCCCTTGATCCGTCATTTCAGCCCTCAAAGCTTTTGCCATTAAAGCGAACCAAATGATCCAAACGAATTTCTTTTTTATTATCCAAAAGCATCCACTCCACACCCGCTCGTGCATACAAATCGATAACACGCCCAGTGACCATCATTTCAACGCCATCCGCACAATATACCACCTCGCACGGCTTACGCAACGTAGCCGCAGCTTCAAGCTCATCGTGTAACGAACAAGATATGGGTCTATACTCTGTCATAAAAATGTAGCCTCACCAAAAGATTGGCAAGATTTAAAAAAAGCCCCAGAGGCCGTGGTCTCTGAGGCTTTTCAAGCGCAATCAATCGCTTAACCTTGCAACTTCTCAACCACTTTGCGAATACGCACCAATGCCTCGTTTAAGTTTTCCAACGAATTGGCATATGAAAATCGTAAATAACCCTCGCCATGAACACCAAAATCAGACCCTGCCAAAGCCGCAATATGCCCCTCATACAACAGCGCATCGGCCACTTCCTTAGACGATTTGTTTAATGCGGTAATATTCGGAAAAGCATAAAATGCGCCAGCAGGCATCTTGCACGAAATCCCTGGAATGTTATTGAGTCCAGCAATAAAGACATCGCGTCGTTCCTTAAATTTGGCCATCATGGCTTCCGATTCATCTTGTGGCCCATTGAGTGCTGCAATACCTGCCATTTGCGTAAAGGCCGCCGTGCACGAATTGCTGTTCACCATCAAGCGCGCCATATGTTTGGCCAGATCCAACGGCATCACACCATATCCCAAACGCCACCCCGTCATGGCATAGGTCTTCGAAAAACCATCCAAAATAATGGTCAAATCGGCCATGCCATCATAGGCCGAAATGCTACAAAAATCGCCATCATAAATCATGCGCGAATAAATTTCATCAGCCAAAACAGGAATCTGATGTGCCACTGCAATTTCGGCAATGCCTTTCAAATCTTCTTCGGGAATCACCCCGCCCGTTGGATTTTGTGGCGAATTGAGAATAATCAGTTTGGTTTTGTCGGTAATCAAACTGCGCAATTGATCCACATCCAAGCTAAATCCACGCGCTTCAATAAGCGGCACAGGCACAGGCTTGGCTCCCACAAATCGAATCACCGACTCATAAATCGGAAAACCCGGATTGGGATAAATCACCTCATCACCTGGTTGCGCCAATGCCAACAACGTATAAAACATAATGGGTTTTGCACCCGGTGTCACCACCACCTGATCGGGATGCACATCAATATCGCGCGTGCTGTCAATATATTCGGCAATGGCTTCACGCAAATCGGGCAACCCCGCCGGTGGACCATAATGCGTAAACCCATTGGCCAACGCTTTTTGCCCTGCTTCAATCACATGGGATGGCGAACTAAAATCGGGCTCGCCAATTTCCAAATGCACCACATTGTGCCCTTGGGCTTCTAAGGCACGTGCTTTGACCAACACATCAAAAGCCGATTCCGTACCCAACAGCGACATGCGATCTGCAAATTTCATGACCTTGTCCTTTGTCTGTGTCATTACTCAAAAATAGTTGAACATGGTATCATGTTAACAGTGTCTCATAAAATCCCAAACGTCAAGCCTCATTCCGCTTCGGTCGTACTTTCCCGTCCACAACATCCCCCTGTTTATAAGACCCCAAGATGCGCACAAAACTCGCAATTTCTCGCAAATGATCAATGGCTCGCCTACATGGCTCTTGCCCCAGATGCCCCTCAATATCCAAATAAAACGAATATTCCCACGGCTTGCCAATTAATGGACGAGACTCAATTTTCAATAAATTTAAATCGCGCAAAGCAAACACGCTCAAACTCTTAAACAATGCACCTGGCACATTTTGCATGGCAAAAACAATAGATGTTTTGGTGGCATCTTTCACCTCTACACCTTCGGGAACGACCACCAAAAAACGGGTAAAATTGGCATGATCATCTTCAATGCCTGCCTGTAATATATCCAGCTCATAATCAATAGCCGCCTGTTTGCTGGCAATGGCCGCCGCATCACGTGCACCCGACAATTTGAGCTGTTTGACAGCGCCTGCTGTATCAGATGCCATAACAGCAGAAGCCTCCGGCAAAGAGGCAATCAAATTTGTGCATTGCGCCAGTGCCGGAGCTTGAGAATAAATATGCCGAATGTCTTCCAATTTCACACCAGGGTTCACAATCAAATTATGCACAATGCGCAATTTCAACTCACCCACAATCTGCAATCCGTGCTTGAGCAAGTTGTCGTAGTTCTCGTGAATACTGCCCATCAAAGAATTTTCAATAGGTACCATGCCGTGTGAGGCATCGCCCTTTTCAACAGCCGAAAACAAAGCTACAAAATTTGGGCGAGGCAATACCTCAACATCTTCGCCAAAATAAGCACGTGCGGCCATTTCACTAAAAGCACCATACTCACCTTGAAAGGCAATTTTTAGATCGCTCATCATTTAATTCTCCAACAACGTCTTTAAATGGGTCTCCACGCTGTGCGACAACCCCACCAAATCGTATCCACCCTCCAATACAGAAATCAACCGTCCATGAGCATGATCATCGGCAATGGCTTGTACTCGACGGGTCATTTCTGCAAACCCATTTTCTGTCACTTGTGTTGCAGATAGCGGATCGCGAATATGTGCGTCAAAACCTGCCGATATAATCACAAACTCGGGCTTAAATGCATCCATCGCAGGCATCCATTTTTCATCAAATGCACGCAAATATTCCTCATCTCCTGTGCCAGCCGAAACGGGCACATTCAACGTAAAACCCTCTCCGCGCCCTACCCCACGCTCCTCTGCGCGCCCAGTACCTGGGTAATGAGGGTATTGGTGAATGCTAAAATAATGCACCGTGGGATCTGAATCTAATAAGTGTTGAGTACCATTGCCATGATGCACATCCCAATCGACAATGGCAACCCGTTCAAGGTGATAAATCTCTTGAATATACCGTGCCGTTACCACCACGTTGCCAAACAAACAAAAACCCATGGCACGATCGTATTCGGCGTGATGACCAGGTGGGCGCACCGCACAAAACACACTATCTGCCCGCTTGTTCATCACGGCATCAACCGCTTCAAACGTAGCGCCCACAGCCAGCCGTGCAATATCAAAAGATTGCGGACACAACATCGTCTCAAAATCTTCCATATAGTCCAAACCCCGTTCGCAACGCGATTTCACGTTGGCCACATGAGCTGGGTCGTGTACCTTATTTAACCAACTGACATCCACATGGCGCGGTTCAAAAGCCACCAAATCGGAACGCAACCCCGTTTCATCTAAACGCGCGTGAATCGCACGCAACCGTTCAGGACGCTCAGGGTGGCTATCTCCCGTGTCATGTGCCAAATAATCGTCGTGCCCAATCAACCCCACCGTCGCCATAATCAACCCCTTCAGAGGAAGAAAAAAAAGACGAGAGAAGAAAGAAGAAGATTAAAAGATTTTTCCTCTTCCTTCCCTCTTCTTACTGCTTCTGAAACACTGTGCCAAATTTTTCAGGATCTGGCATCTCTGTAGCATCAAATGATCGCGCCTCAATATACGCAGTCAAATCGACAAATGTCGCATGTTTTTCACTCGATTCATAGCTGGCCATCAACACTGCCATCGTATCCCAGGCCATCAATGCACCCGATTGTGGGTAACGATCTGCTTCCAACACACAATCTACAGCATCATCCATTTCATTGACATATCCATGTGCATAAAACTGATTGGGCATTGGAAAGGAAGTCCCTTCGGGTGTTGGCAGTTTTTCACGCAACAAAATATTACCCGCGGCCTCCCCCTTGGGCAAAAACAATTCCGTGCCCGATGTGGGGTTAACACGAATATCGTATTGTGCAAAATCACTGATCAAATACAATTCATTTTTAATGCCACTGATACTCAAATCGTAGCCATATACATCGGCCACCGTCTCATCTTCAAACACAATCGTAATGCGGCCAAAATCATCCACGTTTTGCATCACCCGAAAGTGTTCACCTGCCGATTTGGGTTGATTCTTGAGCACCTGTAAGGCCACCGCCGATACTTTCTTTGGACGAATGGGTTTGCCGTTGGCCAAAATCCCTTCTACCTGCTTCAAATACAAAATGGGGCCCAATGGATGACACGCCTTGTTAAACAATGCCCCCCCACCCGACAAAGAGGGTGTGTCATAAGCCGGAGCATGAGAACCTTGGTGGGCACAAATACCGCGCTGGTACAAAATGCGACCTTTATCCACCTTGCGCGCTTGCATCAGCAACTCCACCATGCCCTTTACCCCATCAAAATACACAAAATCTTCGGCATATAACAGCTTAGAACCACAGCGCCGAATGGTATCCAGCACTTGGCTCAAATAATCCATTGTTTCATGTTTTTTGGTTTCTCCATCAGCCTCCCGCCCTTCGGGGTAACCCGGCCAAATCACAGGTGGTTTTTCAAGCACAATCACCTTAGCCCCAGCTTCGGCTGCTTCCATGGCATATTGCCCGTGTGCATAATTGGCGCAAGCAATATTATCAATATCTGGCTTGATCTTTGTGACCATATCTTTATGGTTGTCATATGCCCCACCAATGCCATGTTTTTTGGCAAACTTTTCAGCGTTTTCCAAATGCCCCGAACACACACCTGCCAAATTGATATTCACACCATTTTTATGTGGAATCATGCCATATACCTGGGTGGTATAATCACCCGCAAAGCCTGTTCCATTGATCGTCACCTTCACTGTTTGATCAGCCATAATATCCTTTCCCTCTATCAACACAAAAACGTCTATATGAACGTGTACAAACTACATCGGTTCGACGCAAAGGCAAGTAAAAAACTTGCAAAATATAATCATTTAATTTGATAAAACATATTAAATTGACTTAAACGAAAAATCACCTTACCATATGTAAAGTCGAAATTTGACATCCAATCCATATCAGAATCATAAAACCCCAATACTTTTATAGTACCGTTCACGTCTCAACCCAAAACGTGCGGTTTGATGATCATGCGCACACGGGAGGATTTTTTTATGGCCGAAGAAATGGACAACACAGACACACCTGAAAGCCTTGTCGAACACACGGCCACTGTACCGAATGACATGGAATCTGAAATTCCCGATGCGCCACCAGAACGTATCGGATTTGGAAAACGGTTGGGTGCCTATTTGCTTGACGGCATCTTCACAACAATCGCAGCAGGTGTGGTCGGTTATGCCCTCAAGGACCTTTTTGTAGGATTGGTGCCCATCGACCCCGAATTATCGGGTGAAGCAGGTGAGTGGGTTGCTGCCATTTCGGGGGCGGCTGGTCTTTGCGCGGTCTTATACGGCCTCATAGAAGGGTTTACAGGCGCATCACCTGGCAAAATGATTCTGGCCATCAAAATTGGCAATGACAACAGCACCACCGCCGAAACAAGCACACTCCTCAAACGTTATGCCATCAAAACCATTGCATCTATATTGGCACTTGTTGGTCTTATTTTAGGCGTTGAATTTTTAAATACCATTGGCAATGTTTTAGGTATTATCGTAAGTATTGGTTGCTTTTTTGCCCTGGGTGAGGCCAAACAAGCCCTCCATGACAAAATCGTCCACACCGCTGTTTACCCAGAAGAAACCATTCCATAAATTCTGCCCATACACACAAAAGCCAGGTCATTAGACCTGGCTTTTTTATTGCCATCCCGCCAACCATACCGACGCATCTTTCAGCTCTCGCCACGGCATTTGCCACACCTGCTTGGTCAACACCGCCTCCAAAACCACATCTTGCACCCGATCGTTGTCATCTTTTAAAACTTTTGTAACAATAAAATGCTTTTCTTTATTCTGTGGTTTAACAGCTGTCCATTTTGAGTGATACAATTTTTCAGGGTTGAGATTCATAAAAAGACACTTTCATATCAGAAACGGCTTTACGTCGCCCATCACACACAAACAATATATTTTCACACTTCATATCGCACAAATGCAAATTCCTTACTGTCTGGCGACCACGATGGCACATTAATCGTCCCCTGCCCACCAAACAATGCAACAATCACACGCGGTGGTTCATGGCCATCCAAAGGCATCAGGCGCAACACCACATCTTTGTTCTTCGGGTGACCATCAACAGATTTGTCATACGACAAAAACACCAAATGTTGTCCATTTGGCGACGGGTGTGGAAACCAATCGGCATAATCTTCATCAAATGTCACCTGTGTCTGTTCACTGCCATTGGGGCGCATTTTCCATATGCGCATAATACCCGTACGTGCCGAGTTAAAATAAATCCACGCCCCATCGGGTGTATAATCTGGCCCATCATCCAATTCGGGCGCAGTGGTCAATCGTGTCTCATGACCACCATCTACCGAAATGGTATAAATATCATAATTGTCATCACGCCTACCCGTATAGGCCAATGTCTTGCCATCGGGTGACCACCCATGCCAATACGATGGGCTTTCCTTTGTCACCAAACGTGGCGTGCCCCCTGCGGTAGGCAACACATAAACCTGCGACTGCCCCCCCATACTGCTGTCACTAATGGCCAACAACGACCCGTCGGGTGACAAGCCATGATCATTGTTGCACTTTATTGCATGCCCCGTATCAATTTCCGTGGGCGAACCACCCGCCACTGGCAACCGATACAACCGCCCGTGGCTGTTATAAATCAAAAAAGATCCATCACGCGACCAATTGGGTGCCTCAAAATGATCTTCCATCTCAAACACCACCCGTCGCACACCGGTTTCTACGGTCATTATTTCGAGAAAGCTTTTCATTAATTACGCCCTTAGAAAAAGGATAAACTACCAAACTTCAATCAACATTCCCACATACACCATACGTCCAGAAGCAGGCTCAAAAAAACGATCCCCCAAAGCATTTGGTACAATAGAACTGTTATAACGTATATCAAACACATTGTTCATGCCCACATAACCTTCAAAAAGTGATCGCCGAAACCCCAACCGCAAATCCGTCACCACAGCACCCTCATTAACAAAATCTCGCTCAGATTTAGAACTGCCTACAGGAGGGCCATTCAAATCGTTGGCAAACACATCATCGGTTGCTTGTACGTGAACCTCTCCAAATCCACCCGAAGGATGGCTCAGCGTCAGCCCCAAAGAAAGCCGATGCGGTGGCACACCTGGCACACGGTTTCCCGACAATTGTTCACCCGATTCAAGCTGATAATTGCGAAACGTAAAATGTTGGTGAGAATACGACACATCAGCGCGAAACGCCTTTACAGGTATCCAACGCACGTGTGTTTCAAAACCAATATTCCGCGTTTTGCCCGCATTGCGATAAAAAATTTCTTCACTGCCCACCACTTGAAACGGAATCAACATATCTCGAATGGTCATCACATACCCCGCCACATCATAGGCCACCGCACCCGAAGATGAAAACCCTTTTACACCCACCTCAAAAGAACGCAAACGTTCAGGTTCCAAATCCAAATTAAACCCACCTGCCCCACTGGGACGATTGCCCAACTCCGTTGTGGTTGGCGTTTGAAACGCTGTGCCCACATTGGCATAGAGAGACATCAAATCTGTCGCTCGAAATGTCACACCTAAAGAAGGACTCCATTGCCCCATCGTGCGTGAACCCGACGCATCCACCCCATCGGTCAACCAACGATCCGTCACATCAAATACAAAATGGTCATACCGCACACCCAACGCCAGTTGCCACTGCGTAGCCACCTGCCACCCCAAATGCACAAACGGCCCCAGATTGGTCACCGACTCTTTTTGATCTTGTAACTGCGCCCCTTTTTGCACCTGCTTCAATACATCTGATGCCGCAATGGTATTGACTTGCCCATTGGGCAAACCATCATTTTCAAACTCTAACCGTGTATCGCGTTGCGCCTCCACATCCAAGCCCACCGTCCACGACACATCCGAGCGATCTCCTGTCATCACCGTACGCCACCCACCTGCTATACGATCCAAATCAATAACGCGCCCAGGAATAGGGTTATACAACGCACGTGTCAAACCATAAACCGTCGTCTCGACTCGCGCAGCATCACCCAAATATCGCGCAGTTACACCACCTTGTGTTTGCAACACCGACTTGCTTGCCCCTTGAGACCGCACAAAAAAGCGAGCACTTTGAGGCAACGAATCGGCCACTGCGCGATCTAACGAACTTGGGTTAAGCAAAAACGGGCTGTTCACATGATGAACCACCCCCGTCAGCGAAAAGCGATCAGAAACCCGAAACGTATTGTGTGCTTTAAATGCCCACGTCTCTCCAGCAGAAAAATCGCGATACCCATTGGCCACCAACCGATAACCACTCATCGCGTATTGATATTTGTCTACATGCCCCGATACCTGCCCTTGCACCCGCCGCAGCCCATCACCACCAACCACCACCGACGGGCGAACAACAAATGGCGCATCTTGCTCACTGCGAGAATGCAACAAAATCACCCCCCCCGACGCATTGCCATAAAGCGCCGCACTCGGCCCTCGAAGAACCTCTATCCGCCCAATATCGGCCAAATCCAAATTGTTCAACTGTGCCTGACCATCGGGCATCGTCAGCGGAATACCATCGAGCACCAAGCGAATGCCTCGCACCCCAAAAGAGGCACGTGCGCCCACACCACGCATCGTTATGCGATCTCCCTGCGACATATTCTGACGATTATCCACCACCACCCCCGGCACATAACGCAACTTCTCGGCAAGTGACAAACCCGCTTCGGCTTGTGGCAAATCAGTTCCCAACAAAACATCTACAGCAAACGGCACCTCCAAAATGGGTCGCTCTACACGCGTGGCAGAAACCACCATCGTATCGGCCACAACCGTAAGCGTATCTTGTGCCCAAACAGGCCATGCCCAAACCAACACCACAAAACCAATCAACCACGTCTTCAATGTGTCAACCTCACAATCAAATCTCGGTGTTGCGGATATTGCGTCAAAAGTGTCTGGCGATCAGCCAACTCAAAATCGGTAAAATCAAACCCTGGAGCAACCGTACAACTCACCAAAGCATAATCTTTTTTAACTTCAGCCCCAAACCAACACTGCGCAGGTACCACAGTTTGAAACGGCCCATCAGGTCCAATTGTCAAACATCGATCATTGCCATTGGGGGTGATCATCTGTACCTTCAGCTCTGACCCTGCATGAAAAAACCAAAGCTCATCAGATTGAATCCGATGAAAAGAAGAAAAATTGTTTTCAGTAAGCAAAAAATAGATCGCGGTTGAAAACGAACGGTCTCCCAAAAACCGATCAGGCAATCCCTCTGTCGTAATCTTTTCATCAGCACGATACGTTTCACGAAAATATCCACCTTCGGGGTGTGCGTGAAGACCTAACTTTTCAATCCAATAATCAGCCGTTTTCATGTGCCACATATCCAATCGCTTGATGGCAAATACCTGCAATCTCCTCACAACATTCATGGGGCAAATAGTGTCCTGCTCCATTCACCCAATGCCAAAATATAGGTTCGCGACAAGGCACACGCAAACGATGTTCACTGTCCGCTTTACGCCCCATATTGCCATAAACTTGCCAAATAGAAATATCGGTCTGCTTCAAAAAATCTTCTGCATCAAATGCTTTCACAGACTCCCAAAAGAACTGCCACTCAATATCAGAAAAACGCGCCTTCGTCTCTGAAGACTTGGCGCGAATATGTTCTATCTTTTCAGGTGACAAATTGCCAAACATACGTTCGCCGTGAAATGCCTCCCGCACACAAGACAATGCCGTCCACCCTTCTAACAAAATAAGACCTCCCACATTTTGAGTCTTACGCGCCACGGCCATCGCCACCATACCACCCAAACTATGCCCCACCAACAATGGTCGCCTTAAATTCAAATGCGCCATCAATGCCTGCACATCATCAGCCAAATCTTCAATCGTAAACCGCCCCGCAGGCACCTCGCTCAAACCATGTCCACGAAAATCCATAGCAATAACACGCACACCGTCGTTTAAACATCCAAACGTGTCTTGCCAATCAGAGGTATCACATCCCGTTCCGTGCAAAAACACCGTGGGATACCCCTCACCTTCTGCGTCAAAATACGCACAATTTCCCCACGGCATGGGCAACAAACATGAATCACTCATTCGGCAATCACTCCATGCCCCAAGCAAATATCACCATCATAAAAAACCGCAAACTGCCCCGGTGCCACACCCGTATCCTTTTCGGCCATCTTCACTGCAATTCGATTGTTCTCCAATGGCGAAATCGTGCACGGTACAATCACAGGACCATGTCGCAATTTCAGTTGTAACTCTTGTTTTTCTGGTGCGCCTGCAATCCAATTGGGATTGGACACCACCAATTCATCACGCGACTGATCCACCTGATTCAACTGGTGAGACACATAAACAATGTTCTTATCCGTATCCTTATCCGTCACATACCACGGCCCGTGGCTCAACCCCAACCCTTGCCGTTGCCCAATCGTATAATACCAATACCCCTTGTGTGGCCCCAACACACGCCCCGTCTCACGTTCGACAATATCTCCTTCTTCGTCGCCCAAATGAAACTTAATAAACTCAGGGTACCGTATCTTACCCAAAAAGCAAATTCCCTGACTGTCTTTCCGATCTTGCGTGGGCAAATCAAATTCATGCGCCAAATCGCGCACCTCATTTTTCATAAAATGCCCAATGGGGAAAATCGCCCGCGCAACTTGTGCCTGAAACATGCCCGACAGAAAATACGTTTGATCTTTCACCGGATCAGGTGCCCGTTTCAAAAGCGCCAAACCATTGTCTTGCACAATTTGTGCATAATGCCCCGTGGCCACCTTCTCAAACGAATTGTCAATATGATCAAAAAATGCCCCAAACTTGATGCGTTGATTGCAAAAAATATCTGGGCTGGGCGTACGCCCCACCCGCAACTCGGCCAATGCATAAGATACCACCCGATCCAAATATTCGGCTTGCAAAGATACGATCTCTAAAGGCACATCCAACTGTTCACAAACGGCCCGCACATACTTCATATCTTCTTCCCACGGGCACTCTCCCAAAAAGGCCAACTCATCTTCAAGCCACACCTTGAGATAAAACGCCGTCAAATCGTGTCCTTCGCGCTTCAACAAATTCAGCGCAACCGAACTGTCTACCCCACCAGAAACAAGCACTGCAATCTTCATCACTAAAACCCTTATTAAAAACGAACGAATAGACGAACCTGCGGGTGCGCGAAGCGCAAGTTCTCAAAGAGAACGCACCGAAGGTGCCCCCTGCTCACGAGCGTAGCGAGTAATAGACGAATGGACGAATGGACGAATAGGTTTTGATTCGCAGTTTCGTTGATTCGCTGATTCGCTTATCTTTTTAAAACCACCATCGCCGCATTTCGCCCATTCACCGCAATCACACTCCCCCCCGGGTGCGTACACGCACCGCACAAATACACCCCATCCATTGGTGTCTCATAAGATAACCGTTTATCCCACATATAATCGGGCAAACACTCACCCTGAAAAATATGGCCTCCCGAAAGTCCCACCTTCTTCTCAATATCAGGTGGCCCCATCACTTCCACATGCACCACAGCATCGGGTATGTTGCTACAAAATCGCCCAATGGATGCCAATGCCAAATTGGCCACCTCGTCCCGTCGCGTATTCCAATCACCTGCGGCAAAAGTATGCGGTACATATTGAGCAAACACACTCATCACATGTTTGCCCTTAGGTGCCACCGATGGATCATACGCACTTTGAAAATACAACTCCGTCCACAACTTCTCGGCCAAAGACCCTTCTTGGGCACATTGAAATGTTCCACGCCATTCGTCCTTCGACAAGGGCGTATTCACCTGCCCATAATGATGCGGTTCATTCACACCCGGTCGTGCATCAAAGTTAGGCAATTCCTCCAACGCCACATTCAACTTCACCGTACACCCCATAATCGGCACGCGCTCAACCTGCGCTTGCCACGCACCATCTGCCGCATCTCCCAATAAACGCAACGTCGTTTGCGGATCGGCATTCGACACCACCACAGGTGCTCGCAACACATCACCTCCCACCAGTTCCACACCCTCACCCGGCACAATGCGCGCCACAGGCACCCCCGTCGCCACCACCGCGCCGGCCTCCATTGCCACATCACACAACAAAAACGACACCCGCCCCATGCCCCCTTCCACATACCCCCACGCCCCTGCAAGCCCATTCATTCGCCCTGAACCATGATGAAAGTGAACCGACGCCGTCCCCGCATCAAATGGACTCGCATTTGTCCCAATCACCCCTTGCCCCAACAGTGCCATTTGCAACCGCTCATCGCTCAAATACCGCGCCAAATACTCTGCCATCGACCACTCAAACAACAGCCCCCTCGCCTCATCATCTCCTCCCAAACGATCTTCAATCACCTCACGCGACGGCGCCACATCCAACCACAAATCACCCGCACCCACTGGCCGAATCGCCTCCCGAAGCCGCCGTTTCACATCGCCCATTGCCCGCCACCCCTCCACATCTTGTGGCGCCAAACGACGCACCTCAGCTTCACACCGTTCGTCATCTTCCCAAAACTGAATCGACTCGCCATCTTCAAACGGAATAAACATTCCCGAAGTCGCCGGCGTCCACCGAAACCCGCGCCTCACCAACCCCAAATCATCAATCACCTGCCCGTGCAACAACCCACACAAATATGCACACGGCGACATCTGATACCCCGGCCAAGGTTCCTCCAACGTACACGCCCCCCCCACACGCTCCCGCGCCTCAAGCACCAACACCCGCTTACCCGCCTTAGCCAAATAAGCCGCACACGTCAACCCATTATGCCCCGCCCCCACCACAATCACATCCCACGGCCTTTTAGCAAGCAAAGCAACTGGCTCTGGTAAGCCGATCTTCCCCATCAATTTCCCTGTAACCGAATCCATAAAAAAATCCTATCGCGCCAAACAAAAACTCGTTTTTGCACAACGCACTATCCGGTTAATCAAAACTCAAATAAAAGCAACCCATCTCGTAGGCTATAAACCGTTATAAAAACCCAAAAAGGTATTTGTGTGGTGCAGCCCTGCGGCACTTGAGCAGCGACTTTTTGCCTACTTTTTGGTCGTTCAAAAAGTAAGTCGCCGAAGGCAGTGCAAGCAAAAAAACCTGACCCTACCACAATACTTCAAAAAAGCAACAAACCTTTCCTATTGTTTCTTCCTCACATAATGAATCTGCCACAACACCTTCCAAGTCTTCCCCGCATCATCCGATCGTTCCCAATTCCAATCCAATTGATCCCTCTCAATATTATACCAAACCATCCGCTGCAAAAACCTCACCCCATCTCGCTCTGCCGTCCGAGCCAAAACCATCTTCCCTCCCTCAAATCCCCCCACAAAATCCAAATACCCACCCGCATTATCCACCCAAGTCTGTTGCCACTTTAAAGTATGTCGGTTATACACCGACACACTCTTCCCCTTAAAATCTCCCCCAACAAATTCTTCCTGAATCACCGCACTGTCCAAAATCGCAGAAATCGTATTGTGCCCCGTCCCCCCCTCCCAAGTCAAATCCCACTCTCCAATCCAAAAATCAAACTGACGCGCCTCCTTTGGCAACGCCGGTTTTTCCTCCTGCGCCCACACCGTTCCCATACACAACACGAGAAACACGACTAATTGTATCATCCCTCACCTCTTTACAAAGAGCGATTATCCAACAACTGATCCCTGTTCCAATGGTTCAACAATGGATCGTTAATCTCCTCCATCCAAACCACCAAACGCTGGCGCAAATGCGTTAAGACCTCCACGCACCCATGATCTTGCGCCAAATTTTGAATCTCACCCTTATCCTTCACCAAATCGTACAACTCATCTTCTGCTGTTGCATTCCACACATATTTCCACTGTGCATTGCGCACCATCCGCTGGCTATACAAACCAAACTGATTGCCATGATACATCGTCAACATATCTTCTCGCCCCGTATCGCCCCCCAACAAACTCACCCCACGAAACGTATCAGGAATCTCTGCACCTGCCGCATCACAAATCGTAACCGCCACATCCAATGCATTGCTCACAAACGATATTGGCGTTGTGCCCGCATCCAAACGTTTGGGCCAACGCATCAACAACGGCACCCGTACAATATCGTCATACATCACATAGTGTTTGTCCACCATGCCATGCCCACCGCACATATCGCCGTGATCGGGTGTATAAATCACCAATGTATTTTCGGTCAAGCCCAACTGATCCAACTTTTCCAACACCCGCCCAATTTGGGCATCCAACAAACTGATCTCACCCAAATAGCGCGCCACAATCGGTGCCCAATTGTCCCACGTCCAATAGGCCACACCCCACGTGCGCTTTTGTTGTCCCTGAATATAGGGCTTACCCAACAATGGATCGTGAAACCCTGCCCATGGTTCACAATCTTGAGGGGCATACATCGACGCAAACGGCTCAGGCACCACGTTGGGCAGATGCGGTTCATTTGTCTCCCAATGAATAAAAAACGGGCCATCTGCCCGCTCAATCGCATCCATTACCCGATCTGCCCCCCAAGCCACACGCGATGCCTCAGGTGGGATATGTGGGTCAACCTCTCCAAACCACCCCTGTGTATTTGGTTTCGGTTCAAACCCTTGACCAGCACGCCAAGCACCATAATCACGCTCAGGCACATCTTCACCATATCCATAATCTAATGGCGTTTGTGTGGGGTGGATATGCCACTTACCCACATGCTTTAAATCGTAGCCCACATCTTTCAAACACGCACCCAATGTCTTTCCTTCGCCCAATGCGGCACGCGGTGCTTCCGTATTCCAATTGGCAATGGCCAAATGTTCGGTGGGCCACTGGCCATACAACAAAGAATTGCGTGCAGGAATACAAACGGGAATGGGCGAAAACGCATGAGAAAAATTCATACCCTCACGCGCCAAACGATCCAAATGAGGCGTTTGCAAAAAAGGATGCCCATTGGCACCCACACAATCAAATCGGTGTTGATCGGTATGAATCAATAAAATATTGGGTTGTTCAGTCATTTTGAAATTGGAGTTCTCGCAATAGAATTTGATGTGTAATCGGAACATGATTGTTTAAGTCTCGTATCTCCAACAACACCGCAGGCTCATCCGCCTCCAAATCAATGGTCAACGCACCAAAATGAAATCCATTAAACCCATCTCCCACACGTTTATTATTTGGCGACAGATGGCCACTTTGTGCCGTGTGTGTCAACCCGCTCGAAGTTAAATCATATATGGGATATCCCACCCCACCATCCATAACGGACAATTCTGCAAAATGACGATCACCACTGACAAACAGCACGCCCGAAGCTTGGGTCTTTCTCAGCAATTGAAACAACCGCTCACGCTCCAAAGGAAACAACCCCCAGCATTCATACCCATGTGTGTCATTCACCACCTGTATACCCGACGCCACAATGCGCACCTGTGCAGGCAACCGCAACTGTGCCTCAAGCCATTGCCACTGCGCCTCTCCCAACATCGTCTTATCAGCATCATAAACTGGTCGATACCGCATACCCGTTACACCGTCTTTTACCCAATGACTACGAAAAAAGCGCGTATCCAATAAAATGAGCTGAACGCGCTTTTCATCATCCAAATAACGTGCGTCATAGATGCCCTGCGTCTTGCGTCTTTCTGAAGACGCAGGTTCCTTCAAAAAATCTAAAAACAATTGTTGCGATGCTTCGCGCTTTACATAAGAAGCATCGCCATCATTTACACCGTAATCGTGATCGTCCCAAATGCCATAAAAAGCACATGAATTGCGCAAAGCTTTAAAGCTCGTCACCGTATCCATTTGTGCATACATCGCCTGCATCACAGTCATATCTTCGGTGTCAGCATATATAATATCACCCAAGCTCACAAAAGCATCGGGCTGCCAATCTTTCACCGTATGCCAGATCGGTTGCGGCAAGTCAATACGCGCACACGAACCAAATGCAACACGCATAGGTTCTGCACCAACAGACACCGTCCACAGCATCCACACCATTACAAGAATGCGACACATAAATCCCCCATTCAACATTTTCTACACAAGTGCATCACCCGGAATGCGATTCCACTCCAACTCAGGTGCATCACCTTCATACTTTGGCAACAACGGTTCGATCAATCGTCCAGCCACTTCTGGCCAATCTTCGGGCACTTTATGACGCGCCAAACGAACACGCATGCCTTCTGGCAAATCGTAAAAACACGGGTGATACCAAAGCGTAATCACCGTACGCCGTTGATCAGTTTTATTGGCATGGGCACTGTGCAACAACCGCGAATCCCCAACAACCAAATCCCCCGCCTTCACAGGCACATTCACCTCACCCTCATGTGATTGATAAGCAGGGTGATCGGGGTCTGCCACACGGCGCAATGCATCCGTATGCGCATCGGGCACCACATCGTGCAATGGGTGACGTTTAATGTGCGACCCTTCAATTAAACGCAAACACCCATTTTGTATTGTTGTATCCACCAAATAGTACATCAAAAATGTTTGTTGTGGCATGGGCAAATAACTGATTGGATCATTCCAACCCCACCAATCCTGATGCCAAAACAATGGTGGGCTCTGTGAGGGTTTGCTGATCACAAACCCCGTAGAAAACGTAGGTCGATCAAACCCCATATTGTGCAAAATATCCAACGCGGGTTGCCATGCGATCAACTCGGCAAAAAATGGATCCTGATATACACAAATCAAACTGCCCGTTGATTTTTGTGCTTCAAAATGCTCGGCATCTTGTTCGTCTAATAACCGATCCGAAACCTGTTTTACACGCGCCAACATCTCGGGTGAAAGTACTTGATCAAACACACAGTACCCTTTTTCTATCAATGCCGTTCGTTTTTCCAACTCAGTCATCATCACACATCCTATGCCAAAAATTTATCTACCACTTCAAGTAAATTAAACAAATCAACGGGTTTTCGAATCAATGCATCACACCCCGCTTCTTGAATTCTTTGATGAATATCTTCATTTGCCGCTGCCGTAACCACCACAATAGGAATAAATCTCAGTTTCAAATCTTCACGAACCCCACGAATCACCGAAAGACCATCTCCACCTGACATAAAAAGATCCAACAAAATGAGATCGGGTACATCTTGTTCAACCAACAAAAGAGCTTGTTTACCATTTTCCGCCTCAACGACATCATAATCTTTCATGCTTAAAATCTGCCGAAACAACTCGCGGTTTGATGCTTCATCATCAACCACTAAGATCTTCTTCCCCATCCACATATCCTTTTCTCAGTAACACTGAGGTTTATGATACTTTTAGTGATCGCCACATCCAATTGTCCAGGCACGTCCCGTTTCAAACAACAAACGATCAGATGTATCTGGCCCCCAAGAGTCGGGTTCATAAAATGCAAGCGGTGGTGCATCTAAAGACTCCCACTCCGAAATGAGCGGATCACACAACTCCCAAGCACGCTCAACTTCATCACTGCGCGTAAACAACGATGCATCTCCCTGAAGCGCATCTAAGAGCAATCTTTCATATGCATCAGGCAACGATTGATCACCCAATTGATCGCGATAGTGAAAAGCCATATCCACCGGTGCCGTATGCATGCCAGCCCCCGGTATCTTGGTTGCAAAATGCAAATGCATGCCTTCATCGGGTTGAATACACAAAGATAAAATATTGGGTTTGGGGCTTTCATGGTCAGGAAACAACAAATGAGGTACCCGCTTAAACACCAAAGTTACTTCGGTGAGTTTTCTGGGCAAACATTTACCCGAACGTATGTAAAACGGCACACCTTGCCATCGCCAATTATCAATATGACACATAATACCTGCATAGGTGGGGGTCATCGAGTTTTTTACAATATCCTTTTCATCGCGATATCCCACATATTGCCCCAGCGCACAATTCGACAATTTTAATGGTTTTACTGTCTGAAGCACTTTGACCTTTTCATCACGCAAGGCACTTGCCTGAAAAGCCGAAGGGGGTTCCATGGCCGTAAGGGCCAGCAACTGCAAAAGATGGTTTTGCACCATATCGCGCAAAACACCCGACTTTTCGTAATACCCGCCACGATGTCCAACCCCCACATTTTCAGCCATCGTAATTTGTACATGATCAATATAATTGCGATTCCATAATGGCTCAAAAATCGCATTGGCAAACCGAAACGCCATAATATTTTGTACCGTCTCTTTGCCCAAATAATGGTCAATCCGATATACCTGATCTTCTCTAAAAACCGCATGCACTTGTTCATTGAGTTCGCGACTGCTTTTCAGGTCTCGGCCAAATGGCTTTTCAATCACCACCCGTTGTTCACCATCATCCAAACGCTGCAACCCGGCCTCACCCAACTGCCGAACAATAATGGGATACAATGAGGGGGGCGTAGACAAGTAATAAAGCCTGTTGCCACCAATGCGCGTGTTTTGATCAATTTCCTCCAAATGTTGCCCCAACCGACGATACGTATCGGCATCATCATAGTCACCTTGCACATAAGAAAAGTGATTGGCAAAATTTTGCCACCGATCTGATAAATCGAGGTTTTTGTGCCGGGCATAGTGTTCCATACCCTCGCGCAAATGCGCCTGAAATTGTGTCTTGTCCATCTCAGAACGCGCCACCCCCACCACACGCACTTGAGGCGACAACAATCCCTCACACAGCAAAGCATAAAGTGCTGGTACCAACTTGCGCTGTGTCAAATCGCCAGACGCACCAAAGATGACAATGGTCGACGGCAACACCGCTTTGTCATATTGTAATTGCACATCCATTCCTTCCAGAAAGTAAAAACACAGAGCGCGAAGTATTTAAAATCTTCGCGCTCTGTACCTTTTGCCTATTCTCCGGCGTTCTTCACCGCCTGCCCACCAAATATGTGCCGCGCGACAGTGATTTTTATTTTTTAAAGAAACCCACAGATGTTGTCATTTACACATTGTATGCCGATGAAGAAGTGGTGCCTCCTCGGCCTGTCCAGTTGGTATGAAAAAACTCACCTCTGGGCTTATCCAAACGCTCGTAAGTATGTGCACCAAAATAATCTCGCTGAGCCTGTAATAAATTGGCCGGTAACCGTTCGGTTCGATAACCATCAAAATAAGCCAGTGCACTGGTAATGGCTGGCATCGGAATACCCATATTTATTGCAGCCGCAGCCACGCGCCGCCAACCGGCCTGTGCATTTTCTACTGCATCTTTAAAGAAAGGATCCAACAACAAACTGTCTAATTGCGGGTTTTGATCATATGCTTCTTTGATTTTGCCTAAAAATGCCGAGCGAATAATACAACCGCCACGCCACATAAGCGCAATACCACCATAATTCAAATTCCAACCATATTCAGCGGCAGCAGCCCGCATCAGTTGATAACCTTGTGCATAAGAGACAATTTTTGAGGCATACAGAGCCTGTTCCAAATCTTTGATGAATGTTTGTTTATCGCCATCAAACGTATTCTTGGCAGGGCCACTGAGTATTTGAGAGGCTTTAACACGTTCGTCTTTTAAGGCTGAAAGACAACGCGCAAAAACGGCTTCAGAAATTGCCGTTAACGGTTGTCCCACATCTAAAGCAGAAACGGCAGTCCATTTACCAGTACCTTTTTGGCCTGCCGTATCGAGAATTTTGTCCAGCGTATAGGTGCCATCTTCTTCCTGATACCCAAGAATATCACGCGTGATCTCTATGAGATAAGAATCCAGAAGCCCTGTATTCCATTCTTTAAATACTTCGTGCATCTCCTCATTGGAAAGCCCCAATCCGGTTTTCATCACCTGGTAGATTTCACAAATCATCTGCATGTCACCATATTCAATGCCATTGTGAATCATTTTAACATAATGGCCCGCGCCCCCTTCTCCAACCCAATCACAACAAGGGCTGCCGTCTTCTACTTTGGCGGCAATATCCTGAAAAATGGTTTTGACATGCGGCCAAGCTTTTTCATTGCCACCAGGCATAATGCTGGGCCCCTTCAGCGCACCTTCTTCGCCTCCAGAAACTCCCGTTCCAATATAGAGAATGCCTTTTTCTTCCATCTCTTGGGTTCTACGTACCGTGTCTGGGAAATGGGTGTTGCCACCATCAATAATAATATCCCCTTTGTCCAACAGAGGCACCAAGCTGTCGATAACCTTATCTACCGCACTCCCAGCTTGTACCATAATCATTACTCTGCGTGGGCTTTTGAGTTTTGAAACCAATTCTTCGGGGGTGTGGGTGCCAATAATAGGCTTGCCCTGAGCACGTCCATTTATAAAATCATCTACCTTAGAAGTGGTGCGATTATATACGGCCACCGTATGGCCATGGTTGGCCATATTGAGTACCAAATTTTCGCCCATAACGGCCAATCCGATCAGTCCAATATCCGCTTCTGGCATAACATTCCTCTCCCTTAAATTTGAATGCAAAAAATATAGACAAAACAGTACCCTGTCAACCGCTTGAGATATTACAATGAAGAATTGACAAAGTATCTTATACGGTGCAAATAATTTTAATTGCTGTCTTGCGTGAAAATACACAATCTAAATAAGATGTCAATATTTATAAAAATAAGGAATTCACATGCCATCTTCTTCCAAAACAAAAATCGTCGCCCAAATTCATACCCGCCTCGACAAAATATATGGAGGTGACGCTTGGGACAAATCGCGCGATTCATCCAACCCCCTCGACAACCTCATGCGCACCATCTTATCGCAAAACACCACCGACGCAAACAGAGATCGTGCCTATGAAAATCTGCGCACCCAATATCCCACTTGGGAAACAGTTATGCGGGCATCTCCAGAAACGGTACAAGAAGCCATCAAAGTAGCCGGTCTGGCCAAGCAAAAAGGACCGACCATGCAAAACTTTCTCAAATGGTTACACAAAGAACACGGTGTTTTGTCACTCGACTATTTGAAAAACACAGATACCGATGATGCCATTGCACACCTCACCCAACACAAAGGCATTGGTGTCAAAACCGCTTACATTGTCTTGGCATTTGCCTGTCAGCAAGACTTATGCGCCGTTGACACCCATGTCTATCGCATTATGCAACGCGTGGGCATTATTGATTCAAAATGCAGCAAAGAAAAGGCCCATTCAGAACTTCGCCCTCTTATTCCCAAAAACAAGGCCCGAGCCTTCCATGTTAACCTACTTGACTTGGGCAAAACCATTTGCCATGCCCGCACACCCAATTGTAAAGCCTGTATGCTTGCCGACTTATGTCAATATAACACAGGCAATAACACTTGATATTTCAAGTATAAAGTCCTATTTTCTCAACGATTTGAATTGAATATTACATCACAAAACAAACACGGTTTGTTCCCTCTGTCTTAAATTTACGAACACCAAACTTCCTATGTCTTTACTCACACCCATTCACAACATCGCCATTCGCACACGCCTTGCATTGGGTGCCTCCTTGCTCATTGCAACCATATCTGTTTTTATCTTTGCCTACTTTCCCCATCATTTGGCCCAAACACAACAACAAGCATTAGGCGAAAAAGCCAAAAGCATTGCCAAAACAACAGCGTTTAGCATTGGCCCAGCTGTGGTGTTTGAAGACCCCATATCAGCAAAACAAGTAATCGCAGGCGCACGACAAAACCAAGACTTATCTTATATTATGGTCTTTAATACACAAAATGAACTCTTTGTTTCCTACAATCCAGAGCTTGCCCAACAAGCCAATTATCAAAACATTTCCAATGGCATATCTGCCGATGGCCGTTTTTACAACACCCAAACCCCCATCTACCTCATTGAAGAGCAAGCAGAACAAATTGGGCACTTGGTTTTGGGCTTGTCTCTCGATGCCGTCAACATGCAAGTGCGCCAAAGCAGAAAAGTCATTGCCATCGTCAGCCTCATCATTTTTATTTTTGGGCTGGGTGGCGTTATTGTTTTAAGTACCGTCATCACAAATCCACTCATCCAAATGGTACAAACAGCCCAACAAATTGCAGCCGGTGACTTGTCTCAACGCGCCCATGTGCGATCAACAGACGAAGTCGGGCATTTGGCACAATCCTTTAACCAAATGGTGGACCATCTTGCAGAAGCCCAACAAACCTTAGAAAAACGTGTTGAAGAACGCACAACAGAACTCCAGTTGGCCAACCGAGACCTTATTCAAGCCAAAGATGCTGCAGAAATGGCCAACCGAGCCAAAAGTGCTTTTTTGGCCAACATGAGCCACGAATTGCGCACCCCATTAAATGCCATTTTGGGCTTTACCCAGTTGATGGTGCGTGACAAATCCCTCTCTCTTGAACATCGCGACAACCTCAGCGTGGTCAGCCGCAGTGGCGAACATCTGCTGTCACTTATTAACGATGTACTCGAAATCTCTAAAATTGAAGCTGGGCAAACCACCTTAACAGAAGAAGCTTTTGATCTCTATCGACTCTTAAAAGACCTGCAAGGCATGTTTCAACTGCGAGCAGAAGATAAAAAACTTCAACTTATGTTTGAATATATCGAAAATGTCCCACAATATGTAACACTCGATCAAGGCAAACTGCGCCAAGTGCTTATCAACCTGCTCAGTAACGCCATCAAATTTACAGAAACAGGCGGCGTAATTTTACGTGCCAAAATACAAAAAACCTCTCACTTATACTTTGAAATAGAAGACACAGGCCCAGGCATTGCACCCGAAGAACAATCTGCCCTTTTTGATGCCTTTACCCAAACCGAAACAGGCCAAAAAAGCCAAGAAGGTACAGGTTTAGGACTTTCTATTAGCCAACAATTTGTACATCTTATGCAAGGTACCATTTCTGTTCGCAGCAACATTGGACACGGCTCAGTCTTCTCCTTTGATGTGGCCTTTCAACCTGCAAAAGCCGAAGACATTCATCAAAAAGACCAAATCATACGCAATGTTGTGGGGCTTGCACCCAACCAACCAACCTATCGCATTCTCATTGTAGAAGACCGCGAAGAAAACCGCAAACTGCTCACCCGCTTTTTAACACCATTAGGGTTTGAAGTACGCGAAGCAGAAGACGGAAAAGTGGGCGTAGACGTTTGGCATGAATGGCAACCACACCTTATTTGGATGGACATGCGCATGCCCATTATGGATGGTTATGAGGCCACCAAGCGCATCAAAGCCAATACACAAAGCAAAAAAACAGTGATCATTGCCTTAACCGCCAGTGTGTTTGAAGAAGAACGATCACTTGTCTTGTCTGTGGGGTGTGATGATTTTGTGCGCAAACCTTTTAAACCCCAAGAAATCTACGACGCACTGACCAAACACTTGGGTGTTGAATTTATTTATGAAGACAATGTGCCACACACAGAAGAAACCATCTCTGACGCGCACCTATCAGAACTCATTTCTCAATTGCCGTCCGAATGGATTTTAAACTTTCATGCATCCGCCAATCGGGCAGACACCGAAGAAATGCTCACCTTGCTCAAACAAATCGATCCCACACACATCACCATCGCCCAAGAACTCACAAATATGGTCAATAATTTCCAATTGGAAGAACTCATTGCCCTCACACAACCTCAAGGGGGGATCAATGCCTGACGAAGAAAAAGCAGAGATCAAAGGCAATATCCTCATTGTAGATGATACACCCGCCAACTTGCGCTTATTGGCCAACCTGCTCAGTGACCAAAACTATAAAACACGCCCCGTCCCCAATGGGCAATTGGCCATTAAAGCTGCCGACCTCGATCCGCCCGATTTGATCTTGCTCGATATCAACATGCCAGAAATGAATGGATATGATGTTTGTGCAAGACTCAAAGAAAACCCACGCACACAAAATATTCCCATCATTTTTATTAGCGCATTAGACGAAGTCACCGACAAGGTCAAAGCCTTTCAGGTTGGTGGTGTCGATTATGTTACCAAGCCATTTCAAGTAGAAGAGGTTTTGGCACGCGTGGGCAATCAACTGGCGCTTTTAGACCTCAAACGGGAACTCATAAAAGCCAATTTAGAATTGGAACGTCGCGTTGAAGAGCGCACACAAGAAATCATGAAACAGCACGACCTTTTCAAAAAATTTGTGCCCCTCACGCTCACCAAAACAATGGACCAAGAAGGCTTCAATGTGGCCGATGGTATTTCTCAAGAAGAAATATACAGTGTCTTATCGTGTGATATCCGTGACTTTACAACCTTCTCCGAAAGCATCTCCTGCACAGAATGTTTTCGGTTTCTCAATTCATTCTTCACCGTTATGGGCCCCGGTATCCGAGAATTTGGCGGCTTTGAATACCAATACATTGGCGATGCCATTATGGCCTTATTCAAATTTGAAGAAGGACAATCTACAGACAATGTCATACGCTCAGCCATTACCATTCAAAACAACATCCTAAAAAACTATAATGAAGGGCGTGAACGCGCAGGTTATCCAAGCATTCGCGTGGGTGTGGGCATCAACACGGGCCCTGTTGCCATTGGCGTTGCAGGCACACCAGATCGCTTAGATGCTTGTGCTTTTGGCAGCACCGTAAACATTGCCGCCCGTTGTGAGAGCCTCACAAAAGATTTTGGGGCCAAAATTATCATCACAGAATTTACGTACCAGTTGCTCAAAGAGCCCAATGCCTTTCACATTCGCAGCTTGGGCACACAAACAATCAGAGGCATGGAAAAAAAAGTGCACCTCTACGAAATTTTTGATGTGGATGGCGCGTACGAAAAATAATTTTAACCTACAAAAAAGGGGGCGACCGAATATTTCGGCAGCCCCCTTTTTCTTTGCTATCAAAAAATTACACACGTCACATACAAGATCAATAAAAGCTTTTTGCTCACCACATCATTCACACAAAGCCTCATTGTCCATTTGCATGAAGTTTGCACGATTGGTCAAAATCACATCAATGCCTCTTTGGGCATAAGCCTGCGCGTCGAGCAGTTCATCAGACCAAAATAAATTACAAATAAGCCCCTGTCTCTTTGCGCGTTGAATGGCTTCATCAGACAATTCACGCCGAAACTGTAAGCGTTGACAGGCATATTTTATGGCCAAATCTACTTGCAAATCGGGTGTGTTTTGCCCTGCCAAACAACAGCGCATAATAGATTCATCAGTCTCACGAGCAGCTTCTAAAACATCATCAATACCTGCAATATAAGCCCGTTCCACCAATCCACGATTTTGAATTTCATCACATACAATCTCTATCAATCGGTTGCCGGGCCCAGGATTTTTGATATGAATATTGAGCCCCACCCGATCACCTGCCAAATCCAAAACATCATCCAAACAAGGCACACGCACATTGCGCCACAAATCACCTGTTTGAATACCTGCGTCCAATTTTTGAATATCCACCCAATTCATCTCCGTCACAATACCCGTACCATTTGTCGTACGATCCACTCTCGGGTCGTGACACACCACCGGAACACCATCGGCACTAAGCCACAAATCAAACTCAATTTCATCCACACCCAACGCAATAGCCGCGCCAAATGCTGGCAACGTGTTTTCAGGGCAGGCATGGCTGAGTCCGCGATGTGCACATAATTTCATATGTCATTCCTTTGGTCTGAGAGTCGTTTTTTCGCAATATATACCCCACACTCGGCCACGTCCACACAAGAATCCATCCCCCCAAAACGCAAAAAGGCCGCGAAGAAAACTTCGCGGCCCTTGATACATTTAAAATGTCTTAAACCTTCAAAACATTGTTTTCCGAACCATGCTCATTGGGCACGGTCTCTGCATCTGGCGCATTTTGCCATTGCCCATCTATTTTAAAGCGATATTCATAACGCCCCGCTTCAAGAAGGGTCCAAGTAGACCATTCGCCTTCCTTATTTTTTTTCATAGGGCGTTCTTCCCAACCATTAAAACTTCCCAAAACACTCACAACCTTGGCATTGGGCGCTTGATAGCGAAAATAAACACGTTTTTTGGACTTCTGTAACATTATATAACCTCATAAATTATTAGTTTCTGTAACCCGACTGAATAAAAACTATAAGTTATGAGAATTTTTGTCAAGAGGTTGTATCATTAATATAAATAATAATTCTGCAAATAGAAGCCACGTAAACCATGCAAGATATACCCTGCATGAAACTAATGTGAAGAATTACAATGTTTTATGGAGAATCCCTTATATCTAAAAGATGGCTCCAATCACATGCGTCAGCCAAAATGATCGGTACTCTAAAAACAAAAAAAGCCCCTTACGGGGCTTTTTTCGACAAATCTTTAAAATTAAAGCTACAATGTAATTGACACCGCCTGGGCACCCTGACGTGCTTTTTCTCGTGCCGCTTCTACCGTATTGCCACGGGCAACCACCACACCCATTCTGCGCTCACCTTGCACTTCGGGTTTGCCAAACAAACGGATCTGCGTATCGGGTTGCTCAATGGCTTTGGCCAAATTGCCAAATGACACCTGCTTAGAGTGTCCTTCTACCAAAATAACCGCCGAAGCAGAAGGCCCGTGTTGCGCAATGTTGGGAATGGGCAAACCCAATATGGCGCGTGCATGAAGTGCAAATTCAGATAGATCTTGCGAAATCATCGTCACCATGCCCGTGTCGTGAGGGCGAGGAGAAACCTCACTAAAATACACCGTATCGCCTTTCACAAACAACTCCACACCAAAAAGACCACGCCCACCCAATGCATCTGTAATGGCCTTCCCCATATGCTCGGCTTCTTTACGTGCGGCGTCACTCATCGGTTGCGGTTGCCAGCTTTCACGATAATCACCACTTATTTGCACATGTCCAATGGGCGCACAAAAACCTGTGCCGCCTTCGTAACGCAACGTTAACAATGTGATTTCATAATCAAAATCAACAAACCCCTCTACAATAACCGAGCTTGCGCCGCCACGCCCACCTTCTTGTGCATATTGCCAAGCCCGATCCACATCGTCTTGTGTTTTTAAAGTACTCTGCCCCTTGCCAGACGAACTCATAATCGGCTTCACCACACAGGGCAATCCAATCTCTGCAACAGCTTCACGATACGCTTCTAATGTCGATGCAAACCGATAAGGCGACGTACGCAAACCCAGTTCTTCTGCGGCCAAACGACGAATGCCTTCTCGGTTCATGGTCAACCGAGCCGCACGCGCCGTTGGAATCACCGTATATCCTTCGCTTTCCAATTCAACCAACGTATCAGTGGCAATCGCTTCTATTTCGGGCACAATCAAATCGGGCTTTTCAGATTCGATCACCTTGCGAAGTGCGTCACCATCTAACATCGAAATCACATAAGACCGATGCGCCACTTGCATCGCTGGCGCATTTTCATACCGATCTACCGCAATCACCTCCACACCCAAACGCTGTAATTCGATCACCACTTCTTTGCCCAATTCACCAGAACCACACATCAAAACCTTGGTTGCAGTCGGTGACAACGGCGTTCCTATCGTTGGCATATGTTCCTCCCCAAAACATTTTGACCATCATTTTGCATTATCAACAATCACTCCGAAAATTGCGTGCGCACCCAAGCAACCACCTGCTCAACCATAACAGGTGTGGCATCATCGCTAAACACATGGCCAGCACCAGGCAATTCAATTAATTTTTTCGGCTCATTGGCCAAAGCATAAATCGCCCGAGAATCTTCTATGGGAACCACATCATCTTCACTACCATGCACCAACAGCCACGGTACAACGATTTGCGTGGCACGACTCACCACCGTATCCAGTGCTGTTAAATCATTCATGTAGGCACTGGATAAAGGACAGTCTTCATCATCCCACATATATCCTGCATCGGGCGTCACATCACCAAACTCACGTTGGGCAAATCCTTTGGTATCGACCATGCCTGCCAGTGAAATTAAATAGTGTATACGACCATCTGTACTGGCGCGCAAAACACCCACTGCCCCTCCCATACTATGCCCTGCATAACAAACCGTGTATCCACGCAATGCATCAATTACACTGCCCAAATCATCCACTTCTTTGGTAATCACAGCATCTTCAAAACGCCCCTCTGAATCACCATTTCCCGCAAAAGAAAAACGCAAAACATTAAACCCTGCCTTTTCCAAACCATTGGCCAACGCCACCAAAAATGGACGATCTTTATTACCCGTTACACCATGCCCCAAAACCACAATCTTTTTGCTCTGAGCATTTCCCACTTGCACCACATAATCGAGCTTTTCACCTGATTTGTTGCGAATATCACCAAACATATCTCACCCCATCTAAAGAAACATTAAAAATCAATTTATTAAAAAACAACTTCAAAACTTCTTTCGACCTCCCCTTGTGCAAAATAAATCCTGCTACGCGCCATCAGACAACCATACGTAAAATATATTGCGACTGCTTCATTTTACAAGCTGATTTTCCCCCACACCCCCATTTACACAGCAAAAAGGTTATTTGGTTCTCTATATATTTTTATTTATTATTGAGGTTATTCACACCCAATACAAGAGATCACTATGAAGCAAATCACATTTATTCAACTTTTAATATGCACCTTATTTATCGGCTGCAGCACTTCTCAAAATGAGTTGACCACACGTCCTATCAAATGGATGGACCCCGATATACGTCCCATTCCCAAACCCAAAGAAACAAATCAAAACGTCATTTGGGATATTGTTGATCACACTTTTTTTTATGAAGTAGGTAAAACACTCGACTTGGGCTGGACAGCTCGGCGCTTAGGCAACATTGCAGGCATTGCTCCCTATCGCGAAGCAGACAATGTCAACGCCTTAGACGAAACCGTCAATTCATCTTGGTTCACCAACCGACATGGCCTTACACGCATGTCATACAATGCATTGATGCTTGGCCCAGGGAAAGCCATCCCCGATACCACAGGGCCTTGGACCATCATTAAAGGGAAGTTTCACGGCGTTGCCCCAGGTTTTCGCATCAAAGATGCCAAAGACGATGTCTACTTTTTTAAGTTTGATGCCCAAGGCAATCATGAACTGGCCTCAAATGCCGAAGTTGTCTCTACCAAAATTCTCCATGCCGCAGGTTACCATGTGCCCATCAATTCTGTGGTCTATTTTGATCCATCCATCTTACGCGTTGGTCAAAATGTAGCCTATCCCGACGGCCATGGGGGCACCCGTGACATGACAGAGGCCGATTTACAAAAACTTTTAGATTTTATTACCAAAGAGCCCAATGGCAAAATACGCGCACTGGCCAGCAAACAAGTTGAGGGCATACCTGTTGGTTTGTATAACTTTCACGATGTGCGCAAAGACGACATCAACGACCGTGTTTATCACCAACACCGACGAGAGTTGCGTGGTTTACGTGTCATTAGCTCCTGGATTAATGATGTCGATCGTCGAGCAGCCAATACATTGGATATGTATATCGAAAATAACAAAGGACAAGGTCATCTCAAACACTACCTCATCGACATGGGAGCCACCTTAGGCAGCAGTACCGTCAAGCCACGAACACCCAAATCTGGCAATGAATACTTTGTCGATATCAGACAAATTGTTCCTTCAGCATTGGCTTTGGGATTCTACCAAAAACCGTGGGAAGCCCCCCTACCAATGGCCTATCCCGAATTGGGCTATCTCGAAAGCACCGTTTTTAGCCCCAAACGATGGGTTACCAATTATCCCAATCCAGCATTTGAACGCTGTACGGCAAGAGATGGTTATTGGGGAGCCAAAATTGTCATGGCCTTTACCGACGCCGACATCGAAGCCGTTGTTAGGGCAGGGCACCTTTCCAACCCCAATGCCGAACAAGCACTGATTCGTTTGCTCAAAGAAAGGCGCGACAAAATAGGCCAATACTGGTTTGCCAAAATCAATCCTCTTGATCGCTTTTGGATCAACCAAGATGGATTACACTTTGAAGACCTTGCCGTTACAGGCCACCTCGCCCAAGCCCATCAAACCCAATATACCTACCGTTTGCTCAACAAAAATGGAAAGCCCATCCATCGGACACAAACCACAGCGCGCACAGAAGTTCCCATCCCATTCAACTTGCCCAACAAACAATACTACGCCATAGAAATTCGCACCCAACGCCCCAATGCGGCCCCCCATGCCACACGCATTTACTTTTATAAATGGCAAGATGGCCAATATCAAATAGTTAAAGTTGAGCGCGATACTTAAATTCCCTGGCCTAAACACCATATATCTGCAAGACAAAAGCCCTATTCTCTATGTCGAATAGGGCTTTTACTTTATAGATACAAACAGCCATTAAATATCCAAGTGAATCACGTGCAATTGCCGCGAACCATCCGCAACCAACGAAGGAAACAAAATCTTTGTGCCATCGCGATTCCACAACGGTGCCGGATCGCTTCTCAAATCACCCGACACATAAGGCCGTTGGTCATAAGCTGGTGTGCGAATCCACGCACCACTGGTGCGGCAATAGACCACCCACATATTGTGCCCGTCTTTGCCATATCCCGTTACCGTCCACTTACCATCAGGTGACAAAGCCGTATCTCCTCCCGGCTTTTCAACAATTGTAGGATCGGCAATTTGATCAACCACCTCCTGTGAGTCGGTATCATAAATGACCAACAGATCGTCTTGTCCACCAATGGCCCGATGACCCATTTCCCACTCGGGGTGCCCACCAATAAAGCCACGTTGCAACGTCAAATTTCGGCCATCGGCATCAACCGTAAAGGGTTGATTGATCCTTTGACCAGGGTTGTCATCCCATCCTGCACGGGCATAAAAATAAAGCCGATCCCCATCTCGATTCCAGAGTGTGTGATTGATAAACAGTGGCCCCACATCTTCTTGCCCATCAGCAACAAGCGCATCTCGCAATTGCGCAAAAGAAACAAGCACTTCCTTTTTTCCCGATGCAATATGCACCTTAAAAATACCATCGTCATCTGGGTGATCCACACCATTGGTCCAATCATGCGTTCCCTTATACCCTGTTACCATACGAAGCCGTGCCATACGCGCATAATTGATTCCAGCAAACCAGCCTCCCGTTTGACACACCCCACCATTGGCAAAGGCCACATCGTCATATCGATATTCTTTTACACGTTCTCTTTTTTCGATATCATACAAAACCGTAAAAATACGGTTGGTCGTGCGGTCGCGATCATTAAAAAAAAACTGTGTATCAGATGCATCTGGGTTCCAATAAAACATCGTGCCTTGTTGTGGGTTCCAGCCACACGTTTCCTCTATTTTTTCAACCGCATAACCATTTTCTGTATCAATCACCACAATATCGGCAGTTTCCCCCGCTTCTGGCATATGGTCTTGAAACGTCGTGCGCAACGCCAATATATATCGCCCACTGCCATTCCAAGGAATGGTACTCGCGTGCCCAATGTAGCCAAAAAAATGATTATTTGGGCCAAATGTTATTTGTTCAATGGTATATCCAAACGCATCGCGACCTGCCATAAAACACTCCTCTTATCGTGCAGAAATGGGCACATGATCATCTTGAACAACAGCTTCAGACAAATCCAGTGCCTGTTCAAATTCCAACTTCACCACCATCACCGTATTTGCCAATTCATTGGCAGGCAAGCTCTGCAAACGCAAATATGGTTTGTGCTCCACATGATTGCTCGGTACCAAATCCACTTTAAATTTCACAGGCTCACCCGTATTCAACAATGTAGCAGACTTGGGCATCACCTGAATTGGATCCAACTTCACACCGCTTGTACGTGGGTCGTTTACCAAATGCACATAAATGACATTGTCTTTTCGCGTAAGCAACACCTCTTTGTTGCGCGTCAAATTTGACACCGGTTCCACATTGTCAAAAGACTCTTTCACCGCATGATACCATTTTCCAATTCGGTTTAAAATACCCACCGATGTTTCAGAAATCGTACCATCGGGCTTGGGGCCCACATTGAGCAAATAATTGGCATCACGCGCCAAATACCGCGCTATGCTGCGCATCAAATGCCGGTCTGTATAATAATCTTCATTGACCCGATATCCCCAGCTTTCAATACCTACCGACTGACACGCTTCTGTCAACCGATCAAAATCACGTTTTTCATCAATGCCTTGCACATAATCACGTTCGGGCGTACCAAAGTCCCCTTCATCATATCCTCGATTGTTGATCACCGCTTTGGGTTGCAACTCACGAATCATATTGTTAATAGATGGGTCTACATGTTCATCTACATTCATGTCCCACCAAAATGCATGAATCTCACCATAGTTGGTGCACAACTCACGCACCTGCGCACGCAAAAAGTCCAAATACTTCATCAAATCAGGTTCATCACCCGGCTTGGGGCCATCCAACTCATGATGCCTTCCCTGATTGGGATAATTGGGATGGTGCCAATCGGCACACGAATAATAAAACCCAAGTGGAAAATTGCGCTTATGACACGCATCGGCCAACTGCGCCAAAATATCTTTGCCATAAGGCGTATGCATCGTATTAAAATCTGTATGCTTCGTATCCCACAAACAAAACCCATCGTGATGTTTGGTCGTAATCACAATATATTTCATGCCCGTCGATTCAGCCAAGTCTAACCACGCATTGGCGTCAAATTTTTCGGGGTTCCACTTGTTTGCCAGCTTCACATATTCATGGGCAGGCACACGCCCACGCCATTGATGTTGTTCGTGCCATCCAGGAATTGCATACAGCCCCCAATGCACAAACAAACCAAAGCGTTTTTCCAAAAACCAATCGCGCTCATCATTAAATTTTTTGGCCATATCTAAACCCTCACATACTTATGCAAACGCCCTTCTTTGCCCAACTCCACTTCCCCCGCATATATATCACCCTTGCTATCCAACCAAATACCGTGTGGCCCACCCAAAAACTCACCGGGTTTGTCACTGGGTTCCCCACCACCACCCCAAGAGGTGATCATCTTCCGCGAAGACAATTCCCAAATACTGATGCGTCGCCCAAGCTCGGCGATATAAATCACATCATTTTCCAAATCCATATAAATATTATTGGGGCGCAACAAACCCGTCCACTCATCGACAAAATGGCCATCCAAATCAAAAATTTGAATACGACAATTTTCCCGATCACAATTCCAAATGCGGTCTTCGCCGTCTAAACGCACCGTGTGTGAAATCGTAAACTCACCTGGCCCACTGCCTGCACCACCCCATGTTTTGATGTGTTTGCCATCTGCCGTATACCGATGAACATGGTGGTTGCCATATCCATCTGAAACAATAATATCGCCATTAGAAGCCACTGCCATATCGGTGGGTCGGTGAAACGGATCGCCTTCTTTTTCGCCTTTTATACCTGGCGTTCCCAACGTCATCAACAATTTACCTTCAGCATTAAACTTGTAAATCGCATGATCGGTTGCGTCGGTCACAAACACATTATCATCCCCATCAATAAAAATCCCATGTGCAAAAGTGGGCTGTAAAATCCCTTCTCCCCACGTAGCCAAATGGTTGCCATCGGCATCATACACATTCAACGGCTTTTGACTGCGCGAATACACAAACACCCGATCTTTTGAATCGCACGCCACCGCAGGAATCCATCCCTCGTGATAATCATTACCCAAACCCGCCCAATTTTCTTGGTATTCGTATTTATAATCACCTTCTCCAAAAGCCATATGTTGCTCCTTTTTATTTATGACAAAACCCATTCTCGGAAATAACAAAGATTGAAAAATGAATGCGATAATCACCCGACTGCATCGGAATAAATGCCAATGCGATCATTGTAAAGTCCTTCGAACTTAAGATCAAAATCTTCTGCTTAGGCAGTTGGGAATAGAATCGCGTGTGAGAACTTATGACACCAGAGACCAATCGCCCGTCACCTCTTCAAATGAAAAAACGGGCGTAAATGGTTCGTGGTAATCTCCTCCAAGATGACTGTGTTCACACGAAGCGATCCACTCGCGCAACACCTTTTTCATATCAGATGCAAATGTCTTCTGTGAACCAATCACATTCTTCGTTTCAAACGGATCGGTCAACAAATCGTAGCACAAATCTTCCTCACCCGTATCAGACAAATTGGTCAAATACTTAAATTGATTGTCAATCATAGCCATCGTTGGTGCATCAAACATTTTGTCTTTCTGATTCAAAAACCGATAGGGAATGGGCACGGGTCGTTGATCCATTTGCCCTTGTAACAAGGGCACCAAACTGATCCCGTCAAGTGGCCGTTCATCGGGCATCTCATAACCCACCACATCCATCACCGTAGGAAAATAGTCCAATGTGCTACATGGCACTTCAGATACTTGTCCAGCAGACACGTGATCTGGCCACACCATACACGCAGGCACCCCCACGCCCCCATTAAACAAACTGCGCTTTCGCCCACGCAAACCCGCCGTGGAACCACGTTGACGGCCTTCTTTACCGGTTCGCCCTTCAGGCCCGTTGTCACTACAAAACCACACCATCGTATTGTGATCTACACCCAAAGCCTTCAACTCAGCACGCAATCGGCCCACCTGCTCATCCATTGCGGTCACACAACCGTAATAATGTTGTTCCCCTTCATCACAATCTGCATACATCGCCCGATATTCTGGTCCAGCCACAACCGGTTCGTGGGGGGCGTGAAACCAAATGACCGACAAAAAGGGTTGTGCAGCTTTCACACTTTCGCGAATAAACGGAATCGCGCGATCCATCACCACACGTGAATCATCACCTTCTAAATTCTCTTCAACCGCCTCACCTTTTTCATTCCAATAATGTGTACCAAAAAATTTACCTGTGTGTTCATCCACCATCGGGTTCCAGGTGGGCACACGTGCCTCCGTTGAAAAACACACATCAAAATCGCGTTCCCAAGGCGGTGCATAATGCGCCAACGTATCTGCTTGGCCTCCGCGCCGGCTGTCACGCACATCACGCGTGAGTGTGCCCAAATGCCACTTCCCAAAATGCCCCGTGCGATATCCCAAACCTTTGAGCATCCGTGCCAAAGTGATCTCTTGTGCTGGCAAATGCCCACGATTGGCAGTGGTCACACCATATCGAAAATAATGACGCCCCGTCAAACACGTACCTCGCGTGGGTGAACACACCGGCCCACCGGCATAAAAACGCGTAAACCGCAACCCATCTGCCGCCATTGCATCCAAGTGTGGTGTCTGAATCACCTCGTTGCCATTAAAACCCACATCGCCATAACCCAAATCGTCACACATCACCAAAACCACATTGGGCCTGCTCACAATGCTATCCCTTCATAAAACTTGGACACGGGTGGAAAGTGATCATCGGGCGGCAATGTGTTTGGCGCCAAGCCCAAAGCATCGGTCACCACATGTTTCACACCTGTATATGTTGCCGATGCATCCACAAAAATAATCACATGCCCCACACGCCAATCATCCAACATGTTTGGCCCTGCCGTATGAAACGTCATCCCGTGATGAAATGTGCAATCACCTGCACGAAGGGGATACGTGACCCGAGATCCCCACGCGATATCAGGTGCCACCTCGCGCCACTTGTCCTGATTGCCCGTATGCATATCGGGGATGTCCAACATCCCCTGAGACCCTTGCACAAAAGACATACACCCCATCTCCACAGGCGTGTCTTGCAACGCAATCCAAGCCGAAAGCGCGTTTGTCGTGCGTGCATAAGGCCACTTCACCAAATCTTGGTGAAATGCTGTAGGCACACCCAAGCCGGGCATCTTGGCCAAAATATGATCGTGCCAAATACGCAACCGCACATCGGCCAATTTCTCAGCCACCGCCGCCACATTGGGGTGTTGGGTCAACGCTTTTAACACAGCATTTTCACGCCAAACATTTACCTTTTGATTAAATGGCCGCTCGGGATCTTTGGGCATCGCTTCCAAAATTTCCAAAGCCGCCGCACGAAAGGTTGCCACTTCCTCTGCCGAAATAATCTGCGACACCTTCACCACCCCATCACGCCGATAGGTTTCCAACATTTCATCTGTTATATCGTTGGCAGTCATATGGCCTCCTAAAGCATTTGAAAAGCAGATCACATAACACAGTAATTTTTATTTTTTTAAAATGTGTGTCAACTTATATTGCCAGATCGTAAAAATCAACAACTCACCAATAGCAAAACATCCACAACCTTCATAAGGATATATGATGCTTTCATCTCACCAATTGTCCGACTACCAAGCACAAGGTTACCTCATACTCAAAAATTGGATATCAGACCAAGAGATTCAACTCATGCGCGACGATGTTACTCGCATGACACAAGACAACACAATCGCATCCGATGTGGCCTACACCTCACTGCCCGATGGGCGCAAAGTGATCAACCGCATCAGCCGACAATTGGCTCACTCAGAAACCATGCGCCAGGTTTATGCCAATCCTAAAATCTTAAGCACCGTGGCCTCGCTCTATGGCCCCGACTTTTTGCCCTTTGCCGAATCCATCGTCATCAAAATGCCCACCGATGGTGCGCCATTTCCGTGGCATCAAGATGGTCAGTTCAAAACAGGCCCCCAGCCAGAGCGCGGCCTTAATGTGGGCATTTATCTATATCCATCAAATGAAACCAATGGATGCCTCTACGTCATACCGGGCTCACATGTTAAAGGACAAATAGACATTTCAAAACTGATTGAACAACACGGACAACACTTGCCCAATGCCATTCCTGTTTCCACAGAACCAGGTGACGTTGTTCTTCACAGCCGCAACCTCATACACGGCTCATTTCCCAACACCTCACCCGATTTGCGCGTAACAGTTTATTTTGGTTTTCACGCTCGCAAAACCGTTCAAAACGTCTACCCACTCGATCACATTGCAAAACGTGAAGCCGTCATTCCATTGTGCATTCAATGCCGCAAAAATGCTGGACTCTTTTCCAATGAAGCACCATACCATTACCAACCACAAGTCAGTAATGTTCTCACGGGCACTGAAGCCGACATCTTAAATGCACCCGCACTGACGGTTTGATTACCCATTGCTCATAGGGCGTGCATCTTTCCAACCCGCCAACATCATCTTTGCCAAATTGGGCACCACAGATGCGTAAGCGGCTTCGGTCACCACATTCACATTCTCTGCCGGATCTTTGACGTGGTCATAAAGTTCACGCGCTTCAACTGTGCGTTTTCCATCGCGCGACACCCATTCGGTATAGCGATATTGATCGGTTTTCATCGAATAACCCATCCGATTATTCCCGCGTGGATACTGGCTAAAAGCCGCCTTTTTCCATGGCAAATTTGGGGTTTGCATCAACGGTACAAAACTATCACCTTCTACATGCGTCGGAATCGTTAGCCCACCCAGATCACACAACGAAGGAAAAATATCGACAAACTCCACCAATGCGTTTGACACCTGCCCTTTTGGCAAATTGGGGTCACTACAAATCAACGGCGAACGCGTATCCAACTCCACATTGGAATGTTTGCACCACGAACCGTGTTCGCCCAATTTCCAACCATGATCACCCCACAATACCACCGACGTATTCTCGCTTAATCCCAATCGATCCAATTCATCCAACAACTGCCCAACAAGCGCATCGACATAACTCACACACGCATAATACCCATGAATCATACGGATGGCTTGTTCATCACTCACAGGCCCTTCGGCAGGAATGCCATAGTATTTGCGCAACTCACCAAAATTGGCCAAAGCATAGTCGGGTGATCCCTTTGCCGGATAAGGATTATCGGGTAATGTAATTTTATTGGCATCATACATATCCCAATATTTTTTCGGTGCACAAAACGGCAAATGGGGTTTGCTAAATCCTACCGCCAAGAAAAAGGCTTCATCCTTTTTCTCGCGCATCGTCCGAATCGCCAGCTCCGTTGTGGCCCCATCTTTATACGCATTGTCGGGCACATCCGCCACTTCTGTGGGTGGGCCATTTGACCAACGATAATTTTTATCAGCTTCGCTCTTTCGCCGGTTTTCGCGAATAATATGCAGGTTCTCTTCCAACAAATAATTGGCAATCTTGGGTGTACCGTGTGGCACACTCCACGAAAATTTGTCGTCTCGATTCCCATGCCCTGTGTGATAAATCTTCCCCATTCCCTGACTGTGCCATCCATTGTTCATAAAATGCTGAGGAATCGTCACCACATCGGGCACATTGTCGCGAAAATGTGTGGGCAACGACCATACACGGCTCGTATCGGGTCGCAAACCCGTCATCAAACTGGCCCGCGATGGGTTGCACACCGCCAACTGACAATAGGCACGTTTGAATAACGTGCCACTTTGAGCCAAGCGATCAATATTGGGGCTGTGAATATGCGATGCGCCATAACAGTTTAATTCGGGGCGCAAATCATCAATTGCAATAAACAACACATTACGCTTATTTGCTGCCCTTACAGAACTCGACATCACATAAGGCATCAACGCGGCAGCGGCGGCGGCTTTGGCAGTAACATTGAGAAAGTGGCGTCTTTTCATGGTCAATCCTTTTTAATAAAAAATGACTTGAGCCAACATCGAAGAGATATATAAAAAACATGATAGGAAATAAAACATCAGATCACAACAATTGCTTCACAGGGGCAAACAAAAAGCGTCCATACAAAATGTATAGACGCTTGCAAATCACAATCAATTGATAATGTCTTATTCTGACCTGTTTTTAAGCGCATGAATCAGCGCCACATAATTAAACGCCTCACGTGATTTTCCATTCGCCACAAAAACGGGCTTCGAAGCAACCGCCTGCGTAAATGTTAACGAAATTACATCTTCACTGCGCCAAGCTCCAGGACGAATGGGCAGTGGAACAACCACTTGGGCATCACTTTGCCACGTCAGTGACAGCGTATCAATAATCACAGTTTGTCGAAAAGGTTCAACAGACGTCCGTATATTATTGGCAGGAGTCAGGCGCAATGTATTCCCAGAAAAAGTATGCGTTCCCGTCACCGTTTCAGACCAAGAAAAGTTATGCAAAGCCACCGCAAACGTTAGCGTATATGCCCCATTGGCACGCATATCCAAACGCCCAGTAACATCGGGTGGAACCATTTCAAATAAACTCGCACCAGAATCAATCGACAATTTTGATAACGTAAAAGACCGATCCCTTACCGTAGGCGTGGTCGATTGTGGCGTTTCGCCACCCGAACCTGATCCGTTTCCAGAACCCGTTCCAGAACCCGTTGGTGACCCACTGCCACCACAAGCCATCAAACACAAAAAGCAAATAACATAAACATGTTTCATACCCCCTCCAATACACGCAAACGTCTTCGTCGCCACCACCAAACACAAGACCCAATCAAAATCATCCCATCAACAATGAGCAAAAATTGACGCAACGGAGACAAATGCGGTCTGAGCTCAATTTCATGCACACCGGCATCCAACTTCACCGCCACAAAATCACCTGCCGTTCGAATAGGCTGAACACGCTCGCCATTAACATACACACCCAAATAAGGATAAAGGGCATAAGCCAACCGCGCAAAACATGGCGCAGTGACACGTACATTCAACAACACACGCTGATTCCAAACCTGATGCAAAATCACTTCCAATTGCGGTTCGGTTCCCAAATGCTCTGCAACTTCGTCATTGGCCACAAAAATACGCTGGCTCGTATGATTGCGCACATTAATTTTCATATTGTCAATTACATGCTTCAAATGCGCAACGCGATCATCGCCGCCCATCTCATCATAAACACGTACTTCGGGTGCAATCACAATGGGACTGTGATAGGGCCAAGCCACCCGAACAAGCGATTGGGTTTCGGGCTCCAACACATAGGTTAAATATGTATTGAGCAAATACAAACCCAAAAGCAAATGCTCAACATCTTTTGTCACTTTGAAATCACCAGACACCGTTTGGTTTTCAAAAATTTGATTCATCAAGTCTTGCACGGGGCCACAAAACTTGCTCTGTGCAGGTAAACCTTCTCGATACCCCGTCAAAAATGAAGGCACACCCATATTGGCTGTAAACCATGCAATTCCAAGTAAGTCAAACATATTATCCATCGGATAAGACAATCGAAAATTGGGAATCTGTCCAGAGGAAAGATCACCTTTATCGGCATCTAATTCGGCATAAAAGCTGGGTGATAAACTGAGAAACGTATGATCTTGGGTCGCATAGGGATGTTGAAATGTGGTCAACCCAAGATCAACCAACATCACCAACAAAACACACGTCACCACCCGCACTGCTTGCCCACGCCAAATATGCATCAATATATAAGCCCCTACACCCGCCATAACCGCGCCAAAAAACGCCACAAACAACAAATAACGCCCAGCATTAAAAGCCTGCACCAACTCAAGAGACCGAATAACCGGCCAACGATATCCCAACACCAACACCAAAGACACCACCCAACAAGCCCCACCCGCCCAAATAACCGACCTTAAACCGTGTCGCTTCAATCCCAATATCAACCCCACCAGTGCCAGCACAACCAGTGACAAACCCAAATATCCGCCATACCAATGTTCGTATCCTGGAAAATCGAACAACTGCAATCGGTAATTAGACCACACCAACAAATGCCCCCAAGTAGGATCTGGCACTGCTGCATGTGTAATTTCTTCAAGCTCAACAAGCGCGCGCTCAAACCACATTGGAAAGGTCACATACGCCCCAAACACAATGCCCAACAACCACAACGCTCCCGCATAAACCACCAACAACCGCCTTGTCAAACGCGTGCGCCCACACCAAACGCGAATACCCATATAAAAAGCCAGTGCCGCCGTTGCCCAAAACGCATACCCTGGATGCACAAAGGCCAGCATACCTAACGTCAACCCACCCCACACAACCCCATCCAAACGACCCAAACGCACCCGTTCAAACGCGTAAAATGGCCAAGGCAAAATCGCATAAAACAAAGACAGTGGAAAACGCCCCATGATCAACACTTGCTGGGTATGCCACAAACACAGCACATAGGCCACCCCCGCCACAAACGCCGCCCGACGAGACCCTAACAAACGGCGCACAAAAAAATATACACCCAACCCCGACACCACATGCGCACTGGCCAACACCAACTTAATCGTTACATCCAAATTGCCCACAACTTGATTGAGCAAACCCACCAAATAAAAAAACAAAAACCCATAAAACTGAAGATAGGGTGATCCCGCACCCAAATAGTTGGTCCAAATGGGCATCTCACCATTGGCAAAAGCTTGAGAGGCCAACCACGCATAACACATGTGTGACGACCCGTCACCCGCCCAATTTAAAACCCCATTGGCAAAATAAAACCGCACACACACCACACTCACCAACACCAAGGCCACAACCGTTCGCCGCTCACACACAAACACCCAACGCATCATCTGTGTCAAACGCCCACGCCAAATTTCTAAACCCACACCACACAAAAAAAGGGACACAATCACACCCAACCCGATTGCATCCCAAACCGTTAACAAAACCTGAGATTGAATATAATTTAAAACATCACGCGACACCACATACCGCACCGCAGGTTTCAAAACGCGAAACTTATCCAGCGTCGTATATTGAAAATAGAACAACACACCCACAAAAAGGCCAAGCAATATCCCCACATCCAAAGGAAAACGAACGCCACGCCCTCGTTCCATTTCTGCCCCAGTTTCCCCCATCACGCAGATGCCCCCAACAATTTTTCAAACAACAAATAAGCCTGCTTGCGTGCTTCATTGGGAAAGTCGTGTTCACACTGAGGATGCTCCACCATCAACAACCCACCCACCTGATAAAGCGCATACACACGCTTGGCGGCCCCCACAACGGCATCTACACTTTGCCACTTAAAATTGCTGTCTTCATACGGTGCAAAAATAAGACAAGGCCTTGGTGCCAGTGTCGCGATCAAATCGTGAAAATCAAACGGTATATCTTGTAAAGATTGCATATAATCCTTCAGCTTGGGCATATACCGATCAGACGTCCACCCCGTTAAGTTACCATCTTTATAATCGACATACGAATCCAACCCACAACTCGATACCACCACGCCAATACGCGCATCGAACACCGCCGTATAAACCGAATTGTGCCCACCTAATGAATGACCAATGGCACCCACAGCACCCGGTGCAACAAAGGGCAAGCTCTCCAAAACATCCAATGCCCGCATATTGTCCCAAATCGCCTTCATCGAACCACTCTCATAGCCCAATGCCCGCCAATCAGGCTGATAATTGGCCAACAAAGGATAAGAAGGCGCAATGGTCACAAATCCACGCTCGGCCAATTCTGATGCATAAGCACGATTGGGTCGATCACTTAAACCCACCACAGTCTTAAACCCATCTTGTGCATGCGTTGGGTGCGGGCACAACACAGCAGGGCACGGTATCCCATTGGACAATGCTTTTTTGGGAATCAACAAATACGCCGGTGTACGACAATTGGGCTCAGATGCATAAGAAATCAACCGTCGCACATAAGAACCACAATCCACTTCCTCCCCAATTGCCACATCCAAATCACACCGTTTTTCATCACCAGGCAACGGGCCCATAATCGATTGAACCCGCTCCAAAATATCATCGCGCTTCGCAAGCCATTCTTCAATTGACGCAAGAGGTATATCATTTCCGTCGCGATCTATCAGTTGATTCATAATATCACTCCCATCATAAACACAGAACACGCACATGATGAAGCTAAAAAAATAACTTCGATAATCACCCGACTAACGCACCAAAATAAATTTCGGTGCTATAACAGAAAAGTCCTACGGACTAAAGGTCAAAAACCCAATCGAACCATTGCCATAATTTGTATCACAACCTGTTTTTTGACGCCAACGTCACACGTCCCAAAATGCCTCTTTATAATAACACCGAAAACAAAAAAAACAAGCCGAAGCTTGTTTTCATATTTGGTCTCTCTTCTTCCCTCTCCCTT
>JAYODI010000003.1:2403-38022 GCA_038279365.1 Candidatus Latescibacterota bacterium | reverse complement strand
CTACTCCGCCACCGCCACATCAAATGCCGCTGCAATCAGTGCCTTGGTATAATCTGTTTGCGGGTTTTCAAACACATCTTGGGTCATCCCTTGCTCCACCACCACACCATCTTTCATCACAATCAACTCATTGGCCAGCGCACGCACCACCCGCAAATCGTGACTGATAAACAAATAGGCCAACTTATGATCGCGCTGTAAGCGTCGCAACAAATCAATAATTTGCGACTGCACCGTCATATCCAAGGCGCTGGTGGGTTCATCGAGCACCACAAACTTTGGCTGTAAAATCATCGCCCGTGCAATGGCAATGCGTTGGCGTTGCCCACCCGAAAATTCATGTGGAAAACGATCCATCATCGCAGGGTCAAGATCCACTTCCGCCATCATATTGGCCACCATTTGCCTGCGTTCATCATAAGTCTCACCAATGTGGTGAACCAAAAGCCCTTCTTCTATAATATGAAACACCGACAACCGAGGGCTGAGTGAACCAAAGGGATCTTGAAACACAATTTGCATTTCCCGTCGCAACGGACGCACATCTTTGATCTTCAAACCCTGAATGGCTTGCCCCTTAAAATGAATAGGCCCCTTGCTGCCAATCAAACGCAAAATCGCCATCCCCAACGTCGTTTTCCCCGACCCAGATTCCCCCACCACACCCAATGTATACCCCTCACGCACATTGAGCGAAATACCATCTACAGCCTTCACATGCCCAACGGTTTTACGCAACAAACCACGCTGAATCGGAAACCAAACCTTCAAATCTTGAGTCGTCACAATCGGTGTGGCATTTTCATCTAAAGCAGGCGCTTGACCTTTGGGCTGAGCATTGAGCAATTTCTTAGTGTAATCGTGTTGTGGAGCTGAAAAAATCGCCTCCGTATTCCCTTCTTCAACCACCAACCCTTCGGTCATCACATACACCCGATCAGACACATGACGCACAATGGTCAAATCGTGTGTGATCAACAAAATGGCCATATGAAACTCATCTTGAAGCTCTTGCAACAACTTCAATATCTCGGCCTGAATGGTCACATCCAACGCCGTGGTAGGTTCATCAGCAATCAACAAATCGGGTTCATTGGCCAAAGCCATTGCAATCATCACCCGTTGCCGTTGCCCACCCGACAGTTGATGAGGATACGATTTTAAACGCGTTTCAGGGTCGGGCAAATGCACCCGTTTTAACAAATCCAACGCTCGTGCACGCGCGTCTTCGCGTGACATCTTTCGATGCAGCATCACCACTTCAGCAATCTGTTTCTCAATGGTGTGCAACGGATTAAGCGACGTCATGGGCTCTTGAAACACCATTGAAATACGCGCCCCTCGAATCTTTCGCAAATCATCATCCGAAGCGCCCAACATTTCATGCCCATCAAACACGATACTGCCGTGTGGATGCGATGCTCGAGGGTATGGTAACAACTGTAAAACAGACAATGCCGAAACCGACTTGCCCGAACCCGACTCCCCCACCAATGCCACCGTTTCACCTTTGTCAATATGAAACGATACCCCACGCACAGCCTGCACCACATTGTTTTCAATGTGAAAGCGCACACCCAAATTTTTGACTTCAAGCAAGCTCACGCCTCACCACCCTCTGTTTGCGACAATGTCTTGCGTACATCAAATGCATCTCGAACAGCTTCGCCCACAAATACCAACAAAGACATCAAAACCGCCAATACAAAAAAGCCCGACAGCCCCAACCATGGCGCTTGCAAATTGCGCTTGCCCTGATTGAGCAACTCACCCAAAGATGGCGCAGGCGGTGGCATGCCAAACCCTAAAAAATCGAGTGACGTCAACACCGTAACAGCACCCACCAACACAAATGGCAAATACGTCAACGTGGCCACCATCGCATTGGGCAACACATGCCGCCACATAATGGTCACATCATTTACGCCCAAGGCACGTGCTGCACGCACAAAATCAAAATTGCGCGCCCTTAGAAATTCGGCACGCACCACACCCACCAAACGCATCCAACTAAAGCACATCATAATAAGCAACAACGTCCAAAATGTGGGATAAATCACACTGGAAAGAATAATGAGAATAAACAATGTGGGAAGCCCTGCCCAAATCTCTATAAATCGCTGAAAAATCAAATCGACCCACCCACCAAAATACCCCTGCACCGCCCCTGCGGCCACCCCCACCAACGAACTAAACAACGTCAACACCAATGCAAAAATCACCGACAACCGAAATCCATACAGCAACCGCGACACCACATCTCGCGCCTGATCATCTGTTCCCAACCAATTGTCCCAAGAGGGGCGCGCAGGTGCTGGCTCCTTTGAATCGTAATTCACCGTATCAAAACGATACGGTATCAAGGGCCAAAGAATCCACCCATCTTTTTCAATCATCTCTTTCACAAATGCATCGCGATACTCTGCTTCGGTTTCAAAGTCTCCTCCAAACACTGTTTCGGGATACACTTTTAAAATTGGGAAATACAACGATCCCTTATAGCTCACCACCAACGGACGATCATTGGCAATAAATTCTGCGGGCAAACTCAGCCCAAACAGCGCCAAGAAAATCCACAAACTCCAATATCCCCGTCGATTGGCCTTAAAATTTTCCAAGCGCCTGCGCGTGAGTTTGGATATGCGCACCCCCAAAAACCGATCTTCGATCTCTGGCACCAATATCGACGCAAAACGCGGCTCTGTTTTTTTTGTTTCAATAGCAGACATAGATAATTAAAAATGATGAATGGGTTTCTAAACTTCTCGGCTTTCAAAATCAATGCGAGGATCTACCAACATATACGTAATATCGCTCACCAATTGCATCACCAACCCCAACAGCGTAAAAAAATACAACGTGGCCAACATCACTGGATAATCGCGGTTTACCACCGACTCAAACCCCAACAACCCCAAACCATCCAGTGAAAAAATCACCTCAATCAACAGCGAACCCGTAAACAAAATATTCACAAACGCACTGGGAAACCCTGCAATCACAATCAACATCGCATTGCGAAACACATGCCCATACAACACACGCCGTTCTTCAAGCCCCTTTGAACGCGCCGTTAAAACATATTGCTTGTTGATCTCATCTAAAAATGAATTTTTTGTTAACAAGGTCAATCCAGCAAACCCACCAATGACCATGGCCGTTACAGGCAAAACCAAATGCCAAAAATAATCAATCACCTTGGCAAAAATGCCCATCTGCTCCCAATCGGGCGATGTCAGCCCCCGCAAAGGAAACCAATTGAGATAACTGCCACCAGCAAAAAGCACAATCAAAAAAATCGCAAACATAAACCCAGGTACCGCATTGCCAATCACAATCACACCCGATGTCCACACATCCATCTTAGAGCCATCGCGCACGGCTTTGGCTATGCCCAATGGTATGGAAATCAAATACACCAAAAGCGTGGTCCACAACCCCAACGAAATCGACACCGGCATTTTGGACAACACAATATCAAACACCGTTTGATCGCGGTAAAAACTCTCGCCAAAATCAAACTGCACATAATCCCAAATCATTTTCAAAAACCGCTCGTGAGCGGGTTTATCAAACCCATAGGCCTTTTCCAACTCCGCAATCAAACCAGGGTCAAGCCCTTGTGCACCCCGATAAGCACTGCTGTTTCCGCCCCCCGAACTGCCTCGCGTACTGCCCCCACCTGCTATTTCTCCCCCCCCACCACTGATGCGCCCTGTGGCACTGCCATCACCACCTTGAATGGTGGCAATCATCTGCTCTATAGGCCCACCAGGTACAAACTGAATAATCACAAAATTAATCAGCATCACACCCAACAGCGTGGGAAACATCAGTAAAATGCGGCGAACAATATAAGCAAGCATAAAAACCAACTCGAAAAATGATTCACACATTAAACACAAAATATCAATTTAAAAAACATCAAGCGACAGATGATCCACACGCAGTCAAACCCTAAGAGCTCAAACCCGGTGCAAATCACCTATCGCTATCAAACCGCCCTGCTTATTTAACGCAAATTTGCAGCCTTTTCTGCATCCACCCACCATGTAGCGGGAAACAAAGTAAACGGAGATGGCATATATTTGGGTGACACATCGGGCTTGCCAAACTTATTCCAATACACCAAGCGATGGCTGCGAATATGCCAGTGTGGCACCACATAATGCCCCCACAACAACACCCGATCCAATGCTTGTGTATGTGTCACCAAACGCTTGCGGTCGGGTGAATTAATCAGCTTATTCACCAACTCATCCACCACAGGGTCTTTAATACCTGCATAATTGCGCGAGCCGGGTGTTTCTGCCGCTTCCGATGTCCATATATCGCGTTGCTCATTGCCGGGGCTAATCGACTGCCCCCAATTAACCACCGTCACATCAAAATCAAACTCTTGGAGCCGATTTTGATACTGTGCCGAATCAACAGTGCGAATGGCACTCACAATGCCCAAACGCTCTAAGTTTTGTACATAGGGGCCCACAACACGTTCAAAGGAAGGAGAGCGCAACAAAAACTCAATGGTCATCACTTCGCCCGTTTGTTTATTTGTCAACTTGCCATCTTGAATCACCCACCCGGCTTTTTCCAACATCTGCTTTGCAATACGCAAATTTTGCCGAATGTTGCCAGAACCATCCGTTGCTGGTGGATCGTAAACCTTGGTAAACACTTCTTCTGGCACACGTCCTCGGTAGGGTTCAAGCACCGCCAACACATCCCCACCCAACATCCCAGAGGATCCCAGTTCGGTATTGGAATAATAGCTTTTGGTGCGTTCATACTGGCCATAAAACAAGTTGGCATTTGTCCACTCAAAATCAAAAGCAAAAGCCAAAGCTTCACGCACTTTGGGGTCTGCAAACTTGGTGCGCCGTGTATTAAACCCAAACCCTTGCATCCCAGTACCATTTTCATGATCTACCAGGTCTTTAACCAACTTACCTGCTTTAAATGCAGGATGATCATCATAGGCCGTGGCCCATTCTTTAGAAATATTCTCCACCCGAAAATCGAACTCACCACCCTTTAAGGCCTCAATGGCCACATTGGCATCTTTGTAATAATCATATCGGATCACATCGGGGTTGTTTTGTCCCACATTTACAGGCAATTTTTCGCCCCAATAATCTTTGACACGTTCATAGGTCAAAGAACGACCCGCATCAACTGCCGTAATTTTGTAAGGACCGTTGCCCAAAGGAGGCTCTAAAGTGGTGGCCTCAAAATCTTTGCCTTCCCAATAGTGTTTGGGTAAAATAGACATTTGCCCAACAATCAACGGCAATTCACGGTTGTCTTCTCCACCAAACGTAAACTTGACTTGTCGATCTCCCACCTTTTCAACCGTTTCAACATCTGCAAAATAATTCTTATAAAAAGGATGTCCCTTGGTCTTAATCACATCAAATGTAAAGATCACATCTTCGGGTGTCACGGGTTTACCATCGTGCCAACGGGCTTCCTTACGCAAGCTAAATATGGCCCACGAACGATCTTCTGGCGTTTCAATTGATTCAGCCAACAACCCATATTCTGTAAATGGCTCATCCAGTGCCTGAGCCATCAATGCATCATACATCAACCCCAAACCAAAAGCCGATACCCCTTTAAGCACAAACTGATTTAGGTTGTCATAGGTGCCAAATGGCGATGCCATCTTCACCGTGCCGCCTTTGGGTGCATTGGGGTTGGCATAATCAAAATGTTTAAAATCAGAACCATATTTTACATCGCCAAACATCGAAATGGCATAACTTTTGTGCGTCGGCTGATCGGCAAACACCCCCGATGCACAAGCCAATACCATTGCAAAACACAAGCTCAAAGCCTTCATAAGCAATCTCCAAACAAAAAGAGGTTGGCCATCCATCACCTCAAACGATATGTGATAGACGAAAAATGATGTCACCAATTAAGACCATACGAAAGAAAAAACAGATTCCTGAACACATCAGACGCAGAGAATAATAGCGGAGCACACAGGGGTAGGTCAAGCATAAAATATGAATTTACGACACGTTAGGGTTAAACGATTATATATTTGAAAGGTTGCACAATCAAAAATATCAAAATAAAAGGATACGGTATGAAATTCCACCAACCCGAATGGCACGACCGCCTGCCCTCCACCAACTCCACCCTCTTAGAACGCCTCTCCTCGGGCCAAAATATTCCAACAGGCTCTGTCATTGCGGCACACACACAAACCGCAGGCCGTGGTCGATACAACCGCCGTTGGCTCGCCGAAGCCGGGCAAAATCTCACATTCTCCTTTTTGTACACCACCAAAGCCAGCGGCACCCAACTGGCCTCCCTCCCCATGGCCATTGCCCTTGGCATCTGCGATGCCATGAAAACCTTCAACATCACCACCCAAGTCAAATGGCCCAACGACATCCTCATTGATGGGGCCAAACTCTCAGGTATGTTGCTCGAACGCAGCGACGCCAAACACCCCAATGGCACACCCGTAGTCGTAGGCATCGGCCTCAACGTTAACATGACCGGCCAAGCCGCCGCCCACATCGACCGACCGGCCACCTCCATGCACATTGAAACAGGCCGCGAATACGATGTCAAAAATGTCCTCACCCAAATCCTCACGACCCTCCCGCCGTGGCTCAACAAATGGGAACATGGTGGTTTTGACAGTATCCAAACCGACTGGACAGATCGCTGTGCGTACATTGGCGAACACATTCGCGTGGGCGAAGGCAAAAACATCCAAACCGGCATTCTCGAAGGATTCGGCCCTCACGGCCAACTCTTACTCAAATCTCCAACAGGAAAAGTCGCCGAAGTTTGGGCCGGCGACGTCGCCGCAATCTAACAACCACGCCCGCAAAATTGCTGGCAAAAAATAAGTCGCCAAAATCTCCCAGCATCGTCAAATGCACCATCAACGATTATATATTCAAAAACAAGTGCGCTTATTTATAAATAGACATACATTGAGGCATCCCTATCCAAGTTCACACCCAAATCACGGAATATACCCTCATGAAAAAACACGATTACCCCGTTATCACACCTGAAAAGCCTTGGGAATTGGGCAACATGCTCATCTCCGTCACCGTCTTGCCCGATCCATCAGCAGATCGCCTACGCCTGTATTACTTCATTCGCGTCAAAGACCATCCCACCCAAAATCTTCTCTGCGTGGCCTATTCATCCGATGGATATCACTGGGAAAAACCCAATTTGGGGCATGGCACAAACATCGTTATGCAAGCGTCTGGACACGACACCGGTTGGGGCCAATTTATGCCCACGCGCATCCTTTTTGACCCCAACGATCCCAATCCAGCGCAACACTGGAAAATGATCTACTGGGATCGCCCCACACCCCATGTGCCATCAGGCATATGCCTTGCCACAAGCCATGATGGATTCACCTGGACTTCCATGCCCAACCAACCCGTCATACGCAATGCCAATGACGCCATGTCAATGATCAATGTCCACACACACATCGAAAACCCAGTGCGAAACGGACGTTATCTTATCTATCAACAAACTTGGAAATACAACCCCAATTTGCCCACCGAGCGCGACAACCTCAAAGGCATTCACCGCCAAATATCCCTTTGGTCCAGCGCCACATTTGCCCCCCACGTCACCGACGGAGGGTGGGTGGGGCCCATTGTCATTCTTGAACCCGATGCCCAAGATCCACCCGACATACAATTTTACTGGCTTTCTCCATTTCACACATCCAAGGGGTTTGGCGGTTTTCTCAACTGCCACCACACAAACAATCAAACCATGGATGTACAACTCGTCACCAGCACCAATGGCTGGTCTTGGCAACGCGCCAACAACCGCCACCCCATCATTCCTCTGGGCAAACCTGGTCAATTCGATTGTGGTCTCATCACAGCTGTTTCTCCCCCTGTTATCTGGCAAAACAAAGCCTTGGCCTATTATAATGGTCGCGCCACCGTACATGACCAACAACTGCGCTATCCAGACCAACCCGCTCCCAACCCCCTCAATGGCATTGGCCTTGCCGAATTTGATGTCTCAACACTCTTTGGCTAAAAATGTCTCTTACATACAAAAATGCCCCGGTATAAACCGAGGCATTTCAGAAAATTTGAACAACCCAATACAAAACAACTTAATCACGTTCTTCTATTGAACGAACCCATTTTTCAGCCGTATGTTTTTCATTCAAAAATAGGAACGCTTCCACATTTTGCCATTCGTCTTTTTCATAATAAAACCGTTTTCCCAAATCAACCCACATGCGCCCTGTTTCATCGCGCACAACTCCCACCCGCACCAAAGGCCACACCCATGGGTCTCTTTCACCTTCCATCATCACACAAATCCCTTCGTGATTACGCACCACCCAAAATCCTAACAATTCACGCCAACGTTTGTCAATGCCCAGGCCATAATCCTCAGGAAATCCAATATCATAAAGACCTCTCTGAGCACCCTGAGTATACCACGCAAAAAATTGGCTCACAAACGCCCAAAACTGCTTCCAAACATTCTTCACAACCGTCTCCAAGCCGCTTACAACATATTGATGCACAACAAACAGAGGATTCATGACGCAATCTTATCCTGAATTTTTTTATGATAATACCGCATTAAATCATGCCGTGTAATCACACCTACAAGCTTCTGATTTTGCACACCGTTCACAACAGGCAAGTTGTGCACATCATATTTTGAAAACGTAGCCAATGCGTCTGTTAGTGAGGCATCTACACGCACAGAAGGGACATCTTCGCCAATGGCATCTGCCGCAATCAACACAGGGTAAAGGTCAAACTCCGTAATGACTTCTCGAATATCCTGAAAAGAGACCACACCTTTTAAATTGCCCTCATCATCAATGACCGGAAAATCTGTCAACCCACTGTTTTTGAGCAAAGACACCATCTCACCCAAAGAGGTTTGAGACTTTAAAAAGTCATATTGCGTCTCCATCACCTCACTCACCCGAATCGAATCAAGCACAGACACATCCACACCCTTATTCAAATGCAAACCACGCCTTGAAAGTTTAAGCGTATAGATCGACTCTATATAAAGTCGTTTTGCAATAAGGGTGCTTAATACAGTTGCCAACATCAATGGCAACATAATCGAATAATTATCCGTCATTTCAAACAAGATCAACATTGCCGTAAGCGGTGCATGCGTCGTGCCGGCCACCACGGCAGCCATCCCCACCAATGCATATGCACCAGGGTGGGCGGTCAGGTCAGGCAAAAGTGTATGAACGCCATATCCATAAGTGCTCCCCAGCATCGCACCAATGAACAGCGACGGTGCAAACACACCGCCCGACCCGCCCGACCCCAAAGTGATAGAAGTTGCCAAAATCTTTACCAAAAGAAGCATCACAACCAATGTCATATCCGCACGATCATGTAACACATCGGTCATCACATCATACCCCACCCCCATCACTTGCGGTAAAAAAAGCCCAATACAACCAATAAAGATCCCCCCAATCACAGGCTTGACATAAACCGATATAGCCCAATTGTCAAACAAGTCTTCAGCACCATAAAGCAAACGCACAAAACCAACAGACACCCCAGCAGACACAGCCGCCAAACCCGCATATAAAAACAACTCATAGATACTCACCAACTGATATTCGGGCACAACAAAGGCGGTCTCTGCCCCTTCTATATACCGCGTAAACGCATTGGCCAGTACAGACGAAAGAATAATGGGGCTAAAGGTCACAACCGTGAAATCGCCCAAAATCACCTCAAGCGCAAACAATGCCCCTGCCAATGGCGCATTAAATGTGGCCGAAATACTCGCAGCAGCACCACACCCAACCAACACTTTGAGCTGCTCCTCCGACATCCGAAACATTTGCCCCAAGCTCGACCCCCAGGCCGAACCAATCTGCACAATAGGCCCTTCGCGCCCCACCGCGCCTCCAGAGCCAATACACAATGCCGAAGCCAGTGCCTTCACCACCACCACCCGAGGGCGAATGCGTCCACCTTTGGTCGCAACAGCAGCCATCACCTCAGGCACCCCATGCCCACGCGCCTCAGGTGCCCACCGCAACACAATAAACCCAACCAAGAATGCACCAAAACCTGTACAAAGTGGCAATGTATAAGGAGACCCCAACCACGCAACCGCATCTACAAGAAATAAAGCGCGAAAAAATTCGATGAGTTCACGAAAACCAACGGCCCCCAAGCTGCCACCCAAACCAATCAAAACGGATAACAACAACATAAATGACGTGCCATTAAAATCGCGTGCATCAAAAAATGACGTCACCTTTATACGCCACTGCCAAAGCGACCGATAAACCGTTTGAAATTGAAGAATTGCCTGCTTGCCAACCATATCCACATCCTTACGATAATCACCAAAAAACAAAACTCTATCGGACAAATTCATACAATTGCACAAAGTATGCCACAAAAAAATGGTCTGAGATTTTATTCCCAAACCATTGTTTATATTCGATTTATTTTTTTAAATAATTCCACATCAACAACAACAAACCCTCGCACAATAACCCAAAAACGCCAGCGTGGCGTTCATAACAAAAACCCCATTCACCAACAACGTCAAAATGGCGTAATCTCTTTCTTCCGCCATTAAAACCTGCGTCATTTCGGCGTTATAAAAGACCATACTTCTTCAACTTGCGTTGAAGTGTTCGCAAACCAATATTCAATACGCGGGCCGCCCGTGTTTGATTGCCATGCACATCAGACAAAGTATTTTCAATCATGCGCCGTTCCACTTCATCCATAGACATGCCCACAAAAACATCCACGCGTTTTGGCGCTTCTTGCTCACCCTTTATCCGTACAGGCAACAAATCAACAGAAAGTGTTGTAGTCTTCATCCGAATGATCAAACTCTCCAAACAATTGCGCAGTTCACGCACATTGCCTGGCCAATCATAAGCCACCAAAACATCCAATGCTTCTTGTGTGATCTCGGGCATTGCCTTGTTGTGTATCTGTGCAAATTCGTTGACAAATTGCTCCACCATCAACGGAATATCTTGCTTGCGATCACGCAAAGCAGGAATAAAAACCTTAACCACATTGAGCCGATAATACAAATCTTCTCGAAAACGACCTTCTGCCACAGCCTTTTCCAAATCGATATGGGTGGCTGCCAAAATGCGCACATCCGTCTCTACTGCAGAAGTACCGCCCAATCGCAAAAACACACGCTGTTCCAAAATGCGCAACAATTTCACCTGTATCGTCAGGGGCATGTCACCCACTTCATCTAAAAACAACGTGCCCCCATTGGCTTGCTCAAATAAACCCTCTCGGCGGCGCTCAGCCCCCGTAAATGCCCCACGTTCATACCCAAACAATTCACTCTCCAACAGTGCCTCAGGAATAGCCGCACAATTAACCGGCACAAATGCCCGTTCTTTTCGTGGGCTATTTTGATGAATGGCTTGTGCCACCAATTCTTTGCCACACCCACTTTCACCAACGATCAATACTGTTGCCTGTGTGGGTGCCACGTCGCGCACCGCTTCAAAAACAGCTTGAATAGACGCAGAATCCCCTACAAAACGTCCCAGTGAGGTTTTTTGCTTGAGCTTACGCAACGACTGCACTTCTAAAGACAAATGCTGATGCTCCAAAGCCCTTTGCACCTGCAACCGCAATTCGGAAAGGTTGGCAGGCTTGGTCAAATACGTAAATGCCCCTTTGTGCATAGCCTCAACCGTCGATTCAATAGACCCATGCCCAGTTAGCAAAATCACTTGTATGTTAGCATCATTGCGCTTCACGGCCTCCAAAACAGAAATGCCATCCATACCTGGCATACGCAAATCACTCAAAACCAAATGAATGTCTTCATTCTCTAAATATGTCAATCCTGCAACGCCACTGCTGGCTTCAAAAACAGTGTATCCCGTTCGTAAGAGTGCGCGCACAAGTGCTTCACGGCTTCGTTTGTCATCATCAATAACCAGTACGTTTTTTTCACTCGGAATCATCTTCTGCCCCTTCTTCATTAGACAAAGGCAAGCGCATCGAAAATGTTGCCCCCTCACCTACTTTGCTATGCAAGTCCAAACGCCCTCCATGCATTTCTAAAATGCGCCGTGCAATAGCAAGCCCCAAACCACTCCCGCCCGATTTGTTCGAATGAAAAAAATTAAACACACGCTCTTGTTCGGCTTCGGGAATGCCGTCACCCGTGTCCGAAATATCAACCCATACGGCATCCGACACCGCACGAATGTGTACCGCCAATACCCCTCCATCGGGCATCGCTTGTTGCGCATTGATCAACAAATTCAATAAGGCTTGCTTAATTTGAGGCACATCCACATCTATTTCTGGCACATCATCAGGAGCTTCCCATTCCAACAAAACACCCTGCCTGGCACACTGCCTTCCAATCAATCGCACCATTTCCAACACCAATGTCTTGGGTTTCACACGCACCCGAGACAGAGATGACGGTCGTGCAAATTGTAAAAAGCTCGACAATGTGGCATTCAAATATCGAACCGAATCTCCAATATTCAAGCTGAGTTTTGCAATTTCAGCCCGATTATCGGCATTCATTTCCTCAGCCACTTCAATAAGCAGCTCACTGTCCACAGAAATGGCGCTCAGTGGATTTCTAATTTCGTGCGCCAATTCACTTGCAATCGTACCTAAAAAAACAAGCCGATCCGTTTTTTTAACTTGCGCCTCCAAGTGTCGCGCCTCGCGCATCAAGCGTACGGTTTGCCACACCGCAAGCCCCCCAATCAGAGCCAAAACAAATGCCCCAAGCATATGTTTGTGGAGCAACATATTAACCATGTGTTCAATCTGTGGGGTCAATTCTTGAGGCGATATACCCAATTTGAGAACGCCCAGCAATTGCGAGTCAAACATCAGATTGACAGCCACCACATAGATGCGTTTTTCGACACCCTCTCTTTCAAAGGTGTGTTCCAATACACGTGCATATTGACCAGATGCATCTATGGGAAAATGCATTGTGTCATAAACAAATTCTGGCAAGGTGCCCGTTGAATCCTTAAAAACAACCCCTCCATTCACATCTTGTACAACACAAAACGCATAAGATACATCTTGGCCATAAATGGCATCTAAGTTGGCTTGCAACTTGTCTGGTAATAGGTGCAACACATCACGCACCCCATTTGTCAAAACAATATCATCAACCCCAGATGCCAGTTGAAACGCCCGCGCTTCTGTCTGTTGAAGCAGAGACTGTTCCAAATATTCTGTCATTTCCTCGGTAATCAAAAAAATGAGTACGCCTGCCGTGCCACTTAAAAGAAAGGCAAACAAAATGACCGTTTTCAAAAAACGCGACTCTAAACCAATAAAATTAAAATCAGATATCTGCATTTATTGTTCCAAAACATAAAGCCTTAATTCACTTGGAGGAGGAGCCACTTCTCGGGGGCGATCTCGGTTAGGCCCCAGTGTCTCCCATCGCAACAAATAGCGTTCATTGGGGTTTGAACCTTTGCCGCGTGCCCACATCGTACGCACCGTCATGCCCTCATAATCAGACGTCACCTGTTCCAACGCATCGGGGATCTCATTTTGAGGAGGGGGATACGTACCCACAATCTGCAATGTTTCTGGGTCCAATTTCCAAATACCTTTGCCATGTAGCTTGTGCCAATAACTCTGCGTTAAACCGCCATCTTTTGCCACACCAATCCCCCCCCCACGGCTCGGTGCCCCCCCCCCCCCCCCCCCCCCCAACGCCCCCCCCAAGGGGCCAAGGCGCACCCGGGGAAGTGGGCCGTCACCATTTTCCAACCGTGTGCAATAAGCCTGCGTATAGCCCTTTTCATCGTGCTTGTGATAACTGATAACAGGACGATCTTGACCATCAAAACCCAAAGATTGCGTCATATTAATCATCCCTCCCCCTGGTGCTACAGGGTCTACCACAGCCCCACTCTTAATCGTAATCGGCAAGGTCAGTGCCCGCTCCTCACCCGTCTCCCAATGCACCAAATCTTTGCTGCGTGCATACGACAGATCATGGTTGGTGGCACAATCGGGGGTATCACGCCACATCCACACCATATGAAACCAGCCATCGGGCCCTTTTTCTGGCATGCGTGCATAGGCATTCATCAAATCCATGCCGTCCAAAATGGGTTCATTCACCAACCGTTTCCACGACTTTTTGGAGGTATCATACACATTGTAATAGTCCACCCCATTGCCACTGCTGCCATCGCGGTATCGAAAAATCAATTCGTTATTTGCCCCACGCATAAACACAGGATATGTACACCGATCTTCCTCCGTACCCACCATATAATCTACGCGTTCAAAACTGGTGACATCCAAAGGCCTTGTGGTGCGAAAATAAATCAGAGGATCCACATGCATGTTGCCACACAAGTGAATATATCCATCATCATCAATGGCCATCACCAAAGAATTGTGACTGTCCCAAGCAATTTCCGAAGACAAGCGACCGCGCTTTTCCAACCATACGCCTTCGGGTTGAAAAAAGGTCCATTCATCGGCATCTAAAGACCGCATACCCACCGTCATTTTTCGATCTGCATCGTAAAATGCCACAAATTGTTTGTCTCCATGCGTCAACAAATCAAACCTTACCGGATGCCCAGCCCAAGCCATGCTCAATAAAAAAGAACCCATCAATGCCATATCAACCTCCCAATAAATGAAAATGATCGCCAAAACAATATATACATACATCTTAAAATAGCACAATACCCAACTTGACTATATGCATTGCGTCTATTATTATACACCCAAATCAGAAAATTCATAATCGTATAAGATACAGGAGAAAAAAATGATCTTTGAATTGCGCACCTATTACATCCCAGAAGGCAAAATGCCCAACATCCTCAACCGCTTTGAAACCATTACTTTCGACATCTTTAAACGCCACAACATCGAAGTCACTGGCTTTTGGGAAAAAAACGATGTCAACGAAATTGTCTACATTTGCAAATTCGACAGCATTGACGCCATGAAGAGTGCATGGGATGCTTTTCGTGCCGACCCCGATTGGGTTTCTGCCAAAGCCAAAACAGAAGCCAATGGCCCCATTGTCTCAAAAGTTGTCTCCGAAGTCATGACGGCCACAACCTTTTCACCCATCCAGTAATATAATATATGCATTGACCCGTTTGCCATTCGCCTTTTTCCTATTTCAAGGCCACCATTTATGAATGATCGCCCCAACATTCTGCTGCTCATCTCCGATCAACACAGCAAATATCACATCGGTGCATATGGTGATCCATTGGTGCGCACCCCCCATCTCGACCAATTGGCCGAGCAAGGAATGCGATTTAATAACGCCTACTGTGCCTCCCCTGTTTGTGTACCCAGCCGCATGTCGTTTATGACCTGTCGTACCCCATTCAAAAACCGTGTGTGGTACAACAACCATATCCTTCATTCGGGCATACCCACCTGGGCACATGCCATGGGGGTGGCTGGGTATGAAACCAGTCTCATCGGTCGTATGCACTTTAACGGCCACGACCAACGCCACGGATTTGAACATCGCCCCTTAGGCGAATATGGTGCCACACATCCAGGAGCACCCCGTCAGGGTGCCCCCATCTTTAAAAACATCACCACAGCCACCACAGGCCAAAGCCGCATTGCCGTGGAGCTTGCAGGGCGAGGATATGGTTCTTATCATGTCTTTGACGAAATGGTGGCCGAAAAAACCAGTGAATTTTTACGCCAAAAAGCCGCACACCCAGGTGATAGACCTTTTGCAGCCGTTGCAGGTTTTCTCCTGCCCCACTGCCCATTTCTTGCACACAAAGAACTCTTCGACTACTATTACGACCGTGTAGATATCCCGCCACACACACCCAACGAACCCGCTGCCATTCGCAAATTTAAACAACTGCGCGGTTTGTATCCGCCCCTGAGTGACGAACGTATTCGCGTAGCCCGTGCTGCTTATTTTGGCATGTGCGAATACCTCGACCAACAAATTGGGCACATCTTACAAACCTTACAGGACACCGGACAAGACCAAAACACACTCGTCATTTATTGCTCTGACCATGGCGAAATGGCCGGTGAACATGGGTGCTGGTGGAAAAGCAGTTATTATGAAGGCTCTGTCAGCGTCCCCATTATTGCACGTTTACCCAACATCATTCCACAAAACACACAAAGCGATCTCATCTGTAACCTCATGGACTTAGGCCCCACACTCATCGATATGGCCGGCGGCTCTCCCCTGCCCAATGCCAATGGCCATTCGCTTTGGCCCACGCTACAAGGCCAAGACAACCCCACACATCCCAACGAAACGTTTAGTGAACACATGGGGCAAAATGAAGGTGTACCATCGCGCATGATCCGCACGGGCCCTTGGAAGTGTTACAACTATCACGACAACACACCGCCCGTACTCTACAACCTCCAAGATGATCCTACTGAACAACACGACTTGGGCACAGACACGCGCCACCAAGACATGTGCAATCACCTCGTGCATCGCCTAAACGAAGGTTGGGATCCCAACACAGTTTTAAGAGAAAGTGCCCAACTCAATCAAGACATGGCACTCATTACCCAATGGGGGCGCACCACAAAACCCACATTGCCCGACACGCTTCCAGTACCAAACAACGCCGAAGACATTGAACTTTTATAATTTGGCCATCTAACCACTGGCAAAAATATGCCCAACGCATCTCACAATTCCACTAAAAATGCCCAAAACTACCTCATAACTGGTCTGTTATTTGGTCTGCTTTTTCCAATTGTAGCAACCAGTATGGATTTATATTTACACAATCTCAGCATATCGATACCTCATATTGTATTTGTACAAACCCAACAGCCTCTGCATTGGATTATAAACTTAGCACCAGGCATATTAGGTATTATTGCCCGATTTGCAGGACAACGCCAAGATCAAGTAGAACGTCTCAACAATCTACTCGAACAAAAAATCCAGGTACAAACACAAGAAACCACACTTGCCTATATTGAGCTCGAAGAAAAAAATCGGCTCTTATCGGCCTACAATCACATCAGCCAAGCCATGATGGCATCTTTAGATCGTGAAAAAGTTTTAGATGCCCTTGTTGTAGAAGTCATTCAAGCAGGCATTTTTCGGAGTCTCATGGTTGCCCTTGTAGATCACACCACAAAAACAGTTGAAGTCGCGCGCTCCGTTAACAGAGAAGACATTGACGAAAATGGAAAAATTAAATTCAAATCAGATGTTATTGGTATCACCTACGACCTCACCGATGACAACATCACAGCCGTAGTAGCCCGCACAGGTGAGATGCAAGTGATTGAAGAATGGGACAACCGCTTTGATACCACAGTAGATTCACCCACCAAGAGACAAGGCAAAGCCGCTTATTTTATTCCTGTAAAATACAATGATCACACCATCGCCGTATTGGCTACCGGCAGCACCTTACAAGAAAAAGAAAATACTCTTCAACGCATAAACAAATTAGGGCCATTGCTCGACCAAGTGGTCATTGCTCTTGAAAATGCACGCCTATATAAAAACCTTCTCCAAGCCGCGCAAGCCGCACAAGCCGCAAACCAAGCCAAAAGCGAGTTTTTGGCCAATATCAGTCATGAAATTCGCACTCCCATGAACGGCATTATAGGCATGACCGATTTGGTTTTAGAATCCCTCGCAGATCCAGATCAAATAGAAAATCTCAAATTGGTCAGTGACTCGGCCCATTCTTTGTTAAGACTGATCAACGACATTCTCGATTTTTCAAAAGTAGAAGCGGCCAAACTGACGTTAGACCCGACCACCTTTGCATTGCGAGAGCATCTCGAAAAAGTCATCAAATTTATGGCCATTCGCGCACGACAAAAAGGGTTGTCATTTTCCCATTCATTAGATGACAACTTGCCAGACTTCGTATATGGAGACCCCCACCGACTTCGGCAAATTTTAATTAATTTGTTGGGAAACGCCATCAAGTTTACCGAAAAAGGGGCTATCCAAATCACCGTAACCACAGAAGATCAAACAACCCAGACCATTTGTTTTGCAATTTCAGACACGGGCATTGGCATTCCACAAAACAAGTTATCAGATATATTTCAAGCATTTACCCAAGTAGATGGTTCAACAACGCGAAAATATGGAGGCACAGGCTTGGGTTTGGCCATTACCCAAGCACTCACAACCCTTATGAAAGGAACCTTAAAAGTCGAAAGCGAGTTGGGCAAAGGCAGCACATTTTATTTATCTATACCTCTCTCCCACTCGGCCCCAGTTCCTCTGCGCACCTCATCGCCCCCGACCCAATATACAGATATACCTGCATTAAATATTTTATTGGTAGAAGACAACCCCGTCAATCAAACACTGACCATACAATTGCTTAGCCAAAAAGGGCACACAATCATGGTTGCCCAAAACGGCCAAGAAGCACTTAAATGCTTTACAGATAATAAGTTTGACCTTATACTTATGGACGTACAAATGCCCATCATGGATGGTCTGGAAACCACCCGTGAAATTCGCAAGCGCGAAGCACAGACCCACCAACACATTCCCATCATTGCCCTAACAGCGCATGCCATGTCTGGCGATAAAGATCGGTGCTTACAAGCCGGAATGGATGGATATGTAAGCAAACCCATCCAAATCGATACACTTTTGCAAGTCATAAAAACACATATTCCACATACACTGCAACCTGCCACCACACATACGCCTCCATCATCTATAGAGACTCTATTTCTCAAAAACTTTGGTGGCGATCTAAACCTATTACAACAAATTATCCGTATCTTTCTTGAAAACCTGCCCACACAAATAGAGCAAATAGAACAGGCCATCAAAAATAAAGATGCAAAAAATTTGGAAATTTCCGCACATGCAATCAAAGGCAGCGTGGCCAATTTCGGAGCCAATCAGGCACAAGAATTCGCTTTAGAATTAGAGGAGATGGGTCGAAAAAAAGCCTTAGATCAGGCAGAAAAAAAGTTTGGTGACTTTCTATTGGCACTCAAAGAACTTGAAACAAGTCTGATGCAAATTTCTCAAAAAAAGATCTCCGAATGAAAATATTAATTGCAGAAGATGACCCCATAAACAGCCGTATTTTACAAGCCAATCTTTCCAAATGGGGGCACGAAATCATCGCCACCCAAAATGGTCAAGAAGCATGGGAGGTCTTTCAAAATAAAGACGCACCTTCTTTGGCCATTCTCGATTGGATGATGCCCTACATAGACGGTGTCGAATTGTGTCGGCGCGTGCGCCAATTGCCACATGGAGAATTGGCATACATCATCTTACTCACTGCAAAAACAGCAAAAAACGACATTGTAGAAGGTCTCAGCGCAGGAGCAAATGATTATATTGCGAAGCCATTTAACCCAGAAGAACTCCAAGCACGCATTCGCGTGGGTGAACGTGTTATCGAATTACAAAACCGTCTCATGGAGGCCGAACGCAATCGCGTACTGACCCAAGCTGCTGGTGCAGCCGCCCACGAAATCAACCAACCCCTCACCGTACTCATTGGCATGGCAGAATTGCTCATGTTCCAAATAGACACCAACAGTCCACATCTGGAAAACATTCAGGCGTTGCATGAATCGGCACGAAAAATATCTGAAATTGTCAAAAAAATGGCACAAATTCGACAATATGTCACCAAACCTTATATAGAAGGTATCGAAATCATCGATATCAATGCCGCATCTGAAACACAATGAAAAAATATCTTATCTGCCTCACCCTTCTCATCTTCACACATCCTCTTTTTGCCCAACGCCATTTACCCGACCTCCAAATATTCACAACCGACGAAAACGTACAGCTTGATACCATTGCCGAAAACCCTGCCATAAACAATGGCATCACCACAGCAACAGTGCCTCAACGAGGTGAAAACTTAAGCCTTCAAATATTTATCCCGCGTTGTGCCAGCTTACTGGGGTTTGAATATGCCATTACATTTTCCAACCCAGACAGTTCTTTAACCCGCTCATTCCAAATTCTATCCGTAACCGATTGGCGTCAACAACCCCTCAAACAAACATCAAATAGCCAAACCATATCGTATTACAACAATCGCCTCGAATTTGCGCCCTTGCCCAGTACAGGACATATTGCCACTGTTTTGCTAACCCCACGACAACAACTTCACTCTCCCCTTCCGATCCACCTCGCGTGTTCAGTCACCATCGTTTCTAACCCACCACGCCGCGTATGGCAAATGCGTGGCACCACCACACTACGCTGGCAGTAACCCTTGCCTATTTTTTATCGACATCTTATCTTATCCATTATTCTTGCTAAAAGATTAGGCCCCCTCTTACGGGGCAATCTGTTCTTTCTCCATACTTGAATGCAAATTTCCCATGCGCTTAATCAACATCAATAATCTTGAAGAGGGCATGCAAATCGGGCAAGATTTGTATGACGAATACAACCGCTTGCTTTTGGGGCGTGGTGCCAAATTAAAGGGCACGTATGTCACCCGCCTCAAAGAAATGGGCCTGCCTGCTCTTTACGTACAAGAACCCGATACCAGTGACATATCCGTACCAGAAATGATTCCACCCGCAGCCCGCGCCAAAGCCATCCAAAACCTCACCAACACCTTCCAAGCCGTTTCTAAGTCCTTAGATGGCATGCGCGAACTGTCTCTCAACGAAGCCCAAGAACATGTCCATTCCAAGCGTTTTATAGATACTTTCAAATCCACCACAAACAACCAAGGCATTGATCAAATTGTTGGAGATGTTGATGCCTTGGTCAGCCAGATTATGAACAAAGATGTAATCCTTGGGCTCAACTCCATTAAGATTCACGACAATTACACCTTTCAACATTCTATAGATGTCACCCTCATGGGTTTGTTATTGGCAAGAAAAATAGGGTGGGAAAAAGAACGCCTCACGGCCTTTGGTATCGGTTGTCTTTTACATGACATGGGCAAAATTTTTATCCAAAGTGACATTTTAAACAAACCTGGGCGACTCTCTGAAAAAGAATTTGAAATCATGAAAACCCATCCCACACTGGGGTATGATCTCATTCGTACCTTGGCCCCCCACTTAAGCAACTTGGTCGCTCATGTCGCCTACCAACATCACGAACGCCAAGACGGTTCGGGTTATCCACGTGGCATTAAAGGCAACAAGGCCTTAGACCGTAACGAACCCAATACCATTCACGACTTTGGTGCCGTAGCCGCTGTGGCCGATATTTATGATGCCATGGCCTCAGATCGTCCCTACCGTCAAGGGTGGCCAGCCAACAGAGTGGTAAACCTCATTCAAGAATTATCAGGCTCTCATTTAAACCCACGTGTGGTCGAAATATTTCTCCAAACCGTTGCCCCATTTCCCATTGGCACAAACATTCGCATTCAAAATGGAACCTATGTTGGTTACGAAGGCGTTGTGGCCGATATTGAAGACAAGAACCTTGCACACCCCATTGTACGTTTACTCTTTGATCCTCAGGGAAATCGGATTGATGCCATCCAAATAGATCTCAGTCAAGAAGAAGACATCCAACTCGAATCAGTAAGAGGTGATGAACCGCTCATAGAACCCCTTGGCAGTTCTCACAAAGTGGTTTCTATGCTCAATCAAGTCGAAGCAGATCGCCCTATACAACCTGTTATTCTGCCCAATAACCGAATTTGTCCGTCCTGCAAATATGAAAATCAACCCGATACCAAGTTTTGCAACGAATGCGGTACCCAATTGCCCCCCCTTGGCAAATGCCTCTCCTGTAGTCACCAAAACAAACCTTCTGCCAAATTTTGCAGCGAATGTGGCAAACCTCTCAAAGTTTAAAAAATACGTTTAAACTTGACTTAACATACATATTACCCCACATTTATAAATATTATACCATTTATTGGGAGCATATTTCATGTCTGTCTCTGGGGTTATTGCACTCATTGCTTGCGTGTTAAGCATTTTGGCAAAAATTATTTTTTCCTTCCGCATTAAAAGCCTCGAGCGGTTGCAGGAATCCGAACACGCAACTTACCAAAAAGCCAAAAACGAACTGCATGCATCCAGGCAAAAAGAAAAACGCATAACCAGTGAAACAAAGCAACTCGAGTCGCGACGCAGTGCCATCCAACGCAACATCAATAATATTGAAAAAACCCTCCAAGAATTGCAAACGCGCAAACAAGAAGATGATGCCATTCGAGCCTACCAAAAAGAAATGATCAAAGGCAAATCGAGCTAAGGGTATAACTATGTCGGGTGCCGCAGAAATTTTTTTAGGCATTACCATTGTGGGACTCATTATGACCGTCAAGGTGGTTATGGACGGTTTAAAATCCGTAACACAACTCAACGACAACATAGCAACGCTACGCGCATCAACAAAGGAATCTGAGTTGCTCTTGGAAGACCAAGAAAAAGCAAACGCAGAACTTGAAAGAGATATGCAAGAAATAAAAGCCGAAGTGGACAAGCTTGTAGAAAAAGAAAAAGAAATGGATACAAACATCAAAGCTTTGCGAACAGACCTTGATGGCCATAAAACAGATGCATAAACCATATGCAAATAAAAAAGGGGATCAGACATTGCGTCTGATCCCCTTTTTTTATTTTGTTTTTTTATGGTTCTGTTCCAACTTCTACCACACCATAAAACTGGCTCGCCTGTGGTGAATCGTCTGTCACATGTTGTGAATACACACAAACCAATTGGCCATCATTTCGTGCAAAAACAGTGATGACCAAAGTCGCATCATCAACAGCCAAAAACGTCAACCCCTTACGGCTGGCCACCACGCGTACGGGCGTTACTTTTTCATCACTGCGCAAACGGGCCGTCTGCTTGGCCAAATCAATCGCATCCAACACCAATACCTGCGACACATCATAGCGCGCATCGCCATCACGCGTCAATTGACCATCTGCCCAAAGCGCGCGCGTTCCTGGCCCTAACAAACACCGAATGGTTTTGGCCGACATCAAAACTTGAAGCGTTTCCTCATCTGAATGGGGTATGCCCAACTCTTGAGGCAAAGAGGCCGCTTGTGCAGATGCCTGTAACTTGTGTTCATCTGCATAGGCATTAATGGTCATACCCGATTTGCCCTGTGCCATTTCTCGAAAATCGGCAACAATCTCAGGTGCCAACATCAGTGCAACCGTCTCATCCCCTTCAATTACAAACCAGTGTTTTGCTTTTCGAAATGCCCCAATGCCTGGCATCCGCCCCATATAAGACGTCTCATTGCTGTGCTCATAAGACAATCGACGAACCACCGCATAGGGCACCAAAAAGCGTTCTTGGTAATTTTTATCTTGTCCTACCACTTCAAAAGCATCTGTTCGCATCATGACCAAACAAGCAAAATCATCCGTCTTTGGTTTGCCGTCATCTGATATCGTTCTAAAAACTCGGCAATCTCTAAAAGCCACATCATCTCCAAAGCGCGGCACACCATCCACATACTGTCCAATCGTTTTGGGGGCATGACCTGCCAAAGTTTTTATAAAATTATCTGCCGTTTCTTTGCCCAACATCAATCTCACATCAACCATTTTTTCATCTTGTTCATATGTAATTGCAAACCAACGTTGATCTTGACCATCAAAATTGGCTTCATACAAAGGTGATGTCCGATGCAATTGATCGGGCAAATGGCCGCCAATATCAGAATAAGTCATCGTCTGAATCGTGGCATAGGGAATCAGAGTCAAATATCCATAACGATAATCATTTCCCATAATCATAACATCGGCGTCGCGCAAACGCACCACCACTTTCATCAATTTCTCACCACCCCGTAAATCACCCGTGGCTTTAATACGCGCAACATCGCGTTCTAATATCTGCACGTCATCAAACGTGTCATTGGCCCAAACCGACACACACACCATCAAAACCAATAAGAACCCAAAACACAGACATCGCATCTTATTATTCACCCAATGCATAAATGGCTTTTTGAATATCAACAAGTTCTTGTGCCAACTGCGCCAAAGACATCACTACCTTCAACTCAAAAGGCTTGCTAATCATCAAATCAGCATCACTCAAATCCATGTCAATCGTATCGGCCGTATAGGCCGATACGATTGCAATAATCGCACGTGGCATCGCATGCCGAATCATGGGCAATGTGTCTAAGCCGCTCATACCCGGCATACGTATATCCAACGTCACCAAATCATAACGATGTGTCATGGTTAAAGCCAAAGCTTGTTCACCATCTTGGGCCAAATCGATTTGATCACACCCCACAGCCTCCAATGTCGCCGACAAAAGTTCGCGAACTGCAGGCTCATCATCAACAATCAACACTCTCATAACCGTTTACAAACCTCAAAAATTTCTAAAAAAAACAGAAGAATCTATCGTCTCTCAAAAACCAAACACACATTGCATTACAATATAGCGTATCTCTAAGCAAAACGCCACCTGCCTTTTGCTTGACATCCTCTTCCCTTTACAATATTTTCGCCGCATCCAAAATCAAATCATCAACAGCATTTATAAGACATATGCGACTCGTTCCCAAAGATTCACAGGTCCGTCTTTTCATGTTAATTACAAAGGGAGGTAAGGTGAACCCACTCAAACGTCGCGATTTTATAAAAAAAGTGCCACTTGCAGGAGGCGCATTCTTAGCCGGATGTGCATCTCCCCAACAAAACAATGCCCCTGCGGTGCATACCGGAAAAACATACGAATGGAAAATGGTTACCACTTGGCCACCTCATTTTCCCATTTTAGGCGAAACAGCCGATCACCTCGCCCAATGGATCAACACCATGTCACAAGGCCGCCTCAAAATTCAAGTATATGGTGGTGGCGAACTCATCCCTCCCCTCGAAGGATTTGATGCCGTCAGCCAAGGTGTTGCCGAAATGTGCCATGGTGCATCGTATTACTGGGCTGGCAAATCCCCCGCCACACAATTTTTTTCAGCCGTCCCCTTTGGCATGAATGCCCAACAAATGAATGCTTGGATCACCAGCGGTGGCGGGCAAGCCCTTTGGGATGAACTCTATGCCCCATTTAACCTCACCCCCATGCCAGCAGGCAACACGGGCTTTCAAATGGGTGGGTGGTTCAACCGCGAAATCAATACCATCGATGATTTTCAAGGGCTCAAAATGCGCATGCCTGGCTTGGGTGGCAAAGTGATCTCTAAAGCCGGAGGTTCTGCCGTACTTTCTGCAGGCGGAGAAATTTATACCAATCTCGAACGCGGCGTCATCGACGCAACCGAATGGATAGGCCCCTATCACGACTATCTAATGGGCTTTTACAAAGCCGCCAAATACTACTACTACCCAGGCTGGCACGAACCCGGCACCCTCATCGAACTTATTGTCAACAAACAAGCCTTTGAAAGCCTCCCGGCCGACTTACAAGCCATTGTCAGAACAGCAGCAGCACGTGCCACCGTATGGGCATTGGCCGAATTTGAATCCAAAAACAATGCCTATTTACAGAAAATGATCACCGAACATGGCGTAGAACTTAAACAGTTTTCAGATCCCATTCTCAAAACTTTGCGACAATATTCTCAAGAAGTGGTCGAAGAAGTCATTGCCTCAGACACCATGAGCAAAAAAATCTATACCTCATTCGACACCTTCCGCAAAAATGTATCGGGCTGGGCAAATGTGTCAGAAAAAATTTACTACACCAATATCAGCGGATAAAACGAACCAGACGGCAAATGGCAAATGGCAAACGTTACACTTTAACCACCTCGTGGGGTGAGTCCACCCCGTTTGCCATTTCACATTTGCCGTTTGCCTATATTTATCGACTCAAATAGGCAGGCAGCCATGTGGCCAAATCAGGAAAGGCAATGACCAATCCCAAACCGATCAGTTGAATCACGATAAACGGAAAAATACCCCGGTAGATATGCCCCGTCTGAACCGCAGGTGGGGCAACACCTTTGAGATAAAACAGCGAAAAACCAAATGGTGGTGTCAAAAAAGACGTTTGTAAATTCATGGCCACCAAAATGCCCAACCACAGCAAATCCACACCCAAGGTCACAAAAATAGGTGCCACCACAGGCACAATAATAAACGTGATTTCAATAAAATCGATAAAAAACCCTGCCACAAAAATCATCACCATCACAAGTGCCAAAAATGCCCCAGGCCCCATATTGGCACTTAAGATCAACTCGGTTAAATAAGCATCGCCATGCATACCCCGAAAGACCAACCCAAATGCCGTAGCCCCCACCAAAATAACAAACACCATACACGTTAAGTGCGTGGTCTCAACCATAACGGATTGAAGCGTTTCCCGTGAAAAACGCCCCTGCACAATGGTCAACAACGTGGCACCCAAAGCACCAACCGCCGCAGCCTCTGTTGGTGAGGCCACACCCGCAAAAATAGAACCCAAAACAGCCACCACCAAAACCGCAGGCAAAACAAAGGCCTGAAAAATGCGTTTCGCCATGCCCTTGCGGCGAAAATGAGCCAATTCTTCTTCGGGCATAGCAGGTGCCCACTCCGGTTTTAAAATAGCAATAACCACCAACCAAATCATATACAACCCCACCAACATCAACCCCGGAATCACAGCCCCCATAAACATATCGCCAATTGACACATTCAAAACACTGCCCAACAAAACCAATACAATGCTGGGCGGGATAATTTGCCCCAAAGTACCCGATGCCGCAATCGTGCCCGTGGCAACCTCGGGTTTGTAATTGCGCTTAAGCATGGTTGGCAAACTCAACAGCCCCATGGTCACCACAGTGGCTCCCACTATGCCCGTAGATGCCCCCAACATCGCTCCCACAACCACCACCGATATGGCCAACCCACCGCGCAAACGCCCAAATAAAAACGCCATCGTCTCCAACAGTGCTTCTGCCAAGCCCGATTTTTCCAACATCACACCCATATACACAAACAACGGCACCGCAATAAGCACATAATTGGTCATGACGCCCCAAATGCGCAATGGCAACAAATTAAAAAATGTGGCACCAAAAGTCATATACCCCAAAATAAATGACACCCCGCCCAACGTAAATGCGACAGGAAAACCCAAAAGCAACAACAAAAACAACACACCAAACAAAATCAGAGGCATCGCTTCCATTAAACGTCTACCTCCTCACCCACGATATATATCACAGACCGACAGGCCAAAGCAACCCCCTGAAGAAACAAAAAGAAAAAGCCCACTGGAATAGCCGCTTTTAAAACCCACCGCGCGGGCAAACCACCTGGGTCCGGTGACGTCTCGCCAAAATGAAATGCATTCATCACAAAGTTTTGCGAACTCCAAACCACCAATACACAAAAGGGTATTAAAAACAAAACACTCCCAATCAAATTTACCCAAGCTTGTAAACGTGGCGAAAATCGGGTATAAAATACATCCACACGCACATGTTTATCATATTTGAGCGAATATCCTGCCCCCAACAAAAAAATGAATGCAAACAAATGCCATTCCAGTTCTTGTACTGCCACCATACTGTTTTGGAGTACATAGCGCGTAAACACATCATAACAGACCACCACAACCAACACCGTTGTCAACCAAGCCACACCCTGTCCAACACGCTCATTTACACCATCTGCAAATTTTACAAATCTATGTAAAAACAGCATCTACACCCTCCCACAAAATGGCAAACCGCGAACGCATCAAGCCACTATTAAATAAATGCGTATATCCAATAGAATTTTAATTTAAAAAACGCGTAACACCTTGTCAAACCCCATGCGCTTACAGTATCTTTATAGCTAAACACCCAGACCAAAGGCAAATACATGACCACATTACAACACACGCGCACTGCATCTCACTCCGATGAAACCGTCTTAGATGCATTATACGAACACATTGCCATCATCAACCTTTCTGGCAAAATTATCTTTGTTAACCAAGCATGGAAAAACTTTGCTCAAGCCAATGCTTATCCAGACCCAAACTATGGCCTAAATGAAAATTACTTTAATACGATTAAAGGCACAGAAATTGAGGCAGGCATTCGATCCGTACTCAACGGCAACCTGTCACATTATTCATATGAATATCCTTGTCATTCGCCTACAGAAGAACGTTGGTTTTGGCTTTATGTGACCCCGCTTATCAATCACACCACCCAAATCATTGGGGCCATCACTTCTCACATCAACATGACCCAACGCAAATTGGCCGAATTGCAAGTTGAGGCCCTCCAAAAACAACTGCTTCAAACCGAACGCAACAAAGTTCTCATAGAAACAGCAGGTGCAGTCGCCCATGAAATTAACCAACCCCTTACAGCCATTTTGGGGTTATCAGAGTTACTCTCTAAACGCACCGACTTACCCACAGATATCATTGATGACCTGCAATTAATTTTTGAAAGCAGTCAACGTGTGCATACCATCATACAAAAAATGTTAAAAGCAGAAACATATATTGCAAAATCATATGTGGGAGAAACAAATATTGTAGATTTTGATGCGTCACATGAAAAACACAGTAAAGACGAATGAGATTTGCACAACACCCAAAAATTGATTTTAAAATTCACAATAAAAGCCATCTATCATCAAACCAAAGCTTCAGACACGGCATTGTGAAATTCGGGACGTAGCGCTTTAATCTGCCAATTATCACGTGTCGGATGCACCCGATTGGTAAGCAACACCACACCCAAATCGCGGTCGGGATCTGCCCAGATAGACGTACCCGTAAAACCCAATGAACCAAAAGATCGTTCCGAAAAATAACGCCCAGTTGAACTGCCTCCTGCCGATACCGTATCCCACCCCAACGCCCACGTACTGTTTGGTGCCAAATGTGCGCGCTGCGTAAATTTCGCCACAACCGCCTCAGATAAAATACACCTTCCGTCAAACACCCCACCACACAGCCACATCTGCAACAGCCTTGCCAAATCATCTGCAGTGGCAAATACACCCGCATGTGAAGCAATTCCCCCCATTGCGGCGGCATTTTCGTCGTGGACCTCTCCCCACACCAACCCATTTCGCAAATTCGTTTTTGTCTCTGTTGGCAAAATGCGAGGCTTTAGATCCACACTGGGGCAATAACACGCATCGCTCATGTTTAAAGGATCAAAGACAAGTTTCTGTGCCAATATATCTAAGCGCTCCCCACCTATGGTTTCCAAGACCATCCCCAACAACAAAAACCCCATGTCACTATAAGCCGTCTCCATCCCTGGTTGATAGGCCAATTCCAAATCACATACCGCATTTAAAATAGCATCGCGCCCAGCATATTGTTTGTATAAATGCACATGTGCGGGCAACCCACCACAATGGGCCAACAAATATCGTGCGGTCACTTGGGCTTTTCCATCTCCTAAAAACCTTGGCACATACTGCTGTACGGGTGCATCCAAATCCAACTTGCCCAAATCGACAAACATAGCACACAGTGTCGTTGTCACAACCGTTTTGGTCACAGATGCCAAATCAAAGATATCCTGCAACAAAACAGGGGGTGCATTCAAGTCATACGTATGTTTCCCAACGGCCCAACGCATAGCCACACCAGCACGACGCACAACCAATCCCACGGCACCGGGTGTCGTTTTTTGGGCAATGTGACCTGCCAACACTTGCTCTGCTAAGTTTAACTTGTCAATATCTAACCCTAATGTTTCCAAAACAAACCCACCTTATGAACGACCTTGCAAAACCAAGCCAACAGAAATATATTGTCCATATACCTCATTGACATGAAAAATATCGCACATCCAGAAGGAACACATCTCATGCCCTTCCTCATTCTCATCTTCTTATCCACACTCAACATCCAACCACTGCACGCACAAGAAACCGCCTCCCCCAAAATAAACGAAGACCAAGTGGCCAGCATCACCCGCATTGTGCGCCATGTCACCAAAGGCATTGTGGGGCCAAACCAAGAAACACTCACACCAGAGCAAGAAACACTCATCACACAAATTTCTCAACAACTTATCCAAGAAGCCAACGTGGTTCAAGCAGAGCAAAACCAAATCAACCACACACGGCAAGAAAACAAAAACCTCGTCAAAACCATCGTTCTCAATGTATCCAAAGGCATTGCCATTATAGTTGCCTTATTGGTCTTACGCGCCATTATCAAGGCAATTGGTCGAGGTACCAAATTAGAAAGCCCCAATACACCCATTGGCGTTATGATCACCACAAGCACCACCGAACAAGCCCTTGCTTTGGGCAAACAAATCATCGATCAAAATTGGGCCACAGGAGGGAGCGTCACGCCCACGTTACAATCGCTTTATCGAAAAGACGACAAAGCCTATGTCACGCCTGAAGCCATGCTCATGCTCAAAACCACCAACCAACATCTACCAAACATCATCACGCAAACAGAAACCGCTGATATTGGTGCTCCCGAAATTATTGCCCTCTCACGCTCCATTATTCCATAAGGCCACCATGAAATATTTTCTCACAGCACTGTTGGTCACGTTCTTCTGCACAAGTTTATCTGCACAAGACCAACAAACACAAATTGCCAATGTGGCCCGCAAACTTATTGCCAACACAACAGATCTGGCACTCACAGACCCCAACAGCCGTGTCTCCCCCCAAATGGAACAGCAGGTCCGACGCATAGCCGATCACCTATCGGCAACCTATGCTATTTCGCAACCGGAGTCACAAAATCTATCCCAAAACGACACGCTCACAAAAACATCTATCGTAACAAAAATCAAAAACATTTTTTTCATCGGCTTGGGCATTTGTGTGACCTTGCTCATATTGCAGGTTATACTCAAAAAATACGACGAAAAAAAGAATGGCCCCCAAAATAAAAACATCACAGATGTCCATGATGCCCAAAAAAATGCGCCTTATGTGGTTGCCCTGTCTATGCCCTCTCAAACAGAGGCAGAAACCTTATCGCGTCATCTTATTGCCCAGCACCTCATTGCACGCGCAGACCTTTTGCCCCAGCAACACATCCAAAACGATTCTAAAGGCGTTTTGCTTATTGCCCAAACCGTCAATGCACGCCTCAAAACATTGCAAACCCATTTACAAAAACATGCCCTCACACCCTTAGCCATCCCCATTCTTAAAGGCCACAAAGACCATCTTCAATGGATAGTCAACACTGCCGATGGACGAAGTGAAACACATCGCCTCTAAGAAACTTAAAAACCATTATTCATAATTTTCCGAAAAAACCTCGACAAACCGCCCAAAGTGCCACACATAATAAACCGTGCGATAATACGATTTCGGTTTGCCCTCACGCGCTGCCCGATCAACTGCTTCAGGTGGATTGACGATAAACAAACGACTGTCCAACTGAAACCGCACGCCCAAATGCGTAACAAAAGGTGCGAAGATCACACTGCCTGTCATCGCATCAATTACCGCAAATTGTTGGCACTCTTCGCCACAAGCCCATCGTATAATTGTTTGATTTCCCGCATAATTGGGGCCCATCTTTGCCCCTTCAACCAATCGCCCTTCAAACCGCAAGGCGCGTGGGTGACTCACTAAGTTTACTGGGCGTGGTTTGCTCTTATAAATCTTATGAGCTGGAAAGTCTTCAAAACGAGGTCTGTCATATACAGGCTGAGGTGCCTCAGGAATAGGGTCGGGCAACATACACCCGCCAAACCCCAAAACCATTAAAAACCCCCAAATAGAAATTCTTGATTTCATATCGCCATTCATTATTTTATACAATCGTGTAACCTTCTTGTTTGCACTGCGTCTAAGAATATAGATAAAATTTGGAACGAAACCGCATTTGGTACATTTAAAATTCGATAATACCTATCTTTCTTTAAGAGAGACAATTTTTTGGGCCTATAAAAACCTCTTCCCATAGGAATCCCAATCCCATGTTGTTATTGTCACCGCGCATTTCCCCTCTCTTTTTTTACCTCTTGTGTTTCTCACAAATGGCCTGTTCCTTCGGGTCATCTCAAAATGCTATTCCCACATATACCCTCATCCAAAAACCTTTTGCCATTACCGTAGATGCCGAAGGCCCTCTCGAAGCCAAAAACTCGCAAGCCCTCATGACGCCCCGAACAAGAGATTGGCGACAAATTGCCATTATTTATTTGGCCCCCGAAGGGAAAAAGGTAAAAAAAGACGACATCGTCATCAAATTAGATCCGCAATCTTTTGAAAATGACCGCCTCAATGCACTCAGTTCTTTAGAAATTGCCCAATCGGACGCTGAAAAAAAAGAAGCCGAGCTCACCGCCGAACGCCTCATTCTCGAAGCCGATATGGAAAGTGCCAAAGCAGCGGCAGCCATTTCGCGCCTCCAATTGGCCAAACTCGAGTTTATTGCCCCTCGCCTAAGAGAAATCACACGCCTTGAAATGCAAAGCAATGAACTGCGCGTAAAAAAAATCAGCAAACGCCTCGCCGCCATTGAGGGCATACAAAAAGAAGAACGTGCCCATGTCCAAATCAAAATCCAACAAGCCACCCGCAAGCTCAAGCAAGCCGAAGAGGCCTTAGAAACTCTCGTTATCAAAGCGCCAACCAATGGCGTGGTTGTGCACGAATATAACCGATGGAGAGGAAAAAAACCACAAGAAGGCGATACCATGTACCCCGGGGAGCTTATTGCCAAATTGCCAGATTTGTCCGTGATGCAGGTCAAACTTCAAGTAGGCGAAATTCAGGCTCAAAAACTCAAAAAGGGGCAATTGGCCAAAATCAATATATCTTCTTTAGAAAATGCACACGTCACAGGAAAAATTACCAGTGTCGCCAAACGCGCCCAACCCATTCAGAAAAACTCCAAAGTCAAACAAGTAGAAGTTGTTGTCGAACTGGATACCACCCGATCAGATTTTATACCTGGTTTATCTACTCAAGTACACATTACTGTAGACGAACACCCCGAAGGCCTCGTTGCACCATTAGAATGCATTTTTCAACAAGACAGTCTGCAAGTGGTTTATGTGCAAACAGGCAATCGCTTTGAACCCCGTTCAGTCACGCTTGAAAATCAAAACGCCAACTACGCCATCATCAAAGGCAACCTTGAAGCAGGTGCCCAATTGGCTTTACATGCACCCAAAACAGATCCTTAACCCTTTTTGGAGTCGTTATGCATCGCCTGTTTTACATATTTTTAAGTGTGTTTATCGCCTGCGGTGCCACAACCAATACTTCCGTAGAAACACACACTGTTTCAAATGGCAACTTTCTCAATCGGGTCACTGTCACCGGCGAGCTCGAAGCAGTACGCTCAAAACTTATTTCGGCCCCCCCCATCAGTTGGCGATTTGGCGATTTAAAAATCGTCAAACTCGTAGATGATGGTACCCCCGTTAAGGAAAACGACTTATTGGTGCAATTTGACAAAAGCGAAGTCGAAAAAGCCCTCAATGAAGCCAAATCTAATTTGGAAATTGCCGAATCAGAATTGCGAAAAACACAAGCCAAAAACAAATCGGATATCGAATCAAAAGAAATAGACCTGGAAATTGCACGCATTACCCATCAAATCACAACGCTCAAACTCGAACAAGCTTCATTCAAAGCCGAAATTGACCGCAAACAAGACGAGTTCAGCCTCGAAGAAGCAGCAATTAATCTTAACAGAGTCGAACAAGAACTTGAAAACCAAAAAAACATTCAACACGAAGAAATCAGCAAACTTGAGCTGCGCGTCAAGCAAGAACAAGCCAAATTGGACGAAGCCCAAAACACACTTGCCATGCTCACCGTTACCGCCCCAGCCCCTGGCATTTCCATCATTCGCCGAAACAATTACACCCGCAACAAATTCCAAGTAGATGACCAAACCTGGCCGGGCAACCCACTGATTGGTCTGCCAGATTTAAGTGAAATGAAGGCCCAAGTTCAAATTAATGAAATTGATATTGCCAAAATCACATTGGGCCAAAAAACCCTCATCACCCTCGATGCCTACCAAGATACCACTTTTACAGGCAAAATAATCGAAATAGCCACCTTGGCACACAACAAATCTAACGAAGAAAAAGTAAAAGTTTTTGATGTTGTTGTCCTCATAGACGGCCAAGACGAACGCCTTTTGCCTGGGCTCACCATCAGTTGTGACATCATCGTCAACGAATTGACCAATGTCATTGCCATTCCCATTGCAGCCCTCTTTGAGCAAGACAACAAAACCATTGTTTATCTCCAAAAGGGCAGTGGGTTTGTTGTTCAACCCGTCACACTTGGCGACGAAAACGATACCCACGTGGTCATTAAAGAAGGACTTAGCTCTGGTGATGTCATCGCACTTGCCAACCCCACCATCGCCACCCAACAGGTCTCCACAGGCAGCCCACAATGAAAAAAAACATCCTACTTTTGTTGATTTTTTTATGTGCGTGTGCAGATGACAACAACGCATATACCACCGTCAAACAAGGTGAATTTAAGACCACACTTACAGAAACAGGTGAATTGCAAGCCGCGCAATATACCATTATTTCTATGCCTGCCGTTTGGCGATATGGTCGCCCCAAAATATCACACCTTGAACCCGAAGGCACACGTGTTCAAAAAGGAAGTGTGGTGGGCGAAATTGAACCTTCAGGTGTCATTGCCGAACGTGGTCGCTTAGAAAACACCCTGGCCATAGAACAAGCCAACCTCAACACCTTAAATATTCAGCAAGACAGCAAAACCAAAGAACTTCTAAACAAAATACAAAGTGCCCAATCTGCCCTTACACGTGCCGAAATCAACCAACAACGCGTGCGTTTTGAATCGCAAACCAGCAAAACCATCAAAACTCTCGAATTTAAAACCAAACAACTCACCCTTCAAAAACTTCAAGGCCAGCTTGAAAGCCTGCGCATTCAACAAGCCGAGGAACTCAGCATACAGTTGGCCAAAATTCAAAAAATAGAATCCAACATTGACAATGCCAACCGAACACTCGAAATCTTTACCCTACGCGCCTCTTCACCCGGCATTATCGAATACCGTCACAATGGACGAACCCGCCAAAAGGTGGCCATAGGAGATCAACTCTGGAGTGGCGCACCCATTGTGGGGCTTCCCGATTTAAGCAGCATGAAAGCCCACACCACCATCAATGAAACAGACATTAACAAAATCAACAAAAACCAAAAAGTGACGGTAAAACTCGATGCCTTTCCCAAATTTATTTTTGAAGGCCAAATAGTCGAAATCAGTCGTATTTCGCGTCAAAAAGACAGAAACGATAAGAGCAAAGTTTTTGATGTCGAAATCATGCTCAAAGAATCGCACGACTTGTTGCGCCCAGGTATGACAGTCAGTTGCGAATTTCTTATTGCAGATTTTGACAACGCTCTTTTTGTCAACAACGACTGCATACAAAAAAAAGACAACCAATATGTGGTTTATGTCAAAAACATGTGGGGCGTGACACCCGTGCCCGTATCGCTTGGCCCACGAAATGCGAATCATGTGGTCATCAAAGGTGACATCAAACCCGGTGCTCAGGTTGTGCTTGGAGGGGCCACCTAATGGATCGCGCCGAACTCATGCGCATGGGCCTTGAGGGCCTGTCGCAACATCGTTTGCGCTCCATTCTCACCATGCTCGGTGTCATTTTTGGTGTGGCTGCTGTCATTGCCATGTTGGCCATTGGCGAAGGGGCCAAACGCGAAGCCCTCGAAAAATTTAAAGCATTGGGCGTCAACAACATCAT
>JAYODI010000003.1:0-2303 GCA_038279365.1 Candidatus Latescibacterota bacterium | reverse complement strand
CGCGAGCTTCGGGTTTGCATTTTGGGTGCCGATGCCGCACGCAACCTCTTCCCCATAGAAGACCCCATTGGCAAACAAGTCAAGCTCGACGATCAGTGGTTTGAAGTCATCGGCGTGATGGCCAACAAAGCCCTCTTTACCGAAACAGTGGGCGAGTTGGCCGCACGCAACCTCAATCAAGATATCTACATTCCTCTCACATCTTTTTTGCGTCGCTTTAGCAAAACCAATCCCTTGGCCAGCGAAATTGACCAACTCACCGTACAAGTCATCGACTCAGACCGCCTCTTAGAAGCCTCTGCTGTCATTCGTCGCATTGTAACACGCCGCCATCACAACAACGAAGACTTTGACATTGTTGTGCCCTACGAACTCCTCAAACAAGAAGAACACGAACGACAAATTTACAATATAGTTTTGGGCTCCATTGCAGCCATCTCCTTGCTGGTAGGCGGCATTGGTATCATGAACATCATGTTGGCCACAGTTCTGGAACGTACCCGCGAAATTGGCATTCGACGCGCATTGGGAGCCAAACAAAGTGAAATCATGTCTCAGTTTCTTATCGAAGCAGTCGGTCTAAGCCTTGTTGGTGGCCTTGTCGGTGTCTTTTTGGGCGTGGGCATGGCCTTATTCATAGACGCCATTGCCGAATTTAAAACCGTCATATCGCCCATTTCCGTCATCTTGGCATTTGGTCTATCGGGTGCGGTCGGTATCGTATCTGGCACATTTCCCGCACGCCGTGCCGCACGCGTCAACCCCATAGAAGCCCTCCGATATGAATAAAGACAATCATCTCATCCCGTGTCTAAGAGATCGCATTATGCACCTGCTTATACCCTTCTTATGTATCTGCTTTTATACCTTTCCAGCAAGTGCGCACACCATTACACTCACCCTCAATGACGCCATCAATCTGTCGCTCAACAATGGTTATGATGCACAACAATTACGCCTGCAATTGGAATCGGCCAAGCACAACATGGACGTCAACAAACGCATATCCAAAACCCGTGTTAACCTCAACTTACAAACCCCCAATTTTTCAGAAAACGTACAAGCCATTCAATTGCCCAACCAGCTTCCTATTTACAATACAGTGGGTACATTGTCTTGGAAAAGCACATTACAACTCACGCAACCCATCTTGCTCACCAATGGCAGTCTCACACTCTCTTCCGATTTTGAACAACGCCGAGAATCAGTGTTTCAAGAGCAACGCGATGCAACCGACCGCAGCAAACGGTTTTTAAGCAGTATAAGAGTGCGCTTTAATCAACCTTTATTTGTGCCCAACCAACTCAAATTAGACCTGGAAAGTGCCCAATTGCAACTCACCTATGCACAAGAAACCTATACCAGTTCACAACTCAATGTGATTTACAATGTCACAAATTCATTTTACAACACCTACAGCGCACAACGGCGCTTAGAAATCGCACAAGAAGCCCTCACACAACAAATCCAATCTACAGAATTGGCTCAAAAAAAATATGAAGCCGGTTTAATTCCTGAAGTAGAAGCCCTCCAAATGGAAGTAACCCTGGCACGCAGTCGCAACCAATTGTTACAAGCCCAAGGCAATTTTACCCGACAGTCTGATGCCCTTAAATTGGAATTGGGCTTGGCTCTTGAAGACACCCTATCTGTAAATGTAACCGTTGAAATAACCCCACTGGAAATTGATGAAGCAATTGCCATAAGCCACGGTTTGCGCCACCGTGCATCTTTGCGCCAATTTGAAATCAATCAACGACTCAGTGAAATCGCCCTACAAGAAACCCGTGCAAATGGGGCCATTCGCGGTGATCTTTCCGCATCTTATGAACGAGCGGGTTTTACCAGCGCACTCCCCGAAGACACATCCACACGCAGTCTTTTTGATGCCAGTTGGGAAGACTTGCGTCGTCGACCACGCAACTTAGGTTTACAGTTTTCACTCACGGTTCCTCTCTGGGATTCAGACCTTAACCGCGCGCGCGTTGCCCGTGCCCAAACCCAATTGGACAGAAACAAACTCACCCTCGAAAATGAACGCAAAGAAGTCTTGCTTACCATACGCAACACCATTGGACGTTTGCGCGAAACCCAAAGCCGTTTAGACGTGCTCAAACAAAGTGAAAAAGTGGCACAACGCAGCTATGAAATAGACTTGGCGCGCTTTGAAAATGGTGACATTGCAGCCCAAGATCTCACCCGCACACGCGACGACCTCACCCAAGCCCGACAAAACTATCTTGAAGCCTATATTCAATACCAAATTGCCATTGCCGACCTCAAACGCCAAACCTTATATGATT
>JAYODI010000051.1:0-43482 GCA_038279365.1 Candidatus Latescibacterota bacterium | reverse complement strand
ACGGCAAACGGCAGACGGCAAACGGCAAATGGCAAACGGCAGACGGCAAACGGCAAACGGCAAACGGCAAACGGCAAACGGCAAACGGCAAACGGCAAACGGTAAACGGCAAACGTGAAGCCAATGCCAGCTTAGAATTTTAAACTTAGGAGTTCAATTTGTATCTCAATCCTTATTCCGATTCCAAACGTTGGTTGCGTGGCAATTTACATGGGCATACGTGTTGTGGGCGTTTTATGGATGTGTCTGAAAGTGGGCCCATGTTTGCCAGTTTGGGATATGATTTTATGGCGATTACGGATCATAATATGGCACCTAATGAAGAACAATGGCGCACGTGGCAAGACCAGATACCATTGGTGTTGATTCCGGGTGAAGAAAATGGCAGTACGGATCATATGTTGGAGTTGGGTGTTTATGAGGTGACGGAAATGCCTTCGGATGATATTGGCGAACGGGCACAGGCCTTGCGCAATGCGGGTGGTTTTGTAGCGGTGTGTCACCCCCAGCAATATGAACATGGTGCTTTCAATGTGCATCAAACGGCGGATATTGCACATGCTGTGGAGATTTTTAATGGGTTGCGTGAAGGGCGTGGGTGCGATGAAGTTGCCAATGTGAAGATTTGGGATGATGTGTTGAGCCAGGGCAAACACATTTGGGCCATTGCGACTGATGATTTTCATTGCCAATATACCACACCAGGACATGGGTGGGTGAGTGTGCAGGTGGATGAAGGTGTTGAAGAGGTGACTTGGCAATTGTTGGTGTCACAGCTTAAACAGGGTGCTTTTTTTGCCAGCACGTATCCCTCATTTAAACAGATATTATTTGATGGCAAAACTTTGGATGTGTCTTGCGATAAATTTGCACAAGAAATGTTAATTATTGGCCCAGAAGGCAAGGTGTTGCATCGGGAGGTGGGGGCACATTTGGTATGGGATGCAATTCCTGATTTGACGTATTTTCGTATTGAAGTACATTGTGGTACACGACGTGCGTGGAGCCAACCGTTTTACAAGGCATTATGATGGGAGATGATATGGCGGATATGAATTGGGATTTGAAAGATTATTTTCCCACGTTTAATGGTCCAGAGATGGTGGCTTTTAAGGAGGCCATCAAAAAAGATTTCAGTGATTTGCACAAAAAGGCATCGGAGCTTGCTGTTTTGAATGCCAACAATCAAGACGATTGGGAAACCGTGTTTGTACGGTATGAAGATGTGATGATGCGATTTGGTCATATCAATTCGTATGTTGGATGTTTGACGTCGGTTGATGCACGCAATGAAGATTATGCCAAAGAAGAGTCTGCTTTGGATCGTTTGGGTGCCGAAGCTTCTAAACTTTCGGTGGAGTTATTGCGTGGTTTAAAAGATGCGTCTGACGATGTGTTTGATGCGTTTGTTGGGCGCGAGGCCTTAAATGACGCGGCTTATGCATTGGGGCGGATGCGGCGTGATGCGCAATTTACGATGGATGCCGCACGTGAAGGGTTGGCGGCCGATTTGGGGGTGGATGGGATCAATGCGTGGGGGCGGCTTTATGATACGGTATCGGGTAAGCTTGAGTTTGATATGGTGTATCCCGATGGGAAGAAGGCCCGGTTGCCTATGTCGCAACGTCGGTCGTTGATGGAAAAACCCGATCGGGCGGTTCGGCAGGCGGCATTTGAAAAGGGCAATGAAGCGTGGTCGGGTGTGGCCGATGTAACGGCTGCGGCATTAAACGCCATTGCTGGTACGCGTTTAACATTAAATGGACACCGAGGGGTAAATCACTTTTTGGATGTGGCGTGTTTTCAGGCGGCTATTTCGCAAAAGACATTGGAGGCAATGTTTGAAGCGATTCATTCGGAAATTGAATTGGGGCGTCGCATTTTGCGCTTAAAAGCAGATGTGATGGGGCGTGATAAAATTGCATGGTACGATTTGGGAGCACCTTTGCCTTTGTCTGATGATGAACCATTGGATTGGGAAACGGGGAAAGCATTGGTACATTCATCTTTTTCACGTGCCTATCCAAAGTTGGGTGATTTTATTCAGGGGGTGTATGATAAAGATTGGGTGGAGTGGGAACCACGTGCTGGCAAACGCCCTGGGGCTTTTTGCACGGGGTCCAAGCACATTAAGCAATCTCGCATTTTTATGACATATAACAATACCATTGGTGATGTGCGCACATTGGCTCATGAAGCGGGTCATGCTTTTCACAGTTATATCTTGCGCGAAAAGAGATCATTTGCCTCGCGGTATCCAATGACGTTGGCCGAATCGGCATCGACGTTTGGTGAGATGATTTTGACAGAAGGCATTTTGGAAAACCCCGATGTGACAGACAAGCAAAAAGCATTGACATTGGATATGGAAGTGGGGCATGGGGCCATTTATTTGATGGATATTCCTGTGCGGTTTGAGTTTGAAAAAGCTTTTTATCAAGCTCGTCAAAAGGGCGAATTAAGCGTGTCTGAAATTAAAAATTTGATGGTGGAAACGCAGCAGCGCATCTTTGGTGATGTGTTGGAAGCCGGTGGCGAAGATCCTTATTTTTGGGCATCGAAGTTACATTTTTACATTACAGGTGTGACGTTTTACAATTATCCGTATACGTTTGGGTTTTTGTTGAGCCGTGGTTTGTTTGCGTTGTTTCAAAAAGAAGGGGCAGATTTTTTACCTCGTTATGAAGACTTTTTGAGATTGACGGGAAGTGATACGTGTGAAAATGTGGCCAAGCAAAGTATTGGCCAAGATTTGGAAAAACCAGATTTTTGGGTGCAAGCCATTCGAGGTATGGCCGATCCTTTGGCACAGCTTGAAGAGATTTTGCCACGGGTTTTAAATCACAAGGGTTAGGAGTTGTCAACATGGGTGATACGTTTCGTTGGGGTATTTTGGGTTGTGGGAATATTGCAAAAAAGTTTGCGACGGGTTTGCAAGCCGCCGAGGGGGCTAAGCTGGTGGCTGTGGGCTCACGCACGCAAGAAAATGCTGACAAGTTTGCCGATCAGTTTGATGTGCCAACCCGCCATGCTTCTTATGAAGCATTGGCCAATGATGACCAGGTAGACGCCATTTATGTTTCAACACCGCATCCGTTTCACAAAGAGAACAGCATTTTGTGTTTGGAAGCGGGTAAGGCCGTGTTGTGTGAAAAGCCTTTTGCGATTAATCAAAAAGATGCACAAGAAATGGTGGATGTGGCGCGTGCCCAAAATGTGTTTTTGATGGAGGCGATGTGGACTCGGTTTTTGCCCATTACGGTACAAGTGCGCAAGTGGTTGGCTGATGGGGCTATTGGTGATGTGCGCATGATGTATGCCGATTTTGGATTTCGTGCGGGCATCAACCCTGATGGGCGTTTGTTTAATTTAAACTTGGGTGGTGGTGGTTTGCTGGATGTGGGGATTTATCCTATTTCCTATGCGTCGATGGTGTTTGGTGGACCACCCAAAACGATTTCCAGCCAAGCACATATTGGTGAAACGGGTGTGGATGAACAGGCCGCGATGGTTTTTGGATATGAAGATGGTGCTTTGGCCTTGCTGTCTTGTGGGGTGCGTATTAAGACACCTCACGATGCTAAGATTTTGGGTACCGATGGTATGATCAGTGTGATGCCTTCTTTTTGGAATGGCAAAAAAGCCACGTTGACGGTGGGAGGAAATGAAGAGGTTGTGGAATTGCCTCATAAGGGCAATGGATATGAGTTTGAAGCAGAAGAGGTTGCGCGGTGTGTGCGTGCAGGCAAAATTGAAAGTGATGTGATTCCGCACGATGAAACGCTGGCATTGATGGGCACGATGGATGCGGTGCGGGCACAATGGGGTTTAAAATATCCGATGGAATAAATGAAGTTTATCGTTTTGATATACGGGCAACAAAGACACCACTGAATCGTTATGATTGAGAAAGGAATTGAAAACATGCCAATGGAATATGGACATATTGATGGGGTGGACAAACCCATTTCGCGCATTTTGCACGGAACAATTATGCTGAAGTCTAATGAAGAAGAGCAGGGTTTTGCGCTGTTGGATGGGGTGTATGCATTGGGTGTGAATGCGTTTGATTGCGCCCATATTTATGGCGGTGGGCAGTGTGAACGGGTGTTGGGCAAGTGGATTGAGTCGCGGGGTATTCGCGACAAGGTTGTGATTTTGACCAAGGGGGCGCATCACAGTGGTGATCGCAAGCGGGTGACGCCTTATGATATTACTTCCGAATTGCACGATTCGTTTGCACGGTGTCGTACCGATTTTATTGATATTTATGTGTTGCATCGCGATGATCCTGATGTGGAAGTGGGGCCTATTGTGGAGGTGTTGAACGAACACAAAGCGGCTGGGCGTATTGGTGTGTTTGGAGGGTCAAACTGGACGGTACCACGCCTTCAAGAAGCCAATGAATATGCCTATAAGCACAATTTGGAACCCTTTGCTGTGAGCAGCCCCAATTACAGTTTGGCAGAGCAAGTAAAAGAACCTTGGGCCGATTGTATCAGTTTGAGTGGCCCAGAGAATGATGCCAACCGAGCTTGGTACGCCGAGCAGAAAATGCCTTTGTTTACTTGGTCAAGCTTGGCGCAAGGGTTCTTTTCGGGGCGGTTTACGCGCGAGACATTTGAAAGTTATAAAGAGAATTTGCCGGGGGCTTGTGTTGAAGCATATTGTTATGAACAAAACTTTAAGCGATTGGATCGTGCTGGTGAATTGGCTGCTGAAAAAGGGTTGAGTGTGCCACAAATTGCGTTGGCCTTTATTTTGAATCAACCTTTGAATATTTTCTCGTTGATTGGTGTGTTTCACCCCGATGAATGCAAGGCCAATATCGAAGCGTTAAATTTGAAGCTGAGTGAAACCGAATTGGATTGGTTGGATTTAAAGCGCGATGACCGATAAAGATTTGCAAAGACAATGGGAAAATGATGGGTATGTGGTGGTTCGGGGGTTGTTTAACCCGAACCGCACAGCCCGTTTGCACGACATTTGTTTTGATGTGTTGGCTCAGTGGCGCGTGTGCAACCCTGAAAAAGGGGAGCCGGGTGGTGGGGCAGATGCGACGGTGATGCGGCATTTGAATCACTTGGGTTACTTTGGTGATGATCGTGCCAAATTGCGTGATTTGATGCATGCGGTTGCCGATAAAAACGTGTTGCATTTGGTGCGCACCATTTTGCACGGTGATCCCTTGTTTCGATGTACGAGTCTTTTTTTTAATCCGCAAAAAAATAGCCGAGATGGCAACTGGCACCGTGATACACAATTTCGGTCGGCCAGTGATGACGAGGAGCGCGAAAAGATTTTATCGCGACAAGGGTTTGGCTCAAGTGTGCAATTGCAAGTGGCCCTTGTGGCCAGTGACGACGTGGAGTTTGTGCCAGGGTCTCATTTGCGATGGGATAGGGATGAAGAGTATGCCATTCGCAAAGCGGAGGGTGGCAAAAACAATACGTCTGATGCGATGCCCAATGCGATTCGCATTGCACTTGAACCAGGTGATGCCGTTGGGTTTAATCCTGCGGGGTTACACCGAGGTCGTTATCATGCAGATCGGTTACGCCATACATTGATGTTGACTTATACACGTGCAGATGTGCCATTGAGTGATTATTTTTCACACCAACCGTGGTTTTTAGAATCGGGATATTTGGATGGTTTAAATGAAGATGCTCGGGCTTTTTTTAATGCGTTTGTGGCGCAATATCAAGCCGATTGGGTTGCTTCATCATAATTGGGGTTGTCGGTGTTGATTTCATTTAGGCGAAGTGTGATCCTCTTTTTAATAGGGCTTCTTGTTTTTGGGAAGCCCTATTTTGCGTTTGCTGAAGATCGCCCTAAAGTGGCGTTGGTGCTCAGTGGTGGTGGTGCGCGTGGCGCTGTGCATATGGGTGTGTTGCGTGTGTTGGAAAAAGCGGGCGTACCTATTGATATGATTGTTGGGGCAAGTTATGGCGCTTTGGTGGGTGGGTTATATGCATCAGGCTATTCTGCCGATGATGTTGCCCGCATTTTGACGTCGGTTGATTGGCACGATATTTCTGATGATCGACCCGATAGGCGGTTGCTCAATACCACACACAAACAGGGCAGTGACCGCAGGTTGATTGCTGTTCATTTAGAAGATTTTACACCGCGTTTGCCACAAGGGATTTTTGCTGGTCAAAAAATTCAACAGGTTTTGGACTTGTTGACGACACCTGCAACCTATCAAGCAGAAAATAATTTTGACCATTTGCCCATTCCTTTTCGTACGGTTGCGACAGATGTGTTAACGGGGCAGACCCTTGTTTTTAAGTCGGGCACATTAAGCAAAGCCATTCGGGCCAGTATTGCAGTACCAGGTTTGTTTACACCCGTAGAGATGGAAAATACGTTGTTGGTGGATGGGGGCATTGCAAACAATTTGCCTGTGGATGTTGCGTTGGCGGCTGGGGCCGATTATGTGATTGCTGTAGATTGTGCAACACCACTTCGTACACATAAAGATGAGGTCAAAGATTTTATTGATATTTTTGATCAGGCCATCAGTTTTCGAATTGAAGAAAAGAAGATTGCCAATCGCAAGTTGGCCCATGTTTTGATTATGCCCAACTTGGATGGTTTTGAAATTGGCGATTTTGATGCGGCACAGGAGTTGATTGGGCGAGGAGATGTGGCTACCACACAACATTTGGATGATATTTTAGAAGATTTAAGGCATTTGAATATTCCACTGTCACAACAGGCGACGCGCATATCGCAGTTGCCTGAAGCGTTTCATTTAAAAACTTGGTCGGGGTTGCCATTGGATGTGGTGGTCAATGCAATTCAGTTTGAGGGTATCCAACAGGCTGATGCTGTTGATTTACATAAGGTATTACAAACGCCTTTGGGCAAACCTGTGGCGATTCATCTTGTTGATCAAGATGTGTCACGGCTTTATGCAACGGGTTTGTTTGAAACAGTTGGTTATGAATTGCTTCGAGCAGGTGATCAGACGACATTGGTTTTTACGGTGCGCCAAATAAGCCAGTCGGAACTGGGGTTTGGGTTACATTATGACCAAGATTTTCAGTTGCTTGCACTTGCTGAGCTTTGGCAACGCCATGTTGTGGGGCGTGGGTCAGATTTTTTTGTGCGTGGGGTTTTGGGTAAACTCAAGTTTGTTGAATCGGGCATTTATGCACGCCCAGTTCCCACATTGTCTGTGCGTTTGATGGCACAATTGCATTGGCACAGCCAAGATCGATTGGCATTCCAAAATGATGTTCGTTTGGGTGATTTTGAAGAATCACGCTATCGGGCAACGGTTGGGTTACAGCGTTTGTTTGGCAATTGGGGCAGTGCCCGCTTGGGTTATCAATTTGAACGGTTACATATTCGGAAAAGTGCTCCGTTGTTTTCGGAGGTGTCCGAAAATTTACCCAATGTATGGTTTGATGTGACAGTGGATACACGTGACAAATCTTTTTTGCCTGATCATGGTTTTTTGATGCGTTGGAAGGCCAAACGCGTGTTTGCGACATCGGATTATTATCATTTGTTTGGCGATTGGGCACAGTTTGTTCGGTTGCATGACAGTTGGACATTGGGTATTAAAGGTCAGTGGGGATATGTGTCTGATCGTGCACCGGCTTATGACTATTTGTATGTGGGCGGAGCAGGACATTTTCAGGTGGCTTCTGTAGATTTTCCAGGTTTGAACCGCGATGCGTTGCGGGTTACGCGGATGGCTTCTGGGAGTTTTTTGGTGCGCAAACGTTTTGTAGAGCCATCTGTTGCAGTGTTGCGTGATTTGGTTGTGGGGGCATTTTATCGGGCTGGTCTTTTTAATCGGGCTTTGACAGGGTTTGATGACTGGGTGCATGGTGTGGGTGTGGGGGTGTATATGGATCGGCGGTTTCCTGGGCCGATGCGTTTGGAGCTAACGGGTTCCAATCGAAACACGCTTTCGATTTATGGATCTATGGGATATGCGTTTTAGAGGAGACTGTTTATAAAGGTGGACACAAAAAGGCCAACAGCTGAATGCTGTTGGCCTTTTACGTTGTGTTGTGATTTTGTTGCAGATCTAACTTACACTTTTTGGCGATTCCATTGTTTCTTGCCAGGGGCTTGTTTGGCCAAACTGCCTTTGGGGCCTCGTCCAACGGCACCTATTGTTTGTTGGCGGTGTTGACCTTCCCATTGTTTTTGGGCGCGTTGGCCGGCTGCTGAGGCCAACCATTCGTCCAGTTTTTCTGGGTGGAATGTCTCTTGTGCAACAATTTCAAAGTCGAGAAATGTTTGGCGCAAGCGTTTGGCTTCGCTGCGTGGGCAACTTAATTTGCGTGAAATTTGCTTGTCTTCTTGGCCCGATGCCAAGAGTTCGCCAAAGGTGCGAAAAAACGTTTCTGCATTGGGAATATCTAAATGAGCCATTTGAATCTCCTATGTCATGTCTAAAAAATTTCTTGGGTATGTTTCTGCTTGGATGACATCACATTTTAAATCAACATGACTCAATCTCCTCATTAGCGTGTTTGTTCTGGTGAATGGTAAAAGATACCGCTTTTGTATGGTTCTGTAAATAGGACGTTGCACAAGTGTTTTTTGTTTCTAACGCATACGTGATTGACTCATCCAAAAGTCGGGATTGTTGCCCAATTTATCTTTCACTGTTTCTGTTGCCAAGGTAAGACGTTGCACAATGTTTTCGGGTAGGGTTAGGTCTATGGCTGGCAGGTTCCACGACACTTCTTCGGGTTTGCGTGCACCGACCAAGAGTGAGGTGATGCCGGTTTGCTGTTTGACCCAAGCCAGTGCAACGGCGGCCATGGGTTGGTCTATTTCTTCTGATATGGACTGAATTTCTTTAAGCGCCTCAAAGACTTCGGTTTCACAACCGGGATCGTCGTGTTTGGCCATTGCGCGTGTTTTTGTATATAGACGTGTGCGTGCCAAGCCTTCGGGTACTTCGTTGGCTGTTTTATAACGCCCAGTGAGCAAGCCTTGCATGAGAGGACTATAGCAAATGATGCCAATATTGTGTTGGTTACAAATAGGTTTAATTTCGTGTTCAATGACGCGCCAGAGCAGGTTGTAGGGCAATTGGTTGGTGGCAATGGTGCCAACAGATAGGAGATCGGTGAGGTCTATGGGGCCAAAGTTGCAGACGCCGATGGTGCGTATTTTGCCTTGTTCTTGAAGTTTTTCGAGGGCCGTGAAGGTTTCTGCGATGGGGATGTTCCAGTTTGGCCAATGGATTTGGTAGAGGTCAATGGTGTCGGTTTGTAAATTTTGAAGGCTTTGCTCACACGCCTTGACAATGTTTGGTGCTGAGAGATTGCCCCCGCTTACTTTGGTGGCAATAATGGCTTCGTTGCGACGGCCTTTAAGACCTTGCCCAAGTACGCGCTCGGAATGACCTTTTTCATAACCTTCTGCTGTGTCAAAGAAATTGATACCCGCGTCAAGTGCGGCGTGTACGGTTGCAATCGAGTCCTTGTCGTCTTGATCGCCCCATACGGCTCCGCCAGCAAAAGGCCAACAGCCCAGTGCAATCACGGAGACGTTGATGTTGGTGCTGCCAAGTTTGTTGTAGATCATGGATGTGTCCTTTAAGCCTGTTGGGTATTGGATTTGTGCGTGCAATCATTTTGTATTTATGGGTGGTTTAGATACTGTGATGTGGTGGTTTTGGGGACGTATTGATTTTGTTTAAACCTTGAAAAGCAATCAAACCCCCCAGTGCATAATGGGGAAAGTCCCAGGGGTCAAAGTTGGAACCTAAGATGGCATGGCCGATGAAGGTATTGCGCAAGATGGTTAAGAATGTGGGTTGCCACAGTTGTAAAATTTCTAATGAACACGTGGTAATAAAGACGATGGTGATTATTTTCTTGGTGGTTGTTTGAGGAAAAAATAGAGCACCTACCAAGCACCAGAAGACTTCGTATAAGATATCGCCAAAATGATCGTTGACCCAAAATGCGGCCCTACCATCGTAGTATTTGGTAAAGATACCGAGCGGGATTAAAAATATGATGTTGCCAATGAGCCACAGTCTTTTTTTTGTTAGTGGTGCCACGTGTTTTCCATCAGTCGGTCTTTTAGGCGGTTGGAGAGTTCTTTGACCAAACTGGGTTGTTTGGGGGCGATGTTGTTTAATTCGTGTGGATCTTGAATGATGTCATAGAGTTCTGGAATGTCGTTGATGTTGACAATGAGTTTGTAGCGGCTTGTGCGAATGCACTGAAATGCACGTAGGGTGCTGATGGTTTCCGTTCGGTGTGATTTGGCGTTGTTGTCTAAGATAGGTTTAAACGATCTTGCGTCGATGTGGGGCAATGTGGGTGTGTGGGTGAGGTCGCAAATGGTGGGGTTGATGTCACTGAGTTCAACGAGTGCATCGGATGTGCGCCCTCCTTCTATGCCTGGGCCAGCAACAATGAGGGGCACACGAAGCGATGGTTCGTAGGCCACACTTTTTTGATAGAGGCCATGATCGCCGAGCATTTCACCGTGATCACTGGCAAAGATGATGTAGGTGTTGTCGAGCTGGTCGCGTTGTTCTAAGGCGTTGATGATGTCGCCAATTTGGTCGTCAATAAGTTCAATGGCGGCACAATATTGGCGGCGGGTTTCTGTTATTTTTTCAGGTGAGGCATTCACAACGCGATTTTTGATGTGTTGTGGTTTGCCATTTAGGTCATCTGGCACGTGTGGTGGCATGGTAGCGTTGCGATATTTTTGGCCATATTCGGCAGGTGGGTCAAATGGATCGTGTGGGCCTACAAAAGAGACGAACAAATGCCATGGGAAATCGTCGGCAATGTTGGTGATCCATTCGGCGGCGCGCCGACCAATGTAGGCATCTTCAAATGCTTCGGTTGGCAAGGGTGAGTCGTGACACGCTGTTTCCCAGCCTTCTTTTTGACGCAGGCGATAATCGTTGTAGAAGGTTTGTAACAGGCCTTGTTCTTCAAGGAAATAGGTATAAGGCCCAATGGGTGTTTGTGAACTGCCTGCGTGCATTTTGCCTTCGCATTCTTCGGGATGGGTAAACCCCCACTGATAGACACTGGGGCGATCGCCATAGCGACCGTTGTAATGATCGGGTTTGGCCAAGTCGAGTTTGCCAATGCAGCCGACGCGATAGCCGTGGTTGCGCAGTTGTTGGTAGTATGTTGCCTGGCTGAGGGGTAAATAACAGTTGTTTTGAATGCATCCCAATCGAGCAGGTTGTACACCTGTTGCAAGCCCAATGCGGGCGGGCGCACAGACGGGGCTGTTGGTGGTGCATTGTGTAAAACGAACCCCTCGTGCGGCCAATTTGTCGAGGTTGGGTGTGCGAACAAATTCGGCACCCGCACATCCCAGATAGTCGAATCTGTGTTGATCGTCTAAGATGAGGAGGACGTTGGGACGCTTGGGTTTTTCCATGACTTGCTCCTATTTAAATCCAATAACGACTTGTTGTTCACCTTGGCCCAATGCGTGAAGGTGGGTGTGAGAAAAACCGGCTTGTAAACACATGTTGTTGAGTTCGTCATATGTGTATACATCACCGTTTAATGTGGTGGCCAACATGACCAAGGCAAAGGCTGCTTCTTCTGGTGGCGAAACACGGTTGGCGTTGGGTATAAACTCAAGGATGGCCACCCGCCCATTGGGGTGCAGGTTTTGGTGCACTTTTTTGAGGAGTGCGATGCATGCGTTTGGGGCAAAGTGGTGAAGGATGTTGGCGAGAATGGTGATGTTGTGTGGGTTGCCAAAGGGGGTGTCAAATGCATTGCCAGAAAGTGTTTTAAATTGGTTCGACAGGCCGTAATCTTGCGCATGGGTTTGGGCAACGGTGAGCACAGTGGGCCAGTCCAATGCGGTGACGGTTGTGTGTGGATTTTGTTGTGCAAAGGCAAGGCCAAACAAACCGTGTCCTGCGGCAATGTCTAAAATGGCAAGTGGTTGATCGGCTGTTGGGTCGAGATGTTGTGCCAACTGTTTTGCGGGTAATCGCATGACGGGTGCCATGCTTTTTGCATAAGCTGTCCAGGCGGGGTGGTCGGGTGCCAAAAAACCATTTTGAGAAAGTGCTGTACTGCCTTTTTGAACAGCTGTGGTGAGATTTTGAAAAGCGGTTTGCATGGGGGCTGATAACAAGTATGTGACCGCAGATCCTAAATATTGAGGTGATTGTGAGTTGAGATACGTTTGGGTATCTAAGGTGAGCTGATAGGTATTGCCCGATTTAATCAAAAAACCTTTGATGGTGAGATAATCACATAAGATACGGATACCCCGTTTTGCCGCGTCACATGCTTGGGCCAATTGTTTGGGGGTGGTGTGGCCATTGGCTATGGCATCAAAGATACGAAGTTCGATGGCTGTTTTGAGTGCCGCAGTACTTTGATAGGCTTTGACGGTTTCAAAGAATAAATCGGGCGTGGGCTCTGACATGATTATTTTTTGAGCAAGTCTTGTTTGGCAACCAGTATTCCATCTTTGTCGGCATAGAGATAATTGCCAGGTAAAAATGTGACACCCGCAAATGCGAGGGGGACGTTTTGTCGTCCGTTGCCATCTTTGCGGCTGCGACGGGGCACTGTAAAGCGGGCTTTAACGCCAATTTCGAATTTGGCCACATCTTCTGCATCGCGAATGCCGCCGTTTATGACGATACCTGCCCAGCCATTTTTGGCAGCGATTTCGGCCACTTGATCCCCTAAGAGTGCGCACCACGTGGAGTTTTCGCCATCAATGACAAGCACTTTGCCATCGCCAGGGGTTTCGAGCATTTGGCGAGCGAGAACATTGTCTTCAAATACTTTGACGGTGGCAATGGGGCCACAAAATGTGGTAATGCCCCCATAATCGTTAAAGAGTGGTTCAACGACTTGTAAAGATGGATCGGTTTCAAAGGCGTCGCATAAGTCGGTGGTTTTGAAAGACATTGTAGACCTCTGAGGAATATGTTTTGTGTGGGAATGTTTAAAAGCACACATATATAATTGCTTCACATGGGCCGAATGTCAAAGAAAAAAGCCTTAGAGGGTGTGTTCTCTAAGGCTTTGATCGTGTTTATGGTATTGGGCGATTATTTCAATTTTAATCCCAATTCAAAGGTGCCATCTTTTTGAGGTTCGATCCAGGCGAGTTTGGCAGAGATGCGCAATTCAAAATTCACTTGTTTGCCATCACCTTCTTGCGAGAAAATAGAGAGCGCATCACCTTTGACACGCAGGCCGTCGGCGCTCATGTCTATGATTTCTAAATCGACCAGTTCTCCATTGTCTGCAACGACTTGTAATGGCAAACACATTCGTAAACGTTCATTTTCGCGGCGATCATCAACGAGCATAAGACGCTCCTAGTTGTGGGGAGGGTTATAACGAACGCCTTAATATACCGCGATTGAAAAGGGTGGGTCAAGTTTAAATCTATTGTGTTTCAGAGAATAGGCCATCCAATTTTTCAAAGGCGAGCTGTTCTAAGTGGGCATAAAAGCCGTGTGCAGGTTCACTTCCAAGGTTGCGATTCTTTTGATTGTATAACCTTCTAAGTGCCCATTCGGTCTGGTCTGTTCCAAGTGATGCCAGAACGCCTTGTGCATAATATTGCTCTGCGCGTTCTGGTTCATTCATTTTTTCATGGTATTTGCCCAGATGATATAAAATGGTGCCATTGGAATCAAGGTCACGTGCTTTTTCTAAAGCAATTTGGGCTTCTTCCCATCGTCTTTCTTTGAGATGGAGCCATCCCAACGCATCATATCCCAAAGCTTGAATGTGTTTTGCCTCTGTGGTGTCTGTTTGGTTGTGGGCCTGTGCGATAATTTGTTGGGCAAAGGATTCGATTTGGTTGTCATAGGCAACTTGGTTGTCAAAAGGTGTTATATCGGATTCTCTCAATAATGCGTTTCTGTCGAGGAAGGCAATGATGGCTCGCCATTGATAACTATAGGCTTGGGGCACTTTAAGTGTCATGGTTCGTTTGACAATGGTGAATAAACTGTCATGTGACATTTGAGGTTGATAGGCTGCATTTTGAAGATTTGTGGTGAAGTCTTCGAATGTGTTAGGGCCTATAAGTGTGCGTGGTATCATTTCATTTTTAAAGAAGAAATGTTTTTTTTGACCGCTTACAGAAACGATTACTTGATCAAGTTGTGGTTCTGGAGAGCGTATCAATTGTGGGTGTTCGGTGGAATCTTTAAGTGTGGTGTTAATAAAAAAGGAATAGATTTTTTTGTGAAATGGCTGTTCAGTGAATGGTTTCCATTGCGGATGTTTTACAGAATCTGTAACGGTGTCGTTTAATAGAATAGATAATGACATTTGTTCTAAATTGTGAAGTGATACTTCTAATGAGGTGATGGGGTGAGGAGAGATTCCGTAGACTCTGATGTTGTTGCGTCTGTCTAGAATTCCTTCTGCAAGTGAATGGTTGGGTTGATTTTGTAGGATATATTCTTCAAGTTGTTCAATTTTTTGAGGCAGTCCAAATCTACCGTAGTTGCGCATGGCGGTATGGTATGTTTGTGGATATGTTTCTCGGCCTTGGAGCATGGTATCTATGACGGCTTCTGCAAGTAGCTTTTTGTATTTTTCTGGTCTGGCACTTTGATATAAGCTACGTAGATACATTTCGCATATATATGGCGCTTTGGGAGAAATTTTGAGTGCTTTTTCAAATAAAATGCTTGCTTCCGCGTGCCTGTTGTTTTCAGCATATATGATACCTGGCAGATGATAGGCCCACACATTTTGAGGGTTGATGAGACGTGCTTTTTCGAAAGCATTTAAAGCAGCTGCAAAACGACGCCGCGATTCCACGGGATGTATGTTTTTTCTTTTGGCCATCCATCCCAAAATGAACCCTTTGAGTGTGAGCAAATAATCGGGATTGGGAGCGGTGTGCACATAGGCGTCAACATAGGGAATGACTTGGTCTTTTTTGAAGTCAAATTGACGATGTGTGGCGGTGGCAATAAACCATATCGAGTCTGGATAAGTAGGGTTTATTGCTAAGAATTTTTTATGGGCTTGATAGGCTCGTGTGCGTAATTCCCCTTTATGTTCGGAATAACCCAATGCACCTGTGAGAGCATACCATCCCCAAGGGTCATTTTCATTGTCTTGGATCATTTTCTCGGCATCTGCAACAGCCGCAAAATTGGATCCCGTTCTGGCCATGTTCCAAATGGTCCATGCTTTGAGTTCGGATGATATTGGAAAACGTTTTTGCAATTGTTCGCCTTCAATAAAACCGGCTTCAAAGTCGAAGGCCATGTATCTGTTTTTGACGTGGGCAATGGCGCTGTCTGCGGATGTGATTTGCTCAAGGTTTTTGAATGGAGTCGCGGCTTCTATTTTGGGTGACGATGTTGTGTTAAATGCGAATAAGAATGTGATGCCCATTATTACGATGATTAACCCAGTGCCAAAGGGTGTGCGCATTTGATGCGTTTGTTTTGGTTGGGCTGAGAGTATGCGTTGAATACGTTGGCGTAGGTTGCCACCACTTGCTGCAATAGCGGTGTGTTGACGGTGTGTTTCTAATTGTGTTAGTGCACGTGCGTAGGTGATGGCGTTGCCGCAGGTGGCAAGGGTGAGATCGTCGCAACAGTGTTCGCGCTCGATGCGCATTTGGCGAGACACCCACCAAACGGCTGGGTGATAAAAGAGCACAGTTTCAACAAGTGTTTGAAGTAGGTTGATGAGGTAGTCGTATCGACGAATATGTGCCAATTCGTGAATGAGGATGGTTTCGATTTGTTGTTGTGTGAGGCCTAAGAATGTGCTGGTGGGGATGAGTATCACTGGTTTGAACCAACCAATAACCATGGGTGATTGGGCAATGGTAGATTCGAGAAGGCGCACCTTTTGGTGTATTTTAAGACGGTGAAGGAGATGTTTTAAACGATCTTCCCAATCTTTGTGAACGGGTTGAATGTGTTTGTGTTTGAGGTGTTGGGTGTGCAACCAGATGTATAAGAGCCGCAAAGATAAGAACGCAACACCAAAGAACCATAGGTTTACAAACCAAAAGAGGTTTTGGTTAAGTGTATTTGTTAAGTGTTGAGACCGAGTTGGTTGTGGTCGATATGTTGGTTGTGGACTTGGTGTTATTATTTGGAGTTGAGGATTACTGGGAGATCGAAATTTGGGAGTCTGTATAATTGATGGTGGATTTATCTGTTCGGAAGATGGGGTTGGTTGTGGCATGGGTGAGAGTATAGCATACATGTGTTGCACAACTGGCTTGGGGGTATACAACAATGAGAAGGTGATGATCGGAGCGGACATCATTAAGCAAAGGGCAAAACAAGAAAAAACATAACGCACATGGGCGTTGTTTGATAGCAAATTGGCACATTTGAGGAGCAGAGCAATGGCAGTTCCTTGCCACAAAAAATGCACCAATGTCCAACCTAATGCATTAATATCTATTTGTGAGAATATAAGATGGATGGTATTCAAGGTGTGCCTCCTTCGTAGTCATCGAGCATTTTGCGAATTTGCTCGATTTCTTCGGCAGATGCCTTTTTTGTTGATAGGGCCTGCATGACCAAACTTGTGGTTGATCCGCTAAAGACCTGGTCTAAGAGGTTTTTTACAAGGTGCTGTTGGGTGTCTTGTTGTTGAATTTGTGCTTCATAAATATGGGCACGTTGAGATTTATCGCGTTTGACCAGTTTTTTTTCGATCATAATTTGCATCAGTTTAAGTGTTGTGGTATAACCCGTTTGACGGGTGTTATTTAACGCTTCGTGGACCTCGCGTACGGTGAGTGGACCTTTTTCCCAAAGTATTTTGAGAATGTTGAGTTCTGAATCAGTGGGTTTTGGTTGTGTGCTCATGTTTAGACCTCGGGTGTTTATTTACGAAGGTGTTCGTATTTTGCTTGAAAGATATACGAAGTATTTCGTAATGTCAACGAAATTTTTCGTAGTTTAATGAAGTTGTTCATATTGAGGTGTATTTTAACCTGTTATTTAATGATATGGTGGTGTTCATTATCGGACACGAAGAAGCCGTCGGTTGTTATAACCGACGGCTTTGGATTGCTTCTCATATGTTCTTAGATCTTATGGATTACATTGCGGCGAGTTCGGAGCCTTCAAAGCGTTCTTGCAGGTGGTTGCGAGCCCGATACAACCACGTTTTAAGGGTGCCCATGGGCACTTGCAACTCGTCGGCAATTTCGGCATAAGACCGGTCATGCACATAGCGCATCCAAACGGCTTCGCGATATTGTTGGGGGAGGTCATCAATGCCCAGTTGAATCATTTCGCGGTATTCTTTGCGGTTTAATGCGTCATCTGGGCGTTCTGTTTTGGCGGGTTCCCACTGATCGCGAAAGCCCAAGTGGGGGCTTTCGATGGTGTCTTGCCACGAGCGACGTGCTTGTTTGGCGCGCAGGTGGGTCGTACACACATTGAGTGCAATTTGCATCAGCCAGGTTGAAAATGCAGCTTCACCCCGGAAACCAGATAAACCACGATAGGCTCGCAAAAAAGTAATTTGCATCAGATCTTCAGCATCGTCTCTGTTTCTGGTGCGTCCGATCAGGGTGGCTAAAATGCGAGCGTGATGCCGTTGATAGAGGTTGGAAAAAGCGTCGATGTCTCCGCGTAATGTGCGGCGGACCAGGTCTTTTTCTTCTGTATAAGACATGGTTAAACTCTCGATTTTAAAAGTGGAAAGTGAGGAGAAAGAGGGTTTGGATGTTTTCTTTCTCAATCTGTTTTGCCTTCATCTATTTTCTGACTTCATCGGCCCACTCTGACGGGGTCGATTCGGCCCATTCGCCAGCTGTGTTGCGCGATTGTTCAAAGAAAATTTGTAATGATGTGAGTGCGAAGGCCCCGACTACCAATGTCAGGACAACGAGCAGGCAAAATCCGATGTTTTTTAAGTTTTGACGTTCTTCTTCTCGGCTAAAGACTTCTTTCCATGTTTGCATGAAATTCCTCTTTTCGTGGGCATCGTGTTTAAATGGATGCCCGAGTTGTATTTTTGTTAAGGGCCATAATTGGCTAAATAATGTTCGGTTTCTACATGGGCAACAGGAGTTGGCGATGGACCTGTTAGCAGGTCTTGTAAAAAGACCAGTGTATAGGCACCGATGACCAGTGCAAAGACTGCGAATGTGCACATGGCATGTGCTTTGAGTGCCTGACGTATTTCTGTGTTTCGTGAGGAGCGGTTTAATGGGCTCATTTTTGTCTCCTGAGGTGTGTCGGATTTGACACAACCATATTATATTGTTGCGGTTATCAATTATTTGTCCTAAATTATGCAAAACACCGGATGTACCTGTCGGTGTGATTTGGGGTCCTCACGTCGTCCCGCCAAAGACTCGCGTGAGGGCCTTTCTATTTTATAAGCTTTCATATCAGACATCCCTCCTTCCTTTTTGATACAATTCAAATGCCAAGTATCTGATATTTCGTGTTTTATGAATGTATTGGAACGCGGTACACCTCCTTTCTAAAAAACGCAAAAGCCGCAGTGCGAGGCGCCGCTGCGGCATAAAAAATACCACCCTGGTAAAGGATGGTTGGTATTGTCCTATTCGGACATGATATACCTCGTTCTCCTCCCCAGGCACAGACGGGCACCTGAATGCTTTTGTGGGCATCCTGGAAGGAACGAGTCAAGGCAACATATACAGAGCAATTGGTGTTGAAGGTTGAGACCTCTTGCGTGAATGTGCTACCCTGGAGTTACTCCAGGAAAATTAGCCCAATGGTTCGCTTTTGCAGGCTTTGATATACACGATGGATTCCAAAGTTAAAGATTGTGAGTGATGGGCGAATTTGCAAACTACAGATGGGAAAAGATAGTGCATGAATTGCAGATCGTCAAGAATGAATTTTGATTTCATCACATTTTCTTTTCAGTGTTACATGTTTTAGGATGCACTTTTGGCCAAAAGGTAACAAAAAAGCACATCAAAAATGATTCAATATAACAATTTTTACACGTGTCATACTTAAGACAGGGCTGTTGGGATGTAGGTTTCAAAAAATCTTAAAAAAATGAGTTATTTTAAATTGTTGAATTTTGTTGAAGCAAAAAGCCACTCCATTCAGGGGTGGCTTTTTGTGTTGTGGGCCGCATTTTAATTATTCCACATTTGGGCCAATGCGAATCGAATGGGTTTTGATGAGGCAAATGATGGGGTCATTGGGTTTGAGGTTTAATTCGTCAATGGCTTCTTGTGTTACTTCAACGGCCAAGCGTTTGCCTGAGTCGATGTAAACGAGTTGGCGGCCTTCGGTTTCGACAATGTCGAGAATTTTTCCGGGCATGGCATTGCGAATGCTCAACCCTGAAGGGTGTTCGCGGCTTAAAATGATATCATTGGCACGAATGCCAATAAAAATAGGTGTTTTGGGTGGGCGGTTGCACGGTGGGATGCGCAGGGTGTGGGTGTTGTATAACACATGGGTATCATCAATGACTTCAACGGGGAGCACATTTTCAAACCCGTGGGCTTCAAGCAGGGGCAGGACGTGGGTTTGGTGGGCGATATCAAAAAAATCGCCATGTGCTAAGACTTGGCCTTTTTGTAAAACAAGTACTTGACCGGTGAGTTGCAAAATTTCGGCCACGGAGTGGCTCACATATAAAATGGGAATATTGAGATGGGTGCGAATGTTGCGCAAATAGGGGATGATGCGGTCTTTGAGGGATTGGTCAAGTGCGGCTAATGGTTCATCCATAATTAATAGTTGGGGAGATGCTAAAATGGCACGCCCCAATGCAACGCGCTGTTTTTCACCGCCAGATAGATTTTGAGGGTATCGGGTGAGCAAGAGCTGAAGTTCCAGCAGGTCTATGATGGCTTGGGGTTCAAAGCGTTGATTTTGGCTCTTTTGCAGGTGATACCCATAAAGCAGATTTTGGCGAACAGTGAGATGTGGAAAAAGCAAATCGTCTTGAAAGACGTAACCGATGCGGCGTTTTTCGGGTGGTAGATTGATGTGTTGCGATGTGGAATACAGAACGGTGTCGTTTAGGATGATCTCGCCCGTGTCGGGATGATCTAAACCACTGATGAGGTTGAGTAGGGTTGTTTTGCCCGAACCCGAAGGGCCAAAGATGGCTGTGACAGGGTATGGGCATGTCACATCGACTTGGAGTGTAAAGGTTGATAGTTGTTTTTGAATTTGAATTTTGAGCACGTTAAACCTTTTGTAAACGCCGAGTTACCCATTCACTGCCAATTAATGCGCCCAATGAAATAAGGGCAGAGATAATGACCAAACGCAATGCTGGATCTTCGCCACCTGGTTGATTGAGAAAGGTATAAATAGCCAATGGCAAGGTGCGGGTTTCACCTGAAATATTGGCGGCAAACGTGATGGTTGCCCCAAATTCGCCCAAACTGCGTGCAAATGTTAATAAGGCACCCATTAAAATACCGGGTGTGGCCAAGCGCAATGTGATGGTGGTAAAAACGTGTAGAGGAGAGGCACCTAAAGTACGGGCGGCACGTTCGAGCTTGGGATCGATGTTTTCGATGGCCAAGCGAATGGCGCGCAACATAAGCGGAAAACCGACCACCGCCGAAGCCAATACGGCCCCTTTCCAGGTGAATGAGAGCTGAATATCAAACCAATCGTTTAAGACCTTACCCAAAAATCCACGCCGCCCAAAAAAGACGAGCAACACATAACCTGTTACGACCGGTGGCAATACCAATGGCAAGTGTAAGATGCTGTCAAATAATACCTTGCCGCGAAAATTGTGGCGTGCCAAAAGCCACCCTAAAAAAATGCCAAAGGGCAAGCTGATGGCTACGCACAGTAGACCCACGCGTAAAGACAATGCTAAAATATGCCATTCTTCAGGGGTTAACATAGGAATAAATACCACCTGATCCATTCAGAGTATGGGTTGTATTTTGTCATCTAGAGAATTGTAATTGGACATTTAATATAACAATTATGATTGGATCAACGAGGACGAAAACAAAATTTGGGGTCGCAAAACCTGCCGAAGTAAGGGAAGGTTTTACCTGTTAAAAGATCATTTTTAAATTTCTTGAAATTTATCAAGATTAAAAAAAACAATAACTTAAAATTGTTTAATTTAGGTGCGTAGTTTTGGGCATACATGTTGCTTAAATATAAAACGAATCAATATCTTGGGATTTATCAAGGAGTTGTTACATGCTTGTTCGCAATCTTATTTTTGATAAAACACGTGTTCCACTGCTCAATAAGGCACTCAATGTGACCTCTTTGCGCCATCGTGCATTGTCAAACAACATTTCAAATGCTTCTACGGTGAATTACAAACGCAAAGATGTCAATTTTGCAAGCTATTTGCGTTCGCAAGTTGTCAAACCCAAGATTGCAGGTACCCGAACAGACGCACGCCATATGCTTTTGGGCAATGATGCACATAAGGCACCGCGTATTTATCAACCCGATGCAGGCCCCAACTCAACGGGTATTAATAATGTAGATGTGGATATGGAAATGTCCAATTTGGCTCAAAATCATTTGCTTTATAATGTGGGTGCGCGTTTGTTATCTGGGCAGTTTCAGGGGTTACGTAAGAGTATTTCTGGGCAGGTTCGTGCATAGTCTTTGAGATATTGAATCTGATTTGAATGTATGGAGTTTGCGATGAATATTAACACAACAACATCTTCTGTTTCAACCTTACGCGGTTTGGGTGGACAATTAGATATTACATCTCATGTATCTGCTGCACCCAATCGGATGCAACCAACGCGTAAACCTGAGCACACGCCACAAGTAGGAAGCATTAAGGGTGTGTTGAACGATGAAGAAAATATGGCCATTGCAACTTTGTTTCAAACGGCTCGCAAAAATATGTATACGGGGCAAGGTGCAACAAAAGCACAAGCCACCCCAGCAGTGCGGGGTATTCACTTGGATGTACACGCATAATGTTTACGATTATCAGTCATCTTTTCAAAAAACAATTTATGGGTAAATTGATGCACGTGTTCTTTTTTTTACTTTTAAGTGTCTCTGTTCAAGCTGAAGAAGTGACGAAACAGATGCATCCAGATGCGTTTGTAAAGCGCAGTTATACCCCCACCTTTGCACAGATGATTTTGGCGCGTAGTACGGGGCGTCCTTATGCTGTGCCACAATTAGAAGATGTGCCCGATGACAATACACAAGATATTTTGCCCGAGTTTAAACCCAAAGCAGAAACAATCCCCTCTTTAGCACCTTCTCCAAAAGTTGTCTTAAAGCCTGTGATCGCCGATGAATCTTCGATGTCGGGTGTTGGTTCAGACATCATGCAAAAAATTAAACAATATGATGTTTATATCCGGCATTATAGCCGCATTCACGAACTGGATCCCAATTTGGTTCGCGCTGTTATTTACGTCGAATCAGCGGGCGATCCTGAGGCCGTTTCTGTTGCTGGGGCTATGGGGCTTATGCAGTTGATGCCTGAAACCGCAAGTGATATGGGTGTGCGTCGCCCACATGATCCTGCACAAAATATTTTTGGTGGTACGCGTTATTTGAAGCGTTTATTAGAACAATTTGGTAGCCCCGACTTGGCCTTGTGGGCATATAATGCTGGGCCAGAGTTGGTGAAACGTAAGCAACTGCCTTTAGAAACGCGGCGATATATTCCCAAAGTGATGCGCATTAAAAATTTGTTGGATCAAGAGGGCATTTGAAGATGGCCATTTCAAGCATCTATTCTGCACTGTCTGGGCCTTCTGGCCAGTCGTTCCGAAGTTTGGAACAGGGTGTGGCACAGAAAATAGCCTCTCCGCAAGATAAGGAAAATGTTGTTTCGCTTTCGGAGCCACCCAAAGAAGCCAGTTTTTCAGATTTGGTAAAGGGCTTTGCAAGTGACGTCAATGCCCACCAAATTCGGGCAGGCAAAACAATTGACGCGTTTGCTGCTGGTGAAATTACCGATGTACATCAAGTGATGGTGGCTGTTCAAGAGGCTGGTTTGGCGCTTGATTTGATGATTGAAGTGCGCAACAGAACACAAGAAGCTTTTCAAGAAATTATGAGAATTCAGGTATAGACTGGTTACAGGTCTGCAAGTCACAAGTCAGAATCTTAAAAGATCATGATTTCGATTTGTAACCTGAGACCGATTTTAAGGAGTTTGTTTTATGGATGCCATTCGGGCATATTTAGAAAAAGCTCGTGAGATGTTTGAGGCAATGGGGCGCAATCAAAAAATCGGTATCGGTGTGGGTGCCGGTGTCATTTTGATTTTTTTGATCTATCTTGTTGCAAGCAGTGGGAATGGCGAAGATACGGTTTATCGCCCATTGTATACGGATATTGACATGAAAGAAGCGGGCGAAATTTCTAATCGTTTGCGTGAGATGAATCAAGATTTTCACTTAGGTGCCGATGGTTCGCTCATTTTGGTGCCCGACAGTGATCGCGCCGAATTGCGCAATATATTGGCTACTGAAGGATTTCCCAAAACTGGATATATTGGTTACGAAGTGTTTGATAACATGCCCTTGGGTATGACAGACTTTTTGCAACAAGTAAAGATGCAGCAGGCTTTAGAAGGTGAGCTTAAAAAAACCATTTTGGCATTGGAACAAGTTGAAGATGTACGTCTTCATGTGGTAACACCCAAACCGAGTTTGTTTACAGATCAGCAAAAACCAGCAACGGCATCTATATTACTCAATCTTAGACCACGCATGACGTTGGACAAACAACAAATTCAGGCCATACAAAATTTGGTGGCCAGCAGTGTTGAAGGACTTGATCCAAAGAATATAACGGTGTTAGACAATGCTGGTCATATGCTGTCTGAAGAAATTGATCCTTTGGCACAAATGACGACCAAACAAATTGAAGCCCAGCGCAATGTTGAGCGATATATGCAACGCGAAGTACAAGAGATTTTAGACTTGGTACTGGGCCCCGATCAGGCAAAATTGAAAGTCTCGGTCGATTTGGATTTTCGAGAAGTACAAGAAGAAGTTGAACGATATGACCCCGCCAATACGGTGTTGCGCAGTGAAGAACGCAATGAAGAATCTTCTGCTGAGGCTGGCACAAGTGAGCGCAGTGTTTCAAACTATGAAATTGACCGCACCATTCAGCGTATTACGGGTGCACCTGGGCGCATTCGTCGCATTTCGGCTTCATTGATGTTGAATGACAAGGTGCCCGATGCTGAAGCAACAACCGACCCAGAAAACCCTGTGTATAAAACACGTACAGCTGATGATATGCTCCAGTTTTCCAATTTGGTGCGTGGTGCTTTGGGAATGGATGAAAGCCGAGGAGACCGACTGGAGGTCAGTCGATTTGTGTTTGCCATTCAAGACTTACGCGTGGTTGCAGAAAAGAAACGAAAAGAAAATGAACGCGATGAATTGATTACAAATATTGTGATCAATGTGGCAAAGGGTATTGCCATTATCATTGCACTGCTGGTATTGCGTGCCATTATTGGTGCTATTGGACGCGGTGTGGCACGTGAAGAAGAAATTGCAATGGAGGCCCAGCGCGAGTTGGAAGAAGATGATGCTGGAGAAGAATTGCCCGAGACGCCACATGAGATTATCTTGGGCCGTATTGCACAATTGATTTCGGAACGTCCTGAAGATGCTGCCAAATTGATCCGTACGATGCTTATTGAAGACGCATCAAATCGGCAACGTCAAGGTCAATAAAAAAGGTTTTTCGTTCATCGCTCAAAAAGCGTCTTTGTTGAACATATTGTTTCTAAAGGTTGGTCATTTAATATTATGAACAGAGTCATTCGCACTGCCCGTATTTCCTCCAAGCCTGTTGTATTGCCTATCCATGTGGATCGTGGCATGGTTGAGTTGCCTTTCGAATCTGAAGAAGAAACCGTTTCTGAAGAAGATTTTGAGGCAGCACAAAACCAAGATGTCGAAGAATCTGTCGCATTTCGACCATTGGGCGAACAAGTAGAAGTTGTGGATGAGACAGAAGCAGAGCCGAAGTTGTCGATGGAAGAAGTTGAAGGATTGATTGAAGCAAGATTGCGGGAAGCCGAAGCACAGTTTTTGCAAGAAAAAGAGCAGGCAATAGAATCGGCTCATCAGGCCGGAGTTGAAGCTGGGCATGCACAAGGATATGAAGAAGGATATCAAGTGGGATTGGCCGAAGGCCAAACACAAAGCCAAGATGAAATCGCGCGTTTTCAAGCCATGCTTGGTTACTTGGCAGATCGATGGGATCGGATTTTTAAATCGGCAGATATGGATGTGACACAGTTGGCCTTTGCCATTGCTCAAAATATTATTGGTGCCGTGTCTGATGTTCGTGAAGATTTGGTTTTGCAATCTGTGCGCGATTGTTTGGCACATGTGCAAGATACCAAGCAGTTAACCATTTGTGTCAATCCCGATGATCTTGTGCTTGTGCGTGCAAATCGAACACATTGGCAAGAATCTTATGAACGCATTGAGTCTATGATTATTGAAGCCGATGCATCGATAGAACGTGGTGGGTGTATTATTGAAACCCCATCGGGTGATATTGATGGGCAACTTGTTTCACGGATAGAGAAATTGCGTGGTGTTATTTTGGAAAGCTTGCAAAATGAACCCCAAGAAACGGCACCCGATGTGTCGGATGTGATTGCCAATGTGGGTGGTCAAGGCACTGTTGAGTTTATAGATGAAAATGTAATTGAACCTGTTGAAACCGTTCCACAATCCTCTCAGGTTGCAGATGCGCCTACCTTGCCTGCTGGTGAAGATAAAGATGCGATTGTTTCTGCGAAAGATGTGTTGTCAGAGGCACCGTTGTCAGGAAATGATATAGAAAGCCTTGATGAGGTGACCGCTGGTGTTGAAATGGAAAATGTTGAACCTGTGATTTCTGTGGAAGATGTAACGGAAGCAGAAAGTGTTGTGGCTGCAGAATCCGAGCCAGATTTGCCTACGGAAGCAGAAAGTGCTGATGTTCAAGCTGAGAACTATTTGCTGGCACAAGCAGATGGTGATGGTCAGTTGGGCGAAGGGGATTTGGCCGCTGAAACAGTCACTGAAGAGGTGCTGGATGCTTTGCCTGTAGATGCTGATGTTGCTGATGGCGAAGATGTGGTGGGACAGTCAACAGATGAAGTGGAATTGCCAGAAAGTTTAGAAGAACAGACAGGTTTAATAGATGATATATCTGGAAATGATGAAGAGGCAGAGCAATCATGAATGTGGCACAACTCATAGAGACGACAAAAAATACCGATTCCATTCGGTTAGGTGGGCGTGTGAGCCAGGTGGTGGGCTTGGTTATTGAGGCAACTGGGCCATCTGTGTCTATTGGTGAGTGCTGTCGTATCGAAGGTGAAAAAACGGTTTTGGCTGAGGTGGTTGGTTTTCGCGATAACCGTGTGTTGATGATGCCATTGGGAAATATGGATGGCATTGCACCAGGCAGTCGCGTGGTGGCAACCGATGAGCCTATTACAGTGCGTGTTGGCAATGCTTTGCTGGGGCGAGTGCTCAATGCGATGGGTGAGCCCATAGATGGCAAAGGTCCTTTATGGGCCGATCAAAAACGCGCTATTGCTGGCAACCCGCCCGACCCTATGTCTCGGCAACGCATTACAGAACCGCTTGCCACGGGCATTCGGGCGATTGACAGTTTGATTACGTGTGGCAAAGGACAGCGTGCTGGTATTTTTGCGGGGAGTGGTGTGGGGAAAAGTGTGTTGTTGGGCATGCTTGCTCGACAAGCAAAAGCCGATATCAATGTGATTGCACTGGTGGGTGAACGCGGTCGAGAAGTACGCGACTTTTTAGAGCGCGACTTGGGAGAAGAAGGACTTGCAAGATCTGTGGTGGTGGTGGCCACATCAGATCAACCCGCTTTGGTGCGCATTAAGGCTGCACAAGTGGCAACAACGATTGCTGAACATTTTCGCGATTTGGGAAAAGATGTTTTAATGATGATGGATTCGGTCACCCGTGTGGCGATGGCACAACGAGAAGTGGGGTTGGCCATAGGTGAGCCACCTACTACGCGTGGATATACACCATCGACCTTTGCCTTATTACCACGCTTGCTCGAACGTGCTGGTATGGGAGCTCGTGGCAGTATTACTGGGTTGTATACGGTGCTTGTTGAAGGCGATGACATGGATGATCCTATTGCCGATTCTGTGCGCTCTATTTTGGATGGTCATATTGTGTTGTCACGCCGTTTGCAATCACAGGGTCATTATCCTGCCATAGATCCACTCGACAGTGTAAGCCGTGTGATGACTGAGGTGGCAACATCGCAACACTTAGAGTGTGCCAATCGGCTTAAAGATTTGATGGCAACATATCGCGAGGCTGCAGATTTGATCAATATTGGTGCCTATCAAAAGGGCAATAATCCTAAAATTGATTTTGCAATTGATCGTATAGATGCTGTGAATACATTTTTGCGGCAAGGTATTCAAGACCAAGCCCCATACGATCAAACCATATCCAAAATGGCGAGTTTGTTAGCCAAATAATAGATTGCGGGATGGGATTGTGTTATGGCAAAACGTTTTGTATGGCGACTGGAAACGGTCTTGAAATCGAAGCAACGCATGGAAGAACAACGACAACAAGATTTGGGACGCGCCATTGCAAAGTTGAGTGTTCAACAAGCTGAGCGAAATCGCATTATTGATCTCCAGATGAGATGCCGTCAAGATTTGAAACAATTGCAAAAAGGACGCCTTAATGTAACAGATCTGGTGCAAATTAATACGCATTTGGATGTTTTGGATCAGCAATGTCGTGGCGTTGAAAAGCGGATCAAAGACGCTCAAAAGGTTGTGGATGCCACAAGAGAAAAATTGGCACAAGCCGTGCGTGAACGGCAAGTACTTGAAAATTTAAAGGCCCAAGATTATAAGATGTTTCAAAAGGCCGAACGCAAGCGTGATCAAATGATGATGGATGAATTGGCTGCACGCCGAAAATGGTATGAATAGGAGTATTAGGTGTGAAAAAAATAGCCCTCATGTTTTTGTTGTTAATTGGTATGACACTGTCTTTTGCCGCCATTGCTTTGGTGATGCTTTTTGCGCTTAAAGTTGTTACAAGCATGGATGAAGTAACGGATTTGTTGACTGGGCAAATGCCTGGAGCTGAAAGTGCATTGGTTAAGTCGGGCGAAATTGAACAAGTTCAAGATGCTTTGTTGTTGCTCCAACAGCATAAAAAAGAAATTGAACAAGACGTAGAAGATTTACGGTCACAACGTGACAGTTTGGAACAGCGCAAAATGGAATTGGGTGGCGATGTCACTTTGTTAGAAGAAAAAAATCAAGAAGGTTCTCAAGATGAGGTCGCTGCTCGACAAGAGCGTTTGGAACAAATGGTTGCATTATATGATGCCATGCGTCCTGCAGATGCGGCTGCCATTATGGACGGTTTAAGCGATGAGCTGGTGTTGGATATTTTACCCAAACTTAAACAACGACAAGCGGCACGCATATTGAATAGCTTAGGAAATGACCAACGCAAGGCTGATTTGTCTCGGCAGCTTGTAGAAGGACTAACGGCTCAAAGACGGCCATAGATATCATTAGTTGTATTGTTGACAGATTAAATTTAAAAAAACATCCCATAACATCCTGTAGCCCCAATCACCCCAATTGGAGATTGTCCCATGTTTCTTTTACCCTTGCAACCATTACCTGGTGCACCATCTGTTCAGTTGCCAGATCATTCAGGGTTGCTCGATATTGGTACTGGTTTTCGGGATATGTTGCAAAACGCTCAGCATCAATTTGATGCTGAGGGTGCCCCAGCCTTACCAATGCCAGAGCGACCCAAGCTTGCTGCTTTAATGGCAGACTTGCTTGATGGCGCTGAATCTGGTGGCGATACACCCAAACAGATTATGTCTGTGTTGGTACCTGAAGCGGAGGGGCCGCAGGTTGCACCATTGTCGGCTCAAAGTGCCAAATTTGTACCTGTTGTTTCTGTTGAAGGGGAGGAGGATGGGGCGGGTGAATTTGCACTGATGGGAAAACCATTGTTAGACGAGACTGGTTTGGAAGATGTGGCACAAGATATGGTTTCGTTAACACCTGTTTCAGCATCTGAGGCATCTGGGGCGGCGCTAAAAGCCAATGGCGAACAAGTGCGTCAGGGGGTATCGCCTTATGATTTGTTGGCGGTTGATCGACGTTTGCAAGGTGGTAGAAATATGCTTGCATCCGCAAGACGAGAATTGCCAACTGTTGCATTAGAAGATCTTGCTTCTGATGACCCCGATTCACCATTACCCATTTTTAGACGCACTGACAACGCGCCATCGACAGAGGTTTTATTGCAAAGTGAGACACCTAAAACAGTTGGTTCAAATGGTGGTGTTGCGCAGGTTGGGCAAGGTGTTTCACAACCGCGTTTTGTATTGGATGCCTTGTCAGACGAAGATGCCGAGATAGATATTGAATCGTCTCAAAATATGGTATCTGAAACTCAATCTCAGGCACGTTTTTTAAGTGAAGAGGATGCATCTGATTCGGAATTGTCTGTGGCCTTGAAAGAGACAATTCACACCCATAATGCGAATGGACAGGATGGTTCTTTATATGTGGCACAGTCGCCCATAGAGACGCAGTCTATATTGCCGTCTGATCAATTGGTCCAAGTGGATAAAACGGTGGATGCTGGTGTTGTGGAAAAGGATCTTGCTGACGTAGAACAAACACCTCGGTTTTTTGGGCGAGACGTTCGACAAAATCAGCCACAAGTTACACCTCAACCTTTGGTAGAAAACCGTGTTTCTGGAAGTGTTAATAGGCAAAGTATAACAGATCGGGTGAATGTTTCATCCTTTGCTTCTGCGCGTGCCGAAAAACAAGTGATGCCACCCGCTTTGTCACGCCCCCAAACACCCATTTTATCTCAAGAGGAAGATGTTCAGGAACGTGCATCTGAAAATGATGTCATTCCGAGCCAAACCCCTATTTCACAACCTCATTCACAACAAAATGTATCTCGAACGGTATCTGATCAGACCTCTCAAGTTGTTGGGCAAAAAATGGCGATGGATCTAAGTGGTGAAATTGCCGTATCTAATTTTACACCTCGTGGGGCCGTACCAGAGCCTGATATGTCGAAAACTTCGCGCACTTCTGTGGTGTCTCGCTCAGATGAGTCGGTCGATTTGGGAACCCAATTAGACGCAGGTTCTGGCGAGTCCGTATCCGAATCAGATGTATTGGGAATTGCACGTTCTTCTGAAACATCTCGTTCATTTGATAAAGCAGAATTAGGTGCACAGCCTAATCGTGTGTCCCGTGAGTCTGTATCAGAATCGGCAGTCTTGAGTAGTGCTCGTTCTCAAGAAGTGCCACGTTCGTCAGAACAAGAGTTGTTGGGTGCACAGCCTAATCGTGTGTCCCGTGAGTCTGTATCAGAATCGGCAGTCTTGAGTAGTGCTCGTTCTCAAGAAAACGTTCGTCCATTGGTCTCAGAAAGAGGGGCCATCGGAACCCCATCGCAGTCGTTCGAGCAAAATGGTTTGGCCCAACCACAGGTGAAAATGCCATCATCTCCCCAACGTGGGTTGATGTCTTCGATTGGGCAAAATGGTGATCTACAACAACGTCGTTTTTCTGAGATGCAAAATGAATCGGTTGTATTACCTCAGTCACCAATTGTTGATGAAGTTCAAAACAAGCAAACATTACCATTGCCTTCCGCACTGCATACCTCTCAGCAAATGACGTCATCTGAAATGCAAAATGGTACAGATATAAATCCCGTTGTTTTGCCACAAACCCCCATAGAAACTGTGGAGAATGGGATTTCTCAGGTGCCTATGATGCCTGAGGAAACGACAACGGAACGGTCTGTGGTGTCTGAGCAAGCACCCTCTGTTGCCATGCCAGAAAATGTGATTACAAACAAAGAGATTCAACCTGCGGAAACAAAACAGACTTCACGTTTGGTCTTTTCACAACCGTTAGAAACAGTTTCTCACAAAGTTGTTTCAGAAAAAGTTGACTTGCAGCAACCTGTTGTGACACAATCTCAACAACCAGTTGCCCAAGATTCTGTTTTGCCACATCCCATACAGGCTCCTGCGGTTGATGATGAGGCACAACGTTCTGTGGATGAATTGGATCGAGATGTTGAAACATTTTCCGAAGGCTTGGAAAATTCTACAATTATTTCTTCAGATTCTCAGACAAATGATGGTGCCGGTCGAGAACAACACAACGCACCGCATCAACCCGTTGTTGCGCCAAGTAACTCCTCTGACAATACCGCTTCTGTTGCATTTGGTGGTGTTGTTGAACCAGAAATGGCCTTGCCCAACATCGAACAGCGTGTTGACACAGAATTACAAAATATAGAACGTATGCCAGAACATCCTGAAATGCGAATTGATATGGTTCATCGCGAAGGCACTGGCACAGAAGTTGCAAGAGGTCAGTTGGATACCATGCCATCTGAGCAGATTGACCGTCACTACGGTGTGGGCGAGCAGGTTGTTCGCAATGCGCGTGTGATGATGCGTGCTGGTAACACAGAAGTAACGATGCGTATTGACCCGCAAGAGTTGGGGGAAGTGACCATTCGTTTGTCGAGCCATGATCAGAAGGTTTCGGGCGAAATTGTTGTTGAGAACCAGAAAGTACAAGAAATTGTTCAACGTCATTTGAGCACTTTGCGTGATGCTTTGGCTGGGCAAGGTATTCAGATTGAAAATATTGATGTATCAGTGAATGACCGTGGTAATCAAGCAGATCGTGAAGCCTTCCGTGAAGGTCTAGAAGATCGCTCTCAAAACCGTGAACAACGTCAACAACCACGTTCTGAGTCGCGATGGGATCAGGCTGAAAAGCGGCAAAGACAAACATCTGATGGGCAAGTTGATTTTATGGCCTAATCTTAAAAAGACAGGTGAAAACAGGAGATAAGGAAGTCTCTTGTTCGTTTTCAACGTAAACGTAATTTATCAGGGATAGATCATTTTTCTCAGGGATGAGGCGTTACACAGCAATTGGTTTTAGAATCAGGGAAGAAGAGCTGTACCTTCAGGGAAGATGGAAAAAAATTGCTGAATCATAGATTGAAAGGAGGTGGGAAAAATGAATATTTCTGATATTGCTTCAACGCCACAACAAACGGCAACCATTACAGAAAGTGTTCAAAAGGAAGATTTAGGACGCGATGCTTTTTTGCGATTGCTTACTGTTCAGCTTCAAAACCAAGATCCTATGGAGCCGGTTAAGAACGAAGATTTTGTGGCACAGCTGTCACAATTTAGTTCTTTGGAGCAACTGACGTCTATCAATGAAGCTGTTTCTGGAAAAGAAGATACGGAAGCTTTGGGCGGCGTTATGCTGGCGGTTGAAAGCAATACGGCTGTTTCTCTCATTGGGAAATCTGTTGAAGTGCCTACCGATACCTTGTCGTATACCGGGAAAGGCAATGTGCCACTTGGATATAATTTGGGTGGCCCTGCGAATCGTGTTGATCTTGAAATTTTTGATGATGAGGGCAATGTGGTTCGCACCATTGTTGATCATTCGCCAGAAGAAGGTAATAACAGCTTGGCTTGGGATGGCAAGAATGATTCGGGGCAAAATTTGTCTGCTGGCACATATTATTTTGTGCCTAAGGCCGTAAATGGTGAAGGCAATGCTGTCACGATTCAGGCACAAATACAAGGTAAGGTAACAGGTGTTCGGTATGCAGAGGGCAAACCAATCATGATCCTTGATGGTGGTGAGGCACCGCTGTCGGGTGTGGCACGTATTTCTCAAACGGAGTAAGTCGATGGAACGCATTCAAAATACGGGCGGACTTCCTATTGACCCCAGTTTGGGACGCCAAACGCCCATTCCGCCAAAAGGATCTGCATCGTTTACTGATATTCTGCAACATTTGCAGAAGAATCAAAAATTACATTTTTCGGCACATGCTCAAAACCGTCTGAATGATCGCGACATACAACTTTCTGCAGAATCACTTGAAAAGTTAAATGATGCAGTAAACCGTGCTGCAGATAAAGGAGCACGTGATGCACTGGTGTTGATGCCTGGTGCTGCAAGTGGCGATGATTTGGCACTTGTGGTTAGTGTGGCAAATCGCACGGTGATTACGGCAGTAGATGGTGAGCGTTTGAACGACAATGTGTTTACCAATATTGACAGTGCTGTGATTGCAAAGTAGCAAAAGGAAAAGTTAAAAACATAAATTGTTGTGGATGTTTTCAAACCAGGGAAGGAATGAGACGTCTCAATTTTACCACCCCGGGGCTGGACCTGTGAAGGAAGCCCCACCGTTGCCGACCGACTGACGCAACGGACAGCTTATGGAGGCGCCAACAATGGCTCTCAACTCTTTGTTTACAGGTTTGTCAGGTATCCAAGCGCATCAAACGCGCACGAATGTGGTTGCTGACAATATCGCAAATATTAACACCAATGGATTTAAAGCGCGTCGTGCAAGTTTTGAAGATCAGCTTGCACAAACGCTTAAAGAAGCTACGGGACCAGAAGGTGGTGTTTCGGGAACAAACCCATCACAAGCAGGTACGGGTGTTCGGCTCAAAAGTATTGATACAACGTTTACACAAGGTAGTTTGCAGAGCACGGGTCGTGGAACGGACTTGGCCATTGATGGAGATGGATTTTTCATTTTGAGCGATGGGCTTAATCGGTTTTATACACGTGATGGTGGATTTGCTTTTGATGCTTTGGGTCAATTGATCAACCCATCAAACGGTTTGGTGGTGCAAGGTAACTTGGCCAATAATGAGGGTTCATTTGGTGCGACAACGGGTTTGCAAAATTTGCAACTGGATTTGAATCAAGAAATTCCTGGTGTGGCTACTACACGTGTGAATCTTTCGGGCAATATTGATCCTGGTCCAGTTTCCTCTTTGGATACGGGAACGGAGTTTGCCACAGCTTCGACCATTGCTGGGGGGGCAGCACCGGGCGTGATTACGGCTCAACAGATCGAATTAAATATTACCACGCCTGATGGAATTACGGGTGGTATTATCACGTTGCCAGCCGCCAACTATCAAACGACACAACAATATGTAGACGGTTTAAATGCTGCCATTGCGGGTAATGACCGTTTGGCAGGAAAAGTGATTGCGCAAGAAAACCCTGCCGCTGCTGGTACGGTTGAGTTTCGAACAGCATTTGGTGGTCCCAGTGTGCAACTGAATGCTGTTGATGTGGGTGCTGGAACAGCTTTGGCTACATTGGGCTTTGGTACAACAGGTACTGCCAGTGCGGTGGCGACAGGTGCAATAGAACTCAATGCCTTGTCCCAAGTGGGTTCTTCCTTACAAGTGGGCGATGTTTTAAGGTTTTCGGGTACCCGTGCTGATGGTACTGCCTATAATGGTACTTTTACGGCTGCTGCGGGTTCAACCTTGCAAGATTTTACCGACACGGTAGCCAATGCATTTGGTGATAATGTAACTGGTGGTGTGGATTTAACGGGTAAGATTAAGTTGATAGACAGTGCAGGTGCATCTGTTAGTGGATTTACCATTAATGTTTCCCTCGAAGATGATGCCACGGGGAGTGGTTTGGTGGGGGCAGATTCTTTGCAGACACATAAAATTAGTACGACCATTTTCGATTCTCAAGGTCGTAAACATGTGATGAATATTACCTTGTCAGAATCGCCGGTTGCAAATAAGTGGGCATATAGCCTGACCATTGACAACCAGATTCCAACAGCTGCTGGATCGGGAATCGTTGTTTTTGACGAAGATGGAACGATCCGTTCTTTTACACCTACTGAAGGTGATGGGACATTGCTCGAATTTAATCCAGATGGTGATGTGCAGGGTTTAAGAATGGATTTTTCAGGTTTGTCCAGACCCGAACGGGGTATTAACGGTTTGACACAATTCTCTGCGCCTTCAACGGCTGATGTGGTAGATCAAAACGGTCGTGCCTCTGGTCGCTTGGATAACGTGTTTATTCGTACAGATGGTGTGATTGAGGGTCGCTTTACCAATGGTGAAACGTTGAATATGGCACGTATTAACTTGGCCAATTTTAAAAATGAAGGTGGTTTGCGCCGTTTGGGTGGCAACCTATTTTCTGAAACGGAAAATACGGGAAATCCTTTGATTGAAATTGCTGGTCAAACCATTGAGTCGGTTATTGTTGCCGAATCATTGGAATTATCAAATGTGGACTTGGCGCAAGAGTTTACGGAATTGATTACTTCACAACGTGGTTTTCAAGCCAATGCACGTATTGTGACGACCACTGATCAGATTTTGGCAGAAACAGTAAACTTGAAACAATAGGCTTTAGTAATTGTGGTGGTGGGCCTGATGATGGGTTCGCCACCACAATTTTTTGTTTTGATGGGTTCTGTTTGGGTGTTTTATGGCAGGTTATGGTCTGTTGGCAATGGTCTTTGGTTTTTGGTTTGTATATATTTATAGGTGGAACAATCGGGCGAATTGTCTTACATTTTCGATTTAGAGTTTGGCCAAACAAATGATTTCTTAAGTATGCCGTCTTATAACCAAGAAAATTTATGGTTAAATTAACACGTTTAAATAATACGATTTTGGTTGTCAATGGCGAACTCATCGAATTTATCGAAGCCACGCCTGATACCATTGTTACATTAACAACAGGGCGCAAAGTTGTGGTTCGCGAAACGGTTGATGATGTGATTGAAATGGTTGTGGCATATAAACGCAGTTTTATGCAACAAGGACCTACGGAACGTTCTCGCCTGTGAGTACAGACCCAAGGTGATTTAAAAGGATGTTGTCGTTATGGATATTACCACCATAGTTGGTTTGATTGCGGGTTTTACACTTATCATCATGGGGATTTTGAATGGTGGTGTATTAAGTAGCTTTATCGATACGCCATCGTTGTTGATTACTGTGGGCGGAACGCTTGCAGGTACATTGGTCAACCACCCCTTGCAAACCGTTGTGGGCATGGTTAGTGTGGGGCTCAAAACATTTATGTATAAGAGTTTGCCGCCAACTGAGTTGATTGAAAAAATAGTTGGTTTTGCCGAAACCGCTCGGCGTGAAGGTATTTTGGCACTTGAGCAAGCTGCCAGTGAGGTCGAAGATCCTTTTATGGGGACGGGCATTCGCTTGGCCGTAGATGGCACCGAACCCGAGTTGATTCAGACCATTCTTGAGACCGAACTTGCATTTATTGAAGAGCGCCATAAAGCAGGTGCCAGTATTTTTAACTACATGGGACAAGCAGGGCCTGCTTTTGGGATGATTGGTACTTTGGTAGGTCTTGTGAACATGTTGCAGAACTTAGATGATCCATCAGCCATTGGCCCTGGTATGGCAACTGCTTTGATTACAACATTTTATGGTGCTGTGATTGCCAACCTCATTTTTATTCCTATGGCTGGTAAGTTGGGTATCCGTTCGGCAGAAGAGATATTGTCAAAACGCATGATTATGGAAGGCATTATGTCTATTCAGTCGGGTGACAACCCGCGTATTGTGGAGCAAAAGCTCAATACCTTTATTGCACCCAAGTTGCGCCAAGTGGCTGATGAAGAAGGTGGCGAATAACTAAAGCCTAAAAAGAGTTGATTTTATGGCAAAGATGATTAATGAAGATGATTGCCCAGAAGGATTGCCTGGGTGGTTGGCAACATTTGGCGATTTGATGTCGTTGTTGCTGACCTTTTTTGTGTTGTTGCTTTCCTTTTCTTCAACTGAGGAAATTAAGTTTAAAAATGCGATGGGTTCATTAAAAGCTTCGTTGGGCGTATTTGAGTCGAAGCCTGAAATGTCACAACCGATTCGGGTGACCTTGCCTATGGTGCGTGGCAGCATTCGGCAATCGCAAAACATTCGTAAGTCGGCAGAAAATTTGGAAAAAACATTGTCGGAAGAAGGTTTGGAAGGTGATGTTTCGCTTTTGGGCACATCTTCTGGGTTGGTCATTCGCATTCAAGCGCCGGTTTTATACGATGTGGGCGGTGCAGAACTCAAACCAGAGGTGAGCAATGTGTTGATGGATTTGGGTAATTTGTTGCGTGAATTGCCCAATCAAGTGGTGGTACAAGGGCATACAGACAATGTGCCTATTGCCAACCCCAGTGCTGAATATCCGACCAACTGGGAATTGTCTTATCAGCGTGCGGTGAATGTGGTGCGTTTTTTAATTACAGAAACACTGGTGATGCCCACCCGCTTGGCGGCTGAAGGGTATGGCGAATATCGCCCTATTGCTACCAATGCAACCCCAGAAGGCCGCCGCACAAATCGTCGGGTAGAAATTTTGATTTTATATGCGGGTGAAGAAGATGGCAATTTGGAAATTTTGGCAGAAGCATTTAAGGGTGCTCAAATGGGTGCCTCGCGTGAAGATGGGTCACCTATTATTAAACAGAACACACGGCGAAGAAGAAGACCTGAATAATGAAGAGAAACGGGCATATTGGGTTATTGCCTAACACGAAGGATAGTTTATGGGCCGCATGATTAAAGATGATGAATGTCCCGAAGGTTTGCCTGGCTGGCTGGCGACTTTTGGTGACCTCATGTCACTTTTATTGACTTTTTTTGTGCTCTTGCTGTCTTTTGCAACCATGGAAGTGGTGGAATTTCAACAGGCGATGGGAGCCTTGCAAGGTGCGTTGGGCGTGCTCAGTGGTGAACCACAGTTGAGTTTGCCCATTCGCCAATCGATGCCCAAGTCGGAAGGAAATTTGCAACAGGCAGAGGTGCTCACCAAAGCAGGGCAAGAACTTGAAACGGCGATAGAAGAAGCGGGTTTACAAGGTGATGTAAAGCTTGAAGAAACCACGACTGGGCTTGTGATTCGCATCGCAGACAAATTGTTTTTTACCACTGCCGATACAGAACTTAAAGAGAGTGCAAAATCATTTTTAGACAAATTGGGGAGCGTATTGAAACCCTTGTCTAACCCCATTAATGTACAAGGCCATACTGACAATCGCCCTATTAATACATTGCAGTATGCTTCGAATTGGGAGTTGTCGGGCATGCGTGCATTGCAAGTTGCACGTTATTTTATGGATCGTTCGGGCATTGCACCTGATCGCATTTCTTTTACGGGATATAGTGAGTATCGATGGATCGTACCCAATAACTCAGAACAAAATATGGCTAAAAATCGGCGGGTAGAAATTCACATTTTGTACAACAAAGAACTTCATGCACCTCCCAAACAAATTTATGAAGCTGTAGAAAGCAAAGACATCCAGATTAAGGGACGTGAGATAGAGTGATCGTGTTATTCACATAGAGAAGAGTGTGATATGGCTGAAGAGAATGATGATACAAATGTTGAAGATGAAATGCTTCGCATGATGGAGGAAGAGCTGGGTGGGGGAGGCGAGACCGAGGGAAAAGGCGAAAACGACTTTGAAGCGGAAATGCTTGCTGCTATGCAGGCTGAAGCTGGCGGTGGTAATAGTGATGGTGATGGCGATTTAGAGGCGGAAATGCTTCAGGCGATGATGGCAGAAACCAGTGCATCATCACCTGCCGAAGCGCAAACCGCGCTGACAACGGCACAAACCCTGTTGCCCAACACCAAAATTAATCCGCAAAACATTCATCGGCTATTGGGTGTGAGTTTATCTATTATTATAGAGCTGGGGCGCACGGAAACATCTATTGATAACTTGCTTGAATGGTCTGAAGGGTCTTTGATAGAGTTGGATAAAGTGTCTGGCGAAGCGGTGGATGTGTATATCAATGGCAAACCGTTTGCACAAGGCGAAGTGGTTACTGTGGCAGAAAATTTTGGTGTAAGATTAACGGAGATATTGCCACACCACTCTGGATAAACTGCTGCATGTATTTTTTGATATTGTTTTAATAAAACGGCCATCCCATGTATATGGGATGGCCGTTTTTCATGTTGTGATCGTTGATGTTCTTATAGACAATCTATGTGGATGGAAGATCGGAAACGGGTTCGATGGGGATTTGAATGGTAAATGTGGTGCCTTCACCGACTGTACTTTCAACCTGTATTTGCCCAGTCATTTGGTTGATGAGATGATAACACGTGGCCAACCCAATGCCATGACCGCCATCTTTGGTTGTAAAAAACAATTCTCCAATACGGTTCAACGTTTCTTGATCCATACCAACACCCGTGTCTGAAATTGAAACATAGCCCCAGTTTTTGTCGTCATAGGTAGAAATGGAAAGTGTACCTCCATTGGGCATGGCATCTGCGGCATTAAATATCAAATTCATGAGTACTTCATCTAAAAATGATGCAGAACCTATGACATTTTGATTTGCCTGAAGGTCTAATTGGAGGTCAACGGAGCACCCTCTTTTGAGAAAAACATCTTTCCACTTGGGTTGGGTTGTTTTGACACACGTGTTGACGACTTCATTGAGGTCAATACCACTTTGTTTTTGTGCAGATCGGTCGCCTTGAATGCGTCGTACAAAGGCGATGCCATTTTCAGTGGCATTGAGCAGGGATTCGAGGTTGTTTTTTATATTGGCCGGAAGCGTCTCAAGTTGCATGAGCGATGCATAACCGTGAATGGCTGTGAAGACTTGGTTGAGGCTGTGAACCACACCTGCAGTGAGTTCACCTAACAGGCGTTGGCGTTCTGTGCTGGCCAATCTATCTAATAGCTCTTTTTGAGAGATGCGTTTGCCACCAACATGCGCTGTGCCTAACAGTTTGCCCGAGCGGGATTGTATGACGGTGCTGTGCCAACTGAGCGGAACGGGTTCTTGAGGGTGTTTCAATGCCACTTCACCGCGCCATTGCCCATATTCTAAAGTGGTTTCCATGATGTGGGCCACGTGACCTGCATTGTCGAGAATATCCCACAAAAAACGACCCGTCATTTCGTCGGGCCGGCATCCCATGACTTCACCTGCAATGGGGTTGGCATATCTGATTCTGCCGTCCATATCCACAAGGGTAGCAACATCGTTTGAGACTTCGAGGGTTTGCGTGACCCAATACCTGTGTGGCTGGTCGTCAAATTCTGAACGTTTTGATTGTATTGTCATATTTATTGGGGGAGTTAATTATGTGACAATGTTAAACGATCTTGGATTGTGACTGAAATGATACTGCTTAAATAATGATTTGTCAATCATATAGCGCATAATTACATTGTTTATAATCTTAAGTAGGTCGATACGTTTATTTTTGTGATTATCTTGTATTGGTTTGTTTTGTATAGGTTGACATCGGTAAGCCTGCACTCTATACTTCATGGCAATGCCTGATGTTATGGTGCTAACCCTCCACTATTATTTTGTTGAATGGCCCATGAATACTTTTAGAGTGATTGCAAATCGATATGAGGTGCTTGAACCATTGGGGCGTGGTGGTTTTGGTTCTGTGTTTAAGGTGAAAGACCTTGATACAGGTGAAATGCTTGCCCTTAAATATTTGGTGGGTGACGAAAGTCGTCCATTAGATACGCGTCGTTTTCAGCGCGAGTTTCAGCATTTGTCTCGGTTGGATCACCCCCATATTGTAAAAGTAAAAGACACGGGTACGGATGGTACTGCGTGTTTTTTCACGATGGAGTATTTACAAGGTGTGACGCTTGAAGAGGCTTTAAAGGCACCTGACACAGGTTTATATCGGGTGTTGCAAAATGGCAGTGATGTGTTTCGGGAAATTTTGATTCAAATATGTGAAGCATTGGCTTGTATTCATGCCAATGGGTTGGTTCACCGCGATTTAAAGCCTGCCAATATATTTTTGCAGTCGGATCAAAATGGTCCTCATGTCAAAATTCTCGATTTGGGAATGGTAAAATTTCGAGGGGATGACATCAGCCCATTGACCGAAGAAGGTACGATGTTAGGCACGGTGCACTATATGTCGCCCGAACAAATTCGGGGGGTGCATGTGGATCATCGATCGGATCTGTATACGCTTGGCGTTGTGCTGTATGAGGTATTGACAGGGCAAAAACCCTTTTTGGGGAAAAACTCTTCGGCAGTGGTGCTGAAACACTTAAATGAAATTCCTGTGCCACCGCGTGTTTATAACTTGGATGTGCCACACGATTTGCAATTGGTGGTGTTGAAACTACTCGAAAAAGAACCCGAACGACGCTACCGCTTGGCCAATGACTTGCTTGCCGATTTGGTACCTTCAAAATCGTATGCTGGAAGAGGTATTTCTGAACCTGAACCACCCTTGTTACTACAACACCCTCGCTTTTTGGGGCGGTCTCAGGAGGTGGGGCAAGCACGTGGATTACTGGCCGATGTCCAAGCTGGTAAAGGACGCGCTTTGTGTGTGTCGGGACCTGCAGGGATAGGTAAGACGCGGTTTTTGGAAGAACTGAAAGCAGATGCACACTTGCGTGGTATGCAGATTATGCAAGGCACGTGTTTTATTGATCGAACGGCACCGTTTCAGCCGATTATAGACTGTATTCGCTCGGTTGAGCAAAAAATGGGTGGTTTAAATGCGTGGGTGCGAGATGAATATCGCAATGAATTGGTTCGCCTGTTTCCCGAATTGGGTGATATATCGCAAATTTCGAAGAGAATCGTTTATCAGGCTTTAAATCAAGAAGATTTGTTTATTGCACTGTTGCAGCTATTGAAAGACCTATCGCATCGTACACCATTGATGCTTTGTCTTGACGATATGCAATGGGCTGATCAAGCTACAAATAGTTTTATTGATTTTTTGTGTGATCGTTTGGATATGTTGCCTGTTTTTTTGTGTTTGGCACAAAGACCCCAGGATGACGTAGAACCTAAATGGTTATCTCACCCTAAACATATTGTTTTGGACCCCTTAGGAAGTGAAGGGACTCAAGAGCTTTTAAACTCTATGTTTAATACGGCAGATATACCTCAAACATTCTGTGATGAGATTTTTGAGCTGTCGGGAGGCAATCCTTTTGTGGTACTTGAGATTGCCAAAGCATTGTTTTCAAACAAGGCCATTGCGTGGGAAAAAAATATGTGGGTTTATGAAGCCCACTCGGAGGCATTGCCTGCCGAGGTTTCAATGGCGATATCTCTACGAGTAGAATTGTTATCAGAGTCTGAACGGCAGGTTTTGTATTATGCGACAGTTATCAATCGCCCATTTGGGTTTGATTTGATGGCTTCAGTCTTATATACCAGTAGTGCAGAATTATATGAACAGCTTGAACGGTTGGTGTATTATCATTTTTTGAAAAAGAACACGGAGGATCAATACTCTGTTTTTCACAACCTTATTGCGCAAACAATTTATCAGCATTTGCATCTCCAGGAAAAAGAGGCGTTGCATTTAAAATTAGCTCAGATGTTAGAAAGTTTAGACAAAAAATATCAGATAGCCAGTGAAATTGCTTACCATTTTTTACAGGCGGGGTGTGAAAAAGAAGCTTGGCCTTTTTTAGTGCAAGCAGGAGATATGGCTTGTATAGCTTACTCATTTATAGACGCTCAAAAAATATACAAACAAGTTCTTGATATACTAAGCAAAGTATATGAACCAACCTCTGAGATTTATTTAAATGTGTTGTGTAGCTATGTTGATGCGATAAGATGGACGAGAGATTGGGAAAATCTTAAAAAGATTATAAACGAAATGTTGGATCTACAAAACTTACCCCCTTATTATTATGGTCGATTGGTTGGTGTTTATTCTATTCAGCTTATTGCCGAAGGTCGATTTGATGGAGTTGAAAATTTAATAAAAGGTGCGATAGAAAAAATTATCGAACCTCAATGTGATAATGCTCTCGTACCATTGTATATATCTCTTAGTCAGCTATATTGGGCAACGGGACAGTATAGTGAGGCTACAAAGTGCAGTGAAATCATAGTTGGTATGTGTCAAAATTCTATAGAACCATTTTATAAGACATTCGGGTATTATGTATTGGGGCATGATCATTTAACAAACAGCCGATTTCGAGTGGCCGAAGCTGCTTTTCAAACAGCACTTAGAGAATTTGAAACACTGCATAAAGATAGACGTTATACTATTGGATGCCAGTCTGCATTACGTGAAATTTATACTTATCGTGGAAGGTTCCTGCAGGCCGAAAAATATAGTAAACAAATTATAAACAAAGCAAGAATGGTTGGACTTTTAAAATACGAAATGTATGAAACCATTGATTTAGGTTATATATTTTTTGAACAAGATAAACTTGATCAAGCTGAATCGTGTTATCTCAAAGTAGTCGAACCATTTAAATTGTCCAAAGATAACCATAAGCTTTGTCAAGCATATGTGCGATTATCGGAATTGTATCTTAAGTTAGGTGATCAGGAGAAAGCTTTAGCATATGCACTTTATGCTGAAAATATCAACAGTCCAAATCTTACACGTCAGAGTCAAGTTTATTGTGTATTGGGTAAAGTTTATGCTAAAATGGGTGATGTAGTGAAGGCTGAAGGTTATTTTGAAAAATGTAGGACTGTATTGCAGAAAGTTAAAGGCTTTCATTTTGCCTTAGCTTTATTTGAATCTGGAAATTTTTATTTCCAAAGGGGCAATCAAGAAATTGCAGAAGCACAGGTTGGGCAGGCTGTGGATATGTTTCGAAAAATGGGTGCCGACCATTTTTTGA
>JAYODI010000050.1:30941-43632 GCA_038279365.1 Candidatus Latescibacterota bacterium | reverse complement strand
GGCAAACGGCAAACGGCAAACGGCAAACGGCAAACGGCAAACGGCAAAGGGCAAACGAATCAACGGAGTTATTTGATTACGTGATATGTTTGGTTTTTTTAAAAATTGGTTTTAAAGGTTTTACATTTGCCGTTTCACGTTTGCCGTTTCACTGCTTCTTAGTGTTTGCCGTTTCACTACTTCTTAAATATTGGGGAGATTTAGATGAGATATTTGACATGGTTGGTATGTTTGATGTTAACAGGACACGTTATGGCAGAGGAGAAACAGGTGAAACAAGTGGTGTGGAACTTAGACAATTTGGAAACCATTGGTGGGCATAAAGTGACGGTGAAGGGCGCACCTAAGGTGATTGAAACAAGCAAAGGCAAGGCTTTGGAATTTGACGGGGTGGATGATGGGATCTTTTTGGATGTTCACCCATTGGCGGGTTTGGAAAAATTTACGGTAGAAGTCATTTTTCAGCCGTACCCAAATGGTTTGCGAGAACAGCGGTTTTTTATGATGCAAGAAGCCAATACGAGTCGGCGCGTGATGTTTGAAACCCGTTTGGTCGATGATGACAAGTGGTTTTTGGATACGTTTATTCAGTCGGGTGACAACAATCATACCCAACTTGCAAAAGATTTTGTGCATCCGCTTGGCCCGTGGCAACATGCGGCCATTGTGATGGATGGCAAGACGTTTACGCATTATGTGAATGGACAAAAAGAATTGTCTACACCTATTGATTGGGTTGTGCAAGAACCTGGACGTACGTCGTTGGGTGTGCGTATGAATGAGGTGTATTGGTATCGGGGTGTGATTTTAAAAACACGATTTACCCATGGTGTGTTAAAGCCTGAAGAATTTTTGAAGCCATAAAATGAGACACAGATTCAAAATGACTGCGAGATTGAATTTTGCGTGGCTATTTTGGAAAATGTTTCAATAAACCAACAATGGTTTGATGGGCTTTTGATCTTGAGTCCGAGGGACTTTCCTTACCTTAGCACTGGAATTTATTCCGGTGCGATTGATTGGGTGGTTACCGAAGTCATTTTTCGATCTGCATGATTCCTGCGCGTTTGGTCGAGTAATTATTGAAGTCATTTTTTTATGATCTCCTTGTTGAATCCAATGGTGGTGATTGGGTTTATGAACCTTGTCATATATTTTGAGGAATATAGATGGCTATTTCGGTTAAAAAGGTTGATTTACATGTTTTAAATATGCATACACGTTTTCCATTTAAGTATGGCATTGCATCCTTGGTGGCATTGCCCCATCTGTTTGTGCGTGTGACGGTGAATATAGATGGAAAATCTGAGATTGGTTTGGCAGCTGATGGGTTACCACCCAAGTGGTTTACAAAAAATCCAACTGCGCCGTTTACTGAAGATTTAGAGGAAATGTTGGCGGTCATTTGGCATGCGTGTAGACACGTTGAAGGCATGGGAGAGGCCACAACCGTGTTTGATTTGTGGGATCGGCTCTATAAGGCTCAGGCCGAGTGGGCCAAATCGACGGCTTATCCACCGCTGTTGTGGGCGTTTGGTGTGAGCTTGGTTGAGCGGGCTGTGATCGATGCATTTTGTCGGGCAAAAGGTGTGACGTTTGCCGAAGCGCTACAAAACAATGCGTTGGGGATCTGGTTGGGTGATATTCACAGTGAATTAAAAAATAAAAATCCATCTGATTTTTTACCCTCTGAACCGTTATCTGCAATTTTGGTGCGGCATACCGTGGGCCTTGCCGATCCATTGACCGATGCTGAGATCGATGAGGCCGATCGGATTGATGATGGTTTGCCTCACTCTTTGGCGGCCAATATTGAAGCTTATGGCTTAACACATTTAAAGATCAAGCTTTGTGGTGATGCCGAGCGAGATTTGAGTCGATTGAAACAAATTGCATGGTTAATGGCTGGTCAAGAAACGTGTCAATTTACTTTAGATGGCAATGAACAATATACCGAAGTGGCCCCTTTTCGTTCTTTGTGGAACGCCATTTATGGCGATGTTCGCTTGAAGTCTTTTATGAAAGGGCTCATTTTTGTAGAACAACCTTTTCGGCGCGATGTGGCCTTAAGTGCACAAGTAAAAGACGTGCTGTTGGAGTGGACGGATCGCCCGCCGATGATTATTGATGAATCGGATGGTGAGTTACACAGCGCCATGCTGGCGTTGGACAGCGGTTATGTGGGAACCAGTCACAAAAATTGTAAGGGTGTTTTTAAAGGGATTGCCAATGCGTGTTTGATGGCGCATCGTAAACGGCAAGACCCTGGAGGCACTTATATTTTAAGCAGTGAAGATTTGGCCAATGTGGGGCCTGTGGCCTTGTTGCAAGATTTGGCTGTGCTGGCCTGTTTAGGGGTGACGCATTCTGAGCGCAATGGACATCATTATTTTGCTGGATTAAGCATGTATTCACAGCCGATTCAACAACAGGTTTTGGATGTTCATGGGGGTTTGTATGTCAATGGTCGAGCAGGTTTTCCTGTTTTGAATGTTGTTGACGGTTTGTTGGATATTTCGACCGTTGTGGATGCGCCGTTTGGATATGGGTTTGAATTGGATACGATGCAATTTACACCATTGAATGAGTGGACGGCTGATTCATTGGCACTATAATGGGTTGTAAATAGCGTGGCTTAAACGGATGATGAGGGTGACATGGGTATTGATTGGAATGCGGTTGAAAAGGAAGTAACTGGATATTTACAGGATTTGCTTCGGTTTGATACAACCAATCCTCCGGGCAATGAAATTTTGTGTGCAAACTATATTGCCGATATTTTAAAACGCGAAGGTTTGGATGCTTCTGTAACAGCGTCAGAGAAAGGGCGAGGGAATGTGACCGCAACGCTACGAGGGGGAGATGAACCCACGTTGATGTTGTTGGGGCATACCGATGTGGTGGCAGCAGAGCCCAATAAGTGGTCGCGTGATCCATTTGGTGGTGATTTGCACGATGGATGTGTGTGGGGACGTGGCGCATTGGATATGAAAAATATGGTGGCAGTGGAGTTGATGGTGTTTTTGTTGTTGAAGCGGGAAGGTATTCAATTAAACCGAGATGTGATTTATGCCGCAACCGCCGATGAAGAAGCCGGCAAAGGCAATCATGGCATTGGGTGGTTAATTGAAAACCACCCTGAACAGGTGGATGCAAGATATGTGATTACCGAAGGTGGGGGGGCTGATTTTTATGTGAATGGCAAACGGTTTTATACGTGTCAAACGGGGCAAAAGGGTATTTTTCGATTTCGTTTGGTTGCCAAAGGAGACCCCGGGCATGCATCTATTCCGCATCACAATAATGCCATTGTGAAGTTGGGGCGGGCGTTGGATGCAATTGGGCAAGCCGATTGGCCCGTGCATGTGTCGCCTACGTTGAAGGCATTTTTTGATGCCATTGCCGATACTCAAGAAGGTGAAACAGCCGTTCTGTTGCGTAAAATGTCGGACCCCTTGCAGGCAAAAGCCGTTTTAAGTCAATTGCCTTTTGTAGCTTCTACACGGGCTGAACTGGGGGCATTGTTGTGCAATACCACATCGCCAACAATGCTGTCTGCTGGTACGAAAATCAATGTGATTCCAGCAGAGGCTACGGCTTGGATTGATGGTCGATTGGTGCCTGGGCAAACAGATGAGATGTTTTTGGCTGATATTCGACGCGTGGTAGGCGACGACATTGATATTGTCGTGGATCAATATACCCCGCCGTTGGAAATGGAAATTGAATCACCGCTTTATCAGACGATTGTGTCTGTCATGGCTGACTATGAGCCAGAAGCATTGGTGGTGCCGTCTATTATGACGGGAGGAACAGATGCCAAACACATTTGCCCACGCAAGCCTGATACGCAGGTGTATGGATTTATGCCATATCGCCAAGTGCCTGGGCAAACAGAGGCCGAGTTGATTCATGGGCACGATGAACGCACGTCGGTGGAAAACTTGGTGTTTGCCACACAAGTTTTATATGATGTGGTGTGTCGGTTTTGTCAAAAGTAATACATAAGGTGTGAACGTGGACGTTGGGTGTTTACTCATTGGTGTGGTTCAAACAAAAGAGAGGATATTATGTACAAAAAATGGTTGTTGGTTTTTGTTTTGGGATTGGGTTTGGGGTGTGGTGGCAATGAGGCAGAGAAAAGTGCGCCCATGTCGGGTGGGGTGGTGCAAGACTTGGGTGGCGTGGCTGTAACAGTGCCCACGGGATGGGTGACGGAAGCCCCATCGAATGCGATGCGCAAAGCACAATATAAATTACCTGGTGAGGTGGGAGATGCCGAATTGGTTGTGACGTATTTCGGCACAGGTGGCGCGGGTGGCGTAGAGGCCAATATTGCACGCTGGGTTGGACAGTTTTCTGAGTCGGATGGTGGAACGACCAAACAGCTAACAGTTTCGGAGATGCCTGTTACGGTTGTGGATATTCGTGGCACGTTTGTTGGGATGCAACGGCCTATGGGTGGCGCACAAACACCTCAAGATGGGCAACGGATGTTGGCGGCTATTGTAGAGACACCCAATGGGGCATTTTATTTTAAACTGGTGGGTCCAGAAGCAACGGTGACAAAATGGGAAGCTTCATTTGACCAATTTGTTAAGCAGATGAAGCCATCGGGAGGCGCAAAGGCGTGAACGTTTTGGTAACCGATTATGTTTGGCCCACGTTGGATGTCGAAAAAAAAATACTATCTGAGATTGATGCCGAATTGGTGGTTGCACCCAATGGAGACGAAAAGACATTGGTCGATTTGGCTCATGGGTGTGATGCCATTTTAACATGTTGGGCCAAAACAACACAGAAAGTGATTGAATCGGCGTTGCCTCAATTAAAGGTGATTGTTCGTTATGGGGTTGGTTTAGACAATATTGATTTGTCTTTTGCGACTCAAAAAGGTATTCCAGTTGCCAATGTGCCCGATTATTGTTTTATAGATGTGGCAGAACATACAATGGCTTTGTTGCTGTCGCTGTCGCATAAGGTGACGCGGTTTGATCGGCTGATACGCAGTGGCACTTGGAATATTCAGGCAGGTTTGCCACTGCGTCGATTAACTGGGCAACGGCTGGGTTTGATTGGATTTGGTCAAATTGCCCAAGAAGTTGTGCCACGTGCCAAAGCATTTGGTTTGGAGGTGGTGGCCTATTCGCGGTCTTTGACGGTTGAGAAAGCCCAGGCATTTGGCGTTGAAGCGGTGGATTTGGATACACTTTTAACAACGTCAGATTATGTGTCAATTCATTGTCCCTCCACAGATGAAACGCGGGGCATGATGGATACCCATGTTTTTGAAAAGATGAAAAACACGGCGTTTTTAATCAATACGTCTCGCGGTGATGTGGTTGATGAAGCGGCACTCTTATCGGCTTTGGAAGGTGGTTTGATTGCGGGGGCCGCATTGGATGTCAGATGCCAAGAACCCCCCAAGGTGGCAGATCGTTTGATTCAATTGGATCAGGTGATTCATACCCCTCATGCGGCCTTTTATTCGACGGAGTCATTGATTGAATTGCCCCAAAAAGCCGCGTGGGAAGTACGGCGGGTGTTGACAGGAGAAGACCCCATACATTTGGTGAATCCTGAGTATAAAAATAGGCGAATAGGCGAATAGACGAATAGGCGAATAGACGAATGGGCAAATAGATACACAGGTTTTGATTCGTTGATTCGCAGTTTCGTTGATTCGTTGATTCGTTGATTCGCAGTTTCGCAGTTGCGTTGACATTATCTTAATAGGAGTTGTTTTATGGCCAAACCTAAAGTGGGCGTTCTTGTGCGCGAGTCGTTGCGCAAACGCATTTTGAGCGATGCCGATTTGGCAAAGTTAAAAGAGATTGCAGAGGTCGAGATCAACCCTGAAGATCGCGATTTTTCAGATGAAGAAGCGGCAGAATTTTTAAAGGGTAAAGATGGTGCTTTGACGAGTTGGAATTCGGGTGATTTGACACCCGCTATTTTAGAGGCTGCACCTGGGTTAAAAATCTGGGCATATGGTGCGGGGACTGTCAAAGGCAAGATTTCGGAAGAGGCGTGGGAAAAGGATGTGGTGGTGACCAGTGCCGCCCCTGTGATTGCCGATGATGTGGCAGAATTGACGTTGGGTTTTATTACCATTGGTTTGCGCAGGGTAATTCCATTTTCACGTGGAATGAGTGGGGGCGAAAGACGCCCCGATAAAACAACGGCCAAATCATTGTTTCGACAAACGGTGGGTGTGGTGAGTGCGAGTCAGGTGGGGCAACGTGTGATGCGGTTGTTGAAGCCTTATGAGACCCGTACACTGTTGTATGATCCATTTATGCCAGCCGATCGGGCCCGTGAAGAATTTGGTGCTGAGTTGGTCGATTTGGAAACGATGGCACGCGAGAGTGATGTGGTGACCATTCATGCCCCCAAGTTGGATGCGACCTATCATATGTGGAATGAAAAACATTTTAAACTGATGCAAGACGATTGCATTTTTGTCAATACATCACGCGGTGACAATATTGATGAGGCGGCGTTGATTGCCGAGTTGGAAAAAGGGCGGTTGTTTGCCTTTTTGGATGTGACGTCACCTGAACCGCCAGCTATGGACAGCCCGTTGCGTCAATTGTCCAATGTGATTTTAACACCGCATTGTGCAGGGATGCAGTCGTATCGCATTGGTGCGCGTAAGGTTGAAGAAATTCGTCGTTGTTTTGCGGGTGAAGAACAGTTGTTTCGCGTGACGCGAGATATGTTGGATCGTTTGGCTTAAGTGTGCAATTTGGGTATTATTGAAATATAGGTGTCTGATTTTCAGTTAAGAAGGGATGTAGATGGAAAAACGTGCAGATTACTTGTCTTGGGATGAATATTTTATGGGTGTGGCCTTGCTTTCTGCCCAACGCAGCAAAGACCCCAACACACAAGTAGGAGCTTGTATTATCAATGAGAAGAAGAAGATTGTGGGCATGGGCTACAATGGTTTGCCTATAGGATGTGACGATGATCATTTTCCTTGGGCAAGAGATGGGGATTTTTTAGAAACCAAATATCCATATGTTTGCCACGCAGAACTCAATGCCATTATCAATAAGATCAGTGCCGATTTGGATAAGTGTACGGTTTATGTCACGTTGTTTCCGTGTAATGAATGTGCAAAAGTGTTGATCCAGTCGGGCATACAAGAAGTAATTTTTTTGGCCAACAAGTATCCCGATTCTGATTCTGTGAAGGCTGCTCGAAAAATGTTTGACAGTGCAGGTGTGAGATATCGTATGTTAGAAGGGTATCGCCCCGCTATTGTGTTAAACTTTAATGCCTGAAAGGAATTTGGCATGCCCACAAAAGAATTACCTGGTGCGCCAGAGCTTTTAAGCGGTTTGAAAGATGTATTGTATCGCAACCGCTTTGATGCCTTGTTGGTATTTGACATTGATCACTTTCAGCAAGTGAATCAAACACATGGGCGTGATGTTGGCGATTTGGTGATTGAGGCGGTTGTTGATTTTTTGAAGGAAAACAAATGGCGTGGTTATCGCGTGGGGGGGGATGAGTTTGGTGTGATCTTTTCTGGGGGCAATGAAATCAATGTTGATGTTCTGGAAAATTTGCCTGCATATATAACAGAAAAAGCAAATGTACCCACGACCATTTCGGGTGGCGGGCTTCGGCACCCAGGGCCTGAATTTGGGTTGGATGCGGCAACAGCAGAAGTGTTGTTTTCTACGACACAACATTTGCTGAATTTGTCTAAAAAATTGGGGCGCGATCAGGTGTTGTGGTTGGCAGAGCTCCTTTCTCAAGGGGTAGATTTAACAGATATTGCGCTGAGTTTTTATAAAGATTTGGCGCGGGTGAATGCCGCACTTGCCAAAGAAATGTCAGTTGAATCGCGTACAGATTTTTTAACAGGCTTGTACAATCGACGTGGTTTTGAAGATGTTTATGAACGCATGACAAAACGTTCGCAGCGCAGTGGGCGCCCGTTGGCACTTTTGTATATGGATTCGGATTCACTCAAAAAAATTAATGATACCAAAGGCCATGATGCAGGTGATCGGTTTATTGTGGATTTGGCGCGTGTGTTGAGTGATTTGTTGCGCGGTAATGACCTTGTTTCGCGATGGGGTGCCGACGAATTTGCAGCGGTGATTGAAGATACGACGCGGGAAAAGGCCCTTTCTATTGCCGAACGTTTGCGCCAAGCCATTGCCGAGCGCACTGAGGGCACCATGTCTATTGCGATGTTTTACGGTGTGCCCACCTCACCTGAAGATGCATTAAAAAAGGCAGATGAGGCATTGTATCGGATTAAAGCACGTGGTAAAAATGGGATCGAGATGGTGGAATAATTGACGGCGATTATGCCGTTCACTCAATTGGGGCGTGGACAACGCCCTTTTTGTGTTTTGATAGGTATTTTGATGAGGTTGATGTTGGTTCGATTGTGAGGAGGTATGTTTTGAAGAAGATGAATGTGTTGTTTATTGCCGTAGATGATTTGCGCCCACAGTTGGGGTGTTATGGGGTGCATTGGACACAGTCTCCGAATATTGATAAATTGGCGAGCACGGGAACGGTGTTTGAGCGGGCCTATTGCCAGCAAGCTGTTTGTGCGCCGAGTCGGGCCAGTGTGTTGAGTGGGTGCAGACCCGATACGACAACCATTTATGATTTGGTAACTCCTGTGCGCTCGGTGATGCCCGATGTGGTGACCTTGCCTCAGCACTTTAAGAACAATGGATATGAGACGCTGTCTATTGGTAAAATTTATCACCATAGCAATGATGATTTGGAGAACTGGAGCAAACCACCCTTTTTGAATAAGGGCGATTGGTTGGGGCGTGGGTATTTGACGGATGAAGCGGTTGAGGCGATGAAAGAGAATGATGGCATTAATGAACAACGGGGTGACAACCGGCGTGGTTTAGGGCCTGCATTTGAGTCGGCAGATGTGCCCGATAATGCCTATCACGATGGCAAAGATGCCGATACGGCCATTGAAGAATTGGGGCGTTTGAGCAAAGAAGAGCATCCCTTTTTTATGGCGTTGGGTTTTCACAAGCCTCATTTGCCATTTAATGCGCCTAAAAAATATTGGGATTTGTATGACGATGTACCGCTGGCGGACAATCCGTTTGAACCTGAGAATGCCACGCAATATTCGTTAACGAATTATGGCGAGTTGCGTGGGTATTTTGGCATGCCAAAAGATGGGCCCGTGCCCGATGAATTGGCGAAGAAGTTGGTGAAGGGTTACGCGGCCTGTGTGTCGTATATGGATGCCCAAGTGGGGCGTGTGTTGGATGAATTGGAGCGGTTGGGTTTAAAGGAAAATACCGTTGTGATGTTGTGGGGCGATCATGGTTGGAAGTTGGGTGAGCATGCCAGTTGGTGCAAACATACCAATTTTGAAATTGACGCACGCGCCCCTTTGATTGTGAGCGCGCCGGGGATGACGGGTGGGCAAAAGACCAAAGCGTTGACCGAGTTTGTGGATATGTATCCGTCGTTGTGTGAATTGTGTGGGTTGGATGTGCCCGATCATTTGGAAGGGCGCAGTTTTGTGCCCGTGATGCAAGACCCCGAACGGTCGTGGAAACGGGCGGCGTTTAGCCAATATCCTCGTGGTAAGGTGATGGGATATACGATGCGCACCAATCGTTTTCGATATACGGAATGGCAAGACCGACAATCGGGTGATGTTTTGGCACGCGAGTTATACGATCATGATCGCGATGCCCAAGAGAATGTGAATGCCATTGAAAAAGACACCTATGTGAATGCCGTAAGCGAATTGGAAAAATTAATGGCCGCCGGATGGCAAAACGCATAACCGTAGGGGCAGGGTCCCCCTGCCCGCCTGTAGCGTGGTCAATAACGCAAATGCAAATTCTCTATATGTTGGGCATTGAAAACAGCGGTCTTAATTTGTAGATTTGGATGTGTGCATGACAAGCCTTCTCGGTGTGAGAAGGCTTGTTCTGTATCTGCTGATGTGGTGTGGATTGGAGCATGGAATGTTGATTTCAAAATTTGAAAAAGATGCCCTTCTGATTACTGTTTTGGTGTTGTTGTTCGTGCTGGAGTGTTTGTTCCCGTATTTTGACACGTTTAAGAACAAAACACGCCATACTATGCGAAACTTGGGGTTGATTGTCTTTAATGCAATTGTGGTGAGTGTGGTGCTAACACCTGTTGTGGTGGGATCGCTAAATACGTCTTGGGGCGTGTTTAATAGGTGGGATTTGCCTTGGATGCTGGAATTTGGGTTAACGGTTTTGTTGGTTGATTTTTTGACGTATGTGCTTCATGTGATGTATCACAAGGTGCCGTTTCTGTGGCGCTTTCATCGGGTGCATCATTCCGATGTGGCAATGGGGGTGATAACTGGTGCGCGATTTCATGTGGGTGAACATATCCTGAGCACGTTGGTCAAATGTGGTCTGTATGCGTGTTTTGCAATGAAATTGGAATACGTGCTTGTGTATGAAGCCATTTTTATTTCGAATGTGTTTTTTCACCACGCCAATATTTCTATTGGTGAATCTTGGGATCGTATTTATCGCATCTTTTTGACATCACCCAATATGCATAAGGTGCATCATTCTGATATTCAAATTGAGACCGATTCAAATTATACAAGTTTGTTTTCTATTTGGGATCGAATCGGAAGAACGTTTCGACTTGTTGAAAACTCAAAAGATATTGTGTTTGGGATCAAAGGAATGGAAGATGAGCAGACGGTGGTGCGGATGTTGACGACGCCTTTTCGAGATATTGAAACGAAGTGAGTATGGCATTCTTATGTTCAGGTTTTTAGCAAGTCGTCAAACCCACTCTATTGAGTGGGTTTTTTTATGTCGTCTGTTTAAAAATATAAGATCGAAGACGCGTGAAGGTATAAATACTTGCGGAGAGCAGAGTGATGCCGAGAATGTTTAGGAGCGTGGCGATGGGCAATGTGAGGTAAGATGAAAAAACTTGGCCGCGATTTTTAAGCAACAGAAAAAGGGCTGCTGAGACAATTAAGAGGGTGATGTGAGCGCGGTAGGATGGCATTTTTAGGGAGATGGATAGCAGGTCAGATACAATAAGTTTGAGACTGAATGTGCTCAATAACATGCCTGTGCCAAAAAGCAAGTGGACTGAGATGTATTGGAGCGCTTCAACTTTTAAGGCCAAGATGTTAAGTGCGATTAAGAAAAAAACAGTGAAGAGCAGGCCAACGAGATTGAATACACGAATGAATCCCAATGTAAAAGCTGAAATGGGTAAACACATTTGCCTGCGTATGATTGGGTTTGGAATAGTGGAACCGATAAAAATGCGCAAAGTCAACAAAGCGATAATAATAGCTACACCTTTGCCCATATTTATGACGGATTTGGTTGCTTGGTCGCTGTCTAACCAAGTCGCGCCTTGAAAGAACAAAATGGGTATGGTGATGATGAGTGGGATACAGGCCAAATACCACGAGTATTTATCACGGTCGATTTCTGCTTTGATGATGTGCCACATGTTTTTTTCCTCACCGAATATAAGATTTTCGATGTTTGTATGTGATCGTGCTGGCATAAAAGAGGATGATGCCCAAAAATGCGAGAATAAGTGCCAATGATGTATCGGATAGATGGTGCTGGAGTTCTGTTATGGTGTGAAAATTTGATGCACTGGGTTTGAGTGGTATTGTTAAGATAAAGGCGCAGAATGTGCAGGGTATAGCAGTGAGTAATACAATGGTATGGCTTATCCATTTCATTTTTGTGTGGGCCCAAATACGCGCGAGATCTAAGCCGATTATTATTAAACCGCTTGAAAAGATGAGGAGCGCAAAGAGATGTAACGACATTTTCCAGAACTGAGAATTAGAAATGTCAGATGAAATCCATATGCTATAGCTGCCCAATACGCTGATGAAGAAAATCAGACAATAAGCACAAGAAATAACCATTCTAATGACTACAATTTGATTGAGCGAGATCGGCAGACGTATAGGGGGAATGCGTTTGTTGCTGTTACCTGCCATCCACGCAATACAAAAAGTAAACATCATGATGCCAGGTATATGTATGTCTGGGTTATGATCTATGAATTTTAAGAAACCACTTAAACATACAATGATGATAACAGTGGTATAAATTTGAGAGCTCATTATCTCAGCTTTGATGATGTGCCACATGTTTGCTTCCTTTGATAATCTCAACAGCAATCTCATCAATGCCCATGCGTGTTTCTGCAATGTTTTGTGCGCCAAGTTCTGAAAGGTGGCGCAGAGAGGTTTGGGCATTGGAACTGATGATGTGGTGTTCATCACCATCGTGTCTATGGCTCACTGTTGCGTCAACTGTGAGGTCTGGATTGGACAAGCGAAATGTGATCTTGCGCCAGTTTTCGATGAGGTCTTCTTTGGGGGTGCGAAGGTGAATGTGGCCTTCGTTTAAAAAGACGAGATCATCGGCGAGGCGGCTGATGTCGGATAAGATGTGGGTGGAATATAGGATGGCCCGTTCGCCGCTTTCGAGAACTTCGAAAAGCACGTCGAGCAATTCCGTTCGCACAACAGGATCCAGCCCAGAGGTGGGTTCGTCGAGCAACAAGAGTTTGGGTTGATGTGCAAGTGCGCAGATGCAGGCGAGTTTGATGCGGTTGCCTGTGGAGAGGGTTTTTACTTTTTGGTCGAGTTTGAGGTCAAAGCGTCGGGCAAGATTGGCGACGAGATCAT
>JAYODI010000050.1:7828-30931 GCA_038279365.1 Candidatus Latescibacterota bacterium | reverse complement strand
TCATCTGACCATGCGGGATAAAAATGTCGTAAGAATGTAAGATTTTTAGCGCATGACCAATTTTCATAAAATGGGTTTTCGTCGCCCACATAACCGACGTCGTGTTTCCACTCAGGTTTGTTGAGGTCGTTGGGTTTGCCGAAGATGGTGACGGAACCCGAATCGGAGCGCAACAGGCCCATCATGCAGTGCATGGTGGTGGATTTGCCTGCGCCATTGGGGCCAATGTAGCCGAGCACTATGCCGGGTTCAAGATTGAGGTTGAGTGGCCCGAGTGTGAAGTCTGGAAATACTTTGGTGAGGTTGTTCAGTTCAAATGCGTTCATGAAACCCTCCTTATCGGCCCATGCCAGGGAGTTTGGGCATGACTTTCATCATCATTTTTTGAGAGAGCATCATAGACTTTTGGGTGAGTTCGGGTTGTTTTTTGATATACGCTTTGCCAATAGGTGATTCGTAAAAGTTGATGAGGCCCTTGAGTTCGTCTTCGGTAAAAACTTCTGCATAGAGTTCGATATAGTCCGCTTTGATGTTTTCCCAACTGAGTTCTTTGATGATCATGTTCATGACTTCTTGGGCTTCTGGGGGCATATTGGCCTGGTTGGGCATCATTTGGGTAGCGGCACCAAATGATTGTTCGATGGTTTTTTGCATTTCCATCACGATGAGAAGTTTGTCTGCGAGTTTGAGCTTTGTTTCTTCTTGGGCTTGTGCGGAGCCTATGAGAATACTGAGGCCGATCATGATAACTGCGATTGTTTTTTTCATGTTTTCTCCTTGGTGTGAAATAATTGGGTCAATGCGTTTTTTTGGTTGCAAGCAATTGCTCAACAATTTGGGCAATATCTTGTGCGGTTAAACCTTCGGCGAGGGCGTTGCGAATAAAGGGTTCGATTTGCTCTTGAAGGTGTTGCTCTGCGCGTTTCTTTTTGGATGCGTCAGATATGGGGGCCACAAAGAAACCGCGTCGTTGGCGCGACTGAATGAGGCCATCGCGCTCAAGGCGTTCGTAGGCGCGTTGTACTGTAATCACACTCACGCGTTGTTCGCTGGCCAAGGCGCGAATGGATGGCAAGGCTTCTCCTTCGGGTAAGTCTCCTGCGAGAATTTTGGCGCGAATTTGGCGCGCAATTTGGCCCTGTAAGGGTTCATCAGAGTGTTCTGTGAGGTTTAGGAGCATAAGGTATTCGGTGTATATCCGGTAAATTGATAAGCTAAAGAAGTTGTGTATTCTGTATGTATGCAATATATACAGATTGGAATGCAGATGTCAAGTTATTTGATCAAAAAAGAAAACCAACTCAATTTCTGAGTTGGTTTTTTGAATCATTATATTTGATAAACGATCATTCACCAAATAACAGAAATGTGGTTCCAGTCTGTTATTTGATGATCTTTGCTGACAATTGGAATACCCATAGAAAGGCAGGTTGCTACAAGCATACGATCTGTTGGATCTGCGTGAAAATTTCCGGGAAGGCGCGTGGATAAAACAACAATTTCTGGGTTTAATTGAATGAGTCTGATTTTTGGGCGTTGGAGAGCGAGGTCAATCCAAGCTTTTACATCTAAGTTTAAACCAATGCGTTCTTTAGATACAAGCATTGCAATTTCCCAGCAAGAGAGGATGCTAACGCCAATATCAGGAGAATTTTCAATGGCTTTTTTGGCATTTGGTGAAAGATTGTCGGATTCTGTTGCCCACCACAACCAAGCATGTGTATCTAACAGAATCACAATGTTGCCTCCCAAACATCTTCAATAGGATCGATAATATTTTTTTCAAATACGATGCTGTTTTTTAAAGGATTCTCGTCTTGATCATTTTTTGTGTCAATGGGTAAGATGCGTGCTACTGGCTTGCCATATTTGGTAACGATGAGGGTTTCGTGGTTTTGAGACACTTCATCTAATAATGCTAGGCAATGTGTTTTAAATTGTCCTGCGGGTATGGTTTTCATGTTTATCTCCATTTATGACCATGTGTATATGACTATGGTCATAAAATTTACATCAAAACAAAAAATTGTCAAATAAGCAAAAAAGCCACCTCTGTAAGAGGTGGCTTTTTAACTGACCCTGTGATATTTATTAACTTCGTTTTGATAATACGTTTTTCTCATAGGCTTCAATTTCGGCAATCCAAGATGCACCTACGGGTGTGCCTGCTTTGAGGCAGCACATATCCCATACGGCTGAGAAGGGCATGGTTTTCATGTCTTCCATGAGGCCGAGCTTTTGGGCCAGTTTGCCTTCGCATTCGAGTTTTTGCAAATAATCGGATGGATCCACGAGGCCATAGAGCAAGGCTTTGCGGGTGGCGCGTGTACCAATGACGTATGCGCCAATGCGGTTGATGCTGGCGTCGAAGAAGTCGAGTGCGAGATACATGCGGTCAATGGCGTTGTGGCGGGCCAGTTCGAGAAAGACATTGCGCACATCGTCACTTAAGACCACCACATGATCCGAATCCCAGCGAATGGGGCGGCTGGTGTGAATGAGGAGCTTTTTGTGAAAGGCCAAGTGCGCCGAAATTTTGTCGGCAATGGATTCGGTGGGGTGAAAGTGTCCCATGTCGAGGCAGAGGAGTTTGTTGCGGCTGATGGCATAGTTGGCATAAAAGTCATTGGAGCCGACGGTGTAGTCTTCCATGCCTAAACCAAAGAGTTTGCCTTCAACGGCGTCGACACATTCGGGGCCAATGCCCAATTTTTCGTCAAAAACGGCGTCAAATGATTCGACCAAGCGTTCGCGAGGTGACCAACGGTCGGCAGGGTGATCTTTGGCACCATCGGGTACCCAGTGGTTGTTGACCACTTCGCCACCGAGTTCTTTGCTGATGGCTTCAGAAATTTTGCGACTCGCAATGCCGTGCTGAATCCAAAACTCACGAATGGCTTTGTCTGAGTGGCTTAAGGTAAAACCATCGTTGGCTTTGGCATGGGCAAAGTAGGTGGGATTAAAGTCGATGCCAATGTTGTTGGTTTTGGCCCAGTCGATCCATTTTGCAAAGTGTTTGGGCTCTAAGGCGTCGCGGTCGACCACTTCGCCATCTGTTTCGCAATAAAAAGCGTGGAGGTTGAGGCGATGTGGCCCAGGCAAAAGCTCAACCACTTTGTTGATGTCTTGGCGCAGTTCGTCACCGCTGCGGGCACGGCCTGGGTAATTGCCTGTGGCCATAATGCCACCGCCTTCAACGGCCGAGTCTTTTACTTCAAAACCACCCACATCATCGGCTTGCCAGCAGTGGAGTGAGATTGGGATTTCGAGGGCTTTGTTAACGGCTTTTTCAATGTCTACGCCAAATGCGGCATATTGTTCGGCGGCTTGTTTGAAGTTGGCTTCAATTTGTGCGTCGGTTAGTTTGGATTCGTAACTCATTGTACGTCCTCAAGGGCTGTGAGTTGGTAGCGGTCAGCTTTGAGCGGTCTGCCTTTGGTAAAAATCAAAAACAAACCGCATAGCTTCTGATGAATGATTGCTCTCAAAAAAAGCCGAAGCTGGATGGATGTCAAGGTAAAAGACAATGTTAAAGATGTGCGATGGAATAACTGTGGCGATTTGGTTTACGTTTGACTATCTTGATCGCGCAATTTCATAAAGGTAACCAAAATGGGAGGTTGGTCGATGAGTGATTTTTGGATAGAAGATGGTGAAACGATGTTGTTTATTGGCGACAGCATTACCGATTGTGGTCGGCGAGGTGCAGAAGCACCTTTGGGCATTGGGTATGTGCGCACATTTACAGAGCTTGCAACGGCGCAATATCCCAACCGCAATATTCGGTATATCAATAAAGGTATTGGTGGCAATCGCGTTTCGCACTTGCATGAGCGTTGGCGCGATGATGTGATTTATCACAAGCCCGATAAGTTGTCGATTAAGATTGGGATTAATGATTTACACAGTGTGTTGCGCAAGGCCGATGATGCTGTGCCGCCAGACTTGTTTGAAGAATTGTATGATTCGATTTTAGCGACAACCCAAAAAGAACTGGGATGTCCGGTGGTGTTGATTACGCCGTTTTATATTTCAACCGATACGTCTGGGCAAACATTTCGAAGCACGGTGTTGGAATTGTTGCCCGAATATATTTCTGTGGTTGAAAAGATGAGCGAAAAGTATGGTACCAAGTTGGTGCGTTTGCACGATTTGTTTCAGGAGCATTTGAAATATCGCGATGCGGAAACTTTTTGCCCAGAACCCGTGCATCCAAATCGAACAGGGCATTTGATTATTGCCCAAGCTGTGATGGACGCTTTGCACGCATAGTTCGCATGAACAGTTGAACATCAAGGGAGCGGCAGCGATGTCGCTCTTTTTTTATGTACTGGAGCAGGTGATGGTTTCTACCTGTTGCAATTGCCCTAATTGGTCTTCGGTGATGTGTGTGTCGGTAAAGAGAACATCAATGTCTTTGATTTGGGCAAAGAAGATTTTTGAGCGCACATCCAATTTGCTGGTGTCGGCCAAGAGATACGATTGGTCGGCAAGGGTGAGCAGTTTTTGTTTATAACGTGCATTTTCTTCCCACGCTTCGCTCAAACCGCGTTTGAAGTCGATGCCTCGACACGAAAAGAAGAATTTGTTGATGTGATAGGTTTCGAGTGCCAAGTCGACCAGAGGGCCTGTTAGTGATTGTGTGTTGTGATCAATCATACCACCAGTGGCGATGACTTTGACATGGGTGCGCTTTTCGAGTTCGGTAATGATGGGGAGTGAGTTGGTGACAATGTGAATGGCCATGTCGGGCATGAGGCGCGCCATTTGATAGGCTGAGGTGCTGGCATCTAAGGCGATGACATCGGTTTCGACAATTTCTTGAAGGGCTCTTTTGGCAATGGCGGTTTTTTCTTTGATGCGTGTGATTTTGCGTTGTAAAAAGGGAATGTCACGGTGATCGTTTTCAATGCGTACGGCCCCACCATGCGAGCGCAAGAGCTTGCCATCGGTTTCTAATTTCTCTAAGTCTCGGCGAATGGTTTCTTCTGTGACTTGAAAGGCTTTGGCCAATGTGGTGACACGCACACTGTTGTCTTGGTTGAGCTGGTCCAAGATTTGGCGGTGGCGTTGTAGGGCGAGCATGGTGTGCTCCAATGGGAAATTGGGAGATAATTTTAGGAAAATCAATCTGCGTTTGTTTATAAGTTATCTCAAAAATACAAAAAAACAAAACAAAAACCACATTTTTTATGTTTGTTTGTGTCCGAATTTTATGTTATATTGGGTTTATTCAACAAAAAAACAATTAAACGGAGATAAACGGACATGGCAACACAAGATGATTTTCAGTATGTGACGTATGGATGGGATGATCAAAAGGCCAATCAAATGGATGCTTTAGAACGGTTGGTTTATCGCTCAAATTTATTGGGTAGCGATCAGCGCATTACCAATACGGGAGGGGGCAATACGTCTTCGAAGATTAATGAACATGATCCGTTGGGCGGTGCGTCTACAAATGTGATGTGGGTGAAGGGGTCTGGTGGTGATTTGAGAACGGCAAATGCAGAGAATTTTGCGTCGCTTTATCAAGACAAATTGTATGCGTTACAGGCCATTTATAACCAAGCGCCAGATAAGGGAGCCAAAACACCCGTGGAAGATGCGATGGTGGATTTGTATCGACACACAACCTTTAATCTCAATCCGCGCGCATCTTCAATTGATACACCCTTGCATGCTTTTGTACCGTTTAAACACATTGATCACATGCACCCCAATGCGGTGATTGCGATTGCGGCGGCCAAAAACGGTGAACAGTTGACACGTGAGATTTATGGTGAGGATGTGGCGTGGGTGCCTTGGCAACGGCCTGGGTTTGATTTGGGATTGGTGCTGGAAAACGTGTGTCGTGCACAGCCCAACTTAAAGGGCATTGTATTGGGCCAACATGGGCTCATTAACTGGGCTGATGACGACAAGGCGTGTTATGAATTGACGTTGCAGTTGATTGAAAAAGCGGCAGATTATATTGAAAAACGCGACAAAGGCGATATGACATTTGGTGGGCAGAAGTATGATGCTTTGGCGGATGATAAGCGTTTAGAAGTTTTGGCAGATGTGTTGCCGTGGTTGCGTGGGCAAGTGTCGGTTCACAATCGTTTTGTGGCAACGATTCAGTCAGATGATGCCATTTTGCGTTTTGTGAACAGCGCAGATGCCGAACGGTTGGCCGCTTTGGGCACATCTTGCCCCGATCATTTTTTGCGCACCAAAATTAAGCCTTTGTATGTCGATTGGAATCCTCAAGAAGAGGATGTGGCTGCGCTTAAGACAAAGTTGACCGATGGCTTGGCTCAATATCGCGCAGATTATGCAGCTTATTACAATGCGTGTAAACGAGCGGATTCGCCTGCGATGCGTGATCCAAACCCGACGGTGATTTTGATTCCGGGGATTGGTATGATTGCGTGGGGTAAAAACAAGAGTGAGTCGCGTGTGACGGCTGAGTTTTATAATTGTGCTGTCGAAGTGATGCGAGGTGCGGAAGCCATTGATGAATATATTGCATTGCCACAACAAGAAGCGTTTGATATTGAATATTGGGCCTTAGAAGAAGCCAAGTTGCAACGCATGCCTCCTGAAAAAGAGTTTGCTCGGCACGTGGCTGTGGTGATTGGTGCAGGCAGTGGTATTGGGCGCAAGACGGCTTTGCGGTTGGCATCGGAAGGTGCTCATGTGGTGTGTGCCGATTTGAACTTAGACGCCTCACAAGAAACGGCACAGGAAATTGCGACCAAGTACGGTGCGGGTATTGGTGTGGCTGGTACGGGCATTTCAAATTGTGGGCAGGCGATTGGGTTGAGCGTGAATATTACCCAACGTGAGAGCATTGTGGCTTTGTTTAACCAAGCAATTTTGGCTTATGGTGGCATTGATGAGGTGGTCATTACGGCGGGTGTGTTTGTGCCACCTGATAAGTCGGGGCGTATTGCCGATGACAAGTGGGCTTTTACTTTTGATATTAATGTGACGGGGAGTTATCGCGTGGCGGATGTGGCGCGTGAGATTTGGGCCAAACAAAAGCTTTCGGGTGCATTGGTGTTAACCACAAGTGTGAACGGCGTGGTTGCAAAAAAAGGTGCCTTGGCGTATGATACGAGCAAGGCGGCGGCCAATCATTTGGTGCGTGAGTTAGCCATTGAATTGGCACCGCTTGTGCGCGTAAATGGGTTGGCACCAGCAACGGTGGTGAAGGGAAGTTCTTTGTTTCCGCGCGATCGAGTGATGGCTTCGCTTGCGCAATATGATGTGCCGTTTGCTGAAGATGATTCGGATGAGGTATTGCGCGATAAGCTGTCGGCTTTTTATGCCAAGCGCACGTTGCTCAACTTGGCTATTACACCCGAAGATCAGGCCGAAGCTGCGTATTTGTTGTGCTCTGGGCGCTTGAGCAAAACAACGGGGCAAATTTTGAATGTGGATGCGGGGTTGCGGGATGCATTTATGCGTTGATAAGGGTATAAAAACGGCCATCACCAAAGGCATTAGGTAGAGTCAGGTGCAGGCGGACGATCGCATCAAGGCGTCTGTCCGAGCGGCTGATAGGTTGGCTACCTGAATGCGCTTGGGCAATGGCCAATATGTGCAAAAGATAGGGTGTTTTGGATGGGCATGCAAGGGGGTCAGGTGAGGGCTTGGAGACGGTTGGCGGCTTCGGTAAGGGTGTCGAGGTGGCGACAGAAGGAGAAGCGTAAATAGTTGTCGCCATTGTTGCCTTGTTGGTAGAAGTTGTCGCCAGGAACACAGGCCACACCGAGTTTTTCAATGAGATACATCGCTGCATCGGTGGGGTTCATTTTAGATAATTTGGGTACGGAACGGTAGTTTGCAAAGAGGTAATAGGCGCCGTTGGGTGGTGTGATTTGAAAACCAATTTTGCGCAAGGCATCTACAAGCAGATCGCGTTTTTGTTGAAAGAGGACATGGATGTTTTTATAGAAGGCGTCGGGCATCGTTAAGAGATGTTCGGCGCCTTTTTGCAGTGGTGTGGGGGCTTGTACGACAAGGGTGTCGTGAATGGCTCGAATTTGGGGTGTGTATTGGGGCGGAGAAATAATCCAACCGATGCGCCAGCCACTGGCGTTGGCGGTTTTGGAGATGGAGTTGATGACAAATGTGCGTTCGGCCATGCCGTTTATGGTTGCTGGGCATATGTGGATGTGGTCGTTGTAGAGAATGTGTTCGTAGATTTCGTCGGTGATGAGGTAGAGGTTGTGTTGCTTGCATAAGTTGGCGATAAAGGTGAGTTCTGTTTCGGTAAAGACTTTGCCTGTGGGGTTGTGTGGGGTATTGAGGATGATGGCACGTGCGTTTTTTGCAGCGTTGGTCAATTCATCTTCGTTGAGTTCCCACTGTTGTGTCTCTGGGTTTTCGTTGAGGGTCACATAAATGGGTTTGAGGCCAAAAATGTTGGCTTGGTTGGGATACATTTCGTGAAAGGGTTGGAAGATGATGAGTCCGTCACCGGGGTTGCACATGGCGCGTAGAGTGGATGAGAGGGCTTCGGTGGAGCCCGATGTGACCGTGATTTGTGTGTCTGGGTCTGGTCGGAAATTGTAGAACCGGTTTGTATAGTCGGCAATGGCTGTGCGCAGTTCGGGTAGGCCAAATGGGAATGAGTATTGGTTGTAACGATCTCGGGTGGGTTGAAGCACCGAGAGGAGGTTTTTGAGTGAGGTATTGAGGTGAGGCTCTATGTTGCTCTTATGTATGCTCAGCAGGTCACCTAAGGTGAGGGTTTGGAGTTGTTCGGCACCTTCGTCGGAGCCTCCAAGGATGGCCGATATGCCTGCCCAAGCAAGGTCGTAGACGACGGGTTCGTCGGTGATGCCTTGGGAGAGGTTGACGGCGTTGTGCTCAATGGCGAGGCGGGTCATTTTGCGGATGACAGATTCTTTTGGAGCGGACATGGTTTGGGTCTTTTTAAATTTGAGTTGAGAGGTGACGTGTTGATTTTGAAATGCTTTTTGGTATCAATGCCAAGTATATACGTTCTAACCCAACAATCTTTTTTCCCAAATCTGAATATATTCTTCAGGTGATACGGGTTGGGTGATGCCATGTTGGTTTTCCATTCGCGATTGGTTTTTGCTGTGCATGTCTTGGGCGTATTCTGCGATGCGTGCAGGGTCTTCGGAAATGGCACCTTGATCTTTGTAGGTTTCTATCCAGTGATCTAAGCGTTTGCCGAGATCGGTTAGGATGTGTTGGTGATCTGTCGATTCGGCGAGGTTGTTGAGTTCGTGTGGGTCTTTTTTTAGGTCGTAGAGTTCCTCGTAGGGGCGAAAGGGGGAGAGGAACTTTTTTTGCGCATCGGTGAGTTTGCCTTCTTTGTCAAGCTGGGGCAACAGTGTCCAAAGGGGGTATTGCTGGTATTTGTATCCATTGAATTGCATGTAGGGGCGGTCGGGGTGGTAGTTGCGAATGTACTTATAATCTTGGGTGCGCACACAACGGATGCGGTCTACGGTGCCATCGCAGCGGTCGCGGGCGGAGAAAACTTCGTTGCGCAATTTTGCATTGGGACCAAGGAAGGTGTTGCCTTCCATTTCTTTTGGAACGTCGAGGCCTGCAAGTGAGAGGGATGTGGGGGCAAAGTCGATGCCGCTGACGAGTGCGTCGCTGACCGCACCGGCTTCGATGTGGCCTGGCCATCTGACTATGCAGGGTATGCGAATGCCGCCGTCGTAGAGGAATTGTTTGTCGCGAATGTGCGCACGGCCGTGGTCACTGATGAGGAAGACGATGGTGTTTTCGGCGAGGTTTTCGTCTTCAAGGCGTTGGAGTACTTGGCCGACTTTTTGATCAAAGACTTGGATGCTTTCTAAATACATCGCCCAGTCTTTGCGAATGAGTGGATGGTCTGGGTAATAAGGTGGCAGTTCAACGGTGTTTGGGTCTATGGGATTGCTGGGATCTGGTGTGAAATCGCGGTGGGTGTCGGTGATGTTGTTTTGGGCATAAAAAGGCTGACCCTGCTCTCGGTTGGCCCAGTCGATGCCATCAAAGACACCATTGCGTTGAAAGTTGAAGTCTGTTTTGCCTGGCTTGTCATAGGGTGGGCCGGGGCTGTTGCAGGTGTAATAGCCTGCATCGCGAAAATATTCGGTGATGAGGCGAATGTCTTGAGGTAGGGGAAGGTCTCGGTTGCTGCGGTGATTGTGTGCGCCAATGCTTGTTTGATAGCGGCCCGATATGATGGCTGAGCGACTGGGTGAGCAGACGGGGCATGTGACAAAAGCGTTTGTGAAAAGGGTGCCTTGTGAGGCAAATTGGTCAATGTTGGGTGTTTGTACGACTGGGGTGCCGTAACAGGCGAGATTGGGGTAGAGGTCTTCACCGTAGATCCAGAGGACATTCGGTTTTTCGGCCATGATATTTTCCTTGGAAGTGTTATCCATTTACGGAGGCGCGATGACGCCCGTGCAATACCTGAAAAATGGTGAGGACATTGATGAATGGGGCAGATAAGATAATGGTGAGTGTTAGGGTTAATTGACACACGGGTTTTATTGGCTTTTTAAGAGGCGTTTTAGAACTTTATCTGACACGCTAAAGATGGAGCCGTGTCTGGTGCCGTTGGGCATGTTGAGGTGATCGGTCTTATCCTGCCAATGTATGAGATCCGTAGATGTGATAAGGCCATAAAAGTGATCGCGGTAACGGTCGAAATATACGTGCCATGTATCGCCAATTTTGATGGCAGAAGGTCCCTCTGCCCAGTAATCACCGGTTATGGGTTCTGAGGCGTTTGTGTAGGGGCCTGAGGCATGGTCGGCATAGGCGATTTTGATGTTTTTTTGTGGTGTAAAGGGTTTGTCGCTTTCGTCTTTGAGAAACATGATGTAACGGTTTTTGTCTTTGACGATGTTGAGGTCAATGACATTGAAACTGGGGTCATAAAAAAGCTTGGTGGGTGAGAAGGTGATAAAGTCTTGGGTGGTGGTGCTATACATTCGGTGATTGTTTCCTTTGCCCGTTTCACCGGTGCTGCTTTGATAATCTGTGTCGGGAAAAAGACCAGGAATGGTGGTGGCCCAAAAGATGAGATATTCTTTTTGTTCGGGATCATAAATTATTTCGGGTGCCCAACAGTTTTGAGCCTTTTCTTCGTGTTCCATTACGGGAATGTATTGTTGTTCTGACCAATGAATGAGATCATCAGATGATGCATAACCAATGCCCTTTTCTTTCCAACTCACTGTCCATACCAAATGGAAACGTCCATCGGGACCCGGGTAAATACACGGATCGCGCATGAGTTTGTCTTTGCCGACATTGGGTGCCAAAAAGGGTTGGTGGTTTTTGAGGGGTTCCCAATTCAAGCCGTCGTGACTGTATGCGAGATGCAGGCCATCTTCACCGTTGTTTTGGAAGTAAGAAAAGAGAAAATTTTGGGGCATAGGTGGTTCCGCTGATGATGGCCTGTGAATAATGGATGGAATGCTGAAGGCAAAACAATGCCCTCCCAAATAGGGAGGGCATTGTTATTTAACGTGCGCCGCAAGCTTGCAGACAGGCTTGCATGTGACCGCGTGACTCTGCGGCGATGGTGCAGCATTGTTCGAGGCTGTATTCTTTTGCACCAATGACTTCGAGATCTACAGGGCCGGTATAGCCGTTTTCGTGAAGGACGCGAATGTAACCCACGAGGTCAATGTCACCCCGGCCATTGGCCTGATCTTCGGGTGCGCCTGGGCCGTGTTGTTTGCCCTTGCAGTCGCGAATGTGAACGTGTTTGACGCGAGAGATGACAGCGGCGATGGCGTCTACTGGATTTTCATCTGCACGGTGAATGTGCGAAGGGTCCATGTCGATGCCAAAAGAAGGTGAGGTGATGGCTTCCATCAGTTTAAGGGTGGTGGGTGTGTTGTAGATGGCGGCCCCCACGTGGGCTTTGACGCAGAGTGTGACGCCATATTTTTCGGCCATATCCACAAGGCCACCAATGGTGTCTACGCTTTGTTGAAAAGTGGATGGATCATCGGTTTTGCCACCAGGGCCACAGTTGACAATGGGAATGCCTGCTTCAACGGCGGCTTGCATCGCTTTTTCCATGAGTTCGGCATCTTGGCGCGATTGTTCCATGGCCAACAATTCTAAGCCATATTCTTTGGCCAAGCTTTTGACTTTGGGGGCGATTTCTTGCCAGTTGTCGAGCACCAAGTGTTCGCTCATGCCCACAATGGCTGAGACTTCAACGCCGTCATAACCGGCCATTGCAATACACCGAAATGCGGTTTCCATGTCGTGACCGCCAAAAAGAACTGAGTTTGCTCCGAGTTTCATGTGTTTCTCCTTCTCATGTGAAGTGTTGTTACGGATTGAATGTTTTTTATCAGAAATGATACAGATTGTTTTTTGCAAAACGAGGGATTTATGTTTGTAAATAAGGTTTGAGTGCACGCACTTTTTCGGAGAGTTCTTCGATGACTAATTTGGCAATCACTTTTGCGCCTTCTGCTGAAAAGTGTGTGCGATCTTCTGGTGTCGCTGAGATGTAGGTGCTTCCTTCATCTCCGAGGCGATTGAACATGTCGATGCTTTTGGTGTGGAGATCCAAACACGCGATCTCCTTTTCTTTTGCCACCACGCGTGCGCCTTCTGCATAGGGGCCTAAGATGGTGCGAATGTTTCCTTCGTTGTCGAATCGGCGGCGCGTGACAGATGTGATGAGTATGGGAACGGCACCGATGGCGCGTGAGTCGTCTACATATTTGCGAAGGTAGTCGCGAAAATCGGTTTCGGGATTGGTTTCGCGTTCGGGGCCTTTACCGGGGCAGTCGTTGTGACCAAATTGGATGAGGATGTAATCGGCTGGATGTGTCAGGGCTTTTTCCCAACGGCCTTCACCGATGAAGCTTTTGGAACTGCGCCCACCAGCGGCAAGGTTGATGATGGTGACGTCTTGGGTAAAGAACTCGTGAATGACACCCCCCCAACCGTGGCTGGGGTTGCCTTCGCGATTGGTGGCAACGGTTGAATCTCCCACTATAACAATATGGGGCGTGTCGTTTTCTGCAGGCATAAGTGGTCCGTTTGTGCTATGGGGGGTGAAAATGCGATATGGATTTTTTAGAGTTTTTCGATGGCGATTTTTGTGGCTTCCATGCCTGATTTTGGACTGGATAAAATGGGCACTGTTTTTTCTTCGTCTGAGAGTGTGTCAACCACACGTGCCATGGAGGCTTGGGCGAGCACCACAATGTCTACTTGAGGCATGAGTTGGCGCAGGCCATCGGCCACAATGCGATCATGTGTGTCTGTGTCTCCTGAGATGACAGCTTGAAAGGCACCTTCACAAAGATGTGAAATCATTTCGGGACTTTTGTTTTGAGCCGTTGCGCGCGCTTGAACGAGTGCAAGGGTGGGTTCCAATGTGGTCGATAATGTGGCGATGACCCCAATACGGTTGCCACTTTGAACCGCAATGTCGGCCATGGGTTCGTCAATGCGCCTTACGGGAATGTTGACAAATGGACGTGCAGCTTCAACGGCAGGGCCAATAGACGAACAAGTAACCAAAACCATGTCGGCGCCGGCTTCTTCGGCCGATTGGATGTATTGTGCCACACGTTTAGATGTGTTTGCTGTGAGTTTGCCAGCAGCAATGGTGTTGCCAATAAGGCTTTCGTCTACAATGTTGAAGGTGTCTACTTCGGGCATAATTTCTTTGCTCAAGTTGCCAAAAACACCCGATAAAAAGCTGGCAGTGTGAATGAGCGCAAGTCGTTTGGCCATGATTGTGCCTTAACTGGATATGTGAAAATATCATTTGGTGGACAAACAAGATAAGGGTGTTTTTGGTTAACGTCCATATGAAAATGATCTATTACTGTGAGCAATAAAGAAAGTGTGTGACATATACTGCAACCCTATCAGTGATCGTTATCTATGTGACACTCGTGCGGTGTGTTGGACAGGTGGTTTTTTCTTTGGGGAATTGAAATACTGCGCTTATTTTGGGAACACGTTGGTATAGGGAGCGTACACTGAAAAAAACGGATTGGTAATCATCACAATCCATTTCGGGTTACTGAGGGTTATCTTGGAAGAAAATTTAAAGAGAGGCGAAACATATGGCAACACAGATTCCAGAAGAATGGGTAGATGAAAAAACGGGGCATCGGGTGATTCGGTTGTCTCGGCGTGAAGGAGATAATTTGAGCTGGTATTTCCACAACTATCCCTTTGTAATTGATGCGGGTGAAGGTGACAAGATGGTGTTTCGTGGGCAAACCGCACACGGTTGGCAACTGTTTACTGTGAATTTGAAGACGCTGGCATTGCAGCAGGTTACAGAATTTTCGAGTGACGATATCAAATTGTCGGAGGTATTGGGGCGCAAACGCCGTGAAGCATTTTATCGGCAAGGTGATGTTGTTCATGCGGTAAATGTGGATGATGGCACACTGCGACAAGTGGGGGTTTTACCTGAAGGGTTTGCGGGAGGCTTGGCGACCATTAATGCAGACGAGTCTTTGATTGCGGGTTCATATGGCGAGGGTAAGGCACCTTTTATGGAGAAACCGCGTAGCTACTGGTTTACGGCTATATATGAAGCGCATTTGTTGCATCATTTATTTTCGATTGATGTTGAGACTGGTGACGTGACTGATTTTTATCAGGAGAACAATTGGTTGAACCATTTGCAATTTTCACCGACAGACCCGAAGATGTTAAGCTATTGTCACGAAGGGCCTTGGCATCGGCTACAGCGGATGTGGTTGATGAATATTGACGATCAGATACCGCACAAGATTCACCCGCGTACGATGGATATGGAAATTGCGGGACATGAGTTTTGGAGCCCCGATGGAAAACGCATTTGGTTTGACTTGCAAAGGCCAAAGGGTGAAAATTTCTTTTTGGCAAGTTATGATCTTGAATCTCAAGAAGAAACACAATATTCATTATCTGCAGTAGAATGGTCTGTTCATTTTACCATTTCACCCGATGAAAAACTGTTTGCTGGTGATGGGGGTGGCCCCAACAGTGTGGCCAAGCCCAATAATGGGCAGTGGATTTATTTGTTTCGTCCAGAGGGTGATCACCTACAGGCCGAGCGATTGGTGTGTTTGGCAGACCATGATTACAAACTTGAACCGAATGTTCATTTTTCACCCGATATGAAGTGGATCATTTTTAGATCAAATATGCACGGCGCATCTCATATTTATGCCGTGGAAATTGAAAAGAATACTTAAGTAATGATGACGAAAGGATTATAAATGGCAACGGAACAACCCAATATTATTCTGATTATTACAGATCAACAACGCTACGATACCATTGCCGAATTGGGGTTTCCGCATATGGAAACACCCAATTTGGATCGGTTGGTGCGTGAAGGTGTTTCTTTTGATAAGTGTTTTATTACGGCACCTTCGTGTGCGCCTGCACGGGCCAGTTTGTTTACGGGGTATTATCCACACACAACGGGTGTTTATAAAAATGCCGACAGGTGGACCAAAACGTGGGTTGAGCAGTTGGCCGATTCGGGATATCACTGTGTGAATGTGGGCAAGATGCATACATTCCCATTTGAAACACCTGCTGGGTTTCACGAGCGTTATGTGGTGGAGAACAAAGACCGTTATTTGGAAGGGCGTTATTTTTTTGATGAGTGGGACAAGGCTTTGGCTGCACGTGGGTTGATTAAACAGCAGCGCGTGTTGTATCGCCAGCGCGATGATTATGATACGGCATTGGGGGCTTTTGATTGGGAGCTGCCCGAAGATGCGCACCCAGATGTATTTGTGGGCAATATGGCCAAGTGGTGGATAGACACATATCCAACCACACAACCTTTGTTTATGGAAATTGGTTTTCCTGGGCCGCACCCGCCTTATGACCCGACACCCGAATATGCCAAGCGATATATGAAAAAAGATTTGCCTATTGATGAAGTGACCGAAGAAGACTTAGAAGGTCAACCGCCTCCATTTAAGGCGATGCGCCAACACAATTGTGATGTGGATCATGATTCGGTGGTGCATCAGATGAACCCTACAGATGAACAACGTCATCGTCAGCGGGCGTATTATTTGGCCAATGTGTCGATGATAGATCAAAAGGTGGGTGAAATTTTGGAGGCGTTGGATCGCAATGGTTATTTGGACAATGCGGTGGTGATGTTTACGTCTGACCATGGTGATTGTTTGACGGATCACGGTCATTCACAAAAGTGGACAATGTATGATACCATTACGCGTGTGCCCACAATCGTTTGGTCACCTGGGCAAATAGAAGGTGGGCGGCGTGTGGATGGGTTGTGTCAGTTGTTTGACTTGGGGCCTACCATTTTGGAGTTGGCGGGCGTGGAACCACCAGAGACAATGGAGGCGATGTCTTTGGTACCTACATTGAATGGTGAAGATCAGCCGTTGCGAGAGTATGTATTTGCCGAACACGCACGTGATGGCATTTTGCAAGAGACAGCATTTATGACCATGGTGCGATCTGAGAAATGGAAGTTGGTCCATTTTATTGATGAGCCGCTGGGGCAGTTGTTTGATTTGGAAAAAGACCCCAAAGAGGAGAAAAACCTGTGGAATGATGTGGCGTGTCAAGGTGTGAAGCAGGAGATGCTGGAGGCGATGCGGAACTGGTTGATCGAAAGCAATTTAAAGACAGGACAATGGCAGGCGGGGTGGCGTTAGAGGATTGGGATGGTGAAGGTTTTGTAGCGCAGGGCCACCAGGCTCTGCGCTATTTTTAGTTTATCACCGTAACAGTAAAGACGGTGAGGCTTTCGGTGAAAAGCACAAAGTCTGCAAAATTAATTTGGCCATCGGGTAGGATATCGAATTCTGAGTGGTAGCGGTCTTGGCCTATGTGGCTGCCGAAATGTTCTGCAAACAACAAAAAGTCACGAAAACCAACAAACCCATCATTGTCAAAGTCGGCGTCGAGGCTTGTAAGTTCGATGCTGAGAGGAATAATATAAGGGTTGAATGTGCCCCCCCGCCGTATCTCGGCACCTGACATAATCACATTTGTTGCGGTGAGCTCAGCATTGGGTTTGAATGTGAGTGTGCCGAGTAGACCACCGTCTACATTGGCACTGCCGCTAAAGGACGCCGTTGTCACTTCCACTTCGACATGTGTGCTGTCGAGCAGGGTTTGAACGGGTGTCAATGTTTGTGCATTGGGCAGTGCCGGACCCGGGATAAAGGTGTGGAATAAGAGTTGTGTTTTGTCATATTCGAAGCGGAGAATAATACCTGTCATGAAGCGAATACCATCTCCAAAGATTTGGATGTCGATGTCCGTATTGGGTCTTAGCCCCGATCCTTTAACAACACCTTGATCGCCTGGTGCGGTGTCGAGATCGAGGGAAAGATTGTAATCTGGGCGACCAAATGTGATAATGGTATTGCCAACACTTAAGATGTCTGCTGTACCCGCGTTATCGTCTACAATGGTGGTACGCGAGGTATGAAACCGAATTTGTTGACCGGGTATCAGATCTTTTTTGACGTGTAAGGTGATGGTTGCAAAATAGCCACTTGCAGGAACGATGGCGGCAAAGTCGGAACATGCTTTTACAGATGTTGGACCGGGTGCCTCGGCTTGGGGTAAAATACCCTCTATTTTTACAATAGAAAAGAATTCTCCAAAGTTATTGGCTGTGTTATCAAAGGTGACCGTAATAATTTTTGTTCTGCCACCGCGTCCTCCATCGACAAACATTTCAAATTGAAAGGTGTCGTTTGCAAGGAGAACGGGCAGGTCGCTGATGCCCTCATTAATGGGGCTGCGTTCGGAGCCGATTCGGGTGTCTATGATCATGGGGAGACCTGCAAATCGGCCGGCAAATATCGGTGTGGTGATGCCTAAGCAGAGCACGATGCATGCGAAGATGGTTTTCAGGTGTTTCATGTTTTGTCGCTGTTGGGGGATGGTTTGTTAAGGGTTTGTTCTTGTTGGGCAATAGCCCACTCTTCTTATTATCGGTATATGATACCCCAATCTTGAAAAAAGCGAGCAGGGAAAAGACCTGCTCGCTTTTAATGGTGTTATATAGAAGTTAGAGAGCCATGTACGGCAAGCCAGATGCAAGGTGGATCTGTGCTGGTGTGGGTAACACGGTGTTTTTTGTGGGCTGGAATGAGGATGTGGTCACCTGATTGGAGAGATTGGGGCGGGCCACTCTCATATTCGAGTGTGGCCTGCCCTTGAAGTAAGATCACCCATTCGTCGCGGTCTTGATCGTACCATTCACCATTGGGCGTGGTTTGCCCTGTGGAGATGATACGCTCAATTTTGACGCCTTGATCGGGTATAAGGTCGTCAAATTGTTCTTGGTTGGGTAGCGGATTGGGAAGATCGAATAGGTTTTTCATCGTGTCCATCTGAATGTTATGGCGTTATTTCAAACCCGCCTTTTTAAGTGCATCAGCAAACGCGCTGTTGTTTACGGGTGCTTCGCGTTTTTGTTGTGGGCGCGCTTTTTGTTGTGAATGTGTTTTTTGAGGTGGGCGTGTGTTGCTGGGTTTGGTTTTGGGTTCACGCACACCGGGTGTGGCTTCTGCACTGGCTTCTGGGTTTTGGCGCATGGAGAGCGAAATTCGGTTGCGTGCAAGATCGACTTCGAGCACGGTCACATTTACTTTTTGTTGTACGTGCACAACGTCGGCAGGGTTTTTGACATACCGATCGGCCAATTGGCTGATGTGTATGAGGCCGTCTTGGTGCACGCCGATATCTACAAAGGCGCCAAAGGCTGTGATGTTGGTGACCAAGCCGGGTAACTTCATACCGGGTTTGAGGTCGTTGGGCGTGTTGACCCCTTCTGTAAAACTGAAGGCTTCAAATTGTTCGCGCGGATCCCGCCCTGGTTTGCCCAATTCTTCTAAAATATCTGTGAGAGTGGGTAGGCCAACGGTTTCTGTAACATAGCGATTGAGATCAATTTGTTGGCGCAGATCACTTTGTTGCATGAGGTTTTCAATGGTGGTTTGTAGGTCTTTGGAAATGGCATCGACGATGTCATAACTTTCGGGATGAACCGCACTGGCATCCAAAGGGTTTTTGGCGTCTTGAATGCGTAAAAAACCGGCGGCTTGTTCAAAAGCTTTGGGGCCTAATCGGGGCACTTTTTTGAGTGCGGCGCGTGATTTGAAGGGGCCGTTTTCATCGCGGTAGGCAACAATGTTTCCTGCAAGTTGTGGGCCCAAACCAGAGACGTAGGTGAGGAGTTGTTTGCTTGCCGTGTTGACTTCGACGCCCACAGCATTTACACAGCTCATCACCACATCGTCCAAGCTGTTTTTGAGGGCGTGTTGATCCACATCGTGTTGATATTGTCCGACACCAATGGATTTGGGATCAATTTTGACGAGTTCGGCTAAGGGGTCCATGAGGCGACGCCCAATGGAGACTGAACCGCGTACGGTGAGGTCATAATCGGCAAATTCTTCACGGGCAAGTTCAGAGGCGGAGTAAACCGATGCACCACTTTCGTTGACCATCACAATGGGAATGCCAAGGGATAAGTCGCGCACCATGCTTTCGAGCTCACGCCCACCGGTGCCGTTGCCAATGGCGATGGCTTCGATGTCGTATTTTTTTGTGTATTGGACGAGCTTTTCACGTGCCTCGGCATCGCGGCCTGCACCTTGGCCGGGGTAGATGGTGTCGGTAAAACCGAGCTTGCCTTGGCGGTCGAGGCAGACGAGTTTGCACCCTGTGCGAAAACCGGGGTCAATGGCCATTACATTTTTTTGCCCCAAGGGTGCGGCCATTAGGAGTTGGCGCAGGTTTTCGGCAAAAATGGTGATGGCATCTTCATCGGCACGTTTTTTGGTGCTGAGACGAATTTCTGTTTCTATAGATGTAGATAAGAGGCGTTTGTAGCTGTCTTCTATGGCCGCTCTAACTTGTTTGGCGGCTTCATTTTGGGTTTTGACAAAGAGCGATTCCAAGCTGGCAATGGCGTCTTCTTCAGGGGGTAAAATACGAAGGGTCAGAATGCCTTCTTTTTCACCGCGTCGCATGGCCAAGATGCGATGGGAGGGCGCTTGGGCAACGGATTCTTCCCACTCAAAGTAATCACGATATTTGGCGCCTTCTTCTTCTTTGCCAGGAATGAGTTTGGAGCGAAAGGTGCCGCGTGTTTCATAAAGGGTACGCATTTCTACACGGGCTTGTTGGTTTTCGCTGACCCATTCGGCCATGATGTCACGCGCACCCGCCAAGGCTTCTTCGATGGTATTGACTTCTTTTTCTGCGTCAATATAGTTTTGGGCTTCGGTTTCGGGAATGATGTCTTCTTGGTCAAAGAGTTGTTGCGCAAGCGGTTCCAAACCTTTTTCGCGGGCGATGGTGGCACGTGTGCGTCGCTTGGGGCGATAGGGCAAATAAATGTCTTCGAGCTCGGTGAGGGTTTTGGCCGCGTTGACCTTTTTTTGAAGGTCGTCATTGAGGTGGCCGTGTTCTTCGAGTGATTTGAGAATGGCTTCACGGCGTTTGTCGAGCTCGGCCAATTGGTCTAAGCGATCGCGAATGCTGGTGATGGCCACTTCGTCTAAGCTGTCGGTGGCTTCTTTGCGATAGCGGGCAATAAAGGGCACGGTGCCGCCTTCGGCGAGCAAGTTGGCAACAGCTTCTACTTGGTTGATGCGGATGTTGAGTTCTTCGGCAATCACTTGGAGGTGAATGGGGTTCATGTATTCCTCTGGATAATAGATTGGATAAGTTAGGCAAGGGGAAAGATGGGGTGTTTGGGGGGCAATAAAATATAGGTTCTCTACGCTGGGGTCAAGAAAAACCCCGAAGTGTTGATTCTTCGGGGTTTTGGGTAAGTGTTTACGGTATTCATTTTTACTCAGCGTGAAATACTTCTTCTAAACGAATGAGAATTTCATCGGCTCTGGCACCGTTGGGCGATTCAAAAAAAGGAGCCATCATTTCTTGCCACTTGGTGTTGATGGCTTCTTTGCCCATGGCTTCAATGGCGGTTTGCAGGTCGGTTGGGGTTTCAAAATAACCAAAGAGTGTGCCGTTGGCTTGCATAAAGAGCGAATAGTTGTGCCAACCACATCTTTTGAGGGCATCTAACATTTCGGGCCAAACGTTGGCGTGAATTTTTTTGTATTCGGCAATTTTATCTGTTTTGACTTTGAGTAAAAAACCAATGCGTTTCATGGGCACTCCATATTAGGTGAGGTAAGGAGAGAGTTCTTTTTGTAAGAATGTTTCGAGGCTGGGCTTGATGTGCCATTGGTTGCGTAAGATGAGGTATTCTTCAACGCTTTTTTTTGTGTTTTGTGGTGATGTTCTTTGGGCGCGAATGAGCAGGTTTTTGGGTGTGTGTTTGGAGTCGATAAATTCGACCACGTCGGCGCGGTAACCCAATATGCGTAAGATTTGGGCACGACACGCATCGGTGAGTATTTCGGCGGTTCTTTGTTTGAGTATGCCGTGTTGTAACACGGGTGAAAAATCTTGTGAGGCTATTTGTGATCGCAACTCGTGTTGGCAACAGGGTGCGGCCAAGATAGTGCTGCTGTTCCAGCGCACACCTTGGGCAATGGCATCATCGGTGGCGGTGTCGCAGGCGTGTAAACTTAGGACCAAATCGGGTGGTGTATCTGGAACGTATTGGGCAATGGGTGTGGTGACAAATTCCAAACCATGCCAACCCAAATTGTTGCGTAGTTGAATGCAATTTTGAATGACTTTGGGGTTGTTGTCTATGCCTGTGAGGTGGGTATTGATGTTGTGGATGTGCGTGAGATAGTGATAGGCTGCAAAGGTGAGATAGGCGTTTCCACAGCCACAGTCTATGATGTGAAGCGGTTTGTTTGTGTATGCTGAGAGATTGAGGATTTGCTGGAGTTGTTTGAGAAATTCATTGATTTGGCGAAATTTGTCTTGGCGAGTGGGTTTGACATTTCCGGCCTTGTCCATAATGCCAATGCCTTGTAAAAAGCTGTCGGGCGTGTTGGCTGAAATGGGGTGGTTTTTGACGCGATTGTGTTGTAAATCGGGCGTGTCTTCTTGGCGCGATGGGGCGGATTTTTTGACGAGCACTTTTTGTTTTTTGGTGATGCGAACATGAAGATCGTGTGTGCTTGTTTGAAGGTGAATGTTGCCAAATGCGAGCGCGAACAGTTCGTCTAATTTTTCAATGCTTTCTTGTGTTGAATGATTTTTGGTGGTGTCTTGCCTGTCATCAAAGTAGGTGAACTGGATTTGCTTTTGTTGTTTGATTTCAATGGGGCGCACCACCACTTTGAGCCACGGTGAACTTTGGGCGCGTGTTTTTCCGCTAAATGTGAGTCTCAAAAAGCTGTCTTGGGCAATGGCTTCTTGAATGGCTGTTTGGTGGTTTTCTTGTGTGGGTGCATCTGTGGTCATAAATGTAGGTGCCTTATAAATTGGCGAATGAGGTTACATGGTGACGCAGGTGATGTTTTGCAATTTGGCGAGTTTGGCCAGTGTGTTTGCGTGGTGTCCTACTCCTAATGCCACGTGGTGTGTGGGGCCTTGTTCGGCCCAGTTGTTCATCCAAGTGGCAATGTCAAAGGGGTCATTGGGGTCTTGTGTAAATCGAATGCGTGAGTTGGTGTTGCCAATGCGCATGATGTCACCGGGGAGTGACCAACCTTCTGCGGTGAGCCATTTGAGGGCACCATCGCGTGTTTGGGTGAGGCCAAGAATGGTGATGGGGCCTTCCTTCACGTGGGCTTCTACCGAGATGCCCGAACCGCGTTTGCCGTGATAGAGCCCCAAGCCGCGCAGAATGGGTTTGCCCTCGGCAATGGCAATGTGAAAAGGGCCGTCGTGGCCCATGAGAATGAGTTGGTCTTCAAAGTCCATGGCATAAAGTTCGGTGTAACTGCCACCGGCACCTAAGCTGTCCATCACTTTCATGGCCATACAGTTTTTGAGGTCGCCTTCGCCACTGCAGGGAATGTGTTGGGCGGTGAGGAGTGAACACCCAAGAATAAGGCCTGCACCAAGGCGTTCGTTTGCATTGTCGTTCAGCCCGCGATAGTAATAGGTTAAACCTTGCAAATCAAAATCGTTGGTGAGTTTGTTTAAGCCTGCGGCAACCCGATAGGCCCAGTCTAATGATTCGGCGTCGGG
>JAYODI010000050.1:0-7728 GCA_038279365.1 Candidatus Latescibacterota bacterium | reverse complement strand
GTTTGTTTAAGCCTGCGGCAACCCGATAGGCCCAGTCTAATGATTCGGCGTCGGGCTTTTTGGCCAATGGGTCGCTGGGGCTGTCTTCGCTAATGGTGAACATGTGGGCGGTTTGATCGCGAATGGTGTCGATCTCTTGTGGTGTGACGGCATCGACACGCTCTTGCAGGTCATCCATTTCGAGTATTTCAATGTGTGTGCCCAAAAAGCCCGTGTGTTGGGTGAAGTCGCTATACATGTCGAGCATGCCGGGGTAGGTGTGCCCGAGAAAACCGATGCGGCTTTTTTGAAGGGTGCGCAGGGCTTGCGTGGCTTGAAGCCATTGTTCAATTTCGGCCCACGCATTTTTTGCAGCAGGATGATGCGCAGTGATTTCATTGGCCAATGCGCCTTGGGTTTGTGTTTCAAGGCCCAATAGCCCCGTGACGGTGTGAAATTGGATGCCACTGCGGTTAAAGGCGTTGGCAATTTCGGGAATACAGCAGGCTTGGCAATTGGCCAACCACTCACCGGTGTTGGTGTCTGCGTAGTTAAGCTGTGCGGTGGGTTGCAGGTTGAGAATAAGCACGGGGCGATTGACACGTTGTACGGCCGGAATGACTTGGCTGCTTGTGGAATAGGTGGTGACATAACAGACCACCAGATCCACATTTTCTGCAATGAAGCGTTCCCCTGCTGCCACAGCTTTGGGTTGGTCATCAACCATGCCCACATCAATGACATTTGCCCCCAAGGTTTCGAGGCGTTTACCAACAAAGTGACCATAATTTGTGAGCCGTTCTTTGAGGCCTTGAAATTGGGGCCAATATGCAGCCAAGCCAATTGAAAAAATGCCGACTTTTAAATGGTTTGTAGACATGATTGATCCTGTTTGATGATATGTTTTATTTGTGATTGTCGAGCCATGCACGAAAGGCTTTGATACCTGCTTCCAAATCGTATTGGGGTTCATAACCGAGTTGTTCGCGAGCAAGGGTGATGTCTAAAGGCGCACCACGTTCGAGGTTTACACCTGGTCCGACTTCAATGGTTGGATTGCCTCGTGCATGTTTGCGAACCATTTCTACAATTTCATCAATGGGGTTAAAAACGCCACTTGCAATGTTGAAAGAACGATTTTTGAGGTTCTTGGCTTTGAGCATGAGCACAACACCTCGGGCCGCATCTTCAACATAGGTCCAGTCGCCTTTTTGATCGCGGCCTTTGGGTAGGTTTACATTTTGGCCAGCCAAAGCACCAAATAGATTGGTGTTAAAACCTGCATTGGGACCGGGGATGTTGGGGGGGCCATATAAAAAGAAGAGGCGGGCGCACAAGACGTCTACGCCATATGTGGCAAAGTATTGGTGGCACAAGTGTTCTGACATGGCTTTGGTTGCACCATACGGATCGCTGGGAATCATGGGTGTGTCTTCGGTGAGTGGGCCTTCCTGTTTGCCATAGACTGCACCACTGGACACATAGACCACTTTGAGATCCCCCACTTGGCGTGCCACTTCGAGCACATTGTGTGTGCCTCCCACGTTAATTTGTGTGGCAAAGTGTGGGTTGTCGCGTACGTCGCTTCCTAAAAGCGCCACGGTGTGAACGATACCCGTAAGGGCGGGGTGGTTGCGTATGGTTTCGTTGAGATGGGCAAGGCCAAGAATGTTGCCTTCTATAAAGGTGATTTTGTCTGATACGTGAGACAAGAAATTGTCACGCCGTTCAAACATGTCATAAATGATGACATGTTCACCTTCTTCTGCGAGCAATTTGGCCACCCAAGAGCCAACCAATCCTGAGCCTCCCGTTATGAGCACTGACATACATATTTCCTCATTTAAAATTTAATAGACAGGGCTCATACGGCGAAACCAGTTGCGTTGTGAGTCGCCCAATTCGTCCATATAGCGTCCCATGCGTGCCATGAGATCTTTTTGGACATGGGCATATGCTGGGTCGCCAAAGTGATTTTCTAACTGATAGGGATCTTTTTCGAGGTCGTAGAGTTCGCCAATGTCGGAAGGGTTGAATGTGAATTGATGGGTGCGTGTGCGCACCATGCGTTGGTTGGCAACGGTAAAGTGACGGTCAAATACGCAAAAGACTTCTTCGCGGTTGTTTGATGTTTGGTTGCCACACATGGCGGGGTAGAACGATTGGCCATCTAAATTGTTGGGCACATCAAGGCCTGCGGCTTCAATGAATGAGGGCATGCATTCGTGTAAGTAGACAAAGTCGTTGTTGGTGGTGCCTGGGTTTTTGCATTGGGGGTGTGCAACGACAAAGGGGATGCGATAGATTTCATCATACATAAATTCCCCTTTTTCAATGAGCTTGTGTGCGCCCAAGCAGTCGCCATGATCGGCGGTGTAAATGATGATGGTGTTGTCGAGTTGGCCCATTTTTTCTAAGGCGGCCACCACGCGGCCTACTTGGTCGTCGAGCAAGGTGCAGTGGCCATAATAGCGGGCACAAATTTCTTGAAAACCTTCCCACCCATAATCACCCAAGCCCCACATGCGTTCAATTACGGATTGCACACGGGGTTTTTTCTCGAAGGTTTCACAATAACTGGGGTGTTCGGGAATGGTTTTGGGATCGTACATCGAATAATAGGGTTCAGGTACAAGGCTGGGGCTGTGTGGCCCCCAAAAGTTGGCCCAAAGGAAAAAGGGTTTGTCTTGGGTGTTGAGCGATTCCATTACGCGTATGGCTTCGTCGGCCACAAAATATTCGATGCACGATTCAACGGGGCCATTGTGTAGGGCAAACATTTCTTGTGCGCTGCATCCTGGGTTGGTACCTACAAAACGATTGGATACGGTGGGAATGTCGAAGCCTTTTTCTTTTAAATATTCTTCGTAGTGGTTGGGTTTGTTTTGAGGGGGCAGACCAAATTGTAAACCTGGAAGCAACTTGGAACCTGGAAAGGCATATCCCATAAAGTCTTTGCCTTCAAAGCCATAGTCTGATGGGCCACGTGTTTCGTCTGCATGCCATTTGCCTGCATACCCACAGGCATAACCCGCATCTTCGAGGTAGTGGTTGAGGCCCTTGATGCCGTCTTTAATGGAGAGACCATTGCCCGTTACGCCGTGATGATTGGGATAGAGACCGGTGTAGAAAGAGGCGCGGGCAGGTGAGCAGATGGCTGTGGGGGTAAAGGCGTGGTCAAACAGCACACCGCGTTGGGCCAATTTGTCAATGTTGGGGGTTTTGCAAATGTCGTTCATACCATATGCGCTAATGGTGTCCATGCGTTGTTGGTCACTCATTAAAACAACAATGTTGGGTTGGCGATTGGGCATGTGATTCTCCACTGATGGATGTTTAGGTTTGATGTTTGCAACCGACTTGTATGATAACCGCCCATTTTCTGAATGTCAATGGCTTTGGGCGAGCAGGTGGTGAAGTGCTTGACAATCAAAAGGGATTTCGTACCCTCATAAAGAATTTTGATTTTATCATTATATATTGGAGGGAGTTTGTATGCCAACAGTTAAGTTAACGGTTCAAGCAGGTCCACACAAACGGGTGAATTGTCCTGTGTCTGTTGTCGTAGACGCTGCCAAGGGTGTGACATCAGCAACGCTCAGTTTGGGAAAAAAGGACGTGCCTTGCCAAGCGCGTAAAGTGCGTGGTGGTTTGGAAGTGAGTTTTATTGTAGATAATTTGGCCGCAGGTAAATCGGCTGATTATCAACTCAATGTGGGTGGAAAACCAAAAGAAAGTAACAAGGGTGTGTCCTTAACAAAAGGACGCGGTACGGTTGAGGTTGCGATTCGAGATAAACATTTTACAACCTACAATCATGGCAAAGAATTGGCACGGCCCAATTTGTATCCGATCATTGGGCCTTATGGCGACCCTGTTACACGTCGGTTGGCCACACCCGAAGACGGCAAGGCGTTAGATCATCATCACCATCGGTCGGTGTGGATTGCGCACGGTGAGGTGAATAGTTTTAACAACTGGGCCGAGGGCGAGTCTCATGCACGCACGGTTGTGAATCGATTTGAAACGCTTGAAGAAGGGCCCGTTTTGGGGCGCATTGTGAGCAAGGGACATTGGGTGGGCAGCGATGGTTGGAAAGGTCCCCATCGTGGATCCAATGTGTTGCTTGAAGAACGTGCAGAGTGGACCATTTATAACACACCTGCTTCGGTACGCATTTTTGATTTGCACCTCACGCTGACGGGTGTGGATATGGATGTGTTGATGGGCGATACCAAAGAAGGGGGTTTGGCCTCCATTCGCGTAGCTGAGTCGATGGAGGTGAAGCGGGGTTTGGGTGGGAAAATTGAGAATGGCGTGGGCGGTATTGACGAAGAAGAAACATGGGGCAAACGCGCACCTTGGTGTCATTACTCTGGACCAGTAGAAGGGAATACTGTAGGGATTGCGTTGATGGATCACCCCGATAGTTTTCGTCATCCCACGTATTGGCACGTGCGCAATTATGGGCTGATGACGGCCAATCCATTTGGTTTGTCTTATTATCCGGGCAACAATGGACGCGGGCATCATACCATTGAGCCTGGTGATTCTATTGTGGGCATTTATCGCTACTACATTCACAAGGGTGATGCAACCGATGGCAATATTAAAGAACGCTATCACGATTTTGCACATCCGCCGAAGGTGACGGTGGGGTAAGAGGGCAAAGGGCAAAGGGCAAACGGCAGATGGCAGACGTGAAGCATGCACTGGTTTTGGGCGGAAGGGAAGAGACTTTTGCCGTTTGCCATCTGCCGTTTCACTGGTTTTAGGAGGTATTTATGGCTGATGTTCGGTTTGGTATTATGGGGCTTGGGCGTGGTCGCAAAGCGGCAGAGCAGGTCGTCAAAGCGGCAGGGGCCAAGCTGGTTTGTGTGAGCGATTTGCAAGAAGACAAAGCCAAAGAGCACGGTGAATTGTATGGTTGTGATTGGACAACCGATTACAAAGAGATGTTTGCGCGCGATGATATTGATGTGATTGGGGTTTATACATCCAGTGGCACGCATTGTGATTATGCCATTGAAGCTATTCACGCGGGCAAACATGCTTTTGTGACCAAGCCGATGGATGTGCGCGTTGAAAAATGTGATGCGGCCATTCAAGCGGCCAAAGATGCGGGTAAAATTTTGGCCGTGGATTTTGGCAATCGGTATTCACTGGAGAACCGCCAACTTAAAGCAGCACTCGATCAGGGCATTATTGGCAAGGTGTTTTTGGGCGATGTGAAAATGAAGTGGTGGCGCGAGCAGAGTTATTACAATGGTGGGTTTCCGTTGGGTTGGCGCAGTCGCTTAGAAACAGAGGGTGGTTCCATTGCCAACCAAGGTGTGCATTTTGTCGATTTGATTTATTGGTTGTTGGGGCCTGTTAAAGAAGTGTATGGGCGCAGCACAACGATGACACACGATATTGAAACCGAAGACTTGTCTGCGGCACAGTTGACCTTTCAAAGTGGTGCGTGGGGGTTAATTACCACCACGACGTCAAATTATCCCAACTTGGGTACACAGGTTGAAATTAGTGGCACAGAAGGTACCGTGCGCTGGAATCAAAAAGGAGGCATCGAGATTACAACGCGCACAGAAGAGTCGGTTGATTTGAGCCGCTTTGATGTGCCCGATGCGCCTGCCGATATTGCCGAAGATATGGTGTCGGCCATTACCAAAGGCACGCCTCCTGTGGTGTCGGGAGAAGAAGGCAAGAAGTCTGTTGAGATTTTTAATGCGGTTTATAAGTCTTCGGAGACGGGGCAACCGGTGGCTTTGAATCAATAGGACGTGAAACGGCAAATGTGAAACGGCAAATGGCAAACACGCTCGATAGGGCGATGGTGTTGCGTTTGCCGTTTGCCGTTTGCCATTTGGAGGTTTTAGTGGTTGATGATTTGGCGGTCAAATTAGGCACGTTGTTGCGTGAAAAAGGATGGACGCTTGCGGTTGCAGAAACCACAACGGGTGGATTGATTAGTGCACGCATTGTGGCGGTGCCAGGTAGTTCGGCTTATTATGAGCGCGGTGTGGTGGCGTATAGCAAAGCGTCTAAGGTGGATATGTTGGGCATGGATGAAGCTGTGATGGGACAGTATGGGGCGGTGAGTGCGGAGACGGCGGTGGCGATGGCCGAAGGCATTTTGAAGGTGAGTGGTGCCACGTTTGGTTTGGCAGAAACGGGTATTGCCGGGCCCATTGTTGGCCGATCACCGAAACCTGTGGGTACCGCGTTTGTGGCTTTTGCCAGGCGCGATGGCACACACGTTGAAGCATTTGTGTTTGAGGGTGATCGCGATGCCATTCGAGAGCAGATTACAGAAGCGGCGTTGCAGATGGTTTGTGACAGATGTTTTTAAATGAGCGTTTAAAAGTCCTGTGGTGAAATCACCACGGGGCTTTTTGTTTATGTAGAAAGATGAAGGGCTTCTTTTTTACCTTTTTCTGTATTGACAAAATAGAGCAATGTGCCTCCAATAATAAAGAGGACGGCAATGGCACTGATGGAGATGCGCGAGGCGATGTTGCTGCTGTAGCCCATGTTGTGTGCGATGAGGCCAACTCCGCCCATAATGGCGGGGCCTAATACGGCGGCAAATTTGCCAAGCATGTTGTAAAAGCCAAAATATTCGGCAGATTTGTCTGTGGGAATGAGTAGGGCATAATAAGATCGACTGAGGGATTGGATGCCTCCTTGCGCGATGCCAACCAATACACCCAGTAAGTAAAACTCGGTGGTGGTTTGCATAAAGGCACCTCCAATACAAATGAACATGTAGATGCCAATACTGATAAAAATAGATTTTTTGGCACCTATGTGATTGCCAAGAAAACCAAAGATGAGGGCCGAAGGAAAGCCGACAAGCTGGGTGATGAGTAAGGTGCTTAAGAGGGTGCCCGAGTCGAAACCGATGGACATGCCATAATCAACAGCCATGCGAATGACTGTGCCCACACCGTCTATGTAGAACCAGTAGGCGAGTAAAAAGAGTACAACCGTTTTGTGTTGGCTAATTTCTTTGATGGTGTCGCGCAGTTGTGCAAGCCCTGCAGATATCATACTTAGGCCTGATTCTGCTTGGGGGGGACTGGATTCTTTGACCCATAAAAAGAGTGGAATGGCAAAGAGAGCCCACCAAATGGCTACTGATATAAACGAGAACTGTACGGCTTCGGCAGCACTTGTGAGGCCAAACGTTTGTGGGCTTTGGGTCATATAGGCATTTATGGCAAAGAGCAACCCACCGCCTAAATAACCAAAGGCATATCCTCTGGCTGAGATGGTGTGCATACGGTCGTCGGAAGCAACGTCGGTTATGAGTGCATCGTAAAAAATAATACCACCTGAAAAACCGATGTTTGCCAGTGTAAAGAACAAGACGGCATTTTGCCAATCACCTTGCCCCACCCAATAGAGCATGGCAGTGGTAATGACACCTAATACGGTGAACATGCAGAGGAAGTTCTTTTTGAATGTGCCACGATCTGCAATGGCACCCAGAATGGGTGCCAGAATGGCAACAAACAACCCTGCTGCCGAATTGGTGAAGCCCAAACGCGCGGAGCTCACAGTTGCATCTACACCCGCGCTCCAATATTGTTTGAAGAAAATGGGGAAAAAGCCCGACAAAACGGTGGTGGCAAATGCCGAGTTGCCCCAGTCGTAAAGAACCCAACCATAGGTGGCTTTTTTGTCATTTAAACTTGGTTTTGTCATGTGCATATCAAGTTCTTTGTGATGGGTTTAGAATGTTTG
>JAYODI010000049.1:9531-43731 GCA_038279365.1 Candidatus Latescibacterota bacterium | reverse complement strand
CGTTTGCCGTTTGCCGTTTGCCGTTTGCCGTTTGCCGTTTGCCGTTTGCCGTTTGAATTTTTAATTGCTGTCCCCAAAGGAGCTGACAATGTCTGACCGCTATGAAAAAGGCTTAGAATTGATGCGCGAAATGGTTGGCAACGACCAAGCAAATGCCATTTGTGAGCGTTTTCGGGAACTTCACCCCGACTTCGAGCGTTTTGTCATGGAATTTGTAATGGCAGATCTTTATGCCAGAGATGGATTAGACTTAAAAACCCGACTGCTGTGTACTGTCTCTGCCCTTACTGTCTTAGGCCGCCAAGATCAGCTCCGCGTTCACATCCAACGGGCTTTGGGAGCAGGTGCCACACAACAAGAACTGGAAGAAGTCATCTTACAAATGTGTGCCTTTGGTGGATTTCCAGCCACCTGGGATGCCCTCAACACTGCAAAAACCGTTTTTCAACCCACAAAGGCTGAATAAGACGTACCCGTGTGAATCCCCAGAGATCACCGGCCATCACATTGCGCGATTCCTCCTTGACTTCACCCAATGTATCAGCGAAATTATAAACGTGGCAAAAATCAAGCGATCATGTTCAATATTCGAAACCTTATTCCCAATCAAATCCAATGACTTTTGGCGAAGAAATCTCACAACTCCTCATCATCATTGTTGCACTTCTTGTGGTACTTTTGGGCGTTAATTTTTGGACCAAAAGAGGAGGCACACTCAATTTGCCTTCCTTGGGTAACAAAGGATCAAATGCTTTATCAGACACGAATATAGAAGATGAATTTCTCACGGGCAACACAGGTAAAAAGAAAAGCAGTGTTAGGGGTAAAGGTGGTGAGAACGATGGTCTCAGTACTGCAGATCGACTTGGCGAACGGTTTAATCTAACAGGCAAAGATGCCGAAGCCGCCGCACGTGTGTTAAAGCGTATGCTCAAACAAGACGAGAAATTTAAGAACCAACGCGATCATTAAATAACCCTTGGAGGATTACATGTGGCATCGTGAAGTACAAGTACACCGCGACTTTTTTTGGACAGGTATTTTAATTGGCGTTATCATTGGCGGTGTCATTGGCGTATTCTTAGGTTCAGAAGCAGGTCGCCGCACACGAAACCGACTCGAAGATGCTACCTTGCGTGTCAGAAGCAAAATGAACGGCGTTGCCCAAACAGACGAAGCCCGTTCTGAAGAAACGCTCGAAGCAGAAGACCTTCCATCTGAATCTTAAAAATTTTTTAAAGACAAAATAAGCCACCTTGGTGGTCAACCGAGGTGGCCTATTTTGTCTTTAATACACAAAGTAAGACCTTTGTCGTTCTAAAATTTATGCATTTATTATCCGGTGAACATACCCATCCCATTTATATCATAGTCGAAAATGTGCGGTCGCTTTTTAATGTGGGTGCCATCTTCCGATCTGCCGATGGCATCCATGCATCAGGCGTTTATCTAACAGGTTTCACGGGGCAACCTCCACGCAAAGAAATCAATCGGGTGGCCTTAGGGGCCGATGAAACCGTTCCTTATTTATACCAACGAGATACCCTTGCAGTTATTCAATATCTCCAAGAGCAAAACATACAAGTTGTTGCACTGGAAAAAACCCCTACAAGTGTGGACTATCGCACCTTTGCCTATCAAAAACCCGTAGCCGTTGTTGTTGGAAACGAAGTAGAAGGGGTAAGCCGTTCAACGCTCGAAGCCTGTGACGGCATTGTTCATATCCCAATGTGTGGACAAAAAGTATCGCTCAATGTCTCTGTTGCAAGTGGCATCATATTATATGAACTCCTACGATCTGTTGGCTCTACATAAAAATTAAAGGAACCAAATCCCACACCAAACACTCTAAAGAAGGATCTGCACATTTAGACGCAGATACCCCATGGGTTTTATGGCCGATATCCCACTTGAACAACGTTTACAAAACCTCGAACAAGAAAATCGGGCGTTGCAACAAGAAGTCACGCGCCTTCGCGCAGAAAACAGGCGGTGGGCACGCTTAGCAGGCACAGATGCCCTCACAGGCCTACCCAACAAAATATCCTTTTTACGTGCATTGGCACCCCAAGCAATCCAAAATGCAGTGCAAACCCAAACAACCATTGGGTTTATCTTACTCTCAGCCGACGATTTGGGCCCCATCAACGAAACCCATGGGCGCATGGCAGGAGACCAAGTACTAAAAGGTTTGGGAGCGTTTCTCAAAACCTTATTGCCCGAAAACCTAACAGTAGGTCATCTCGACGGTTCACACTTTGCCATCATCTTACCCGAAGCAAATCTTGAAGATGTCAAAGCACGTGCCAACATGCTTCGGGCACGCATTCGAAGCCACACATTTACCTGTGGTGACACCACGGCCCAAATTACGGCCAGTGCAGGCATCGTCGCTTGGACACCCTCACAAGCACCTCATGAAAAAGAACAAGTTGAAACCATATTTGGCCGCTTGAATGAAGCACTTTACAAAGCAAAGTCATCGGGTGGCAATCTCGTTCAAGTCGTTACCAATATGACACCCCCAGATGAAGCGCTCTAAACATGTCTTGCTACTTCTTACCTGATTTTCCCACTTCTCATTCGCTTTTCACCAGAAAGGAAACGTCCCTATGAGAAAATGCTATTGTGTGGTACTCCTTTTTCTCATGCTTGTCCTGGCCGGGCGGGACGTTCGTGCAGAAACCACCGTTCACTGGATGGCTTCAGGTCCCGCCGCCGCCGATTTAGACAACGATGGTATTGTTGGGTTTACCGATTTTCTCATTTTTTTGCGCAGTTTTGGTGCTCAGTCGGGTGATGCAAATTACAACCCACAAACCGACTTTGATGGCAATGGCGCCACCAATTTCTCCGATTTCACCTCTTTTAGTACCCACTATGGCAACACACAAGCCCAAGCACAAACCACAACGGGTGAAAAATACAACATCTACATTGCCGACTCCGACGACAGTGCAGTTATGGTTTTAGACTCAGAATCTCACTTGATTATTGACTATTTGCCATTTCGAGGGCCTGGGGGCGTTATCATTTCTCCAAATCAGCAAGACATCTATGTTTCTGAAGTTTTTGGTTTTTTTAACATCACCCCATCCCACTTGGTTAATTTTAGTGTGCCCGTTAAATCGCGTGGCAAAGCCGTTTTAAGCCCCGATGGCACACGTGCCTACGTAACCGACGAAGTCGCCGACCTCATACGCGTTGTTGATGTGGTCAATGGTGTCACCCTCGACTCTGTTTTGGTTGGCAACCGCCCCATCGACATCAACATCACCCCCGATGGGCGCAAACTTTATGTGGCCAATCAGGCAGACCAAAATATTGCCGTTATTGATGTGGGCTCGCTCATTGTGTTCAAGCATATTGCCATCGGTGCCGTTCCGGGTGAAGTGGAAATCACCAATGACGGTCTGCGTGCTTATGTCACCAATCTCACAAGGGGTGTGGTCAATGTCATAGATACCCGCACAGATCTCATTGTGGGTGCCATTCAGTTAGATCAAGAATCTGGTTTTGGTGCCGAACTTTCACCCGATGGACAAATTCTCTATGTCAGTGCAGATGGTATCCTCTTAGCCATTGATGCCCAACGCAACCTAATTTTACGCACCTTGCGCATTGCCGACGATTCCAGTGTTTTGGGCCTGACGCCAGATGGTAAAAAAGCTTATGTGGCCACGTTTTCACAGCTTGCAGGTGGTCCAGCTGTAACCGTTATCGATTTGGCCTCTTGGAAAATTTTAGGTCTGATAAGAGGCGTGTTTTTCCCGCGTCAAATAGCCTTTCGAAAACTGGCCATAACCACCAACACACCGCTCACAAATTAAAAAAGGTCACGCGTCAAAGTTGTCCCGGGGTGACGGAAAAAAACCTTTAACGCGTGACCTTTCATTCGTCCATGATGACCGCCCTCACCTCATGCGACGTCCCAAAGCCACAATATTCCACGCATAATATGTACTAAAACCAGATGTATCCAAATATTGTTGCAGGTGTTGCCACACTTCCAAATCACCAAATTCAAGCAAAGCAAAAAATTCCCAGCCAGCTTCTGGCGCATAACCGTAAACACGGTAAATTCGACTTCCCAAACGCCTTTCCCAACGTTTTAATATTGCTGGATCATCCAAATCAAATGACCCATTCACATCTGTTTCAATCTCTTTTGAAGATGTTTGTCGTTTAAAAACAAGCATCGCACCCAAAGATCGGCGTGTATGTAGTTCTGGTAATGAGCCAAATGTCTCTAAAACCTCAGTATCGGTCGATTTCAACATTCTGATCTCCAAAATAAAATGATATACACAAACAAATAGCATGAATTGTACCATTGGCATAAAACCCATTTTATCCCTATATTAAACATTGAGATAGTCATATCTGCTGCCAATGGCAGACATCCGCCCATTGACAGTTATCAACCATTAGTGAATGGTATTTGCGCCAAGAGGAACACCCAATGGGTAAAAAATCAAACAACAAAGGATGGACAGAACGCCTGTTGCGCCCACTCAAACAACGCCTCACGTTAACAGAACCCGGCAAAGACCAAGCCCCCATGCGCAAAGGCCAAACGGCCCCCAAAACAACCAAAAAAACAGTCAAAAAAACGGTGGCACCACTCACTGCCAAACAACGCCAAGTAAAAGAACTCAAAACGATGTATGGCATCGGCGTAAAAGATCCCGAGCGTTTGGCCCGCATCATCTCCCGCATGTTACAAGAAGCCAACCAAGAAGAAGAAGAAGCCCAACTCAAATTTGAGCGTCTCATTTGGTCCAAAGCCGAAAAAAAAGGGAATGCGCCAAAAGACGAAACGTAATCCCTTTGAACATCATGAAAAAAAGCGGAGATTCTCAATATGAGAATCTCCGCTTTTTTTTATCAAAACACTTTTAAGTAATTTACTCTAAATAATCCATCTCAGGACGCAAATCCCACCTTACCTGATCTTGTGGTATTGTCTGACGCGCCCACGCAGACAATACCCGATTATCTGCTCGTTTTTGGGCCATCTTATTGACAATCATTTCCACCGACCACCCTGTTAAGACCTCTTTTGTCAATGCCTCGACCACATCGGCACAAGCAGGATCCAAAATTCGATCATAACATTCATCGGGATCGTCTTTTAAATTGAACAACTGGCTCGGTTGACCGTGATAATAATTCAATTTCCATTCATCACGCCGAATCATCCGTTGATAAACACCCTCTTGAGGAAACGGCCCACCTGCTCCTGCCGCATCTTGGCAAAATTCAGAAAACGCCACATTTTCCCAATGGGTCGTCTCTCCACGCAACAAAGGCAACAGCGAACGCCCTCGCGAATGTGGCAACGGTGGCCCATCCAAAGCATCAATCATGGTCGCATTCAAATCCAAAGAAGAAATGACCTCACCAACCCGTTTGCCTTCGGGCAATTTGCCTGGCCAAGAAACAATGGCCGGCACCTTCACCGAATGTTCATAAAATGTTTGTTTCCACCAAAGCCCATGTTCACCCACTTGTTCACCGTGATCAGACATATACACAATCAGTGTATTCTCCGCCAAACCATTTTGGCGCAAAGCCAATAAAATTTGTCCAATCATATCATCCATTCGATCCACAAGTGCCCAATACGCCGTACGCGCACGATAAATCTCTGCCTCGGTCACACGTTCAATGCCACATTTCTCACGCCACATCTTAATATGCGGATGTAAGCTGTCTGAAAATGGTTCTTCAACTTTGGGCAATGGCACCAGACCTGCGTACCGCTCAAAATCTTCACGCCGTGCCACAAAAGGTTGATGGGGCAACATAAACCCCACCGACAAACAAAAAGGCGCCGTCTGTTGCCCAGCCCGCTTCTTCACCCCCATCCGATTTAAAAAATCCACCGTTGCAACCGTTACCTCTTCATCATGCACCTGATACGCGCTTTGCCCAATGCCCGACTTGCGCAAACTCACCCGCCCAGGCCCTGCCGTGCCCGTCAACATCCCATGATTGGCCCCTTTACCTCCCACATAATTCGACCCATGATCACCCACCAAACGCTCGGCATACCCATGCAACTGATCAGGCCCCACCGAATGCATCCGCCCAATCAACACCGGCCGATACCCCCCAGCCCCCATCGCATGCGCAAACGTCGGAATGCTCGAATCCAATCCATGGCCATTCGTCCATACCTCATTTTCAAACGGAAACCGCCCACTCAACATCGACATCCGCGACGGCACACAAATCGGCGACGGACAATACACATTCTCCAACACCACCCCCGCCGCTGCCAACCCATCCAAATGCGGCGTTTGCACCACCTTATCACCATAACACCCCGTCACATAAGGACTGTGCTGATCCGAGTGTATATACAATAGATTTGGTTTATTCATTAACCTTTCCTCATGGTCATTACCGAGCCCCCGGATAAGTTCCCGCTGGATGTTTTAACAACTCCGATTCAATCAAATCCGACCCCAATCCAGGTCGATTTGGCAACTGCAAATACCCATCCCGAATCTCAAATGGATGCGTCATAATCTCGTCGCGCCACGGCGCATCATCCACATCTATTTCATGAACAAAAAAATTCGGCACCGTCGCACACACATTGGCCGACACCAATGTATTGATGGGGCTGTGACAATTATGCGGTGCAATTAACGTATCAAATGCATGTGCAAAATCGCAAATCTTCTTCCCCATCGTAATCCCATTCCACGCCAAATCGGGCATAATCACATCTTGCGCATGCAACTGCAAAAACGGTTTATACCCCATCACCCCAAACAAACTCTCCCCCGTACAAATTGGCGTCGTTGTCGATTCCCGAATCGTGCGCAAAGCCTCTGCATCAAACGTCTCTGTTTCCAGCCACATCAAATCATACGGCTCCAAAACCCGCGCCAACTTGATCGCCCCACCCAACTTAAATGTAAACGCCACATCCAACGCAATCCCCACATCGGGGCCAAGTGCCTCGCGAAACGCCCCCACTATCGCCTCGGCATTGCGCAACACAGGCCCAGGTGCATCACCGGCATGAGTCGAAAACGCATTGCGTACCCACTTCGTGTCGGGGCGATCCTGCAATGGAAACAAATTCGTCTTAATGGCCGTAAACCCTCGTTTGAGTACTTCTTCGGCCAACCGTTTGACATCATCTGTCGTCTCCACACGCGGCACACCAATGGCCTTGGCTCGCTCAGGCTGCGCGCGTACCGACCCACAATGCGACCAATACAACCGCATCTCATCGCGCATCTTTCCACCCAACAATTGCCACACCGGCGCATTGAGTACCTTGCCCCGAATGTCCCACAAAGCCGAATCAATGCCCGACATCGCTTTATACGCAATCCCCCCATTGTGCCGTGCAGAAGCCGCATGCAAATCCCACCAAATCGCCTCCACCTGCATTGGGTCTTTGCCCACTACCCATTCGGCATATCGTTCTACCGTAGCCGCCACAGGCCCAGGCGAACCCCAATCCGTACAATCACCCCATCCAATCACCCCAGGATCACTCGTCTCCACCTTCACAAACGTCCAAGGGCGAAATCCGCCATCTACAATAAACGTCTTCACCTTTGTAATTTTCATTACCGAAACTCCCGCAACACATCCGACCCTGACCCACCTACCAAAAAATCCAAATCGGCCCCTTTATCGGCTTGCAACACATGATCTGTGTATAACCGTGCATATCCCCGATCCACGCGCGGTTTGGGCGCTACCCACGCCGCACGTCGCTTTTCCAATTCCGCCTCAGGCACATCCAGTGTCAACGTGCGATTGTTCACATCCAACTCAATCATATCGCCATTTTGCACCAATGCCAACGTGCCCCCCACCGCAGACTCGGGCGCCACATGCAACACAATGGTGCCATAGGCCGTGCCACTCATGCGCCCATCCGAAATACACACCATATCGCGTACACCTTGTTCCAACAACTTCTTTGGCAACCCCATCTTGCCCGCCTCTGGCATCCCAGGAAAACCCTTGGGTCCAATGCCTTTAAGCACCAACACACAATCTTTATCCACATCCAAGTCAGGATCGTCAATACGCGCTTTGTAATCTTCAATGTCTTCAAACACAACCGCCCGCCCTTTGTGATGCATCAACTCAGCCGATGCCGCAGACGGTTTAATAATGGCCCCATCGGGACACAAATTGCCCCGCAATACCGCAATGCCTGCCGCCTCTTTGAGTGGCTTGTCAATCGATGCAATCACCTCGCGGTTATAACACCCCGCACCTTCATTGTTTTCAGCTACAGACTTGCCCGTTACCGTAATGGCATCGCCATGCAAATGATCTTTTAACTCGGCCAACACCGCAGGCAAACCACCCGCATAAAAAAAGTCTTCCATCAAATATTGACCCGAAGGCATCAAGTTGACCAACAACGGCATATGGCTGCCCAACCGATCAAAATCGTCTAATGTCAACGCCACACCCAAGCGCCCTGCTATGGCCAACAGATGCACCACAAAATTGGTGGATCCACCCAAAGCGGCATTCACCACAATCGCATTTTCAATGGCTTGTCGTGTCAGCACCTTCGACAAACGCAAATCTTCTTTCACCATGTCCACAATGCGATTGCCCGCCAAATGCCCCAACCGTTTGCGCCGCGAATCAGGTGCTGGAATAGCCGCCCCGCTGGGCAATGTCAACCCCAAAGCTTCCACCATACACGCCATTGTCGAAGCCGTTCCCATCGTCATACAATGCCCATCACTGCGCGAAATACACCCTTCGGCTTCTAAATATTCCGTTTGGCTCATCGTGCCTGCACGCAACTCGGTTGTAAACCGATACACATCTGTTCCCGAGCCAATATTACGGTTTTGGTGCTTCCCATTCAGCATCGGTCCGCCCGGCACCACAATGGTTGGCAAATCGACACTACACGCACCCATCAAACACGCAGGGGTCGTTTTATCACACCCAGTTAACAACACCACACCATCCAACGGATTGGCCCGAATGGCTTCTTCCACATCCATGCTCGCCAAGTTGCGATATAACATGGTCGTTGGTTTCATTAGCGTTTCACCCAATGACAACACTGGAAACTCCAGAGGAAACCCACCCGCTTCATACACACCCTTTTTCACCTGTCCTGCCAAAATTTGCAAATGTGCATTGCACGGATTCAAATCTGACCACGTGTTGCAAATACCAATCACGGGGCGCCCATCAAACATCTGATCCGGATGTCCCTGATTCTTCAACCACCCACGCGCCACAAACCCCGAATGGCTCATATTGGCAAACCAACCTGTGCTCCTCAACTTTTGCTTTTGGTCCATAAACCATATACCCCATAACAGATCGGGGCAGGTTATAAAACCTACCCCGATCATATCCTGTTAATCTGAATTAACCTGCCAAAGCCCGCATTTTTTTCACACAATTTTTCAACGCAGGCACAGGGTTCTCCACATCGGCTTCATACTCAATCACTGCCATACCATCAAACCCACCTTTTTCAAGCCCATCGACAAACGCTTTCAAATCCAATGTGCCTTCACCCACCACCGTATCGTGCCATTGGCCATTGGGATCAAACACAAAATCTTTGTAATGCACACCATAAATTTGCCCAGCAAAATCTTCTGTCCATTTGACAGGGTTGCCTTGGCGTGGACCAATTTGCATGGCCCAAGCCGTGTCAATGCACAAACCCACTTCAGGTGCACCCAAGGCCATCAAATGTTTAAGCACACTGGGTTGACCGCCAAAGTGATAACCGCCATGACAATGAATGCCCACCCGAATGCCATATTCTTGGCTCCAACCGCGCACTTGTGCAATGGCTTTGGCATACGACTCAAGTTGAAAATGGCACGAAATATGTTTGGCACCCGCAATAGCCGCACACTCAAAAAAATCCTTATCGGAAGGATTGCCCGTAAACGTCTGCACACCAATCGAAATTACCGATACACCCGAATCTTCATACGTCTTGACAACATTTTTCCAACCGTCAGGATCATTAAAATTGGCATGAACGGCACACACCTCAATTTTGTCCAACCCAATTTCTTTTACCTTGCTTGCCACTTCGGCATTGTCTTTAAAATGTCGAAAACAAAAACTCTGAACCCCATAATCCAGTGCTGCACTCATCTTAACACTCCTTTTGTGATGTTAAAAATGACCTTTTAAAAAGGCCGGTTTGATTTGTCGTTTCACGTTTGCCATTTGCCAGACTTAACTCTCTTAAAACGACCACAACAGTGTACTGTAAACCCCACGCTGTATTTGTGTAGATTGTGCACCCAAAAAGAAATCTGCAGCTTCAGCATGGTGTGCTTGCAACAAATTTTGGCCCACAATAGAAAGTTCAAGCTCCTGAGATAAATGCAAACCTATCCGCAAGTCCAGTTCGGTATATCGCGGCAGATTCATACGTGGAAGCAACCCAACAAATGGCAAAGAAATATCATCTGCACGAGCAGGCGACCGCGCCACAAACCGAATCATACCATCAAACTGCACCTTTTGATGAGGCATAAGTGATGCATGAAAATAGGCTTGGTGTTTTGGGTTGCCTACTTCAGCTGTCTGACTTTCCGAATTAGCGCCTGGTTTTAAATCCAAATCAACATTCAAATAGGAATATGACGCACGAAAACGGGTTCGATTTGAGCTGCTTTGCCAATCTACCACCACCTCCAACCCATGCGTTTTGCCATCCATCAAGTTATCAATCACCAATGTACTTTCAAAATGGTTTGGGTTTGTCACAAAAGTAAATGGACTGTCGCGTCCGGCTCGTAAATCGGTGTAAACATTATAAAATGTTGCCACATCAAAAAAAAGATTTGCCTGCGGTTGCACCCGATATCCCAACTCATATGCAATCATTTTTTCCGACTCAAAATCTGGATTCCCTTTGACAAATACCAAAATGGGCGGCCCACCCGGCGGCGTTTCAGGCAGAATATCTTCAAGTTTAAAAGTTTGAAAAGCAATCAACACATCATCATCGGCACGCGCAGGTGTACGCACAGCGCGTGAAACAGCCCCCCACAACGTGTGGTGCAAACGAGGTGTCCATAAAAAACGCGCATTGGGTTGATATTCCATCCCCGTAAAGGAATTGTGTTCTACTTTTGAACCCAGTGTCAAACGAAGTCTATCTTGAATCACAGAAATTTCATTTTGTGCAAAAGCACTCAATGTATGTGTTTTTCGGCTGGGTGGATCAAAAGAAAGTTTCAAACTACCGCGGGTGGTATCACGATTGGTACGATACCCCATTCCCCAAACAACATGTTGTCGACGCCCCAATGCAAAGCGATGTTGAAAATCAACATCATAGGTCTCACGCAAAATCGCAGACAAAGGATCCATTCGCCTATTGCGATCATAAAATGTTTGCAAAACGGTTCCCGATGTGGCAGAAAGTGTGTGATCCCAACGCGCAAGAAAGTGTCCACCCACTTGATCTGTATCTGCATCAAAAATATCTTCATAAGATCCCGTCAGTGTCGGCACTTTAAAAGTTTGCCCGGCCTTGCCCGTAAATATCGCCCCTTGTGTTGTGATATGATCTTGGAGCGAAGGCTGCCAATCCGATCGAAAACCCGTACGAAACTGAGACCAATCATCGGCTTTGGTTTTGCCAGATGCATCTACAAATGCATCTCGATTAAAATATTTGGTATACAAACGAAAGTAAGTATTTTTGCCCCATTTGCCACCATAACGTACGGCACCAAATCCACGTTCTTCCGTGCCGGCCCCCAAACGAATCAGCGTACCTTGTGTGTCTTGTGCATTTTTGGTGATAATATTTATAATGCCATTAACAGCATTGGCCCCCCAAAGCGTTGCACCTGGGCCACGAATCAATTCGATGCGCTCAACATCTTCAAGCATCAAGTCTTGCACACCCCAAAAAACACCTGAAAATATGGGTGTGTATACCGTTCTCCCGTCAATGAGCACCAAAAGTTTTTGTGCCAATCGATCATTAAAACCACGGGCGCTAATGGCCCACTTATTGGCATCCAAACGCGCCACTTGCATGCCGGGTACCAAACGCAAAGCTTCCGGTATACTCGTGGCACCGCTGCGACGAATGTCTTCTTGCGTCAGCACAAAAATCGCTGCCGCCGTTTCAAACAAACGTTCCTCTTTGCGCGATGCCAACGTCACCTCAACGTTCATCAACTCTTCTAAGCTCAATGACACAAGCAAATCATCTTCTGCTTGTGCATCAGGCACACAGGAGATCATTGGCCCAATAAGAATCAAACACACCCATATGTTTTTAACAAAAGTCACCAAGCGCTACCCTCTCCCAAAATGAGACAATCACAATACCTTTATAACATAGTTTAACACGCCATTTATACAAACAACAAATTGTATACCCTGAAAATAAAACGCTTATAGATAGAAAAATAGCATTATTTTTATAACATGAACATAACAAATATTGAGATGTTCATTTGGGTACATAAAAAAAACCTCGGGCATCAAGCACGCCCGAGGTTTTAAACAACTCAAACCATTTATGGCAAATCAGTTGCCCCCATCAAATAACGATCCACTTCACGTGCAGCGCCTCGGCCTTCTTTAAAAGCCCACACCACCAAACTTTGCCCGCGTCGCATATCGCCTGCGGCAAACACACCCGAAATGCTTGTGGCATAACTGCCCTCTGTTGCTTTGGCATTCGACCGTTCATCACGTGCCACATTGAGTTCTTCCAAAACTGTATCTTCTGGGCCCAAAAAGCCCATTGCCAAAAGTACCAAATCGGCAGGAATCACTTTTTCTGTGCCAGCAACGGGTTTTGGGAAAAAACGGCCATTATCATCTTTTACCCATTCCACTTGTGTTGTGTGCATTTCTTTAACCTGGCCACTTTCATCGCCTACAAACTTGGTGGCAGTGGTCAAATATTCACGGGGATCATCACCAAAAACCGCCTTGGCTTCTTCTTGGCCATAGTCCAACAAATAAATATTGGGCCATTGTGGCCACGGATTGTTGGCCGCACGTTTTTCGGGCTTGCGTTCCATAATCTCAAACTGGGTCACACTTTGACACCCATGTCGCATCGACGTACCCACACAGTCAGTACCTGTATCACCCCCACCAATCACAATCACATGTTTGTCTTTAGCCGAAATATAATTGCCATCTTCATGATTGGAGTCCAACAAACTCTTGGTGTTGGCTTTCAAAAAATCCATGGCAAAATGCACACCCTTGAGTTCACGGCCTTCAATGGGCAAATCACGCGGCTTGGTCGCACCACCACACAACACCACCGCATCAAAATCATCCACCAACTTTTTGGCAGATATGTCTTTGCCAATTTCTGTGTTGGTCACAAATTCAACACCCGCTTCAATCATCAAATCAATGCGGCGTTGCACCACCCGTTTTTTCTCCAACTTCATATTGGGAATACCATACATCAACAAACCACCCACACGGTCTGCACGCTCATATACTGTCACTTTGTGACCAGCTTTGTTCAACTGCGCCGCACAGGAAAGACCTGCCGGGCCAGAGCCAACCACTGCCACACGTTTTCCCGTGCGTTTTTCAGGAATATCGGGCGTCACCCAACCTTCTTCCCAGCCCTTGTCAATAATCGACACTTCAATATTTTTAATCGTCACCGCAGGCTCGTTCATACCCAGTACACACGATCCTTCACACGGTGCTGGACAAACCCGACCAGTAAATTCAGGAAAGTTATTTGTCTTGTGCAAGCGCTCAAGCGCCTCTTGCCACAAACCTCTGTAGACCAAATCATTCCACTCGGGAATCAAATTGTTAATGGGGCAACCTGCTGCCGCTGGGCTGCCTAATGGCACACCCGTATGGCAAAACGGAATACCACAATCCATGCACCGCGCACCCTGTTTGCGAATCTTTTCTTCCGAATGATGATCGTGGAACTCATTCCAATCTTTAATGCGTTCCTTAGGGTCTCTATCGGCCGGCAGCTCCCGCTGATATTCCATAAATCCGGTCGGTTTTCCCATGCACTCTCCTTAGCAATTAAAAACCAAAAAATAGACGAATGGACGAATGGACGAATAGACGAATCTAAACCTATTCGTTGTTTCGCTGTTTCGCTGTTTCGCTGTTTCGCTATTATGCCTCTGCCTCTACACCTCGGCGAAAAGCCTCAAGCCAAGCATCATCACCTTCTAAACCTTCTTTTTTCACTTCTTCAAATGCCGTCAAAATACGCTTATAAGGTTTGGGAAATACTTTGACAAACTTGGGCAATGTTTCTTCCCAGTTGCTCAAAATACGCAATGCCAAATTGCTGTCGGTATAATCGGCGTGTTTTTTCAACATCGCCTTTAATTCGGCCACATCATCGGCCAATTCAACACGCTCTAAGTCCACCAACTCCAAATTACAACGCGTGTGAAAATCGCCGTCTTCGTCCAACACATAGGCAATGCCACCCGACATACCTGCAGCAAAATTGCGCCCTGTTTTGCCCAAAATAACCGCCAAACCACCTGTCATATATTCACACCCATGATCGCCAATGCCTTCAACCACAGCACGTGCGCCCGAGTTGCGAACAAAAAACCGTTCACCCGCTTGCCCACGAATATATGCCTGTCCATTGGTGGCACCATAAAAAGACACATTGCCAATAATCACATTGTCTTCGGGGGTAAATGTCGATCCTTTAGGGGGATAAATAATCAGCTTACTGCCACACAACCCTTTGCCAAAATAATCGTTGGCATCCCCTTCAATTCGAAATGTTAAACCAGGCGGTGTAAATGCGGCAAAACTTTGCCCCGCCGAACCTTTAAATGTGATGTCAATCGTGTCTTCAGGCAATCCATCAGGGCCAAATCGTCTTGTTATTTCACTGCCCAAAATAGTGCCGACCACGCGGTTGGTATTTTTGATATCAAAAGTAGCATGCACATGGGTGCCATCTTTGAGTGCGGGTTCACACAACTCCAATAAAATCTGATTGTCAATGGCATTTTCAAGGCCGTGATCTTGTTGCATTTTGCAATAACGATCCACTTCGGGGTCCATGGTTGGGCGATGCAAAATGGCTGACAAGTCCAATCCTTTGGCTTTCCAATGTGTCACTGCCTTATCGGGTTCAAGCAAGTCTGTGCGCCCTACCAATTCATTTACAGTGCGCACACCCAACTGCGCCATAATCTCTCGCATATCTTTTGCAATAAAAGTTAAAAAGTTCACCACATGATCGGGTGTACCCATAAACTTTTTACGCAACTCAGGGTTTTGTGTGGCCACACCCACAGGACACGTATCCAAATGACACACACGCATCATAATACAACCCATCGCCACCAAACCTGTGGTTGCAAACCCAAATTCTTCTGCGCCCAAAAGCGCAGCAACAACCACATCGCGACCCGTTTTCAGTTGCCCATCGGTTTCTACCACAATGCGCGACCGCAAATTGTTGAGCACCAAAGTCTGGTGGGTTTCGGCCACACCCAATTCCCATGGCAAACCAGCATGTTTGATGCTCGTTTGTGGAGATGCACCCGTGCCACCGTCCATGCCACTAATGAGCACCACATCGGCATGACCTTTAGCCACACCAGCAGCAACCACACCCACACCCACTTCCGAAACCAATTTCACATTGATGCGCGCATTGTGATTTGAGTTTTTCAAATCGTGAATCAACTGCGCCAAATCTTCAATGGAATAAATATCATGATGCGGTGGTGGTGAAATCAACTCCACACCAGGTGTGGAGTGGCGCACTTTGGCAATCCACGGATACACCTTTTTACTCGGCAATTCACCGCCTTCACCTGGCTTGGCACCTTGTGCCATTTTAATTTGCAACTCTTGTGCGTTAACAAGATAATGACTCGTCACACCAAATCGCCCCGACGCCACTTGCTTAATGGCACTGTTTTTAGAATCTCCATTGGGTTCCAAGGTGTAACGCGCAGGGTCTTCGCCGCCTTCACCGGTGTTGCTCTTGGCTCCCAAACGGTTCATCGCAATGGCCAAAGCTTCGTGGGCTTCTTGGCTGATGGACCCATATGACATGGCACCACTTTTAAACCGTTTTGTAATGGCTTCAACCGACTCCACTTCTTCGATTGGAATGGGTTCTTTTGCAAACTTAAGCCCCAACAAACCCCGCAAGGTACCAATGTTTTTCGACTGGTCATTAATCAATTGGGCATATTCTTTATACACACCAAAATCATTGTTGCGTGCTGCATGCTGAAGTTTGTGAATGGTCAATGGATTAAACAAGTGATGTTCACCTTCTTGCCGCCATTGATACTGCCCACCCACATCAAGCGTGCTGCCATTGACAGGAATTTCTGGATAAGCTTTGTGATGACGCGCCAATGCTTCTTGCGCAATCACGTCTAAGCCGATGCCTTCAACACGCGAATCGGTCCACGTAAAATACTTATCTATCACTTCTTGTTTAATACCAATGGCCTCAAATATTTGTGCACCCCGATAAGACTTAATCGTAGAGATGCCCATTTTTGCCATAACTTTAATGGTACCCTTGGTGGCCGATTTGATATATCCCTTCACCGCATCTTTATAAGAAATATCGGGCAATTGGCCTTCGGCAATCATATCGGCCAAACTCTCAAATGCCATATAAGGATTGATGGCTTGTGCACCATAACCAATGAGCAAACAAAAATGATGCACCTCGCGTGGTTCACCCGATTCAAGGGCAATGCCCACCTTGGTGCGCTTGCCTTCGCGAATCAAATAATGATGCAACCCCGCCATGGCCAACAGCGCAGGAATGGCCGCATGGTCTTGATCGACACCACGGTCAGACAAAATCAAAATGGTGTAGCCCTCATCAATGGCTTTGTCTGCCGCAGCAAACAAATCATCCATGGCCTTTTCCAAATCACCCGTTTTGGCATCAAACAACATTGGAATCGTTGTGGCCCGCAAACCTTCTTGATCGACCTTGCTCAACTTTTCCAACTGTTCGTTGGTAATAACAGGCGTTTTTAAACGAATCTGTCGACAGCTTTCAGGCTCGGGTTTGAGCAAGTTGCGCTCGGGCCCAATGGTGGTATCTGCCGATGTGATCACTTCTTCTTTTAATGGATCAAGAGGCGGGTTGGTCACTTGGGCAAACAACTGTTTAAAATAGTTATAAAGCAAATGGGGTTTGTTCGACAACACAGCCAAAGGCGCATCATTGCCCATTGACCCCACAGGATCACGCCCAATGTGAGACATGGGGCCTAAGAAAATTTTCAGATCTTCAAACGTATAACCAAAAGCCTGTTGGCGTTTTAAGATGGTTGCATGATCGGTTGGTGGCGCAATAGGATCCACATCCGTTAAGCTTTCAAGCGGCACCAAGTGTTGGTTCAACCATTCGCGATAAGGATGTTCTGATGCAATTTGTGTTTTGGCTTCATCGTCACTAATGATGCTGCCCTTTTGCGTATCAATAAGCAAGATGCGCCCAGGTTGCAAACGGCCCTTGTAAGCCACACGCTCAGGTTCAATATCCACCACACCCGCTTCTGAACTCAAAATCAAAATATCATCTTTGGTCACATAATAACGCGACGGACGCAAACCATTGCGATCCAAACACGCACCCACAACGGTGCCATCGGTAAAGCCAATAGAAGCAGGACCATCCCAGGGTTCCATTAAACTGGCATGATATTCGTAAAATGCTTTTTTGTCATCGCTCATGCTTTCATGATTTTCCCATGGTTCGGGAATCATCATCATGGCCACATGAGGCAACGAACGCCCCGAAAGAGCCAAAAATTCAAAACAATTGTCAAATTTAGCCGTATCAGAACCGTCTTCATAAATGATGGGAAACAGTTTTTCTAAATCGTCTTTCCAAAGCTCAGATTCAAACATCGCTTGTCGCGTTTTCATCCAGTTGTAATTCCCACCCACCGTATTGATTTCACCGTTGTGAATCAAATACCGATAAGGGTGAGACAATTCCCAACTGGGAAATGTGTTGGTCGAAAAACGCGAATGCACCAAAGCAATGGCCGACTCCATGCGACTATCTTGCAAGTCTGGATAAAACTCAGCAACTTGCATCGGCGTGAGCATACCCTTATAAATAATGGTACGGGCAGACAAACTTGGAATATAAAAATTCTTATCAATACCACCGTGTCGAATCATGTTGGTAATGCGTTTGCGAATCACATACAACTTGCGCTCAAAATCCAACACATCTTCTAACTCGGCATTGCGCCCCACAAAAATTTGCCACACAATTGGCTCAGATGCACGCGACGTGGGACCCAAATAAAAATTGTCTGTGGGCACCTTGCGCCACCCCAACACTTCTTGCCCTTCTTCTTCAATCACATTTTCAATCTGCTTGCGAATTTCATTGCGTGCATTGCGGTTGCCATCATCGGTCAAAAAAACCATACCCACGCCATAATGTCCCAACTCTGGCAACGGAATATCCAATCCCTCACAGGCATGTGCAAAAAAACCATGTGGCATTTGCAACAAGATACCCGCACCATCGCCTGTTGTGTCTTCGGCACCACGTGCACCTCGGTGATCGAGACAAACCAAAGACTCAAGTGCCATTTTTACAATTTGATTAGACTTTTCACCCTTAATATTAACAACAAACCCAATACCACAGGCATCGCGTTCATATCGTGGATTATAAAGTCCCTGCTTGGGAGGATATGCCATATTGCGACCTCATTCTAACATATGGTGTGTCCAAAACTCTTAAATAGCTTAAGAAAACCAAAAAAGATATGAATTATTGTACTTTACACTATAAATGCTTCTTATAATTATATATACGTTTACAAAAACAATCCCATCCAAAACGACACCGACCAAACAAAACCCTGCACATGAGTAAAACGTATCAAACTCATGCCACAAAATAAGATTTTTTAATATAAAACGAATGGAATAGACATGCAAGTACCCATTGAAAAACATGGGCACGTGTCTATCAAAATGATCTTTATAATTGAAAAATTGATGTTAAAACTTGGATGGCTTATGATACACAGCGAACGCTTTGCTATTTTGTCTGGGAGACAAATAGGTTTTGCGACATGAAAATGCCAGGATCTATAAAATTGACCCTGGCATTTTCTATACCTACAGACAACAAATAATGCCTTTTACTCAAATGCCTTTGCGTTGATCTCGATGTACTCTTTCCATTCTTCCGGTGTATCTTCTTCAGCAAAGATCGCTTCAACTGGGCATTCTGGTTCACAAGCACCACAGTCGATACATTCTTCCGGATGGATATAGAGCATATTTTTTCGCTCATCTTCCGGCAAATTGGTTGCATCTGGTTCATAGATGCAGTCTACCGGACAGACCTCCACACAGGCCCGATCCATAACATCAACGCACGGTTCCGCGATGATATAGGCCATTTTTGCACCCCTTTCCTAAAATCTGTGTTTTTCAACACCTCAATATTTAGCCGGTTTATCACCGGCCAAATATAAGTATTATGATAGTTTTGTCAAGCATTGTGCCAAAATTAGATCACAAAGCAAGAATTAAAGGGTTAAGACCCATATTTCAAAGCAAAAAGTCTACGTGCATGGACGACTTATGAAAGGTTTTTAAGCACCTGATCAACAGACCAGTTCCCATCGGCCTTCACATCCAATGTAAAACGTGCTTTCACATCCTTACGACGCGCAACAGACACCTTGGCACCGCCATATGCTTTGCCCAATACGGCATCCAAATCGGCCTGAATAGCTTGCAGCGTTTCCTCTGTATTGGGAGCCAACAGCCGGTCATTTAACACCAAACGCACTTCACTGCCATCAAATGCCACCTGACTGCCCACATTGCCATCGGTTTCGATGCGTTGGCATATTTCACAGGTTTGTTTGACGGCCGATGACAAACGCGCCAAAAAATTTCCTTCGGTGGGTTGTTTCCGACTAAAGAACAAACCCCGTCGGCCATCGCCATCGTCGATGCTGATGTCATATTCATGAGCTACCAACAAAGTTACTGGGCCATTTTTAACATGGTGATAATCCACCACATCAATCAAAACATCTGGACCCTCGTGGGCCGATATCCAGGTATTAAAGGTCTTAAACCACACTTCGGGTGCCACATCTTGACCTTTTTCAAAATAAAACTTCACGCCAATTTTATGTGTATCCATAAAGCCCTCAAATTTTCAGCTTCCAGACATTCAGCCCACAACATTCAAGTTTATCTTTTTTGCAAAAGATCACTGATTGCTGATTGCTAATCGCTGACCGCTTGTTTTATTAAGCATTCACAACGTTCATACGACCATAGCAGGCATATGCCTGTTCAATAAAGAGCTGCGCTTCTTCAACCACCTGATGCGCCACATCTTGCGTATACTTCGCAATTTCTTCTTCATGCACACGGAACAGATAGTTGGCAAATTTCGCACCAGCAAACTGGTTATAAAACAACTCTGTATCGCAAAAACGCTCCCGAAATTCTTTAATCACCACATCGGGTGTTTCTGGTACATCAAACCACTGTGTGCGCACCAATGCTTTTGCTGCATGCAACATCGCACGGTAGGCCGTTTCGTATGCTTCTTGATATTTGCCTTCATCCAAGCGCAGTTGGGCTTCAAAAGCTTCTGTTTCACATCCAGACAGTTCAAACTCAACCAACGAGACCACTTCACCCGCACACTCACCCTTGCCCATATCGCCTACAGTATATTCGCGGCTTTCGCCCCAATCGACATAAAACGAAGGATCCACATCGTGCGCAGGTACAGAAGTCAAGTCGCTTAACATATCTTTCACTTCTTTTTTGCCAATGCGCTTCACATAGTCCTGAAAACTTTCATCACCCTGCCGACCAGATACATAACTGCCCGTAATGCGTTCTATCACGGCGGGCACATTTTTAGACGGCACAGCGCCCATTGCCAAACCATAAGAACCCGCATTTTCAGTCCATTGGCCACCCAACACAACTTGGAAATGAGGCACGGTATAACCATTCACTTTGCGACTGTTGCCATAAAAACCCAAATCGGCCACGTGGTGTTGCCCACAAGAGTTGAAACACCCACTAATCTTAATGCGGAAGTTTTTAATCGACTCATCCAAATTCATGCTCTGAGCCGCCAAACGTGTGCGCAACTCACCGGCCAAACCACGTGAAGACGAAATGCCCAATTTGCACGTGTCGGTGCCAGGGCAAGCCACCACATCCACAATGGTACCCGCACCCGGTTCACCCAAACCTAAGGCAACAAGCTCGCTGTAAAGCTGAACCAAATCCGATTCACTCACCCAACGCAAAATAATATTCTGCTCAACCGTTGTGCGAATGGTATCCTTCACATATTTACGTGCCAAATCGGCCAATGCACGCGCCTGATCAGACGTCATATCGCCCAAAGGCAACGACACCGTTACAGCCGCATACCCTGCTTGGCGTTGTTTATACACATTGGTCGCCGCCCATGCATCAAAACCTTCGGGGCGCACCGCACCATTGAGCGGAGCCGCAATTTTAAGGGGCTCTTCTTTATAAGAATCCAAATCGTCCAAATAAGACGTCCAAGCATCGTCGTGTGGCAAAATTTTGCGCTCTTCAGCCACCAAACGCTGGAACTCTTCAAGCCCAAGTTTGGCCAACAAAAACTTTACGCGGGCACGCGCACGGTTTTGCTTTTCACCCAACCGCGCAAACACACGACAAACCGCCTGGGCCATGGGCAAAACTTCTTCGGCAGGCAAAAAGTCTGCAAACAATTTGGCCTGATAAGGCACGGCCCCCAAACCACCGCCCACATACGTTTCAAAACCCACTTTGCCATCTTGCATTTTGGCAATAAAGCCCATATCGTGCATGCTGGTTAAGCCACACGCTTCGTGGGCACAGCCCGAAAAGGCAATTTTAAATTTGCGACCAAAATCTTGGCAATCAGGATGCCCCAACAAAAAGGCCGCCAATGCCTTCGAATAAGGCGTTACATCAAAGGTTTCGGTGCGGCACACACCCGAAATGGGGCACGCTGTGATATTGCGCACTGAGTTGCCACAAGCTTCACGCGTGGTAATGCCCACAGACGCCAACCGACGCATCAAATCGGGCGTATCTTCAATATGTATAAAGTGCAATTGTACATCTTGACGCGTGGTAATGTGCAAAATATCATCTGAATATTCTTCAGCCAAATCGGCCATCACATCCAACTGATCGGCAGTGAGCCCACCAAAAGGAATCTTAATGCGTTGCATACCCGGCGCATCCCAATAGGTATCTGGGCCTTTAAACAACTCACCCGCTGGGAATTTGAGCCGTTTGGTCACTTGGCCATCAAAACGCTGGCCATTGTCATAGCGCTGACCATATGTACCACGGCGCAAACGCGTTTCGGCAAAAACACGGTCTTCAATTTGACCGCCTTTCTTTTGCTCAATTTGTGCCTCGAATGTATCAATTTCGGCACTCATATCTTCGGGCAATTGCCCATCGAGCTTCTCTTTCCAACTTTGCACACTCATCTTACACCACCTGTTGAAGAGGGAGAAATTTATTGTTGACTTTTCAGATCAGAAATACATAGAATGTAAAGAATGAGTGAAAATTAAGCAATTATAACAATTTGTCAAGCAGAAATCCATCAGAACACATCCAACAAAAACAGCTCACAAAGGCGAAATATCCTCGCCCCATGAGACCCTGAAACACCAAATGTATATGGATGATTTTCGCAGGCAAATGGACAACCTATTATTGACCCACCTCCCAAATCGCCTGCGTAAGCCCATTCACCGTAAGGGCGCGGTGCCCGCGCCCACAAATAAATCACCTGATGAAAGACAGGGCACGGGAACCGTGCCCCTACGGCAATGAAACACCCAATGACCCATTATCCACCAATTTGATACATCTCCACCTTCCGCGCTTCCGGCGTGTGATCAAACCGCACCTCCGAATACCGATCTGCACGCGCCGTCCAAATCTCTACAATCCGCTTGCTCACGGCCTCATCTGACACCCCCGACCGCATCAAATCGCGCAAATCGTGGCCTTCGGAGGCAAACAAACACGTATAAATCTTGCCATCGGTCGATAACCGCGCCCGCGTACAATCCCCACAAAATGGCTGTGTCACCGACGCAATCAGCCCAATTTCACCGCCTCCATCCACATACCGATACCGCTTGGCCACTTCACCCCGATAATTGGGCTCAATCGGTTCCAAAGGCAACACCGCGTGAATACGCTCAATAATCTCTGCCGCAGACACCACCTGATCCATCTTCCAATTGTTCCGATTGCCCACATCCATAAACTCAATAAAACGCAAAATATGACCTGAGCCGTGAAAATGCCGAGCCAGATCCACAACCATATGATCATTTACCCCACGCTGAATCACCGCATTGATCTTAATGGGCGCAAAACCCACCGCTTCTGCCGCCGCAATGCCTGCCAATGTGCGATCTGCCCCATGTGTGCGTCCACTCATAATATTAAAGGTCGCATCATCAATCGCATCCAAACTCATCGTTAACCGATGCAATCCCGCATCCTTCAACGCCTGCGCCTTATCGGCCAACAAATAGCCATTGGTCGTCAGCGTCAAATCGTCCACCCCATCAATCGCTGCAATTTGGCCAATCAACGTTTCCAAATCACGGCGCAAAAGCGGTTCACCACCCGTAATGCGAATCTTATTCACCCCATGCGCCACAAACAACCGCGTCAACCGTGTAATCTCTTCAAATGTCAAAATCTCTTCACGTGGCAAAAACGCATACGACTCCCCAAAAATCTCTGCCGGCATACAATAAGGGCATCGAAAATTGCACTTATCCGTTACAGAAATGCGCAAATCGCGCACGGGGCGTTTTCGGGTATCGAGAATAGAAGACATAAAATATCCAATAACAGGCAGTCGCAGGTCACAAGTCTGCAAGTCACAGGTCAGAACCAAAAGACTTGTGACTTGGTGACCTGAGACTTGTGACAGTTTCTTTAAACTTGTGATTTGTTAACCTGAGACTTGTGACGGTCTTATTTCTTTTGAATATACGGGACATAAACAAACCGTCAACGACTTTGTCAAAGTCGAACACATACTTTATATGGTTGCCGCCAACAACACACTGCACAAAGCCATCAGCGCAATCCATCCTTTGGGCGTGGTCACCCGCATGAGTTGATCCAATTGATCTGGGCTTGACAACCGATCCAATGCCGCTTGGCGAAAAATTTGTTTTTGTTGTGCCATGTTTCAAACCCTTAGATGCCAAATGAACGTACAAAAAAATAGAAACCACATTACGGTAACACTCCAACCATCTATCAACACATCCAAAACGCCAAACAAACACAAAATGTGATGTTTCAATGATTGAACCGTTGGTCTCAGCGGCTCCCTTATGATGACGAATATACAATCATTTATCCCAAAATATCAATCCATTATTTACTATATTTACCATCCTAAAATATTAAAATAGTAATAAATGTTACAAAGTAGAGTTATTTAGAATTATTTATTAAAGACATCTTCAAATCTGACGATAATATTAGTGAGCTTAGAATAACACGGCAGGACGCCGAAGGGTGCCGATCCAGGATGGAGCGGCACCCTTTTCTTTTGTTAAATAATTGTAAAATCTGATGATCACATATTGTCTCGTACCATATTATTGTCTATACTTGTGAAGAATTTAATGCTGTGAAACCCATGAGGCGATCAATGCGTCTATTCATTTGATTACTTTTTTTCATCCAATGTGTGCCCCATCACATGGTTTCACGACCCTTTTTTTTACATTTATTGTGTGGCGCAAACAGTGCTGCGGTGGCGATCCCCACAAATCTCCCTCATTTTAAGGAGCGCCGAAATGCCAAGACATACCCCCATGGACAGTGATTCGTCACCTTTTGTCAGTGATGCATCAGAAACCATTTTACGACCAGAAATTACACACCAACAACACCCTAACCGATCAACACCTATTATGCGTTGGCTATTGGTGGTCGCGTCATTAAGCATGTTATTCTTTATTTAACAATATTTTATCGCGAATGTTGCAAATTGTATAAGTGGTCAGGCCACCTCTTTTATTGATCATCTCAATGTGCCTAACTATTTTTTGTCGCAAAAACCGAAAACCTCCTACCTCGGCGGGGACGGAGCCAACGGTTTCGAAACGGCAAAAAGCCGCCCTGAGTTTATAACTCAGGGCGGCTTTTTGTATACATTATCTTATGGTTAAAATCAAAAAGGCTCAGTGGAAAATACCACAGAAGCCTTTTTATGCTATCCAAAACCCTATTCCACCACAATTGTCTCTTCCCGATCGGGTCCCACAGAAACAATGGAAATTGGGATGCGTGACAACTCAGAAACACGCTCCAAATAACGCCGTGTTTTTTCGGGCAAATCACCATACGCTCGAATATGTGTTGTGGGTGTTTGCCATCCTGGCATCGTTTCATAAACTGGTTCACACTCGGCTAACACATTCAAATCACTCGGAAAATGATCCACACGTTTGCCATTGCGCACATAATGCGTACAAATCTTAATCTCTTCTATTTCATCCAAAATATCAACCCGCGTTACCGCCATGCTCGACAAACCATTAATGCGCCGAGCCAAACGCAAAATAACCACATCCAACCACCCACATCGGCGTGGGCGACCTGTGGTGGCTCCATATTCGTGGCCAATATCGCGAATGCGTTGCCCCATTTCATTATTCAACTCTGTCGGAAATGGCCCATTGCCCACGCGGGTGGTATACGCCTTTACCACACCTACCACCTCATCCACACACGTAGGGCCAATGCCCGAACCCGTGCAAGCACCTCCTGCGGTGGTATTTGACGACGTCACATAAGGATAAGACCCATGATCAATATCCAACAACGTGCCTTGTGATCCTTCAAACAAAATATTTTTGCCCGCTTCAATGGCGTCATTCAAATAAACTGAGGTATCGGTAATATAAGGGGTCAACCGTTCACCCAATGCCATATATTCTTCAATTAATGGCACTTCTTCCAAACCTGCCACACCGTACACATGTTTCAAAATCTCATTTTTTATACGCACATTGGCGCGGATCTTTTCAGGCAATAACTCGGCATCTAACAAATCACCCACCCGAATACCCGTGGAGCGGTTGATTTTGTCTTGATACGTTGGGCCAATACCACGCAATGTTGTACCAATGGCATTGTCGCCAATCTTCTTTTCGTTGGCTTCTTCCAATCGTTTGTGATAAGGCATCACCAAATGAGCCCGATCGCTCACAAACAAGCGGCCTTCTACCGAAATGCCTTTGCTTTCTAAATCATCTACTTCTTGAAACAAAGCCGTTGGATCGAGCACCACACCATTGCCAACCACACACGCTTTTTCAGGATGCACAATGCCTGCCGGAATCAGGTGAAACACAAACTCCAAATCACCCGCCTTAATGGTATGCCCGGCATTGGCACCTCCTTGATACCGCACCACAATATCGGAATCTGTCGTTAAATAATCGACAATTTTTGCTTTGCCTTCATCACCCCATTGCGCCCCTAAAACGATCCGAACAGCCATCTTCAATCTCCTTTTGAGCAGACAGCGATCAGCGTTGCGTGATCAAAACTTTCACAAGCTGAATAGCTGACGGCTGAGTGCTAAAAGCCTTACAGTTTGACCTGCTTAACCCAATGAACGAAATCTTTTGACAAAATCTTTTTCAATATGGCCTCCGACACAGGTGCATCAATATTAAACACCATAATGGCATCACCACCTTGTGCCTTGCGGCCCAAAGCCATGTCGGCAATATTGATCCCTTCTTCGGCCAACAAATTACCCATATGCCCCACCACACCCGGCACATCTTGATTGCCCAAAAACAGCATGTGCCCTTCTAACTTGGCTTTGACTTCCACATCGTCAATGCGAATTAAACGGGGGTCATTGCGCCCCAAAACCGTTGCAGAAATGGATGTGTTTTCTTGTGAGGTTTCCACATCAACCGTCACCAAATTATTATAATCTTCATGACTGGTCTTTGACTCTTCTACATCAATGTGTCTGTTTTTGGCATGCAAAAGTGCATTCACCAATGTCACTGGCTCATTGGACAAATGCCCAAAAACACCCTTTAAAACTGCTGCCGTTAAAGGCGCTGTGGCATATTCTTGAATCACACCCTGATAACGGTTGTGAATGCGATGCAAATTGCCACCCATCAACTGCGCCTGTAAAGATCCAACACGTTCGGCCAACAAAAGATATGGGCTTACCGCATCAAAGTATTCGGCATTGATCGGCGGCAAATTTAATGCACTTGCAACGGGTTTGCCCAGCAGCGCATCGCGCAAGTCACCTGCAATTTGACGCGCCACTTTTTCTTGTGCCTCAAAAGTAGACGCCCCTTGATGCGGTGTACAAATCACTTCGGGTCTGTTCACCAAAGGATGGTCCTTGCGTGGCGGCTCTTCCTGAAACACATCTAAGGCCGCACCCGCCACCTTGCCCGATTCAATGGCCTCTAACAATGCGTCTTCATCGATCAACTCACCACGTGCACAGTTGATAATGCGCACACTTTTTTTACAATTATCCAATGCCTCTTTAGAAATCAAATGATGTGTTTGATCGGTCAACACCGTGTGCAAGGTAATATAATCGGCCTGAGCAAACAGCTCGTCATAGGTCACTGGTTTGATATGAAGCTGGCGTGCCAAATCATCGGACAAAAACGGATCGGCACCCAAAATGCGCATGCCAAATGCCCGCGCTCTGCGTGCCACTTGTTGACCCACGCGACCTGCTGCACCAACAATACCCAATGTTTTGCCATCGAGCTCCACACCCGTATACTTTTTGCGCTCCCACTCGCCTGCTTTCATAGATGCTGTGGCCTGTGGAATATTGCGCGACAAAGACAACAACATGGCCATGGCGTGCTCAGCCGTAGAAATGGTATTGCCACCGGGTGCATTCATCACCACAATGCCACGCGCCGTGGCCGCATCCAAATCAATGTTATCAACACCTGCACCGGCCCGACCAATGGCTTTGAGATTGTGACCCGCTTCAATCACGCGCTGGGTCACCTTGGTGGCACTGCGCACAATCAAACCCGCATACTCACCAATGATGCCACACAAATCATCTTCAGACAAACCCGTCTTTACATCCACCTGAATATCGGGCACCGTTTGAAACACATCTTGCCAACCATCGGCCAACGAATCTGCAATTAAAACTTTCATATGTACCAACCACAATTAGAAAAATGAAAAAACAGTGAAATTTGAAATCTTTAAAATCTGTGAAATGCCAAATGTGAAACGGCAAAGGTGAAATCTTTAGGATCTGTGAAATGCCAAACGTGAAACGGCAAAGGTGAAATCTTTAAAATCGGTAAAACAAAAACCAAATCTATCACGCAATCAAATCACACGGTTGATTCGTTTGCCGTCTGCCGTTTGCCGTCTGCCATTTGCCATCTTACGATTTCCCCAACACATTCTCAACCGCCACAACCCCAACCCCCGGCGCAAACGACCAACCGGCTTTTTTCAAACTCATTTCAAATGCGGACACCACCGTCAAAATATCCAAATCATCGACAAAACCCAAATTTGAAATGCGAATCAAACGCCCACGCAAATGTGCCAACCCACCGCCCACCGTAATGCCAAAACGCGATTTTAAATCGGCCATAATCGCCAACCCATCCACACCATCCGGCAAAGCAATGGCCGTCAACACATTTGACGGACAATCGGGAAACACAGACAAACCCAACGCCACCGTCGCTTGCCGAACGGCTTCGGAATGACGCGCATGACGCGCCCACACATTTTCAATACCTTCATCCGCAATCAAATCCAACGCCGCACGCATGCCAGCCATGAGCGTCATGGGCAACGTGGCAGGCCCACGCCCTTCTGCAAATGACGTGCGATAGGTTTTTAAATCAAAATAAAACTTGGGTAACTTCGACAGTTCCATCACATCCCAAGCCCGTTCACTCACACTCACCACCGCCACACCTGGAGGCACACCCAACCCCTTTTGCGATGCTGTCACCGCAATGTCGACACCCCAATCATTTGTTCGCAACGGATGCGCCACCACACTCGACACACCATCTACCACCAACAAAGCATCGGTTTCACCCACCACACGACCCAACGCTTCAATATCGTGTAACACCCCTGTCGATGTTTCACTTTGTGTGGCAAACACCACCCGCGTTTCAGGGTGTGCCTTTAACCGCTGTGCCACTTGCGCAACATCTACCGCCGAGCCCCACGGCAAATCCATCACATCCACATCCACACCATAAGCTTGGCAAATGGCCGTCCACTTGGCCCCAAATTGCCCCGCCTGAATCACCAGTGCCCGATCACCCACCGACAGCGTATTCACCACCGCCGCTTCCATTGCACCCGAACCCGACGACGCCAACAGCAACACCTCATCTTGTGTTGGAAATACGGGCTTCAACTTGGCCACCACATCCCGAATAAAATCGGGGAAATCGCTGCCCCGATGATACACCAACGGCGCAGACATGGCCACTTGAACTTCTTCGGGAATGGGCGTAGGCCCCGGTGCAAACAAACGCGATTTCATAGATTCTTTCGGCGCAAGGCGCAGTTCTCGCGCCCCTGAATGGATCACTTGATGAAAGACAGGGCACGGGGACCGTGCCCCTACAGATCAATGCCCTCTGGCATCTACTGCCCACGTTTCTACAAACTGACCGTGTTCGTCAATCACACACACCTCATCCCACAAATTCACGGTGGTACACACATGGCGTGGTACCAAATAAAACGCATCGCCCACCTTGGGGCGTGGTGTGCCTTTTGGCAAACGCAACAACTGATGTTCTTCATTGCGACGCACAAACTCAACCCCGTCGGGCAAACCCAATGCCCGAAAATGAGGCACCTGTGTATCTGGCGCAATCGACTTGCTGCCCGCGTCTAACGTTATCAAATCTTCCTGTGTTGTGCTAATCACACGCGACAAAACCAAAGCCGCCCACTTAAATGGGCTATCAACCAACTGATCGCCATAACCAATATCCCAAAAAATCCAGGTCCCCGGCGAAACCTCATCCACCTCATCCACAAAGCGTGTATGCTCAAACCCAGGCGACCCAGAGGCCACCAACTTAGGCACCGCTATACCAGACGCAACAATCAAACACTTTGTTTCAATTGCCTGCTCAATCGAATCCAGCGCCGTCTCTTTGCGCACTTCAGAATCGGGGTTGCCCACATGCCCATCATAGACATGCAACCCTTCAAAAGTGAGCCCAGGTGCTTCAGCAATTTTTTTGGCCAACACCACCGCAGGTTCACCCACGGGGGCACCCGTGCGATCCATGCCCGTATTCAAATCGAGCATCACACCCAGCGTGGTATGCGCCGCCACACACGCATCAGATAAGGCTTGGATATTACTTGCATCATCGGCAATCACTTTTAAGTCAACTTGTGGATAACTCTTTTTGAGATCCACCACCCGGCCGATATTGGCTCCCACCATATGATACGAAATCAAAATATCGGTGGCACCCAATGCAGCCAACATGGCGGCTTCTTTGGGTGTGGCACATTTAAACTTATCAATGCCGGCAGCCATTTCCATTTTGGCCACTTGCGCCATCTTATGTGTTTTAATATGGGGGCGCAACCGTTCATAACCGCCCAACATCTCACCAATCGTTTTAATATTATGCGCCACCGCTTCGCGATACACCAACAACGCGGGTGTGGGTATTTCATCGGCATTTACCACCCGATACTCATCCATGAAGCGTCTCCTCAATCCACCGCCAAAGTTCATCTTTGCCACGACCAGTCACGGCCGAAAAAGGCAAAACATTGTGCTCACCCTTCCAAGCCAGCACCTTTTTTGTGCGTGCTACGCTCGATTGCAATTTGTTGTTCGACAACTTATCGGCCTTGGTGCCCACAATGATAAATCGTTTGCCCGAGTTGGTTAACCACTCGACCATATTCAAATCGTCTTCGGTGGGTGCATGGCGAATATCAATCAACAACACAAACCCCTTTAACGGTTCGCGATTGTCCACATATCCTTCAATCAACTGCCCCCACTGCGCGCGTTCGGTTTGGCTGCGTTTGGCATACCCATAACCTGGCAAATCGACCAAATAAAAGGCGTCATTAATCGTAAAAAAATTCAGCGTGCGGGTTTTACCAGGTGTCGCACTCGTTTTAACCAATTTTTTGCGATTAAGCAATCGGTTCATCAACGACGACTTGCCCACATTGGATCGCCCAGCAAAAGCAATTTCTGATTTTCCATCGGTTGGCAACTGTGAGAGAAAACCAACACTCGTAAAAAATGCAGCAGAACGAAGATTCATAATCCATAACAATCAACAGTTCGCTGTTAGGCACTTGCCCTTCACATCAAATGGAAACTATTTCACACATTTTCAAAAAATGTGAAAGGGTTACGCGCCAATCGCTTATTGCTGAACGCCCTTTCAGACAAACGAAAACCGGGGTTCAATGAGCAACCCCGGTTCCCAAAAACATGAGGGAAAACAACTTACGCCCGTTTTTTATTTTCTTCTTCAACTTCGTGTACTTCCATGCGAGGCGGCTTGTGATTGCGCACCATTTCGCGTGTGATGGTCACTTCTTTGATATCTGAATTAGATGGAATATCAAACATCAAATCGACCATAAAAGACTCAAGCACAGAACGCAGACCGCGTGCACCTGTTCCCTTAGACATGGTCACCAACACAATTTCGCGCAGGGCAGCCTCTTCAAATGTTAAATCGACCCCATCAAGCTCGAACAACTTTTGATATTGCTTGATCACCGCATCTTTTGGCTCGGTCAAAATGCGCAACAGGGTTTCTTCATCCAACTCATTGAGTGCACTTACCACTGGCATACGCCCCACAAGCTCGGGAATCAAACCATATTTTGTCAAATCTTCAGGTTCGGCATGTTGGAAAATTTCGCCCACATTCTCATCTCTAACAGCCGACGCATCAGACCCAAAACCAATGGTCTTTTTGCCAATGCGGGCACTGATGATATTTTCCAAACCACCAAATGCACCCCCACAGATAAACAAAATGTTCTTTGTATTCAACTGGATCAAAGGTTGTTCAGGATGCTTGCGCCCACCCTTGGGTGGAATGCTGGCAACGGTGCCTTCCAAAATCTTCAACAAGGCTTGTTGCACACCCTCACCCGACACATCACGGGTAATGGATGGGTTGGCAGATTTGCGAGAAATTTTGTCGATCTCATCCAAATACAAAATGCCCATTTCGGCACGGGCCACATCATAATCGGCCGCTTGGAGCAAACGCACCAAAATGTTTTCAACATCTTCACCCACATAACCGGCTTCGGTTAAGATCGTGGCATCGGCAATGGAAAACGGCACTTGCAAAATACGCGCAAGCGTACGCGCCAGTTCCGTTTTGCCTGTTCCAGTCGGGCCAATGAGCAAAATATTGCTTTTATCAAGCTCAATATCATCACTGACCTCATTGGAGCGGATGCGCTTATAATGATTGTAAACAGCAACCGACAGCGTGCGCTTGGCACGCTCTTGACCAATCACATAGTCATCCAACCGCGTTTTGATCTCTGCGGGCTTGGGCAAATCTTTGTGCAGAGTAACGGGCTTTTTAAGATCGTCTTCTTTGAGCACTTCATTGCACAGCTTGATACACTCACTGCAAATATTGACACCTGGCCCCGTCACAATTTTATCGACTTGGTCGGCGCTTTTGCCACAAAAAGAGCAGCGAACATCTGTGCGGGAAGTTCTTCGTTTCATACGCGAAATCCGAGATTATTCATCTTTGAGAGTGGGCTGGAGAACTTCATCAATCAAACCATAATCTTGCGCTTCATCAGCCGACATAAAAAAGTCACGATCGGCATCTTTGGCAATACGCTCTTGAGGTTGCCCTGTGCATTCGGCCAAAATTCTGTTAAGCCGATCTCGGTATTGCAAAATTTCTTCGGCATGACGCTCAATGTCTGAAGCTTGCCCACCTGCACCACCGATGGGTTGGTGAAGCAAAATGCGCGAATTGGGCAATGCACGACGCTGTCCTTTTGTTCCTCCAGCCAACAACACCGCACCCATTGAAAACGCCTGGCCCACACAAACCGTCTCAATATCATTGGGCACATATTGCATCGTATCATAAATGGCCAAACCAGCCGTAATGCTGCCACCAGGTGAATTGATATAGAGCCGTATCGGTTTTTCAGGTGTTTCAGATGTACAAAATAACATCTGCGCAATCACCAAATTGGCAATGGTATCATTAATGGGCGTGCCAATAAAAATGATATTGTCACGCAACAACCGTGAAAAAATATCATAGGCGCGTTCACCACGCCCGGTTTGTTCTAATACGGTAGGAACTAAAGCCATAAGAATTGTTTTCTCTTATTAAGATTCGTTTAAAGTTCAAAATTTATCGTCTATTAAGATGATCAAAGACCAAGACGTGATTAGGATGCTTCGACAACTTCCTCAACATCTTTGATCTTGGCCTTCTCAATCAGAAAATCAAACGTCTTTTCAACCTTCAAATCGGATTGTATCTGATCAAGTTGCCCAGAACGACCCAAAATTTCTCGAAGGCGCGGGCCTTCAATGTTGTGCCGTGCAGACATCGTTTCCAAATGTTTGTCTAAATCTTCTTTTGTCACTTCGATGTTTTCTTGACTGGCAATGGCATCAAGCAACAAATAACGCTTCACACCCCGAATGGCATGCTCACGCCCATCGGCACGAATGGCATCTTCATCAATGGGGTGATTGTGACCTTGGTGCTCGCGTTTGTAAGATTCAACAGCACCATCCAAATACGTTTCAACCATGCTGTCAGGCACTTCAAATGTGTTCTTTTCAAGCAACGCATCAATAATATTTTCTTCCACACGCCGGCGTGCCGCTTGATCGGATTGGGCCTGCATATCTTCGCGAATACGCTTCTTAAGATCTTCCAACGTTTCAAAATCACCCACATCTTTGGCCAACTCATCGTCCAAAGCTGGCAAGGTGCGTTTTTGCACCGACTTAACAACCACGCGAAACGTGACTTCCTCTTCTTCTGTTTCATGATCGTGGTCGTGATCGTGCTCTTCACTTTCGTGGTC
>JAYODI010000049.1:0-9431 GCA_038279365.1 Candidatus Latescibacterota bacterium | reverse complement strand
TCGTGGTCGTGATCATGACCTTCTTTTTGTACAGGGCGTTTGAGTTTTAACTCGCGTGTTTCATCTGCTGCCACACCCAACAATTGCTCGGCCACTTCGGTGGGTTTGTCTTCTTGGTCTTTCATCAAACGAATGCGCTGATCTTCTTGCCGTGTGCCCGCAACGGGTTCACCTGCTTCATTTACTTCTTCAACATCGGCCAAAATAACATCGTCTATTTCTGCACCACGTTCGACAAGCTCTTCAACCGCATTTTGCTCTCTAATATAATTGAGCTGAGCTTCAATCTGCTCGTCATTCACCGGAAACACTGGGCGTGTCACTTCTAAACCATCAAAGTGCTCTGCCGTAATTTCGGGACGCACATCAACCGATGCCTTTACGACAAGCGGTTGGCCTTCTTCAAAATTAATGTCTTCAATATCAGCTTGTGAAACAGGCTGAATCCCCTCTGCTTTGCTGGCATCCCGATAAAGCTCTTCAACCATTTCTTGAACCACTTCACCACGAATGGCTGGGCCAAATTGTTTCTTCACCACAGCAAGGGGCACTTTGCCCTTGCGAAATCCGGGCAAATTAAGGGTCTTACTATACTTCCGATACGCTGCGTCGAGCCGTTTTTCCACGTCTTCGGCTGGGGCTTCAATCTCAAGTGTTCGACGCCAAGTCCCAGACTCTGTCACCTGCACCTTCATTGCGTTGGGTTATCCTTTCTAACGACATATAACATATGCCAGGGGAGTTTATTTTCATCAAGCCGGAGGCACGCTCGGCAGCTCTCAAAAGCAATATGCATTTGAGGTCTTACGTGACCCAACGTCGAATGATACATAAATGATAAGTATTTGTCAATGATCGCGATGGATCAAAATCGGTGAAACAGCAAACGGCAAATGGCAAACGTGAAGCCATCACCACATGGGGGTGGTTTGGCTGGGTCTTTTGCCGTGTCACGTTTACCGTTTGCTTGCCTCATAGACCTTCAAATTGGCATACTCACCAATCAAAGGGGCCATTTGTCGAAAACCGATTTTTCCGCCCCCCAACAAAGGTCCATATGTTGAACCATCATCCACCCAGCGAAAAATAGGCAAATCGCGAATATAAAATGCCACCTCAGCCCCACACTTAATCAGCGTAATCGCATAGGGAGGCAGTGCATCACTCACCGAAGGCAAGGGGTCGGCCCCTTGAGCCACCATATGAAACCCATAACTCTTGCGCAAATTGCACACCTGAAAAGCGCGTTCGGTGGGGTGCTTACGCCGAAAATACGACACATGAAGCGCGTTGATATCGCCATGATGATACTGCTTATATTCACCCGTTCTTTGTGCCAGTGACGCATCAAACAAATCTTGACCCTGATCCCCCGTAGCAGAAAAGAACAAAATGCACAAACCCGGCTCACGAATGGGCCAAAAATCCCACGTTACCGCAATATCCGATGGAAAATCTTGGGGGCACCAAAACACAAAATTGGCCGCCTGACCTTCTTCGGGATCACGACAATTTTCCATCCGCATCCGCCCCTGCGGAAACGAAACCGCCGCATCCCCCTCCATCCGAAACCCCGCCACATCGGCCTCAGAAGCCAAGGGATTGTCGTAAAGTACTTCACCAAACGCAAAATCATCCATCTTAAAACCTCAATCGTAAAGACTGTGAAATGGCAGACGGCAAATGGCAAAAAAACCACACCCCAACTTCAACAGATGCACCACGTCTGCCGTCTCACATCTGCCGTTTGCCGCCTTAATATCCCAAAACCTTTAAATACGCCTTCACCGTATTCGCCAACCCCATAAAAATCGCATCGGCAACCAGCGCGTGACCTATTGACACTTCTAAAATGCCTGGAATACTCACAAACTCGCCCAAATTGTCCAAGTTCAAATCATGTCCCGCATTGACCCCCAACCCCAAATCTTGCGCGGCTTTGGCTGAATTGGCAAATGCTTTAAATGTGGGTCCAATATTCCCATTGGCAAACGCTGCGGCATAAGGTTCAGTATAAAGTTCAACCCGATCTGCGCCAACGGCTTGCGCCAATACCATATCTTCGGGTGTTGGGTCCATAAACAACGACACCCGAATGCCCAAATCTTTCAACTCGGCAATTAACGGCTTGAGCCGGTCACCGTCTTTTCGCAAATCCCACCCGTGATCTGATGTCGATTGGTTGGGATCATCGGGCACCAACGTACACTGATCTGGGCGTACATCGCGCACAATTTGCATAAACTCGGGAAACGGATTGCCCTCAATATTATACTCCACACCCGAAATCATCTCTTTGAGTGCATACACATCTGTTTTGCGAATGTGCCGTTCATCGGGCCGTGGATGCACCGTAATGCCGTGTGCCCCAGCATCGATACACACCTGCGCAGCTTGTGTCACACTGGGCATATCCAACGGACGTGCATTGCGCAGTAAAGCCACCTTATTCACATTGACACTCAATTTGGTCATTTCACCCTCATTTCATTAAATTTCGTATTTATAACTATTTACTTTGAAAAAAGTGGGATCATTTCAGTTTGGTCAAATTACATGGAACCCAAAATTCATTATTATGTTTAATATCGCACATTAGACAAGCAGATATTCCATCTGTCTTAAGGAGGGTATGGGTATGAAAAAAACACGCCTGATGCACGTGGTTTTATCTGGATTATTCATGTTGGGTCTGTGTGCCACATCTTCCCAAGCGCAACCTGATATGCCAGTTGGCACAACCGACTCGTTACAACTGGCTGGGCGGCACCTCTCTTTTGGCAATACTTATCTCAAAAACAAACAGTATGAAGATGCCGAAACACAACTCTTAAAAGCTTGGGCATTTTTGCCTGTTCAAGAACACACACTCAAAAAACGCACCCAATCGGCCCGACTATTGGGGCGTATGTATCAAGAAACAGAACAATATAACTCTGCCATCGAATGGTATCAAAAAGCCGTTTTATTGGCGCCTGAAGACACCCACAACAAAAGTGCCTATCGGGCATTGGCCAATCTTTATCTCTATCAAGAAAAATCCGATGAAGCCATCAACATGTTTGAAAAATTACTCAGTTTTGACTTGGATGCCCCAACCGAAATCGAATACCTCTATCACTTGGTGGTCTTAAACAACGAAAAACAAGACTTTGACCGTGCCTTACATTATGCCAATCGCTGGGCCAATCTCACGCCCAATGATCCACGCATTCAAGAACTCTTGGGCAAACTCCACTTGCGCACAGGTGATGAAGAAGAAGCCATTGCTCAAATGGAAAAAGTTGTCGAAATGAATCCCAATGACTCAAAAACACTCAGTGACCTGGCCACACGTTATCAAAATCGCAACGAAACACAAAAGGCATTTGATGCATATGAACGTTTGCACCAAATGAACCCCCAAAGTTTTCTCTACTTAGAAAAATTGCGAACACTGGGCAAACAACTCCAAAAATCAGAAGTTTATCAACTCAATATTCTCCAAAAGATGCACCAGTTGCAACCCAAAAATCTTTCAATCATTGAAACATTGGCAGATATCACCGAAGATGAAAAATGGATTCAAACCGGGTTTCAAATTGCCCCACAAAACGGACACCTGCAATATTTGATGGGCGAAATTAATCACAAAAAATGGCAAACATCAAAAGCAGAAAGTGACTCATCAAACGCAATGGCGTGGTATCAAAAAGCCGCTACAGATCCAACTTGGGGGCCAAATGCAACACACATGATCAACGTCATTAACCCACCCAAAACAGAAGAAGAAAAAGCGGCTGACTGGTTCTTCAATCAAACAAAAGCAGACAAAAAAGAAACCATCAATCAAACAGGGAAAAAATAGCACCAGACGCACAGAATAACTCAAGCTGTGACCCAAGCATTCAGCAATCAGCATTCAGCTTAAACCATATCCAAAGGCGAGAATGGGTAACTGATTGCTGATTGCTTTTTGGCTCAAAAAGAAGGTCTAAACCGCCGTTATATTTTCATTGTAAAAGATCGCAATTTAGGTTGGGATCTATCTTTCTGCGTGCGCCCATCTCCTCTTACGGCCCCAACATCGTCATCCCCCACCCACTCCCATCCTTCTCATACACAAACCGATCGTGCAAGCGATCCTCACGATCAATCCAAAACTCAAACCGCTCTGGAATCACGCGATAGCCTCCCCAAAACGCAGGCAGTGGCACATCTTCACCCACATATTCTTTCTCCAACGCCGCCACACGCTCTTCTAAAAATGCCCGATTGGGCACCACTTTGCTTTGCGGCGATGCCCACGCGCTTATCCGGCTCGCTTTGGGTCGGCTGTCAAAATAGGCCTTGGCATCGGCTTCCGACACCTGTTCGACTTGCCCCTCTATGCGCACCTGTCGCCCCAATGACTTCCAGTGAAACAACAAAGCCGCGTGTGGGTTTTCGGCCAACTCGTCTGCTTTTCGACTCTCCAAATTCGTAAAAAATACAAACCCGGTCTCAGCCACTTGCTTGAGCAAAACCATACGCACCGAAGGCCGCCCATCTTTGGTGGCCGTTGCCAAGGCAACCGCATTGGCCAACTTAGGTTCCGATTGATAGGCTTCAGCAAACCACGTTTCAAATTGTGTAAATGGATTTGGATTCATAGTCTCTCTATTCGTGATATAACATATGTTGTGACAAACCTAAACGCATTTTGAGTGTTAAATGCCCTCGTTTGAACCCAAGCGATCAGCCTTCAGCGGTCAGCTCACCCAAAACCCGATTTAAGCTGATTGCTGAGTGCAGACAGCTTGGGTCACAACTTGAATGATATGATAAATTTACAATACCTTCCCATCATACATCAAAATACGATGACTCTCACCCCCATATTGCCAAGCCACCGCATCCAAAATCTCTGCCTTGCGCGCAGCCCGTTCCTTGGCGGGCAATTCAACCACCACATCCTCCACATCGTGTGGGCCAATGCGCCAATGCCCCAACACCGCGCCTTTAAATTCACCATCAATCAACAAATATTGCAACACCTCTTCACCTGCAAACTGGCGTTTCAATGCCGACACGTGTGCCTTGGTCAACGGGTCCGCCTTATGAAGCATCAACGTCCTCTGTGGCACATCCACCGCTTTCAAATCCACCGCATTGGCGCACACCCAACCAGCCCCCCAATCAGCCGCATCAAATGCCACCAAGTCACCCGACATCTCCATCTCAGCAATCACCGTCTTCAACGCCTTCACTGCCAACCCCGACCAGTCTTTCACTTGCTCAAGCGTTGCAAAAACGTTCACCTCAAAAAACCGACGCAACACCTCTTTTGCCGCTTCGCTCCAATCCATTGCCTCCAAATCCACATCGGGCCAATCGGCCCCAAACGTATTCCAACCGCGTTCCCAATCGGTTTCTTGCTGATCTTCAAATACCAAAAAGGCCGTTTGCAAACGATGCAGTGCAGGCATAATCTCTTTGTTCAACAACCCCTCACCATCCACCATCTGTGACTCTTCTTTGATCTGCCTCGGGGTCAATGGTCCAGCCTCATCCAAAATATCAAACACCGTTTTCTGTAAATAATTCATCTCCTGCAACGGCTTGCGAAACACCGTGGCATAAATGGCCAAATCATCGGCACACACATACCCAATGCCACCGCCCAAAAATCGCCCTTTCACGATCGTCTGCTTGCCGCGCAACTGATCGGCCACCTTGTGGTGATCAAACACGGTGCGATGCACCAAACCCGGCGGACTGCCCGGATACGTCATCGCCACAGGCGCAACAGGTTGCAACAACCGAAACAATGGCAAATATTCTTTTCGCGTTTTCAACGGCGCGGTCAATCCCTGGCGTTTTAATCGTTCTGCGACAAGCGTATCTTTGGTCATCATCAGTTATCCTATCGCGTTGCATATGACAACACATCAATAATTATGGCTCGAACAATCCCAAAAACACCTTGGTTAATCTGCTACGTTTTTTCGCTCATCACCAAAATCATTTGTCATGCCAGTTTCACACAATGACTTTACCAGATAAAGCCGTTTTTCTTCCCATTTTTTTTCGTTGCCCGACCGATCCACATAACTCCCCCGTGCCAAGTAAGGAGGCCACCCACAATCGCGATATCCTCGCCGAGCATACAACCTTTGCGCGCCTTTATTGATCTCTGCCACACATAGCCCAATTTGATCATAATTGTGGGCATACGCCATATGCTCTGCCACATCCAACAACTGTGTGCCCACACCTTGTCTCCGATAGGCTTGTGTCACAAACAAAGACGATACTTCGGGCAATGCACGAATTTGCGGAGGCACGGCAGACGCATCACCACCTATCCAATTGAGCAACACCTGCCCCACTGGCAAATCATCCCACCATGCCACCAAAAACACCAGCTTACCCACCTCTTGCAAATCATAACGTTTGCGGTGGGTTTCCATGGTTGCAAATGGAAAAAACTGAAAACGGTGTAGCTCAGTCTTATCGAGAGGGCGAATATCAATTTTCATCATAAGCAAAAGTATAGCAAACACAAGACGCAGGTGCAAGTTTGCCATTTACCCATCTAATAAACTACTCGAAACACATCCATCCAACAACACACACATCCAAAATATGCCCACACAACCAAAAAGAATCGACCACAAACTTTACAAACCACACAAATAAATCTATGTTTACGTTAGCATAATACATTTTCAAGTCCATTCGCAAGTCACAGGTCAAATTCACAAGCTTTCCCGATTTTGACCTGCGGCCTGCTGACTTGAGACTGCCTTTTTCCCATTTTATTTTTTTCGTATCCCCCAGATTTTTTCTTGCACAGTCACACCAAACGGACTATATTTTGGCCATAAGCAAAAAAGCACCATCTAACTACCTTTAGCCAGTGGGAGACAACGTCCTTTATTATTAGGATGTTAACGCAATGAAAATGATTCGCTCAAGCGAGCGTCATACCTTCAGGAGACGGCGATTATGCCCTGGAGGCTAAGTTATAACCCCTCCCTAAGCGGGGAGCGAGGACGATACCCCTTATGTGCCCGATATCAACGTAATCTTGATATCGGGTTTTTTATTGCCCAGTTTTCAACCCCACACCACCCTAAACATCATCCACGTGGCCCCCCAAAAAATCCTCATTGGCGCACCCTAAAACAGACATTCCAAATGCCTTTCACACTTCGACCTCATATCTATGAGCCTTGAGAAAACACAACTCAAACAGACACTATTCTCCTCACATCTCACATCACATCTCTCAAGCGACAGAGGAGCATCATGGCGCCAATCGAAGAACAAATCCACATCCAACAAGCACGCGCAGGAGACAAAGCCGCATTTGAAAAACTATACCAAGCTCATATCGCACGCATTTATGCCGTAGTGGCCAGTCGCACCGCCAACCAAGACGACATCGAAGACCTCGTACAAGTCGCATTTATGCGCGCCTACGAAGGCCTCAATCGCTTCCGAGGCGACGCCGCATTTTCAACCTGGCTCACACGCATTGCCATGAACGTCTGTGTCTCACACTACGAATCACAAAGTGTGCGGCAAAAATACAAAGGTTGGTTGCAGTCACCCGAAGGCATGGCGCATATGGGTCCCACGTGGGAAGAAGATCCCGAGCGCATATTCTACGCCCAAGAATGCCGCATTCAAGTCAGGCGGGGCATCAGACGCCTGCCCAGCCCTTATCGCGAAATTATGCAACTGCGTTATTTGGACGAACAGTCATACACCGAAATTGAAAGAAAGATGCAAGTACCTATGGGCACCGTTAAAACATGGCTCCACAGAGGAAGAGAATTGCTCCTTGCTTATTTGGAAGAACAGGAGATGGATATGTATAACAGCTAACAAATGAAAAAGGCGTCCGAGTTTTTTTAACTCGGACGCCTTTTTAAAAATCACCGTCTTAAACTAATGAATTTAGATGGTTGCATCATAACACACAAACTCTACCAAGTTGCCCTCGGGGTCTGGAAAGTAAAGCGAACGCCAATGCACCCATTCATGTTCACTCGTCGTGACATTCAAACCCAAATCTTCAAGCCGTTTTTTCTCCGATTCAAAATCTTCCAAATCAATGCCAAATGCAATATGGTCAACCGTTGATTTGGCAATCTCAGGCCGTTCAGAATTCGCAGTGCGATCAAACAACGCCAAGATCTGCGTGTGCCCACCATATCCTTCGGCAATCTTAAAAAATGCAGCCTTTGGAAAACGTTTCATAAATTCCAACCGCACCACATCTTCATAAAATTGTTGCATCGCATCCAAATCTTTCACACGCAATGCAATCTCACCCAAATTTTTAATCGTTCTATTTTTCATCTCACACAACTTTCTGTTTAAGCATCATCCGCATCGGGGTCATCTGCCGACAAATCTTCGCCTCTGTGCAACCGCAATGCCAAATTGGCCGTTTGTCGCAATGCCCGTGCCGTAGGCGCGTGAGCCGCCAAATAACGCGCGGCAGCCACCAATGTCATACGTGCCCGTTCTTCATCCAATTCCGCCACCTGAGCAAAGGCCGCTTCAAGCATTTGAAACGAATGAAACTCGGCATCTTCGCGCAACAAGGCGTGTCCCAACTTTTCCTGCAAAATTGCTCGTGGATGATCTAACGACAAATATCGGTATGCAATCCGACCTGCTTCATCGGTTTGTGCTTGGGTGTCCAACAACGTAATAAATGCATCCAACAATTCATCTGCATCGGTTGGCAGTTGCGCCGTGGCCCGTTGGTCTTGTGGCAACCGTGCAGCAGGTTTGTTAAACCATCGATCAAAATACAGTGCCATCGCATTGTGAAAGATACCGCGTATCAAGTCCACAGATGGCGCGCGTTTGGCACACTGATGCAACGCATTGGCGGCCGTATAGGTGTGCAACACCGCAATCCAATCTCCAAATTCATTCTTCACATGAAAGCGTGCAATCCGCACCGCCGCCGCATAAGCCAAAGTCTGTGTCAGTTGTGTGATCTCTGCCCCATCCGAAATTGCATCCTTCAATGCCACCACAATCTTTTCGGGGTCATCGCCCAACAACACATCGGTAAGCGCATCGGCCCCATCCCACACTTTCCCTTTTCCCGCATCCACCAATGCATCCAATTCTTCAAAAACATCCTTCAAAATCGCCACCAAATCAATCGGGCTTCGCCAACGGTTCAACTCCTCACTGCGTTGCGAACGTGCAATCACTCCCACAAGTGTTGGCAAAATCTCACTCGCCTTATCCCACCCAATGCGATCCAACAACTCAAACCCTTTGTTCACAAAATCAATCACATGACCGCCGTCCCGATAAAAATGATCCGTCACCGCAGCCACCATCATATCACAAACTTCTGACGCATTGGCGCCCAAATGAACAGCCGTCAACAATGCCCGCTCGGCCCCATCGGCATTGCGCACTTCAATCATATA
>JAYODI010000147.1:1762-7448 GCA_038279365.1 Candidatus Latescibacterota bacterium | reverse complement strand
TTGGGATACCGTTGATCCTGTTCCGCCGCGCGGTGAATGGGTGAACAACAATGGAAAGTTCTGATCTGAAATGATAATGTGAGAGGATGCTATGAGATTTTTATGCACTATTGGATTTAACCTAAAGATGTTGATCCGGTCTGCCACAAGGGCCTTGTTTGTGGTGCTTTATCTTCGCTGGGCAGTCGATTAACGTTGGCGTTAGCAATGTTCAGGTTTTTTTTGAATAGGTAACATATAAAACTACGAATCGCAAATCCTTGTCGGGAGGATTGGTTTTAAGTTTTTTTTGGCATCCCTTCAACGATATGGGGTGCTTTTTGTGTTTTGAGATCAAGTTGAGGGATCAGGGTTTGATGGTAACGACACGAACAACACTCCAGCAGATACGCGCTCGGTTGGTTGAAGCTGGACAAATCATTAAAAGAAAGGAGACGTATCGGTTGACGTTTTATTCGGGTGATATTCCGCCAGAATTAATTACACGAACCGAGCAGAACCTTATTGAACGTGGGCGCATACAGCATCCAAACCAGATACACCATATTGGTGAAGTGACGTTGAAAAAGACAGTGGATGATTTGGTGGTTGAAGATATGGGCTGGGTGGCGGAAGACCAGGTTCGTTTAGAATTGGTGAAAGCCTTTGTTGCGGGTATGCGCGAATTTATCAGAGGGTTTAAAATTCGGGAAGAATAGGAGACCGACATGAACTTTAAAAACGTATTAAACAGTATCGCACAGAAAATGGGTGATTTGACTTCTTTGGAAGTGACCACTTATACTGGCCAGATTGACTTGACTGCGCAAGGTGTTGATGTGCCAACAAATTTTGATGGCATTATTGCGGCGGCCAAGGCAAATGCAAATATCAGCATTCGAGCATCTACGCTGAGTAAAATTGATGGCGATACGCAGGTTTTTTATGCGGCAGATGCAACGGCAGAAGATAAAGAAGAACATCGCCAGATGGTTGAAGTGGCCAGAGAGAATCGGAAAGCGACGTTGGGTTTCTTTGAAGAGGCTATTAAGAAGGCATTGGAATAACTTTGAATAGATTGGACGATCAGATGGAAGATGGCGTTGGCACATTGGATGCGTTGGCTTCTTTTTTGGATGAGGCCGTTGCTCAAAAGCACTTACCAGACCCGAATGTGAAAGGTGGGGGCAATCAGAATGAAGCGGATGCGGCCATTTCCATTTTGGCCATTCGCTCTCGGTTGATTGAGTTGGGTTATTTGAGTGAGTCGCAGGACAATCGAAGTCATGAGGGTCTTGATGACGCACTCAAAAAAGCCATACGGGCCTATCAACAAGATACGGGGCTTGAGTTGGTCGATGGTTGGGTTGGCCCAATTACTTGGCATACGCTTCAACAGTTGGTCTCATTTGAAGAAGAACAAGATCCTCAGTCTTGGAAAAATTTGATGGGTGCGCATGAAGAAGACCCTGCATTGTGGCCAGGTTTTCGGGCGATTGTTCGGGCGATGTATTTGCGTTTGTATGTGTTGGGTTTTTTTGATTGGGATAAAAAGCTTGATACAAAAACCGATGTGTGTTTTGATGATATTGATTTTTGTTCTGCGCTGAATGCTTTTTTAAAAAATGCCCATATCATTGGGTTGACCGAAAAACGTTTGGCACCAGAGATGAGCTTGCAGGTATTGAAAGCTTTATTTCAACAAGACGATATTGTGTATGCGCTTTATGAACATCCTACTTTTGTTCATGATCCAGACAACAAAAAATTTGTTGAAGCGGTTGCACGAATAGAGTTGTGGTTGATGGGTTTTGATGTCAATTTGGGGCGACCACGCAAGGTGCTTAAAAGCAGACGGACCCGTGGTGGGAGGAGGCACATTGCACAGGTGACACGCGTTGCGGCATTGCCGAATGTGTTGGAAGATTTTTGGAAACAATATCCTGAAAATTTAAGACCAAAATCAAAAAAGAGGTGGCGGATTGTTGGCTCTGAGTTGTTTGCTCGGCTTGTTGTGATGGAAGCCGAGGTTTTGACGTCAGACGATGAGATGGAAGCCGATGTGGTCACTCTGATACAGTCTTTTACACCCGAGCAGAAGCGTCAGTTGCAAGACAAGGTTTGGGATCTTGCAAGCAGTGTGTGGGATGGGGTTAAGCGGGTGGCGCGTTGGATCAAACGGCTTGTGGGGCGTGTGATTTCTGCGGGTATGAATTTGATGAAAAACATTGCGCGGTTTATTGTTAAGCGTGCGGGGCAGGTGTTTAAAACAGCTCAAAAAGCCATTGAAATTCTTTATCGTGGGGTTGTTTATTTGCGAGAAAGTATTTTCCCAGGAAGCGATGTGACACAGATGGTGTTACAGCACGATAAGGATTTTGATGTGAAGATTTTTGTGCATCAGGGTGTAGATTCACAGGCGAAGAAGAAATTGATTGAAAAGAATCGTGATGAATCTTTCATTTATGGCGTTGCGTGTCGGATATTGGCCGATCTTTTGGCAATCTTGAAACAAATTGCAAAAGGGTTTGTCGCCGGGTGGTTTTTACTGCTGTTGGGTCTCACGCGATTGGGCAAGCGTTTACGAGACATTGCAGAGGATGTGCGCTTGGTTGAGCAATTTGAACTTGAGGGATCACCTTTTACAAGTGCTGCGTAACGCTGATGGGAATGGGTGTGTTCGGCAAATATATCGGTTGTCTTTTTTAAGTCAGACCTGTAAGTCTACTTGCGTGCCATCCATTGATTAAATGTCTAAGAGGAAAATCATGAAGCGCAATTTCAAAAAGGCGTTGAAACATGTTTTGATGCATGAAGGGGGTTGGGCAGATCATCCAAAAGATCCGGGTGGGCCTACCATGAAGGGGATTACGTTGGCGACTTATCGACGCCATTTTGGTCAAGACAAAAGTGCCAATGATTTACGAAATATTACAGATGACGAACTGGCACATATTTACCAAGCTGGCTATTGGCATATATGTCACTGTGACGCGCTTCCGAGTGGTTTGGACTATGCTGTTTTTGATGCGGCGGTCAATTCTGGGCCGGGGCGAAGTGCAAAGTGGTTACAAGCGGCTGTGGGTGCCAAACAAGATGGCGATATTGGTGAAAAGACACTCGCCAGAGTTGCAGCAGAAAATCCTGTTCAAGTTGTTGATATGATGTGTGACCGGCGGTTGAGTTTTTTGCGCAACTTGTCTACTTGGCCTACCTTTGGCAAGGGTTGGACACGTCGTGTGGAAGGTGTGCGGGCAACGGCCATTACGATGGCGGGTGGCAATCATTTGGTTGTGGAAGAAATTGTGCCCTCTGTTGCTTACAAAACGGTTAAAAAAGGATCGCGAGGAGAATGGGTGCGCAAACTTCAAGACGCATTGGGCATTCAGGTAGATGGCATTTTTGGTCAAGACACGGAAGCTGTTCTTAAAGCTTGGCAAGAAGCACATGGTTTGGAACCCGACGGTATTGCGGGTCGCAATACGTATCGGGCACTTGGTTTGATCGCTTGATGTGTTGTGTTTTGGTAAAGGATTAGAAGATTACAGATAGTCAAAAATTTGAGAGAGGTTTTGTTTCACGCGTTCTTGATCGGTTTTTGACAGATGGCCTATTTTTCTGAGAATAAATCTGTTATCAAGTGTGAAGATTTTCATTCTTACCATTGAAGGGGCAGTTAGGCCTGCGGCTTTTTTGTGTTTAATGTTGCAATCTAAAGGCCAAGGATCATTTTTTTGGCTTGTAATCATTGCCAACACCGTGTGTTCTATTTCATTGCCAAAATTTGTAGCTTGTGATAAAACTAAAGCAGGTCTTCTCTTGGTGGCAGACGAATCGGTGAATGGAAAAGGTACGACGATCACATCAAACGGTTCATAGGTCACGATAGGCTTCCTCATCATTTTGCGATGCCCATTCGCTTAATGTTGGCACAAGAGAAGCGTTAAGCTCAATGTCGATGGGTTTTGCTTTTCTGAGTTTGATGGTGTCATTTTCTATTTCAAAAGCAATGGTGTCACCCGCATGGAGTTCCAATTTCTTCCGTATCACTTTAGGCACTGTGGCCTGATATTTCTTGGTGAGTTTACTCATAGCTGTTTGCATGGATTCCTCCTGTAATGTATAAATGTAATACGGTAATACTAACATAAGTCATAATGCTTGGCAAATAAAAAGACAAAGCAATAAGTAAAATATCTTTGTCGTGATTGATTGTGCCTTAATTTGAGCCATTTTAAATAGATACTAAAATGAGAATTTGTGTCGCGCAAACAAAGCCCGTTACGGGTGATATTGAAAGCAATATTGAGCATCACAAAAAGTTGATTGATTTGGCCATTTTGAATGGTGCTGATACGATCATCTTTCCGGAGTTGTCTTTGACGGGTTATGAACCCACGTTGGCAAAAACATTGGCCACACATGAGGATGACAGTCGGTTTGACGACTTTCAAAAGATTGCAGATACACAGGCCATCACCATTGGGGTTGGTGTGCCTTTAAACGTAGATGTAGGAATTTGTATTGGTATGGTTATTTTTCATCCCCATGAAAAAAGACAAGTGTATTCTAAAAAGTATTTGCATGCCGATGAAATGCCCTTTTTTGTGAGGGGTCAAAATGTAACGGATTTTATGGCGCACAAACCGAATATGGCGCTTGCTATTTGTTATGAATTGTCTGTTCCTGAACATGCGGAAAATGCATTTCGACAGGATGCAAACGTGTATATTGCCAGTGTGGCCAAGTTTAAAAATGGTATTGAGAAAGCTCAGCAACGGTTGTCTGAGATTGCCAATCGATATTCTATGACAGTGTTGATGTCTAATTGTATTGGGATATCTGATGGTGGCGAATGTGCAGGGAGAACATCTGTTTGGCAGGATGATGGCAAGTTGGTAGGGCAATTGGATGAGGTGCATGAAGGTATTCTTATTTTTGACACAGAAACACAAGATATGAGGAGAGCTTGTTTATGATGGAATTGATTTGTATGGGTGTCATGTTATTGGCTATGGCGGTGGTGTTATCACCTTCTCCGGTACAAGCCAAACCGCTCCAGCTTCATGCTGACAACCCCCACTATTTTGATTTTAATGGCAAGCCTATTGTATTGATTACGTCTGCCGAACACTATGGTGCCGTGGTGAATCTTTATTTTGATTATGATAAATATATAGAGGCATTGTCCAAAGACGGTTTAAATCATACGCGCATGTTTGTGGGGGCTTATTGTGAACCTGTGGGGGCATTTAAGATTGTTCAAAATACACTTGCACCCACCTCTGAGCGGTTTATTTGCCCGTGGGCACGCAGCTTGGAACCTGGTTATAAAAATGGGGGCAATAAGTTTGACCTGACAAAATGGGATGCTGCTTATTTTGCACGACTGAAAGATTTTATGTCAAAAGCAGCAGACAACGGTATCATTGTTGAGGTGAATTTGTTTTGTCCGTTTTATCGAGATGAGATGTGGGATTTGAGCCCGATGAATGCGAAAAATAATGTGAATGGATTGGGCGACATTTCTCGTGACGATGTTTATACGCTTGATAAGCATATGGGACTGCTTGCCATACAAGATGAAATGGTGCGTCAGGTGGTGTTCGAGTTGAAGGATTTTGACAATTTGTTTTATGAAGTGATGAACGAGCCTTATGCACGCAAAGTGCCTATGAATGGGCAGGAACATGTTGTGGATGTGATT
>JAYODI010000147.1:0-1752 GCA_038279365.1 Candidatus Latescibacterota bacterium | reverse complement strand
ATAAAGAAGAAAAGGTTGAGCAGGTACACGCAGATGTTTCTATTCTTAATTTTCATTATGCATGGCCACCCACAACGGTTGCAATGAACTATGCTTTAGATCGGGTTATTGGTGACAATGAAACAGGTTTTAAAGGTACTGGAGATTATTATTATCGGCGAGAAGGTTGGGCATTTATTTTGTCTGGTGGTGCGCTTTATAACAATTTGGATTATACATTTGCAGTGGGTTATGAAGATGGCACATTTGAACATCCCGATCAACCCGGTAGCAGTACACAAAACCTGCGTTCACAGTTGGGCGTTTTAAGCCAGTTTATTCACCGTTTTGATTTTGTGCATATGTCACCTAATAATGAAGTTGTTGTGGGCAATCTTTCTGATGGGTTAAAAGCGTTTGTGTTGGCAGAAACAGGCAAACAATATGCAGTTTATGTGTGCCAGTTAGAAACAGAAGGCACATCTGAGACAAGTGTCAATTTAAAACTTGAGTTGCCATCTGGTGCCTATTCTGTGGATTGGGTGAACACACATACAGGCGCGACGAGTGGCGTGGATCGCTTGATTCATAAGGGCGGTGAAATCACACTCACGTCACCGTTTTTTGTAGAAGATGTGGCCTTGCAGATTTTGGCAACAAAACCATGAGCTGATGGCACTTTGCAAATTTAGAGGTTATTATGGAATTAAAAGAAAAAACCATTGTCATTACAGGTTCGGGTTCTGGCATTGGCCGGGCAACAGCGTTGGCATTTGCTGCTAAAGGGGCCTATGTGGTGTGTTGTGGCAGGCGAGAGAGTAAGCTAAAAGAGACGGTTGCAATGATCGAACAGCAAGGTGGTTCTGGGTTGGTTGTTGGTGTGGATGTGACCCAACCTGATCAGGTGCACAGGATGGTGATGCAGGTATTGGATCATTACGGTGGGATTGATGTGTTGTTTAATTGTGCAGGCAGTTTTGGTACGGTGGGGGGGATATGGGAGGTTGAGCCAGATGCTTGGTGGCACGATGTTGAGGTCAATTTGAAAGGGAGTATGTTGTGTGCTCGGGCTGTTTTGCCTCATATGATGGAGAAAGATGCGGGGATTATTATCAACACGGGCGGTGGTGGTGCTGGTAACCCAATGTCAGGTGGTTCGGGATATGGTTGTTCAAAGGCGGCGCTGCTGCGATTAACAGATACACTTGGGCGCGATTTAGAGCGGGTTGGGTCGTCTGTGATGACTTTTGTAATTGACCCTGGTTTTAATCGTACAGAGATGACAGAATTAATAGCTAAGTTAGACCCTGAAGGCAAGTGGTTGCCCGTGAATGAACGCTTGGCAGAAGGATATGGGCGCGTGCCAGAAGATTGTGCACAAACATTGGTGAGTTTGGTAAAATGGGCCGTGCCTGAGTTTAATGGGCGGATCTTTCATGCGGGGCAAGATATTGAAAGGCTTGTGGCACAAAAAGAGGATATTGTATCTGGCGATTTGATGACGTTGCGATTTCGAAAATAATGTGATGTGGAATCCGTTCTTGATTTGAGGCAAAACTTTTCGTATTGTGCAACTGATAATGGATGGCGTATAAGCGCATTTTTACCTTGCTATCGGGTTGTGATGTGTCAGATACGCATACATATAGATGTTTTTTAATAAAGGGTCTGGGGAGGCACCTTATTATAGGTGTTTTTTTATGCCCTTTTTTTATGTATTACTAAGGTTTGGACAATAGGTTGAAAAATATAGTATAAAAAATGAGCAGGACA
>JAYODI010000048.1:0-43864 GCA_038279365.1 Candidatus Latescibacterota bacterium | reverse complement strand
AGTCTGCTCAACCCATTCACCAACGTTATCAGGAAGCTCTTCTCCATAAAGCTTTGTGTAATGCAATCTATTATAAGTATTCTCATAAGAATAAGCAGGTTTTTTGTAAAGCTTCATAACCAATCTCCTTGTTAAAATATAAGTTCCCGAAGGCTATTTATTTTGTTTTCTACGTCTAATTATTCAAATACTCCCTATACCTTTAATTGTGTATAATCTCCATATTGAATCATCAACAAATCGTGTGTTTCTTTCACTGAATTCTTATTTCCAGCTTTATATACTAGCCATCCTTTCATTCAACCCCGCATAAACCCCTCCCCGAATCATCAACAAATCGTGTGTTCCTTTTTCCGCTATTTGCCCATTATCCAAAACCACAATTTCATCCGCATTTTGAATCGTAGAAAGCCTATGTGCGATAATGATTGTAGTTCGCCCTTCTTTCACAGTTTTCAATGCTTCCTGAACATGATATTCCGACTCCATATCTAACGCAGAGGTCGGTTCGTCTAAAATTAGAATGGGCGTGTTCATCAACAACACCCGTGCCAGTGCGATACGTTGCTTCTGGCCTTCAGACATTTGAGCACCTTGCTCGCCCACCAATGTGTCGTAACCTTCTGGTAGCATCGCAATAAAATCGTGGATATAAGCTGCGCGTGTTGCATCTTCCACATCTCGCCTTAAGATATCCTGACCAAAAGTGAGATTATCCCAAATACTACCTTGAAATAAGGTATTACCCTGCATTGCAAAACCCACTTGCTGACGAACAGATTTCAAACGAAACTGCCGAATATCGTGTCCATCAATAGAAACATATCCATCTTGTGGGTCATAAAACCGGGGAATCAACTTGGCCAATGTTGACTTACCTGACCCACTCTTGCCAACCAGAGCAACGGTTGTTTGTGCAGGTAGACATAACGTGATATCGCGAAGAACAGGCTGATTATTGGCATAACAAAAGGTCACATTATGAAAACCGATTTCACCTTGTACAGATTTTAGCATAGGCATATGAGGTCGATCCTGAATTTCAGGACGCAAATCATACACTTCAAAAAATCTGTTAATCCGAACCAGCATCATTTCAATACGCCCAATCAAACCAATGAGATTGCCAATAGGTCCATAGAGGTAGCCCACATATCCTGAAAAGGCCATATAACTACCCAAAGATAAATTGCCTGCCAAAACCTCTGTCCATCCATACCACCCATAAGCCAACGTACCCGTCGTTTTAATCATGGTGCCAATAAAACCAGTGCTCCCACTCAAAAGAGACATCCTGATTCGCAAATGTGACACCTGAATAAACAATGTCCGCAACTTATGATAAAATGACGTTTCCAATCCCAAAGATTGAACCGTTCGAATACCCGAAATCGACTCAAATGTTTTGGCCGACAAATCTGCCGAAGCTTCAGTGACCTTCTTCGAAATGCGACTCAAATATTTCTTAGACACGATGACCAGCGTTGTATCAAAAGGCAAAACAAGCAAACTGATCAACGCAAGTTTCCAATTGATATACAGCAAAATTGGAGGGAAAATAAGCAGTTGAAGCGTGTTCATAATCAAACTGTTTACCAAACCAATCGTACTGTCAATTGCACTGTCCATATCTCTAAAACGAGACAATATTTCACCTGTCTGTCGACCATCAAAAAAGCTGAAATCCAAAGATTGAATATGACTATAAAAACGCGACTTAAAATCCAAACCCATATTGACACCCACGCAAGAACCAAAATAACCACTGAGCAAACCAGTGAGCCCTAAGCCCACAGACATAACGGCTCCAAAAATCAAAACAAACGTCAACAATGTATAATCTTTGTGAGGATACACATCATCAATCAAAACCTTGGTGATATAAGGCCCAGGTATTTGGAGCAACATCACCATAATCCCCACAAGGAGAGATTGCATGATAAACCGCCAGTAAGACCTGAGCATTTTAATGATTTTTAATATTTGTCGCATCACATCACCTAATTCGCTACGTGATTCATACCATCTGATAATCGATAGATTTCAGGCCGTCCAATTTTGCCAACCGTTTTCAAAAACTTCTTCCAAATCAAATCAACGATGGGTCCACGCTCTGTTACAATCTTTGCATCTACCCCCATACCATAAGCCAGCGAATACACCTTTTCACCATCTGAAACATACGGATCTAACACACGCACCTTTACCGGATAAACACGCCTCATACCACCAAAATCAGCACCTGCCTCAACAGGTTTTATCAACTCTGGCTTACGCGGCACATCCGTCACTTCTCCTTCAAAAACCTTGTACGTCATATGTGGAAAAGCATTCACATAAAGCCTGACGACTTGCCCAACATGCACCTTAGGCAAATCGACTTCTTGAATCATCACTTCTGCTCGCCACCCATCTAACTCTGCCAACTCGACAACCGCATCACCCGCTTGAAGCCTATCTCCTGTGCGCTTATCCAAATCACGTGTCAATACCGTGCCCGAAACGGGTGCATAAACCTTCAAATTGTTCAAATGTGTTTGAATGAGGCGACGATCAACTTGTAATTTTTCATACACCTGTGCTAAAGAACGCAACTCTTGTTTGCGACTTTCCAAAGCATTCAAACGCCGTTTTGCATACTCAATATCCACCTCAGCACGATGAACCCTTGTTTGATGCAAACGAATAGGCATTAATGTCTCAAGAGTAGGTCTCACACTTCCATCTAAGCGGTACGGTGAATATTTGTGATAAATCTGATACTCTTTTTGAATCTGTAACAACTGTAATCGAGCCGTTTCATACGCCATTTCCGCACGTGTAACGTCAGTCTCCAACACGGCACGCTCTCGTTCGAGTTCTGCGTCCAATGCAACACGGCGACTCTGGTTCATAATCAACTCCTGTTCAATTTGCGTCAACTCACTGCGCAAATCTGTATCATCCAAAGAAAGCATCAAATCACCCAGTTCTACGTGATCCTCATGATGTACATAAACCTTTTGAATTAAACCCGACCGTTGCACCTTTACTTCATATCGAACAGTGGGTTCTATCACCCCTTGTCCTTCAACCGTGATATCCATACCCAAATGCCACCCCAAAAAGACAATGCCTCCAATCATACTGCCCACAACACCCAAAATGACCACCAAGAAATAGCGCACAAATCGAAACCCAACTGCCTGAAATTCTGGAGGAGAGATATCTTCCTGAATTGCCGATTGAGGAACATCCGTCAAAGTCCGCTTTTTATGATGTCCATTTACAGGAAAAGATTGTGTGTGCACTTGCGCGGTCATAAAACAATCCGATATCTAAAACCAAAAGAAATACGCTTCTATCCATCTCTTTCGCAAAAGGCATTCCAAGCACTCAAAAATGGAATACTTTTTATCACAAAATTCATAAAATGCTGTAAAAACACTGGATACCCAAGACCCATCGCACAACACAGTTTCAAAAACAAAAAAACCAGCGAACATAACCTGAAACACCATGTTCACCATCCTTATATTCATGCTTCAAAACGTTCAATTCTAAAAGTCCTCCCACTGAAACACCCAACCAAAAAGGCTTCGATACATAAAAGTCGAAGCCTTGCTTAAAAAAACAGTGGTAGAACCCTACCCAATCCATTTATATTGTCATATCATCTTGAAACATATTGTGTATCTCCGACATCAAAAATAAAAATCGATTATCCCATCTCATTCGAAGGAGCCGTTCATGCGCAACTTCCTGCGTATATTTAGCATTCTGTTCTGCGTTTCATTTTTATCGTGTGCCGCAAACCAGGCCACAATGCCAGAACCCCAAACAACAGCGGTTCAACCACAAACCACATCAACAGTTCAAAAACACCCCTTAGACCAATCTGAAATCCGTCGATTTGTCTTAGACAATGGCATTCCGGTGCTCATCATCTCCGACCCCAAGTTCAACAAATCTGCCGCATCGCTCACCGTCACCATTGGTTCAATGAGTGACCCCAAAGAGCGATTGGGCATGGCGCACTACTTAGAGCACATGCTCTTTATGGGCACTCAAAAATATCCTGCTGTAGATGACTACCCCCAATACATCAGCGAAAATGGGGGCTGGCGAAATGCGTATACCACCAGCGATCACACCAACTATCACCTCGACATCAAACACGATGCCTTTGAAGGCGCGTTAGATCGCCTCTCGCAATTCTTTATTGCGCCACTCTTTGACAAAACCTACACCGAGCGCGAAATCAATGCTGTTAACTCCGAATTTCAACGCCTACTCGAAAACGACGGATGGCGCACGTCTCAGGTTCAGAAATTGTTTCTGCGCCAAGACCATCCCGTATCTAAATTTGTTGTCGGCTCCACAGAAACCCTCACAGGGGTCACACCAGAAGAACTGCTCACCTTTTATAACAACACATACAGTGCAGATCGCATGCGCTTGGTCTTATTGGGCAAAGCACCCTTAGACACCTTGCAAGCTTGGGCCACCAAATATTTCACACCCATCGAAAACAAAAAACTGGGGCAAATTCAATACGAAGAAAATTATCAACCCGAAAAAGAAACCGTTCGTCTCATTCACATCGAACCCATCAAAGACATCCGCACCATCGAAATTGAATTTCCCTTACCCTCCTACTATCAAGACTACAAAAGCAAACCCGATGCCCTGTTGGGCAGCCTCATTGGTCACGAAGGCAAAGGCAGCCTGCTATCACTCCTTAAACAAAAAGGATATGCAACCGGCCTGAGTTCCGGCGCCTATCTCTGGACGCTCGACTTTGGGCGTGTGAGCATGACTGTAACCGTCACACCCAAAGGACTCGAAAACTATCAAGACGTGGTTCGCCTGTGTTTGTCTTACATCGAAATGCTCAAAAAAGAATCCTATCCCTCCTACTATTACCAAGAGCTTGCCGCCAAAGCCAAACTCGATGAAATCTACACCGACCGAGGAGAAGGATACAGCTATGCCTCTGCATTGGGCCGCACCCTTTCCAAATATCCACTCGAAGTAGCCGAACGCATCAACTACCTTTATGGAAAAGAAAATCCAGCCGCATATAAACGTTTGCTTTCTTACTTGCGCCCCAACAACATGATTATCACCCTCACAGCCAAAGGCCTGCCCACCACAAAAACAGAACCCTTTTTTGGCACTTCATATGAATACATCGAAAATGACAGCCTGTATGCCACACTTAAAACGATATCCATCGATTCCAACCTGCACTTACCTGCACCCAACCCTTTTATGCCCAAACAGGCCACCATTCCCAACCGCCCCTATCAAGAAACCGTCACACCCACCAAAATCATCACAGAACCGGGTGTAGAACTTTATCACTCTTTAGACCATCAATTTTTACGCCCCAAAGTATCGTTGCAATACAAGCTCCGTCTGCCCCAAGAACGCATGACCCCTCGCTTCAAAGTCTTACTCGATACCTATACAAACTGTGTCAACGAATCACTCAACGAACTGGCCTACCCCGCCTCCTTAGCAGGTCTCAACTACCGTTTTCAAAACGGCTATGAAGGAGTTTATTTTAGCATTGATGGCTTTGATGAATCAGCCGAAAAATTATATGCCAACGTGCTCGAACACATGAAAAATGTAAACATCACACAACAAACCTTTGAGGCCATTAAAGACCGCAACATCCGCAACCACAAAAACTTTCCCAAACAAGAAGCCTGGCGCACAGTTCGCGCCTATGCTTATGACATGCTCAACGCTGTATCGTATACCCCAGAAGAACAACTGGCCATTTTGGAAACCCTCACCTTATCAGACATTCAAACCTTTGCACAAACCCTGTATCAAAAAGGGTTCATCGAAGCCCTGGTACATGGCAACTTACCCGCCGAACAAGCCAAGGCCCTCACGCGCAAAATGCAACAAAACCTCAACATGCAACCCGTACCCAAAGAAACCACATTTGAGCAAACCTATCTGCGTCAAAATGAGCCTGAAGCCCTGTGGTCCATTTCCAAACTCGAAGTCAACAACTCGGGTTTTAGACGCAATTATTACATGGGCGAAAATTCTCCAAAAAACCACGGCATAGCCCTCATTTTAGGCAGCTTTGTTGACCGCCCCTTTTTCACTGAAATGCGATCCAACCAGCAGTTGGGCTACATTGCCGCCGCGGGTGTGGCCTCACTCGAACGCACCAGCATTTATGCCTACTTCATCATTCAATCTGACGGGTATCCTGCCGATGAAGTCAATAAACGTGCCGATGAATTTATTGCCACATATATCGAAAAATTTGAAACCATGCCTGATGAAGCATTTGAAAATTTAAAAGCAACCGCACTGGAAGAGCTTAAGAAAAAAGCCAAAACCATTGCCGAAAAAGCCAGTGAACTCAATGCGCAAGCCTTTACCTATGATGGCGACTTTGATCGCAATCAAAAAGCCATCAACGCCCTGCAAACACTCACCAAAGAAGAAGTGGGCACCGTGCTCAAAACCACGTTATCAGAAAAGACACGGCGCATGCAAACCACCCTCGGCTTTGCACGTGACCACGAAGCCACATATGGCCTCAAACCTTCGTTTGAAGATCTGAACACTTGGAAAAAAACACGACAATACAAATAAACCAACAGCCACATCCAAAATAAAAATGGCACGCAACCCTGCGTGCCATTTTTTAAATCACCAACTTGCATTAAAGGACGATTCATGTTTCAACGCCTTGTTGTTATACTCGCACTCTTTCTCCTGAACACATCCTCATTTGCCTTTACACGCATCAATGCCCCCAACCCCGATGACCCAATGGACGTGCATATCTATCAGCTTGAAAATGGGTTAACGATCTATCTCACAGAAAACCATGAAGAGCCACAATTTCATGCCGAAATTGTCGTGCGAGCAGGCAGCAAAAACGACCCCAAAGAAACAACAGGCTTGGCACATTACTTGGAGCATCTGCTCTTTAAAGGTTCCCAACAAATTGGCACCATCGACTACGTCAAAGAAAAACCTTATTTGGATCAAATTACAGAACTGTATGAAGCACATTACAAAGAAAAAGACCCAGACAAACGCAAAACCATCTATGCCCAAATCAATGACATCTCTCAAAAAGCAGCACAATATGCCATCCCCAACGAAACCGACAAGCTCTACAAAGCCATGGGCGAAACGTGGTTCAATGCACACACTTGGTATGAGGAAACCGTTTACAACGTCACATTGCCATCCAACCGCTTAGAACAATGGGCCACCATTGAATCAGACCGATTTCAAAGCCCCGTCTTTCGCCTGTTCCAATCGGAACTCGAAATTGTTTATGAAGAAAAAAACCAAACCTTAGACGACAAAGACGAGTTGGTATATGACGCCATTGGCAAACTCCTCTTCAAAAAACATCCCTACGGTCAACAAACAACCATAGGGGAAGCAGAGCATTTAAAAAATCCGTCTCTCAAAAACATATATGAATTTTACGACACATATTATGTGCCCAACAACATGGCCATTTGCATCTCTGGCGATATCGACATTGATGAAACCATCCAAACCCTTGACCAAAGTTTTTCGATCTGGCAAAAAAAAGCACTGCCCAAACCCAAAATCTACAAAGAAAAAGATCTTAAAAACATAGAACGAGACACAGTTCGTTTTCAAGGAGAAGAAAAAGTTCAAATAGGTTTTCGCACAGCTCCAAACAATCACAAAGACACCGAAGCACTGATACTGATTGACATGCTCTTAGACAATGCCACAGCAGGGCTCATTAACCTTAATCTCGTACAAAAGCAAACCGTACGTGATGCGGGTAGTGAACCATTATTCCTCAATGAATATGGTGTACAATATTTATGGGGCATACCCAAAGAAGGGCAAACCCTATCCGATGTTGAACAATTGTTGTTGTCACAAATTGGCATCATCCAACGTGGCGAATTTGATGCCAACCTTTTATCGGCCATCGTCACAGACTTCAAAAAGAGCCAAAAACGCGCCTTAGAATCAAATCGAAGCCGAGTAACCCAGTTGCGTGAAGCGTTTATTTCAGAAACGGATTGGGATGAAGCCGTTGCCAAGATTCAACGCTTAGAAAAAATCACCAAAACAGACATCATTCGCGTGGCCAATCAATATTTTGGTCAAGGATATGCCGTTGTCTATCGCATAGATGCCCAGCACGAACTTCCCAAAATAGAAAAGCCCGACTTGGCAAAAGTTGAATTAGACCCCACGCGCCAATCCATACTGGCTCAAAAAATCCTCTCCATACCCACAGTATCCATCGCCCCCGTTTACATCACCGACAAAGACTATCAAATTGTAGATATTCAAAACGGCCTCAAGCTCTATCACACACAAAACCCCATCAATGATTTATTTACCCTCACCATTTCAGTAGACATAGGCACCTATCAAAACAACAAACTCGGCATGGCCAAAGCACTCATGGACAAATCTGGTGCTGGTGACTTGACATCAGAAGCCCTCAAAAAAACGTGGTATGCCTTGGGCACAGATTTTACAATAGGCGTCGAAGACAATCAAACCAACATCACCCTATCAGGCTTAGATGAAAACTTAGAACCCTCGCTCATACTGCTGCATCGCTACCTGACCACCCCCACAGCAACACAAGAGACACTCCAAGAATTGATCAACATCACACACGCTGAGCGAGAAGATGAAAAGAAAAACCCACGATCCATTCGCAATGCACTGCGTCAATACAGCCGCTATGGTGACAACTCGGCATATAAACGTCAAATAAGTACAGATGCACTCAACAAGCTTACCGTATCAGAATTACACACCCTCATCGGCAGTTTATTGACCTACCAACACAACATTTTATACGTAGGCACAAAATCCATTGATGATGTCACGGCCCTGATAAAACAACACCATACAATACCCGAAGCATTGCAAGAAACACCACCCTACGAATTTCTTCAGGTACAAACCTCAGCTCAAAATGAAATTCGCATCGTACACAAAGAAATGGCCCAGTCATTGATCTTCATCGAATTTGGCGATGTACCATACGATAATTCTCTAAAACCTTCTGTAGATCTTTACAATGACTATTTTTCTGGTGGCATGGCGAGCATCATCTTTCAAGAACTACGAGAAATACGCGCACTGGCTTATTCAACATTTGCCCGATATGAATTGGGCGATCGAGAAGGTGAGCAAAACCTCATGTGGGGTTATATCGGTTGCCAAGCCGACAAAACACCCGAAGCCATTACAGCATTTGTAGACTTGATAGACAATTTGCCAGAAACGCCCGAACGCTTTGAAGAAACCAAAAATGCAGTCCTCAACCAATATCGAGGCAACAAACTCAAATTTCGCGACATACTCCCAGCCATCAGAACTTGGGAAAACCGCGGTTTATCACCCGATCCGCGCCAAGCACGTTTTGAAGCCATTCAGAAAGCCGGCATCAACACCATGCTCGACTTCCACAATGCACACATTCAATCACGGGCCAAACTCATCTCAATAGTAGGCGACACCACACAAATCGACATGACGCAGCTTGTACCTGTTGGAACTGTCATGCCAGTAGATGCCCAAGAGTTGTTTGTAAAATAACCAAAATATCTACCTACAAACACAGAGCAACCCAACAAACTTAAAAAAGCGAAAAAATATCATCAAGGGCGACCCAAATGATCTCGTCAACCTAACTTGGGAAAAGGAGATCAACTTTGATTTACCTTGATACCCACGTAGTTGTTTGGTTATATGCAGGACATATTGAAAACATCAGCATAACCGCACAATCACACATAATGAACCTGATATTTATATCTCACCCATCGTAAAGTTAGAACTACAATATCTGTTTGAAATAGAGCACATCACCCAAAAACCACAAACCGTTCTCTCTCACCTTGCAAATGACATCGGGCTTAAAATTTGTAACAAAGACTTCAATCAAATTATCACACAAGCTCAAAGTATCGCCTGGACGCGTGACCCTTTTGATCGCATCATTGTCGCACACGCAGCCTTAAACAACACCCCATTGCTCACCAAAGCCCCAACCATCCTCACTCATTTTCAACAGGCCGTGTGGTAATCTCCTCATGACCCCACAAGAAATCACCTACATCCAATCTCCAGCAGGTCAAGCACTTCTCCAACACGCCTCCCAGATCAGTGGTGATGAACTCACTGTACTCACCCAGCTACGCAAAACCCACCCGCCAGACCAATGTCGCACCGTTGTTCACTTACTCAACTTGCGCAAACGTGCCCAAGCCAAATTCTCGAAAGCCAATGACATGGTCTTTGATCGTGAAGGATTAGAACAATCCTCTGGTGAAACCATTGCCCAATATCGTGCCAAACGCTACCAATCCTTTGCACAAATAGCCGACCTCTGTTGTGGTATTGGTGGTGATGCCATTCCCTTGGCACAAAATGCAAAAGTAATTACCGCAGACATCAACCCCAACCGCTTGGCCATCACACGGCACAATGCACATGTTTATGACGTAGCCCACAACATTCGCTCTATCTGCACCGATGTCTCACAATGGATTCCCCCATGTGATGCCATCTTTATGGACCCTGGCCGTCGCCAAGACAACCGCCGGCTCTACGCCTTGTCGGATTACCATCCATCTGTTAACTTAGAACATCTACAAACCATCACACCCAATATGGGCATAAAAGTCGCGCCAGGCCTGCCCGAATCAGACATTCCCCCCCATTGCGAGGTTGAATTCATCTCCGAATTGGGCAATTGCAAAGAAGCCGTACTTTGGTTTGGTCATTTACAATCTCAAACCACACGACGCGCAACACTATTGCCAGAAGGACACACGCTTCTTTACCGACAAACATCAAAGGCCAATGTTCAACCGCCTGGCGCATACATTGCCGAACCCGATAACGCCGTTGTACGCGCCCACCTCATCGACCAACTCGCTCACGACCTAAATGCTTGGAAACTATCAGCTGATGTGGCCTATTTAAGTGCCGATCACCCTATGCAATCACCCTTTGTCACCTGTTATGCCATCCAAGATACCTTGCCATTTAACCTCAAGAACCTGCAAAAATACCTTTCTGCACGCAAAATTGGACGCTTAGACATCAAAAAACGCCATTTTCCACTCACACCAGAAGCATTGCGTGCCAAACTCAAGTTAAAAGGTGACGGTTGGCTCACCCTCTTCCTTACCCGCATTGACAATCACCCCACAGTCATTGTATGTGACCCCTTATGGACATCATGAAAATGAGACACATCTGTCTCATCATGCCCACACCATAGCCATTTCAATCCTTTAAAAATGCCTTTAAATCAGCCTGAAACACTTTTGCAACACATGGCACGGAAATTGATTAACTAAAAAGCATCACCAAACACTGGGTATATCAACGGCTTTAGACCTTTTACACAAATCTTTGTTTTTGCACAATGCATAGGGCCAAGCACCGGTCACCAATCCATACAACCCGATTTCGGTTGTCATCCACAAGTATCTTGTTTATTTTTAACCACTCACAATACAATAACATACGTTATTTCAAAGAGTTCACGTAGGAGTACACCATGTCTGCAAAAAAAATAAAATTTATCGCCGGATTTGTGGTCATCATTGCGTCATTGGTTGTCTTGGTCATTTCCAGTTCCAAGCAACTCTCCATGTATTACTTCACGGTCACAGAGCTTGAAGCGCGCGAAATCGAATTTGTAGACAAACGCATTAAATTGGCAGGCAAGGTGGTACCTGGCTCCATCAAACAAATTGATGGCAACCGCACAGTCGAATTTCTGATTTGGGAACCCCTTGAAAAAGATGTCTTTTCTGATAAACGTGTTGTGCGCTACAGTGGCATCATTCCCGACACCTTCCGCGATGAATCAGATGTGGTTTTAGAAGGCAAAACCCATTCTGATGGCGTCTTTGTCGCCGAGACACTCTTGGCCAAATGCCCGTCCAAGTACGAAAGCAAAAGCTACGACGAAATCAAAGATTCTTACAAGTAAAAACAGCCATTATTAAAACCTGTCACACGTCTACAAGTTTCAGGTCACATGTCAAAACCTTAAAAGAAATGTTTTGACATGCCGACTTGTGACCTGAGACCAAAAAGGAAATAGAGATGCTTGCACAACTTGGCAATTTTGCACTTTGGTTGGCCCTTGTCACATCGGCCTATGCCTTCGTAGCCGCCATCATTTCGGGGCGCACCAAAAGACTCGACCTCACACACAGCACAGAACGCGCAGTTTATGCCACTTTTGCATTGTGCCTTGTGGCCATGGGTATACTCGAATACCTCTTTTTAACCGACAGCTTCAACGTGCATTATGTGGCTACCCACTCCAGTCGTGATTTGGCCACAGGGTATAAATTCACTGCCGTTTGGTCAGGCATGCAGGGCTCCCTGCTTCTGTGGGCATTTATCTTATCAGGTTTTAACTTTTTTGCCATTTTAACAACTCGCAAGCTTCGTGGACATTTGGCATCTTATGCCACTGCCATCATGGCTTTTACCCAAGTCTTTTTCTTAGGTCTCATAGGCGTTCACGAAAACCCATTTATCGAACTCAATTTTACACCCGCCGATGGACAAGGCATGAACCCCTTGTTGGTTCACCCCGCCATGGCCATTCACCCACCCATGCTTTATCTCGGTTATGTGGGCTTTGTGGTGCCTTATGCCTTTGCTATGGCCGCACTTTTATCTAAAAAATTAGACGAAGAATGGATTCGCATCACCCGCCGCTGGACGCTCTTTCCGTGGTTCTTTTTGGGCACCGGGCAGCTCTTAGGTGGCAAATGGGCATATGTTGTATTGGGTTGGGGCGGATACTGGGGTTGGGACCCTGTTGAAAATGCCGCTCTCTTGCCATGGTTAACGGGCACCGCCTTTTTACACTCTGTCATGATTCAAGAAAAAAAGGGCATGCTTAAAGTTTGGAACATGGCCCTTGTTGCCCTCACATTTACCCTCTGTATTTATGGGACCTTCCTCACCCGAAGCGGTGTTGTGTCATCTGTACACGCCTTTGCACAATCGCCCATTGGCCCGTGGTTTGGTGCATTTGTGGCAGCCATCGTGATCTTCTCAGGTATCTTGCTCTATACACGTTTAGACATGCTCAAAAGCAAAACCCACTACGAATCACCCATCTCACGTGAAGGTGGGTTCCTGCTCAACAACGTTCTCTTTCTCACCGCCACATTTGCTGTTTTTTGGGGGGTGATGTTTCCCGTTATCTCCGAAGCCGTTACAGGCGATAAAATCACCGTTAGCGCACCCTATTTTAACACGGTCATGGTTCCCATTGGTTTGCTTTTGCTCTTGCTAACAGGTGTAGGACCTTTGCTGGCATGGCGCAAAACATCCGGTGCAAGCCTCAAAAAACACTTCACCTATCCCGCGATCTTTGGCCTCATTTGTGGCATTATTCCCGCAGCAATGGGTGTGCGAGACATCTACGCGCTTCTATCATTTATATTTTCGGGTTTTGTCACAGGCACCATCGTTTCCGAATTTCACAGAGGTGCACTGGCCCGAGGCAGCAGTTCGGGCGAATCTTATCTCAAGGCCGTAGCCAATCTCACCATGCGCAACAAACGACGCTATGGAGGGTATGTGGTACACTTTGGCATCGTCTTGCTCTTTATCGGTTTTACGGGCAATGCCTTTAATCAAGATATTGAAGCCGAACTCGCCTATCAAGAATCGGTCTCCATTGGGTCCTATACCCTCACCTATGAAGGGGTAACCGAAGAAGTCAAGCCACTCACCGTTGATTTAACCACCCAGTTGGGTGTTTATCAAAGTGGCGAACGCTTAGGCACCATGTGGCCCCAACAAAAAGTGTATTACAAACGCCAAGACCAGCAACGCACCACCGAAGTATCCATTCGCTCAACCCTCCGTGAAGACCTCTATGTGCTTTGCCAGGGGTTTGACCAACGCGATGGCCAAGAAGTGGTCTTGTTTCACATTTATGTCAATCCACTCGTGATTTGGGTATGGATTGGTGCATGGGTGGTCACCATTGGCACCATCATCACCATGTTACCTGATCCACGAGACCAAGCACGCCGCCGTCGTGTTGTTGGGTTGCCCAAAGAACAGGAGGCGATGGCATAATGACAACAAAATCAAATGCCAAATGGCAAATGGCAAATGGCCCATCACACCTACCCAACAGCAAAGACCGCTTCACGTTTGCCGTTTGGCGTTTGCCTTCTGCCATTATGAGTGGGTGCTTCTATATCCTGTTTATCACACTCGGCCTACAACTTGTCACGCCTGCCTCTGCCGCCTCAGTCACCAAAGCACAACGAGACGAAGTAGGCAAAGAACTGGCCTGTTTGTGCGATACATGTCCTCGCCGTCCTTTAGATGAATGCACCTGCGGATATGCACAACAGCAACAAGCACGCATTGACAAATTGTTGGGCGAAGGAAAATCAAAACAACAAGTCATTGACATCTATATTGCAGAATTTGGAAAGCGTGTGTTATCCAAACCACCAGCCGAAGGTTTTAATCTTACCGCTTGGGTCATGCCACCTTTGGTTTTGTTATTTGGTTTTTTTATCGTGCGCAGCGTCTTACGCACTTGGTCACATGCCAAACCTGCACCAGCAGGTGTATCACCCCAAGCAACCAACGAAAAAGACCCATACTTAGACAGACTCGAACAAGAACTTCGGGAGCGTGAGTCATGATGATAGCTGCATTTATTCTAATTTCTGTAGGGGTGTTGTTATTTGTATTTGCCCCACTTTTTGCCACAAGTGATACCATTACACAAACCACACAACGCGAAAGCCGACGCCGTCAAATGCGCGAAGAAAGCGAACGTGTTTATGAAGCCATTCGCGAGCTTGACTTTGACCATCGCATGGGCAAAATAGAAGAAGAAGACTACAAGGAAATGCGTACGCGCTACCAAGCTCAAGCAGTGGAACTTATGAAAGCTTTAGACAAAACCAATGGCCGTGCAGATCGCCCGCACGACGCGCCCATTGCCAAAGAAGTTGACAAAACCATAGAAGATGAAATTGCGGCCATTCGACAAGCCAGAAACAACAATTAAAATCATCTGCTCCCAACTGCTTCTTTTCACCAAGAGAAGATGAAAGCGTAATGATATTCTGTTACCATCAAAACGCAAAACAGGGGAGAAACATATAAGGGTGCTTTTTAAAAAGCACTTTGACCAAAAACAGAAAGAAGAATCGTGAGACATCTGGTTCCCCATACAAAAACCGTTCCCACCCAAAACGCTCACATTGCTCGCCGAAAAACCCACAGCTCCCTATCTGTTCTATTGGGTCTTGTTTTTCTTGTTTTACCAACCCTCGCATTTGCCCTCACGGGACAAGTGACCAATCATACACTTGCACGCCCAGAAGCCAACATTCAGGTCTCTTATATTCACCATGCCGCAAGCGGTGTCACCATTGTGCGCGACACCACCGATCAAAATGGTCGCTTCACCCTCGATGTAACCCCAGATCCCAATGCCGATCCACCTCCCATGCTGATTGCCCGATACAAAAACATCGACTATCCAGGCAACCCCACACAGGGCGACACCATTGAAATTCCTGTATACGAAACAACCGATCAAGACACCGCGTTGTCCATTGCCTCACATCATGTATTGGTTGATTACAATGCCAAACAAGCCACTTATATCATCATAGTCAAAAACAGTAGCAATCGCACCTACCTTACAGGAGGCGATCATGGGCACGGTTTGGAATTGCCTCTACCCGATGGCGTCACCGAAATTTTGCGCGCACCCGAAGGGGTGCATTTACACGGCAACGTGCTTGTAGACCCACGCCCCATCATCCCAGGACAAAGTCAATCGTTCTTCAGTTTCGCATTCCCCCCCAACAACCAACTCAATCAAACCATCACTTATGCCACAGGCTCTTTTGACCTGCTCGTGCAACCCCCAGAAACAGAAGTCTTTACCTCAGACCTGCACGAACACGGCACAGTCAATTTTGGCGGGCAAACCTTCAAGCAATTTGCTGCCGCCGACCTCGCACCCAATGCGCGCATTGGCATTCGATTTCAATCTATCAAAAGTGCTGAAGAAGCAGGTGTTTCACAAAATACACTCATAGCAGTGGTTGTCATCGCCGCACTCTTCTTAGGAGCTATGGCATTTATTGCTATTCGGCAACCCCGCTCAAAAACATCTCCACAGGCCCCCACAAACAACCGCCGCAGTGCATTGCTCGAACAAATTGCCGACTTAGATGACCGTTTTGAAAGTGGCAACATCACCGAAGAGGTTTATCGCACACGGCGCGATGTGCTCAAAGCAGAAGTGGCCGAATTGTCGGAAAACCGCCAAACATTGCTCGAACAAATTGCCGACTTAGATGAACAACTCGAAAAAGGCCACATCGATAAAAAGCGTCATCAACAACAAAGAGATGCGCTCAAAAAACGCGTTGCAAACCTCACAGACCAAGGATAAGGTCTGTGAATGCCATTGAACTAAAAGATGTCACCCGACGCTTTGGGCACCTCACCGCTTTACGTGGCATCACACTGGCCATACCACAGGGTCAAACGTTTACCCTCTTTGGCCCCAACGGAGCAGGCAAAAGTACGCTCCTTCGCATTATTGCCACACTTGGAAAACCCTCATCGGGCAGTGTGCATATCCGCAACATTGATGTGCGAGAATCACCCGAACAAGTGCGTGCCCACATTGGGCTCATCTCACATCAAACATTGCTCTATGATGATCTGACGGCATATGAAAACCTTGCGTTTTATGCCAAAATGTATGGCCTACAAAACATTTCCGATTGTGTTGGCGAAGCACTCGACACCGTAGGATTAGCAGATCGATACCGAGATCGGGTACGCGGTTTTTCTCGTGGCATGAAACAACGCCTGGCCATTGCACGCGCCACCCTTCACCAACCCGAAATTTTATTGCTCGACGAACCCTTCACGGGTTTAGATACGGCCGCACGTTCACTCTTGTCCGATATGATTTGTAACCTAAGATCAAAAGGACGCACCATTCTCTTGGTCACTCACGACTTGTCGCAGGGTTTAACGCTGGCCAATCGATTTGCCATTTTAAAACGCGGCACACTGATTCACGAGTCGCCCACAGAAAACATCAGCGAAACAGAATTGCGCACATTGTACGAACAAAAAGTAAACGAGAGCAATGCGTAGAAGCGAAACTGCAAATCAGCACACAGCCGCAGGTTACAACGAGCGTAGCGAGTAATCAACGAATCCTTCTACCCAAAGTATGTTGCAAGATTTTCGTCTATTCGCCCATTCGCCCATTCGCCTATTCTCTCATCCACCATTTTTTAGAACCGCATTCCATGTCCTTATTCATCACTCAAACTTTGGCCATATTTGAAAAAGACCTGCGAACCGAATGGCGCACCAAAGAACGCTTGAGTGCCATGGTATTCTTTGCATTTTTGGTCGTACTCATTTTTAATTTTGTATTTGAGCCCGGCTCACCCATTATGCAATCAGCAGCACCTGGCATCTTTTGGATTGCGACCACATTTGCAGGGCTTATGGGGTTGGGGCGTGCATTTGCCATCGAAAAACAAAATGATTGCCTCTTGGGTCTTAGGCTGACCCCCGCAGACCCAGGTGCCATTTTTTTGGGCAAAATGTTGGGCAATATAACAGCCATGTTGTTTCTCGAAGCCCTCATCTTACCCATATTGGTCGTTTTTTTAGACATCGAAATTTTCAGTGTCCTGCCCCGTTTATCCATCCCCATATTATTAGGCACATTGGGCTTTGCGGCTGTGGGCACCCTCTTTGCCGCTATGTCGATGAACACCCGCTTGCAAGAAGCATTGTTGCCCATTCTCACATTGCCTGTACTCACCCCTGCTCTCTTGGCCGCCGTAGAAGCCTTTCGAGGTATCTTGGCTGGAGACGCTTTAATAGATGTGCTATCGTGGTTAAAATTGGGCGGAGCTTTTGCTGGGCTTTTTGGCGCCGCCTGTTTATTGTTATTCGAATTTGTTTTGGAGGATTAATCCCCATGCGACGTCCATATATCCCTGCCTTTGTCTTTGGTATTTTGGCCCTCATAGGCCTTATCATTGCACCCTACATGGCCTTTATGTATGCCGGCCTAGAAAAAGACATGGGCTTGGCACAAAAAATATTCTACTATCACGTTCCTTCAGCTTTTATGATGTATGCTGGGTTTTCAGTCTGTTTTGTTTCCAGCATTTTATACCTTTACAAAAAAGACAAAAAATATGACATCTGGGCGCTTTGTGGTGCCGAAGTAGGCTTGTTGTTTTGCACCCTGGTCTTGCTCACTGGCCCGATCTGGGCCAAACCCATTTGGGGCACTTGGTGGACTTGGGATGCACAACTTACGCTCACCCTCACATTGTGGCTCATCTTTGTTGCCTATCTGATGTTACACAGTTACAGCGACGATTCACTACAAAGTGCCAAATTTAGAGCTGTTCTGGGCATCATTGGCTTTTTAGATATGCCGCTTATTCACTATGCAACAAAACTTTGGCGCACCCACCACCCCGAAGTCATTCGAGGTGAAGAATTTGGGTTACCCATCGACATGAAAATTGCATTTTACTTTTGTGTATTCACTTTTCTGATGCTCTTTTTGTCCCTTTTATTCAAACGCGTTTCCATCGAAAAAGCCCGCGACGAGATTGAATCACTCAAAGCCGAAATCAGAGACCGCAAAACCATATTGGGTCAAGTGGGCACCAAGTAATTTTGCATTTTAACTTTTCAAAACAACAGCCTACAACATCGGTAATATTGTTTCCCGGAGGATACCATGCAGTATCTCGGATATATGACAGCGGCCTACATCATCATTTGGGTGGCCATTTTGCTTTATTTTCTTAATTTGGCCAAACGAGAAAAAAACATTTGGGAAGAATTACAAGACTTACGTAGCACACTTAACCGGGGTGAAACGCCCCAAGACAACATATAAAATATGGCCATTAAAGGCGCAAGACACATTCTTGCACTCAAACAGCGCAAAAGCCGCGACGAACAAGGCAAGTACCTCATTGAAGGCATTCGTTTGTGCGAAGAAGCCATTGCTTCACATGCACCCATCGAACAGTTTCTCTTTTGCCGCGAAAGCATAGATCGCAACGAGCGTCTGGCAACTCTCTTTCAAAATACCGTTCAAAATAAAATCCCCATCCAACAAACCGATTGGCGTGCCTTCAAAGGCATGAGCGACACCGAGACCCCTCAAGGTGTCTTGGGTGTGGTCAACATGCCCAAGTGGAATAGAGATACCGTTCTCCAATCGACAAAACCCATTCTCATTCTCGATCGCATTTCAGATCCTGGCAACTTGGGCATGATCATGCGCACCGCTGAAGCCGCATCTTGTGCAGGCATTTTTCTCACACCCGGGTCGGTTGAATTGTTTAATGCCAAAGTGGTTCGTTCAACCATGGGTGCCATTTTTCGATTGCCTGTTTTTTCGGGCGAAAATGGTTTAGACTTGATCCAAGAACTCACCCAACACAACATCTCCATTTTGGCGGCACACATAGATGGCACACCGTATCATCAACTCACACAAAAAAACCCCGTTGCACTGCTCTTGGGCAACGAGGCATTTGGTGTTGATCCTGAATTACTTGCACGAGCCACACAAACAGTTACAATTCCCATGACATCACCCGTTGAATCGCTCAATGTGGCAGTTGCTTCTGGTATTCTTTTGTATAAGCTCTACGAACTTTCTCTCTAAAATGACCTTCGGTGTTTTTACAAACACATATCCCCTACCTGCCCGCGCAGTTCCTACACCCCATCCCCACACACCAACTGCACAACGGCCCACACCACCCGCGAGTCGTATTTAAGTTTTGAGATTTTAACCTCCACATCATAGCTCATATTTGTATTGACATCTCTTGTGATTCGCTTCATCATGCCATCTCTAAAGTTGGTATTATCGTATCGTTTTAAGATGCATTCTTTTTGGAGGTTTTTATGAGCGATCTGAATGTTGGCATTGTAGGACTTGGTTGGGTAGCAGGCGCACATATTGAAACATTCAAGTCTGTCAAAGGCGCAAATGTCACGGCCATTTGCTCACGCAGAGATCACAACGAAGCAGATCTCGCAGCACAATATGGCATACCACTCAAAGCATATACAAAATTTGAAGACATGCTTGCCGATCCAGACATTCACATTATTGACATTTGCACGCCACACAAATTTCATACCGACCAAGCCATTGCCGCCGCTGAAGCGGGCAAACATCTCATTATTGAAAAACCCATTTGCCTCAGCTATGAAGACCTAAAGCGCGTGCGAGATGCCATCAAAAGAGCAGGTGTGCAATCGTGTGTGTGTTTTGAGTGTCGATTCAGCGCACACTTTACCATGATTCGCTCCGTCATCGACCAAGGATTACTCGGCGACTTGCATTATGGCGAAGTGGACTATTACCACGGTATTGGCCCTTGGTATGGTCAATATGAGTGGAACGTCAAAAAAGACTTTGCAGGTTCCAGCTTGCTCACCGCCGGGTGCCATGCCTTAGATGCCCAACTCTTTTTTATGGATGGCCAGGTTGAAGAAGTTACCAGTTTATCGACCAAATCAAAATCACAATACTTCACACCTTATGAATACGATACCACCACAGTAACCTTGCTCAAATACAACAATGGCAAAGTGGCCAAAGTCACTTCTTGTGTCGATTGTATGCAACCTTATTACTTCCACATTCACTTGGTTGGCTCCGAAGGCAGTTTGCTCGACAACAAGTTTTATTCTCACAAGCTACACGGCATGAACAAAAACAAATGGAGCACACTTGAAACCTCATTAATCGACTCGGGTGATGTATCCGATCACCCCTATCAACCGCAATTCCAAGCTTTTGTTGACGGCGTAAACAACAACCAACCCATGCCCAAAACCAACTTCGAAATTGCCTTCGAAACACATCGGGTCAACTTTGCCGCCGACCTTTCAGCCAAAGAAGGTCGCACCGTGAAACTCTCAGAGTTGGATTGATAAAAAAAGTCACAGGTCAAAACAGAATACATCCAAATAAAAAAGCGACCACATAAAGTGGTCGCTTTTTTTGATATTCTCACCAGAGTAAGTTCTGATTATCCTACTTCACTCAAAATAAGCTTCAATGCGTCAAGACCCGTAACAGCCGAATGGGGCACCACATTCCCTTCAGTACCATCATGAAGGTGATTGGGAAATGTTTCAACGTCTTTATGATGAGGTGCATTGTCCCATCGACGAATAAGTTGACCCTGTGTATTTTGCCAATGAAATCGATATTTCGTCACAGTTAATGCATTGCCCGACTCTAATATTCGTTCAGACATGTCCATAAGTCCACCATCTGACAAAATAATCCGATAGCGGTAATTTAGAACCTTTTCCCATCCAGTATCAACAATATGCCGCCGAAAAACAACAACCTGTGTTACTTCAGAATGGGCACTCAAAACATCATCAAGCTGTCTTAAATAGTCTTCGATCATTCTTCAGTAACCGAGCGTAACATCTCTATCCGCTCTTGGTAGAGACGAAAGTTATCATAAACCCCCATCCAATCCATCACATCGGCATCATCACCTAAAGTTCCAGCTTCATACTTTTCATATCCCATTGCAGAGGACATGCCAAATTGTTTCTCAAATGGAAGAAGTTCATTCTGAACACTTTCTATTTGTTGTTCATACTTTTGTAAATGGATCTGTATCCATTTGCGCAAGGTTTGATCAATTTCATCTCTTGCACCTATTTTTTCAATCGCTTGAATTTTTTCAAGTACACTACTCATAATACAACCTCATCTGTGGATTGAGACATTGGATGACTAATAATAACTGATAATCTCCAAAAAAGAAAGCCAGGTTTGACAATCAAAAAAATCCATTTATGATCTCAGCAAAACTATTTCAAAACAGTCATTCACACTTCAACGCATCCACAGGGTCAGACAGTGCTGCCGAAAATGCCTGATACATCACCGTTGCAAGAGCAATCATAAAAGCGATGAAACCACCCGCCACAAATGGCACGGGCGTCAAATCAATTCGATAAGGAAAGTTTGCAAGCCACGAAGTCATCATATAATATGAAACAGGCAAAGCAATCACAATGGCCACAATGATCAATTTGGCAAAATCGCGAACCAAAAGCGTCACCACCTGAGATACCGAAGCACCCAACATTTTGCGAATACCAATTTCGCGTGTGCGCTGTAAGGTCATATATGACGACAAACCGAACAATCCTAAACATCCCACAAAAATAGCCAGCAAAGCAAACACGGTAAATAGCCGTTCCAAACTTTCTTCTTCATTGTAAATCAAATCCAAACGATCATCTAAAAAAGAAAATTTAAAGGGTCGGGTGGGTAAAAATTGTTTCCAAGTTGCTTCAATAAATGCACGTGTCTCTTCAAAGTGAGCAGGATTAATCTTTAAATACAACACCTTCAAATGTTCAAAATCTGGCACCAATACCGCAGGTTCTTGAATTTGTTTTAACGACTGAAAATGAAAATCTTTTACCACCCCAATCACCGTACCCGCACGTTGATGTCCACTGAGCCTTTTACCCAATGGATCTTGCCAACCCAACTGTTTCACAGCAGACTCGGTCAAAATAAAAGTCTCAGGCACATTTTTTTGATCGCGTTCATAAAAATCAAGTTCGGTATGTGTGCGCGAAAACCCACTACCTTCTATCAATTCAATATTCAAAGTAGATATGAAATCTTCATCAACGGGATAAACGCGAAACTGCCAACCTTGATCGCCTATGCCTTCTGCTTGAAAAATAGACTGTGGAGAATAGCTTCCCAAAGCAAAACGCGCAGAAGATGCCGCCAGAATATTGGGATGTTTTAAAAAAGCTTCTTTCACACGATTATATTGCCGCTTCAAATCGCCACCATAAGAACCCCATTCGGGAACATTGCTCGCCGTCACAAAAATAGGCACTTCAAGAATAGCTTCTTTGTCAAAACCCAAATCGCGATTGCGCAAATAAGACACCTGAGCCGCACAGATTAACATCCCCACAATCAAAACAACAGACACCGCAAACTGAAAAACAACCAACACTTTTCTAAGCCAATGCCCACCACGCGGATGTGCAGATTGCGCTTTGAGCACATCCACAGGTCGATAAGATGACAATGCAAAAGCTGGGTATCCGCCTGCAAACACACCCACAACAACAACCAAACCCAACAACAAAATCAACACACTTGGTGTATTCCAAAAATCAAATAACAATGGTTTTCCCACAAAATCGCCAAAAACGGGCAACGTAATCTCAACAAACCCGACAGCAACAAACACAGCACCCAAAGTAAGCAACAAAGACTCGCCCAAAAATTGTACCACCAAATTTCCAAACGATGCCCCCACCGCTTTTCGCAAACCCACCTCGCGAGCACGTTTGGCAGATCGGGCCGTTGCCAAATTGACAAAATTTACACAGGCGATAAGCAAAATTGCCACAGCAATAAACGCCGCCAAATAAAGCCGATCCAAATCGCCATAAGCCATCCCACTGCCACCAAACCCCGCTTTTTTAATATTGTAGTCGTGTGCCGAATATAAATAAATACGATCAAAAGCATGCAAATGGTAGCGGTTATATTGCGCAACCATTTGGCCCATATGTTGCCCCAACAACACCTGCATCTTTTCTTCTAACGAGGTTGCCAAATCACGTGCAGACAACAACACATACGTCTCCATCTGTAACCAACCCGTAGGCATCCACTCTTTCCACATCCAAAAAGGATCGGTGGGTGAAACCGCACATACCAAATCAAACTGCACCGTAGACTTTGGAGAAATATCTTTCATCACACCGCAAACCGTATAGGCACCCCCCGTTGAAAACTCTTCGACCTCAACCACTTCACCCATTGGATTGCGATTTCCAAACAACCGGCGCGCTGTTGTTTCAGTGAGCACAACACCTTGCGGATCTCGAAAAACCGATTGTGGATCTCCAACAACAAGTTCAAAATTGAAAAATGAAAACAGATTGGGATCAGACACACACAAAGTCATCGGATACACATCATCTTGGGTCTTAATCCACGCATTGCGCCGAAACAAACGCGCAACATCTTCCACTTTGGGAAACTGTGTTTTCAATTTTGATCCCAAAGGCCCTGAGGTGCGGTCACTAAACGTTTGGGTACCCGTGGCTGTTTTTGTTTCTCGAATCACTTTGAAAATACGTTCTACATTTGCATAGTTGCTGTTATACCCCATCTCACCTTGGATATAAAGCAAAATCAACAAACAACACGCCATCCCAATGGCAAGCCCCAAAACGTTAATGCCAGCATATAATTTTTGCCGCATCAAATTGCGAACAGCAACCATCAAATAATTGCGAAACATATGCCACTCCCAAAATCATCAGATCTCATCACATCTCAAGCCAAACAATCACCTATCCGATTCTATCAAAAGATGTGCCAAAAATCTATCACCCTCATTTATCAATAGTTTATGCATGTTGAGTAAAATAAACTGCCTTTTAAAGTGTCCGATAATGATACAGTGGTGTCCGATAATGAACAGTTAGAAAGTGACCTTATGTGCGTTTTCCCACCCAATCAATCTGTTTCACCCCACCAAATCCCACATTCACCTCATAGTGCAACAACACCAGATCGCCATCAAATCGAATCGTAATCGTCGAGCAAAACGGTGTTTCATAAAAACACATCTTAACCGTATAGGTATCTTGCGCTGTCCACGCACCTGCAGCAGCAATCACTTGTGGCAAACCATCTTCACTATCAAAAGTCGTCTCACCCCTTACCCAAGTTTGATACCCACATCCAAACGAATGCTCGCCTTCAGCATCTTTCAACGTGATCTCACACGCTTCTTCTTCAAATCGAAACGCAACAGATTGAATTTCGCTGTCATCCTTCTCACGTACATAAACCTGCCCCGAAACATCCGTCGCAAGCGATGACATAGCCTGACCTTGAACCACAGGTAAAGACAACGATCCCATTTTTTCTTGCAACAAATCATAATCCTGATCATTGGGTGGCAAAGGTTCACTCTGCACAGCAGGCAACACATATTTCCAAATCAAATCCAAAACACTTTGCATATTTTTTAGACCCGAAGTAATTGCCACAACCATATCTTGATCGGGCATCACCAAACAAAACTGACCAAAAGCCCCATCGCCCCGATACGCATTGTGTCGGCATCTCCAAAACTGATAGCCATATCCTTGCTCCCAATCGCTCTCAGGATTGCTGCCATTAGAAGTCTGCCGCAATGTCGCCTGTGCGACCCATTCTTCAGGCACCAATTGTTTGCCTTCCCATTGCCCCTTTTGCAAATACAACTGACCAAACCGCGCAATATCTTCTGTTGTTACCCGCAAACCCCAGCCACCCACATGAACACCCTCTGGACTCATCTGCCATTTGGGATTTTGAATGCCCAATGGCCCAAACAAACGCGGTTGCAAATAATCTTGCAAGGTTTCACCTGTCACCTGTTGCAAAATGGCCGCCAACATATACGTAGCTCCCGTGTTATACACAAAGTGCGTACCGGGCTTGTGTTCCACAGGCAAAGCCAAAAACGCGCGGGTCCACTGGCCATCTTCACACGCCAAAAGACGACCCAATGTATCATTATGATGCCCACTCGTCATCGACAACAAATCGCGAATACGCATCGCCAACAAATTTTCGCTGGGTTCTTGAGGAAGCGCGTCGGCAAAAAATGAAACCACCAAATCATCCACACGCAAAAGACCTTCCGACACAGCCAATCCTATTGCTGTAGACGTAAAACTCTTGCTGAGCGAAAACAATCGGTGATTATAAGATGCGCCATAAGGTTGCCACCACCCTTGTGCCACAATATGCCCATGACGAAGAATCATCAAGCTGTGTAAGGCCTCCAACTCCGTTTCGGCAGCTTCAACAAAAGCAAGAATGGCAGAAGACGACAACCCTTCGGCCTCTGGGCGACAAATCTGAAGTTCCAAAAAACACTCCTTGTGCGTAAATGATACTTTTACAATTTATCCAAACCATAAAACTCAAACTATAATCTATAAAAATAGACTATTTACAATAAAAATTTCGAAATCGCTTACAAAAACAATAATTTATTATATAATTTTCGTTCAACCAAAAACCAATATATCTCCCACCCGTCTTAGTGAAAAACCCGTCCTGAATCAATAACCAATGTTTGCCCCGTAATCGTATCGGCCTTACACAGCGCCACCACCTGATCGGCAATATCATCTTTATCCGCTGGCTTTTGCAACAAGTTGTTCGTAGCTGCCCGTTCACGATATTCGGGTGCTAAATTTGACGTTGCGCGCGTGCCTTCAATATACCCAGGTGCCAACCCATTCACCGTCACCTCAGGGGCCAACCCCACAGCCATACACTTGGTCAAATGATTCAACCCCGCCTTAGACACTGCGTAAGGAATGGATGATCCACTTGGCCCCAAACCCGCAATAGACGAAATATTGATCACCCGCCCAGCACCCTGTTTTTTCATTGCAGGTGCCACAGCCTTGATGCACAACATCGGCCCAGTCAAATTAATGGCCAAAATCTTATCCCACTCTTCCAATGTCAACGCATCCAAATCATCAAACGGAATCCACTTATTATACGCCGCGTCATTCACCAAAATATCAATCTGCCCAAAATGCGCCAACACCGCATCGACCATCTTTTGAATATCACTCGCACTGGCCAAATCGCACTGCACGGCCATTGCTTCAGTATCCAATCTCGAAGCCACTTCTTCAGCTTGTTCTTTACTCTTAGCATACACCACTGCAATCTTACAACCTGCGTTGGCCAATGCCAAACAAATACGCTGCCCCAAACCACCATTGCCACCTGTAACAATGGCAACTTTATTTTTTAAATCCATTTCAATCTCCCTTGAACAGTCGTTATGTGCCATCGCATAGGAATTTATCCCTGTGTTATAAGAAGCATCAAACCCTTCGAACTCGCCACACCCAGATAATCAAGGCGTAAAAATCACCCAACATTTCCCCCCCTACCCAATGACCTGGTCAGGCAACACCCATTACTTTCCCAAATGCCAAATAACGCGTGGCAACGATCACAATAAACGAAACTACTCTTCTCCATCATAATAACTCGCCTCAGTCATTCGCCCCAGTATACGAGGTGGACGAATCAACCACTTACCCGAATCTGGGTAATACACAGGGTCACTCACCGGATTGTCTGCAATCACATAATAAATCAAATCTTCAGTTTCACTCGGGTTGCGAATCTGATGCGCTGTTCCTGGTGGTTGTACAAATGAATCGCCAGCACCCACCTCAAACCAATCATCATTGCGACGCACAGCACCCGCACCACTCACAACCATATAAAATTCCCATTGCACTTGGTGCGCATGACAAGGAAAATTCGTTTTCCCTGGAGCCAATCGCACCCATTCTACTTCAAAAGGCTGGCCCTCTACATCCAATGCCCCAGAGATATCTTTCCATGACGATCCATACTTTTTTTTAGGTGAATCATCGACAACTTCTTCCACCTCAGACAAGTGCACTTTCTCTTTCATAACCACCTCATTTCAAATTCTCACACCCACTTTATTTTCGCGCCATCAACCCCGGATAGGCTTGCCCAGAAATCAACCGATGACCATCAGAAAATCCCTCCGGTCGATTCTTCAACACCTGGATCAATGCCACACGCCAATTTGCAATCTGCTCTTGTCGCTTTTCTGCATCAATTAAATTGCAACATTCATTTGGATCAACTTCCAAATCAAAAAACTGTTCGCTGCCATCTTTTACAAACCAAATAAATTTTTCTTTGCCATTGGTCAAACAATGATACGTCGGTGCCGTTTCAATATGCAAATATTCACGATCCAAACCCCTTTCCCCTTGCATCAATGGCAACAAATTAGAACCGTCCACGCCTTCAGGACAAGGCACATTGGCCATTGCCAAAACTGTGGGCATCAAATCTTCAATACACACTGGTGTATCACTCACCATCCCCACCTGCAAACCAAATCGCTCAGGTGCTTGAATCATAAATGGAATACGTGCCGAACCTTCATAAGGCAAAGACTTTCGCCACCGATAATGATCACCCAACATTTCCCCATGATCTGAAAAGAAAATCACCACCGTATTGCGCTTTGTTTTTTGTTGCACCCCATCCACAGGATTGAGCAACCGACGAATCTGATCATCCACGTGATTGATCAACCCATAATACCCCGCCCGTGCCGAACGCAACGCTTCTCCCTTTAAATCCACCCGTTCAGCACTCGTATCACCATCTGTTCGATCGGGTGGCAATGCCCAATCACCCAGCGCCCGATCAGGTAATTCTTGGCGCAAATAGCGATCCATATAAAACGCAGGCGGCACAAGCGGTGGGTGCGGTGCCAAAATAGAAGCCACCAAAAAAAATGGACACGAAGGATCGCGCCGATCCAAAAAGTTCAACGCTTCATTCACCGTCCAATTTGTCGCGTGCAAGGCCTCATCCATATGCCACGGTCGTGCCGTCCAGTCGTTGTGCATCACACCCGTGCCATAATACCCACCACCGCCTTCAGGTTCGCGTCGAGCCAAAAAAGCATCATAATCATCTTTCACCCGATGGTCTTTAAACACCATATGTTCAAAACCATATCGCTTGTGCGGAGGTGTCTGATGCATCCCACGCCCCACCCACTCGGTCTGATATCCCGCATCGCGCAACACCCCAGGTAAAGAAGGCCCCTCCCACTCGATACTGCTGTTGTTCAACACCCCATGCGTGGAAGGAAACTGCCCCGACAAAAAGGATCGTCGTGCAGGCACACAAACAGGGCACGTGGTATAAGCACGAGAAAACCGAACACCCGCCCCACCAATGGCATCCATATTCGGCGTCAATAATACAGGGTGACCATCGGCACTTAAACAATCACCACGTTGTTGATCGGTCATAATCACCAAAAAATTTGGTCGATTGTCCAAATCCATCTCCTATGTATAAACACCCAATTTACCATTCAATATTTCACCATAAAACATCAATGTGCCGTCCAGCCCCCATCAACATACAACGACGCACCCGTCATAAAACTCGATGCATCACTGGCCAAAAACAAACCCGCACCTCTTATTTCTTCCAACTCAGCCCACCGATTCAACATCGTCAAAGCCAACAAATCCTTCACCTTTTCAGGCGTTTTCAACAAAGGCACATTAATCTCTGTCAAAAAAGGGCCTGGGCACAGTGCATTACAACGTACGCCTGAAGATGCCCACTCCATAGCCAATGTCTTGGTCAACCCAATCACCCCCGCCTTAGACGAACAATACGCCGAGCGCTCAGACAAACCCACCCCACTTAGAGCCGATGCCACATTAATCACCGAACCCGAACCTTGGGATTTCATAATGCGCGCAGCCGCTCGGCAACACAACCACACCCCCGTCATATTGATATCCATCACCTTCTTAAAATCTTCCAACGGAAAATCTTCAATCAAATGCCGCACATTAATCCCTGCGCTGTTCACCACCACATCCAAGTGGCCATACTTGTCCTTTACCGCATTAAAAATACGATCCACATCGGCCTGTTTTGTCACATCCCCCGCAATGGCAATGCTCTCTTGCCCCGTCTCATTTGCTATCTCCAAAGCTGTTTTTTCACAATCGGCCTCTGTACGTGCACCAATCACTGTTGTTGCACCAGCCTGTGCAAATCCCAAAGCCATCGACTTGCCCAACCCCTTCGAACCACCCACAACCAACGCCACTTTGCCATCCAAACGAAACTGATCCATCACATTTTTTTCTGCCATAAAAAGCTCCTCAAAACGAAATACCAATGATATAATGCACATCAAATTTATAATCACCACCAAACCACATCTCAAGTAAATGGCCCAGCACCTTTCGCAGACAATGTCTCACGCACCTTCACACCATCACACTCTGCCAAATCCACACCCTGTGCCACAGACAAGGCCGCTGCCGTTCCCGCCGCCTCACCCAACCCCATTGCCGTCACATTCACCCGTGTCGAACTCGCCGCAAACGCCGTTGCCGAATGACACCGCCCAGCCACAACCAAATTGGCCAGCTCATTTGAAAGCAGTGCCCGATACGGAATATCGTAAGGCTCTGGTTGAATCTTGTTACCCTCATTTGCCCCCCGAAGCGTCACCTTATTGGGGTGTACATCAAGGTACCAACACCCCGTCGCAATTGCATCGTCAAACGACCTACACGCCTGAATATCATCTTCACTCAATACATGTTGCCCAACCAAACGCCGTGTTTCTCGCACACCGATATAAGGCCCACTCTCAATAAAATAGGCGTCCTTAAAAGCAGGCACGTCGCGCTTCAAACATTCAAAAATCGTCCAAGCATCTTTGCGCCCCTGCATTTCGGCCCGTGTCAAATCGGCCGCAATCGTACCATCCCCCGTCACCCGAATCGCATGAAAATAGGCCTCATCATTTGCAAAGGCAAACATAATGGCTGGTCCATAAAAAAGAGGCAAATCCCCTGCCTCATGTGCCTTAATCAAAGAAGCCCGCGCCAACTCCCCCATATTCTGGCGATCTGCACCCACATGTCCCACACGAAAATGCATCGTCATCGGCATTAGCGGATCATTCTTTTCTGTCTGTGCACCCGCCCATGCTGCAATATCACCATCACCCGTTGTATCAATCACTTGCCGTGCTTCCACTGTGGTCAGCCCATCTTTATTTGCAATCCGCACACCTGCAATACGCCCATCACGCACCACCACATCACAAGCCACCGTGTGATACAATACCTGTAAATTATCGTGTTCCAAAAGCAGGCGATCTGCCAGAAGTTTAAACTGTTCAATATTCCGAATACGTGGGTTGTGCGGTTCAATATGCGTATCGCCTGCCTTACAAAGCCCCATCTTTACAGCCAGCTCCATCGCAATTCCCCGCACAACAATGCGGTTGCTCCCTTGATGTGCAATCCCATCAAAAAAAGGCAACCCTGTTGCCGTCACAATTCCACCAGCAAATCCTGCACGTTCAATCAACAATGTCTTTGCACCCATTCTTGCAGATGCAAGTGCCGCCACCAAACCTGCACACCCACCGCCGCAAACGAGCACATCTGTTTTAATCACACCCATAAAACCCTCCATACCAATCTATCAATAAACATTTTATTTCATTTTTTGCACACACCACCAAACCGTTGTCGCTTCACACACAAACCCACACAACAAAGCACCAATCCCCAATGTTGCGCCATGGATATCAGTGCCCGAAAAAATCAACAAAACCACCACAATCGCACCAATTCGCGCCGGCGCACTGGGTGCCATCGCTTTGGTGCGCCGTTCCAGTAGCCCCACACCATGATAGTGCGCACGTATCATCACGGCCAAAGGAAAAAACGAAAACAAAAACAACGGTGTCGCACACTGCATTGCCAAATTTTCAGACACACCAATCCAATCTTGTAACAAGATCCCACGAATTGGCGTCCAAAATAACAACACCATGCTCCCAAAAGAAACCAACCCACACCCCCACACAAATCGTTTCACATAATGCAAATGATTTGGAATATGTTTAAACGCCGTATGCAAACTCCGCGTCTCATTTACCCACCCATAGGGCACATGTGCCAATGCATAAACAACCGTCAACACCGCCAACGCTTCTGGCCCATTGCTGCTGCGCGACACAAATAAATTAATCACCGGTCGGCTCAATCCCTGAATCGCCATAATAAATGCCAAGGGCCAAAAAAACCGAATCACATCGGCCAACGTCAATGGCTCACCTTCAGATTCATCGGATAAATGCACCCACCGCAACCGCCCATAAAACACAATCACAAACTCCGTCAACGCACTGGCATAAGTGGCCGCCAAAGGCAACCGAATCGGATCGGCCTGCACAAATTCGGTAGGCAACAAAACAAACACCGAACCAATACTCGCCGCAATGCCACCCATCATGGCCACACTCACCACATCCGTTCGGCGCACCTGCATCAACATTCCCATATACAACCGATTTACGCCAGCCATTGCAGGAATGGGCACCAGCCAAAAAAATGCACGTCGAACCACCCCACTCAAATCGGCAGATACCAAATGCACATCTTCAACCACCCAAACCCCCACAGACGTCAAAGCCAAACACGCCAACAAGCACGCCAACAAAAACCCCGTACCAAGCACAAACCGATGCACCTGCTTTAATGCATTACGTGAATCCACCAACACCAAACCCAACTGTTTACCTTGTGCCAATGGTCCTTGTAAAAACATCGTAATGCCCCAAGCCAAACCATAAGCGGCCAACGTTTCCATCGCTTTTGGCACCCGCGCCATACCGCCATTGAGCACCTGCAAACCCATCTCTTGCACAACAACCGTCACCAACAAAGGCAACAAAAATTTCAACAATTCATAGTATATCATGATCGTTTTATCACCCGATACAAATTCAATGCATAATACAAAAATCCTTCATCATTCGGATGTGTACCATCGGGCAACAAATATTCCTGATGTGGCATTAACACCAAACCATCTATACAGGTGACCCGATCAAATGCCTGAGCAGTTTTCAAAATCACCTGCGAAAAATCCCACAAATTCCCACCCTGCCGAACCTCATTCCCAATCACTCGCCAAATAGGGCTCAACACATAAATATCAACTGAGGGAAACCGTGCTTTCACCTTAGTCAAATAAGCCCGCACATTGTTTTCAATTTCTGAAACCGTCTTATTCCCATTCCAATCATTCGTACCATAAGCAATTGTCACCACATCCGCATCAAAAGCAAGCCCCATATCAAATGAATCTGCATCAAAAACATGCCCCCCCACCCCCTGATTCAACAACTCTGCATCCAACAACCGTGCCAATTGTGTTGTATAAGCTGCCATCGGACTCTTTGAATCCATCCCCTGTGTAATCGAATCTCCCAAACACAAAAGCTTCCGTTGAGGCCGCTCAACAGGCTCCACCACAGCTCCATCATCAACCACCACCCCCGTAAACGCCAATGCAACGCTCTGAGGTAAATACACACAAACAGTCCGCTCTTTTTGCTCTGCATATTCAAACAACCGAAGTGTAAACCGCCCCGCTTCAGCCAAAATCACGCGCGCCTCCCCCCGCGCATTATTCGTAATCACAACCTGTTCAGGCTTTGAAAAATCATCCACATAAACAGACCTTACAACCTGCCCATCCACCTCAACATCCAACCCCAAATACTGCCGCGCCCCCATCACAACCGAAAACGAAATATCCAACACCCTCGAATCCGTCCGCAACTCCAACACACAACCCGCATTGCAATGCGCCCGCAAAGGCCACCGATCATTACACCCCTCATAATGCCCCATCTGCCCATCCGTCACCCGCTTCAAAAGCACCCCATCACGCCCCCACTCAACACCCACCACTCCCCCAAAATAATCCCCCGACAACCGCTCCAAAATATCCACATCACCCTCCTATCACGATAACACCTAAAAAAAACCAATCACAATATCCATCCGGATTTTCCGCACCATTCCGTCCAGCTATTTTTTCCTAAAAACACCCCACCTGACAGGCCACTACCCTCCATGTACCCACTGAAGGTATTTGCGGAAAATCAGCCTCCCCGGCACCTGAGGGGCGGCTTTTTTTGCTTACTTTTTTTAGCTGTTGAAAAAAAGTAAGTCGCCGAAGGCAAGAAGTTAAGATATCAATTATTCCGTCGTACAGACGGAATAATTGATGCAACAGCACCCTATACCACCCCACTCAAATCCGCCACACAAACCCGCCGCAATCCATCCACACACATATTAAACGCCACCCGTTTATAATCCCGATCCCACGCCGGATGTGGATCAACCCGCAACTCCCGTTTGGGTCCCGACCAAGGTGGGTCATTATTAATCCGCGCAATTACTTGCTCCGTATGTGTCTCTATATCAATCAACCGAAGTGGTGTCGTACCATCCCCATATGCCAGTGATTCATGTGCATAAACATCCGTCACAATATGCCGTCCATTGGGATGCAACGTTGGGTGCCCAGACCCCGCCACTGTCGTCATCACCTCAAATCCACTGCCATCATAATGCGCCCGAACCAAACTTAATCCCTTATCATCCCCGACTCGCAAATTCATCATCACCGTCTCCCCATCAGGGCACCAATCCGGATGATGCCCACCTTTTGACCACACCTCATCCTGAATCGGACAACAAATCTCAGAACCATCTGCTCGCATGGTAATCAAATTGGGCCCATATTTAAGCCCATGCGTGCGCGACACCCAGCGCAAAACAAACATAATGCGATCACCCAGCGGATTCCACTTCACATGAAACCCATAAAAATCTCCATCTGCATATGCATCCAAATCAAATTTTGGTTCTGCCGTCTCCACAATCTCTCGTATCGACACCAACAAACGCGATGCACCAGTTGTCGTATCCGTAATATAAATCCCATCATCATCCACAGCGCCCACATTCTTCGGTACTGCATCTACAGGTGCAATGACCCCATATCCTGCCTGAGTCGCACCCGTACGCAACAAACATGGGCTCAGCGCCTGTTTGCCATCTCGCGACACCATATACACTGTGCCGTCCATTTCAAACCGTTCACCCGTCAATGGGTTAAACTTCACACCAAACGGCCGCCAAGCATCCGTATCCATATCATTAAAAAACAATTCCTCATCTGTTGCGCCCCACTGCACCTGTGCGCCCAACTGTGTATCCCACCCCCGCGACTTGGCCACCACACTTTGCTCACCTGTTTCCAAATCAATCACCACAATATCGCCCACATCACCAGGCTTGGGCAACTGACGTTCAGATGGCAAACGAAATACCCCCACATAACGCCCAGAAGGACTAATAGAAGACGCATCAAAAAAACGATGAATACACCCATTTAAGTCCGGCGTCACAATCCATACAGGAACCATCGGATCATACGCCGTATAGCGTTGAAAATGATCATCTATCATAAAAACACTCCTACATCATAGCTTTAATTTTGACAATTGTATTTTCGTATTTTCATGTTCGGGGTTCAGTGCCAAAACCTTCTCATATGCAACAATCGCAATCTGCTTTTCACCCAATTGCTCGTAAATTTGCCCCAACAAATAATACCCTTCCCAATTATTTGAGTTGTTTTCCAATAAAGTCATCAGCACACGTACAGCCGTATCAAAATTTCCATTATCCCGATAAATAGACGCAAGGCGCAACAAAATGTCGGGGCGATGCGCATCGTATTCTAATGCTTGCAAATAAATATCTTCAGCCGTATCTACATACCCCGATTGTTCCAAAGCCAAACCCAAATGATACCAAGACAACATACTGTGTCGATCCAACTCCACAGCCCTCTTAAACGCTTCAATGGCATCAGCAGAGCGCCCCATCTGATAATAAACAAGGCCCAATCTTTGAAAATGCAAAGATTGATCGGGTGCAAAAAAAACCACTTTTTCAAGTGGCACAACCGCATCCTCATTCCGCCTCAAAGAAAAATAAGCACGTCCCAAATTCATCAACGCGCCCAAATAATTAGGGCGTATCTCAAGTGCACGTTCATAATAAGGTATGGATGCTTCTAAAGCACCCATACTTTGTAATACATTGCCCAGTTTCGTGCCCACAACCACAGCGTTTGCCCCTATATCCAAAGCCTTTTTGTAATACATTACCGATTTTTCATACTTCTCTTGTGCGGCATATGCCTCACCCATCAAACCATACACATCCGCCTCAGATCCTTTTATTTGCAGTGCACGTTGATACATCGCCAACGCATCTTCCCACCGTCCTTCTGCCGCATACCATTTCCCCCAAATCAAATCTCGAAAAGGATAAGGATCTTGAGAAAACAATTCGTCATTCTTGCGTGTGGTATCCGGGCGAATCACATACAACAAGGGCACACCCATCCGTGCAACGGTATGCACCACTTCCCCAGGAATTATTGTATGTTGCCGCATATTGGTCGTCGTCAAATAATAATCGGCCCGCCAAGCAATATCCTCAATCACAAATCGATCTCCATCCAACATCACATCAAGCGCAGCACCACCCGCAACACGAATAGGATCAGAATCCGTTTTTTCCACATGATCCATCAACCACAACGCACCCTGTTTGTATCCATTGTTATAATTATCCGTATCATACACAGACACGCCCCCCCAAAGCCCACCTCCCACACTGCGGTTAAAGAATGTCGTTTGAAACGGATGCAAACGAACCATATCGCTTGCCGTTACAAGCACCATCACCCCCACAACCCCACACAAGCCAATGCGCCACTTATGTTCCAATAAATAGAACACACCACAAAAACCATACCCAGCCAACACCACAAGAGGAGGCACCACAAACATAAAATGCCGAGTCGCATTATAAAGAGGGGTTCCTGCAACCATCAAATAAAAAAGTGGGAACAATGCCGCAAATCCCAAAAATCCCGTTTGCAAACTTAGAAAATTATATTTGCGATAAACCATCAAGCCCATACCACATAACAACCCCACCCAAACAAACTCTGGCAATGTCAACAACAACCATTTGGGAGCATAGTACCATGGAATTTCATAGCTGTGAAAATATGCACCTTCAAAAAAGTTCAAATGCCCACCCGGAAACTGCGAAAACACAGTCAACGCTTTCAACGGATGACGCAACGGATCCGTTTGTGCCCAAGGCCAAAAGACCAACATCACACCATATGCAATCACAAACATCAATCCCAAGCGCAAAACATAGTCTTTAATCAATACGCCCAATGCACCACGTTCGCGTTTCCAATACAAAAAGTACCAAAGCCCCCAAAACAAACCCGCATAGCCCACCAACAACACCCCACCCACGCGAATGCCCATGGCCAACCCCGTAACCAAACCTGTAATGATAACCCAATGCCACGGCACACGTGGCAACACCCACAACACCTTTATTTGCCAAAACACACTCCACAAATACAACACGGCAAATGGAATGTCTTTATTATTGTTAAATGCATGGCCATAATAACGAGGCGTCAAAATCAAAAACACCGCAGCCAACAATCCTATCCACCGTGACCCAAACAAACTGCCCAACCGATAAGCAATCCAAACACCCAACAACCCCACAAAAGCATTGCACAAATGACGTGTATCGTACAAATCCAAAGGTGAAACACGTGTCATCAAATGCACAAGAGTATCATAAAAGCCACCATAAAGCCACATATCTGCCCACGTAAAAATACGACGCTCTTGAAACCCTGTGGTATACCACAATACCACACTTTCACCATAAGCCACATGATGTCTTTCATCGGGGGTTACACCATAATCGCCAAAGGTCCAAACAATCACACCCGCATAAAAAACCAAAACCACAATCAATCCATACTTCGCCCAGTTTTGCATGCATACCCAATCAAAAAAACGCGTCATCTTCACAAACCAACGCGTTGGTTTTATAAAAATCAATCAACTGCTTGTACAGCAATACCATCCGAAACACTGCGATTGCCCAACCACATAAACAGGCATCCGATCCCCAACACAAAACCACCCACAAACAAAATACCCAAACGTCCAATCAATGGATTGGGTATAAACACAATAAAACAAATCAATCCACCAATAATGGCCGCAAAACGCCCAATAATTTTTAGCTGTCGCAAATCATTGGGTACGCCCACCTCTTTTGCAAAGTCAACAGGTGTCAACATACGACCAAAAAAATCATCTACCTGATTGCGATAATCATTCGGTGCATATTTCCAAAACGGCATCGTCAACACATACGCCACAGCACCTACAAAAATATTGATAAATACTTTTTGTTGAAAAGACCATGTCTCACCAAATAAGGTCTCACTAAAAAATCCCAATGCCGAAGGTATAAAAGTGACACATACTGTTGCTATTGCCGCCCAGTGTGGTGTTGTACGAATAAACAAAGCCATCACCGTAGGTACCGCCATTGGAAGTGCCAACAATGCGCCCACATTCAGCATATGTTCAAACACACCTTGCCCATCCGTATTGGCAAAATAAGTTGCAATAGAAACAATACACACACCAAATCCTGCCGAAAACATTTGCCCCAAATGCAACAACTGTTTGCCCTCCACAGGCGTTTTTCCAAACAAACCACACAATGTTGGGTAAATATCATTGGTAAAAATGGCCGCATTGCTGTTGAGGCCCGAATCCATAGAACTCATCGTAGCGGCAAACATGGCCACCACCATTAACCCCGTTAATCCCACCGGCAACACATTCAAACTCGCAATTGCATACGCTGCTTCCGCTGGTTTAGGAATGGCCACACCCATCACTTGCGCATCATACAATAACCTTGCTGTCATCGGTGGAATAAACCAGATAAATGCCCCCACGGTCATCAAGACAAATCCCAACCACGCCGCCTTTTGTGCTTCGCGTCCATCCTTCACCGAAAAATATTTCTGAGCCGATGTCAGTGTATTGTAACCTATCACATTTTTCAACAACATCGCCACCGCCCAAGCATATGTATACGCACGCAATGGAAACCGTTCTGGTGCATTAAACACCGCATAATCAGATGATAAGTGCATAGCCTCAATACCATCAAACAACGCACCTATGCCACCTAATTTAACCAAACACAAAACGGCCACCAAAATGGTCACCGGAATCAAGATCAAAGTCTGCAAAAAGTCCGTTGCCGTTACCGCCCAACTGCCCCCAATCAACGAATACAGCAAAACCACCACCCCCACCACCACAATCACCTGTTCAATTTGATAACCAAATACCGCCGAACAAAAAATGGCCAACCCCAACAAATGCAACGACGAATACAATGTTTGTGTCACAAACGCCATCCATGCATAAAATTGCTGTGTGCTCACCCCAAACCGCAACCGAATCACTTCAGGCCCCGTCAACGCCCGAATCTGCCGAAACCAGCGCGCCAAAAACAATCCATTAATCGCAAACCCCACCGAATTGGCCAAATAAATCACCAACACACTCCACCCCGCTTCATACGCCGCACCCGCCGCACCCGAAAACGTCCACGCACTAAATGCCGTCATAAAAGCACTGGATCCCACCAGCCACCACGTGCCCTTAAACCCATTGCGAAAATAATCACTCACATTTTCATTAAAAGTGCGAAACACCATCCCCACCCCCACCAACGCCACCAAATAACACCCCACCACCACATACTCAATCATCGTCGGTTCCATAAACCCTCCCTCCTCACAAGTCATAAACCCACATCAAAAATACACAGCAATTTTAACCTGTGACTTTTAGACCTGCAACCTGCGACCATTTTTTATGTCGTCACACCCTTATCCCAAATATTCACCACCGAATACCCCACCTTTTCACTATACGTTTTTGCCCCACTCGCCATTGCCAGCAAATATTCAAAAATCGTGCGCCCCACATCTTCAAAGGAGTCCACACCTTCGGCAATACCACCCGCATTAATCTCCATATCTTCCATCCGTTCAAACGTATCACTGTTGCTCACCACCTTTAACCACGGCACCAAAATACCACCAAAACAACTGCCAGCTCCCGTGCTAAACACACCCAACTGCGCACCACCCGCTGTTTGTCCCGTACACGATGCGGGGTCAAATGCAGGTGTGTTCATAAATCCAAATCCTTTTTCCGTAATCAATTCGGCATAATCATTCACCCAACACAATGCCGAAGTGCCCCCCTTTGCAATAGACCCCAATGCCTTCTCAGCAATGGTCGACAAACCACCTTCCATATTCCCATACGCCAAGTTGTTTTCGGGTGTGCCACCACCTGTAGCCAAATATTTGCGATAATCCGCCACATAATCCAAATACTTTTGACCAATCTCAGGGGTCTTCGCGCGTCGTGTGAGCAAATGTCCTGCACCAAACGTCTCTGTTGTCTCCGCAATAAAAGCTGTGCCACCACAACGAATCAACAAATCCGATGCATACCCAATCGACGCATTGGCCGTAAACCCACTGTTGGCATTGCTGCCCCCACATTGGGTCGCCAAAATCAATTCACTCGCCGGAATCAAAACCCTGCGTCGCCGATTGGCCCGCGGCAACAACACTTTCTCCACATATTCCACAATGCGATCCACCGTCGCCCACGTGCCACCCGATTCCTGAATCGTAATCAAAGGCAATGTCTCATCTGATCCACCCGTTGCCCCTTCAATGGGCATCACCTGATCGTCACCAAAAATCAACTTGGCCTGACCCTTTTCACAGCCCAGTTGCACAATCACACGCCCCCCCACATTGGGGTGATTCATCAAGTTCTGAATCGTACGATTTTGTTGTTTGTGCCCCTCACTTAATGTCACCAATCCACATCCGCTGTCATGGGTCTGGCCAACAATCCCATCCACATTGGGGTAGCGCCGTGTATAATCGGCCTTCTTTCGGTTCAACTCCTCCAATACCATTTCCACAACTCGCCCAGAGCAATCCACGGTGCTGCCAATCAACACATAATTACGCGTACCCGCACGACCATCACCACTGCGATAACCCAAAAAGTAGCGATCCATAATCGCAGGTTCAGGTTCGGGAATGTCATTTGACAAATCTGTAATATTCGTCTCCATCAAACGCCCCATCCCCAAATTATGCGTGTGCACCCACGTGCCCGCCGCAATAGGTTTGGTTGTATACCCAATTATCTGACCATACTTATACACAGGTGCATTTTCAGCGATATCGGTCAACGCCATTTTATGATATTGCCGAATCGATTCCGCCACCGCCACATCGGCCATCTTTTCACCCACTTCAAATGCCCGCAAAGCAATTGCCACATTATCCGATGAGGGGTGCAAAACCATCCAAGAACGTTGTGATGCCATACCCATCTCCTTTTGATATCCTATGTATTGGGCGTCAATAGATCATTCATTACAATATGCGCGCAACAATCCACTTTAAACAACAAAACAAGTTGTATAGACTAATTCATTTTTACCTCTTACACCATAAAAAAAATGGGGCGATCCGAACAGATCGCCCCATTTTATCATACAAAAACCAATGCAATACAAATTTTAACAACAATAAACCAAACGCTAAAAATAGAATCACTCAGTCAAATGAAATGTGATTTTACATCGTGGAACCTGAAGCACATCAAAACCGATGACAGTGAGTGTTTGATTCTGCTTCAAGATAAGGTTTATCTGTTCAAGTGGGATATGTCCCCGAGACACAGGAACCGACTCTATCTGCACATCTGACAGCCGGCTCTCAATCTCCTCCCGAGAAACCCAATTGCCCATACTCTGCGAGGTAATATTTATCCAAGTTCTCAGTTTTGGCACAAATTCTACAACATCCAATACGGGCGTAACTTCAGGATATAATACACCAGCGACATTGGCCGTATAATCCTCCACAACTGGCACCGTAGGATAGAAGCGCCAAGCGTTGACATTCTTAAAATCCCTGATGGAGTCGAAGTCCTTTTCCGTCAATACAGAGACGTGAAATTGGCCAAGGTCACGACACGTCTCCTTAGCACATCCCCAGAGATGGCTCTGTTTTTCTGTTGAAAAAGCACCCATATCCGAATAAAAACTTAAACCACCGCTTGTGCCGTCCAAAGTAGCATGCTGCGATCCAGGATAATAGCTGAATGCCCCTTCACTTGCCACATAATATTTCTCAAAATAAGTTCTTTGATATTTCTCGATCAATGATCTGGCCTGAACCTTATTTTCCGTAGACGCATCAGACCACAAATATCTGGTCAACAGATAAGTACCCTTCCGTGTCTTTAAAGCCCATTCATGCCATTCATCCAGGTCATCATCAGATGAAGGTGTCCCCTCAGACAACACTTGAAGCGCCGTTGCAAACATCTCGTTTTTATAACGCAAAGGAAACGACGCATAGATATCATTACCATCCCGATCCACAAATGTTTTAACAATCGAAGCCGTGTTGCTCAAATCCAGTTTTGCCAGTCTGCCACTGCTTCTCAATCGTGGCCCCCAAAACCCTGTTTCAGGATCTTGATTTTCATAAAACCACTGAAGCACCGCCGCTTTCCATTCTGGCGAAAACGCGTATATATTGTGTTTCTCAAGAACGCCTTTTCCATCTCCTTCACCATTGATAGAAACAAGCATGTCTCTTGCTTGATGAAACGTGGTTTGTGGAAATTGGGCCGCGATCCAACCCACAGCAGAGATATCATCAAAATATGCCTTCACCTTATCCGGTGTATTGATCTCATCCAGATATGTGAGTGGATATTTAAGCCGAAGAGGCTGTCCAGTTTCTTCTGCCAATGCATCAAGATGTGTCAAGACATTCCCAGTAGGCCCATGATAAACGCACATCGGATAGAAGTCGTCCATAAATGCGCCCGTTTTCGGGTTCTGAAGGTTCAAATAAAATGACAGTTCTTCATTTTTATCCGCAAACGCAGGCATTTTGACCAAGCCTTCCCTCAATTTAAGCTGCCTGTGCAATCTCCTAAGGCCAGTAATTGCTTTCCAATATTCACCCTTATCGATATAATAGGCCAACCCCAACATTTTAAATTCAAATTCCGCCATATAATACCCGTCTTCCTGACACGTTTTGTTCAGTTTGAACAATTCAGGAACGGATGGGAGATAGATGTAAAGACAGATACCTGAAAGAATAAAAGCGGCCAATATGATTGATGAAGATCTCCAAACCCATTTTTTAATGTCCATTTCAGCCCCCTCTCAGCGTAAGGAAACAAGTCTGTAAGCTTAGACCCCATGTTGCATAAAAGGTGTCACCGATCTGTTACACTAAGTGCCATACAGGGTCAAAAAAATCGGAGCAACCAGTTAGGTCACTCCGATCATTCCTTCTACCCCGTCATGCTTTTGACTTTCCGTCTATTCGTTAATTCGCTGATTACTCGCTACGCTCGTTGTAGCCTACGGCTGTGCGTCGATTCCTATTTTCCTCAATAACTATCCGGCGTCAAAACCACTTTCCCCTTAAACACCCGATAAATCACAAACGTATACACAAGCACCAACGGCATCCCAATCAACGCAATAATCAACATCGCAGTCAACGTTGGTGGTGTCGAAGATGCATTATAAGCCGTCAAACTATAAGCCAAATCCACACTCGAAGGCAACAACTTGGGAAACATGCTGGTTAATGCAACGCCAATCAAACCTGCAATCGACGCAGATGAAGCAATAAACGCAGGAAACGCTTTGTCTTGTCGAATCGCAATGGGTATATAAGTCATACCGAGCAGTGCAATCACAGCACACACCCAAAACGGTATCCGCGAAAAGGTATGTTCAAACAAATAAGGCGAAACCATGTAACTCGCCACCGTCGCCAAAATATACAACACCACAAAAATAGGCCAAAGTCGTGTGGCCGTCACTTTGGCCCGCATTTGTTGTTCACCCTCAGTCTTCATCACCAAATAAAGAGCACCATGCATCGTAAACATCACCAAGCTCAACACACCAATCAGCAATGCATAAGGGTTCAACAAACCCAAAAACGTACCCACAAATTCTCCCGATGAATCAATCGGCACCCCACGCAACACATTGCCTACCGCCACGCCAAAAAGCAGAGCCGGTAAAAAACTGCCCAACCCAAACGCCCAGTCCCACACATTGCGCCATTTGGGTGAATCGACCTTTCCCCGAAACTCCATCGACACAGCCCGCGCAATGAGTGCCGCCAACAACAACATCA
>JAYODI010000047.1:9734-44250 GCA_038279365.1 Candidatus Latescibacterota bacterium | reverse complement strand
CCTTGTTCAAGGCTTCCTGTAAATTACTTATTGATTATGCTTTTGTTACGTCGCGAATATAATCTTCCAACAATTTTTCAGCACGCCACCCTAACGCTTGTGACTTGGTGACGTCTAATTTTGCGCCCATTCGATTGCCTTTGGCTTCGGGGCGCATTTCTATGATATTCGCCCAAGTGATAAAGCAAGTTGGGTGATTCGGTGATGTGCTTTTCGATGTTTTTGGTATGGCCTTCGCGGTAGTCTACACCAGCGATATGGGCTTGGGGGGATCCTGTGAAATAATTGTCGAGTGAGATCACTTTGTGGCCGAGAGACAACAAACGCGCACACAAGCAACTGCCTACCAGACCGGTCCCTCCTGTAACAACGACGGTTTTGGGTGTCATATATGTAATCCTGTGAAATATTTATTCTGAGTATTGGGAGCAATTCATTTTCAACTGGCCTTAGAGAACAATGACTGCTTGCCCTGTGATTTTCCATGGATCAATTCGGCTTCCATGTTAAGAAGAAGCTCCATCGTTATTTAAGGATGTTGATTGCTTTCGATAAAGCGTAGATGTGAAGCTTTCGGGGGTGGGTAACGGGGTTGGTTTTTTTGTTCTGTGGCCTGGTTTGGCCAATATTTCGATATAGAACGCTTCTAAAGCTTGTTCTTCAATGCTGTCTATGTGTAGGCCAATTTCTGCAACATGGATCTTTTTTGACTCGGTGATTGTTGGGCCGAACTTACAGTCAAAATCCCAAAAGTCAACGCCTTCAGGAAGTTCTTTGCTGCGCTCTCTTTTGAGATATTTTTTAATATCGGCTCTGGCGGCTTCGATGAGCCTGTCTGTTTTGATTTTGGGGTGTGTGAGGGCGAATGTTTTTTTCATGATTTGCCTTTGAGATATTTGATGCATTTGGAGTACAACGGAATTGAATGTTTCAATGTGAATGATACAAGATATACGGGCAAGTTCTTTATTTTGAATAAGGTTGTGATTTTGAATATAATGCATTCTAAATATTTGTTTTTTTATCAGTTGGATTTTTAGTAAATATGTTTTCTGTGAGCATTTAAATGTTTGGATAACACGCGATTGCAAAATGAGAAAAGGTTGACGATATTGTTTAGGTCAGGGCTTTGCATATTGTTAATACACACGTTTTTAAAAATGGGGTGCGATATGAAGTTTGAGCGTATTACATTTAATCCAAACGTTATGGGCGGGCGGGCGTGTATTCGTGGCTTGCGTGTGACGGTTTCTTTGGTGCTCAACTTGGTTGCCAATGGGATGACAACGGAGGAAATTGTTGAAGCGTATCCGTATCTCGAAGTTGATGACATTAAAGAAGTGCTTCAATATGCTTCCTTTTTGGCGGAAGAAACTGTGCATCAGCTTGAACCGGTTTCATAATGAAATTTCTTGCCGATATGGGTATTTCCCCCGCGACTGTGGTTTTTCTTACCGCGGAAGGTTATGATGCGATACATCTTCTCGATCAACAATTAGGCCGGTTACCTGATGTTGATATCTTTGAAAAAGCACGCCAAGAATCGCGAATTATTTTAACGCACGATTTGGATTTTGCAGATATACTTGCGGCCACGCAAGCTCTGCTTCCAAGTGTGATCATATTTCGGCTTCGGAATATGAAACCACAAAATGTGAATCAAACGTTCTGGCGATACTGAGTCAGCACCAAGCCGATTTAACAGAAGGTGCTGTGATCAGTGTGACCGAAGGACAGATTCGCAGGCGACAACTTCCTCTCCTTTAAGTCTTTCCAATATCAATTTCATTTTCAAAATAAAAGATCAGTGCCTTTTTTTGATACGAATGGTTTGTGTTGTTCGTTTCGTGGGCATGACTGTGGATTATTGTGCTCCGTGTTTTTCTGATTCGTTATTTGGATCAAATGCAATAGACGAAAGTGGCACAAGACGCGCTCTGCGAACAGGTGCGGGCATTTCGGAGTTGGCGCCTTTGATGGCTTTCCAAATGATTTCGCTAAAGAGCAAGTCGGGTATTTCGTCTACGTCGGCCAACTGCAAAGAATTGGAAATGGCGGCCCCATAAGCGTCGGGTGTGTTGACCGTGGTGAGGTCGATGTTTGCGGGTAAGGTCTTATAGGGCGTGGTTGAAAATGAGCCTGTGAAACACGAGAACATCGGTGTGGCCGCCGCGTCGTATTGGCTCATGGGGGGCAGGCCCAAAATGAGTTCTATGGTGCGCAACATACTGGATGTGGTGTAAAAGGTGCTGTCGGTTTTTTTAAGGCGTGACCACGGGCTGATCACATAGGCAATGGTGCGGTGGGCGTCTACGTGGTCGGGGCCATTTTGGGCGTCGTCTTCGACCACAAAAATGGCCATTTTGGACCACAGCGAACTTTTGGAAGCGGCTTCTACAATCATGGCCAAGCCTTGATCGTTTCGCGCCATTTGCACAAAGGGGGTGAATGCGCCTGTTTGTGTACCTGAAGTATGGTCGTCGGGTAGGGAGAGCATTTGGAAGCGGGGAACACGGCCTTCTTTTTCAAACTGGGTGAATTCGGCAATCCAATCTTTGGCGCGTTCGATATCGGTGTAGTCTTTGCCTCTGGCGCGTTTGTAGGTGGGGTGCACGTGGCCCACGAGACCTGGAAAGCGTCCTTCAATTTTGCCGTCTTTTACAGTGATCATTTCGCCGTAACTGCGGTAGCTGATGCCTGCTTCTTTACACATATCCCAAATAAAACCACTGTTGGGTGTGTAGAGTTTTTCCTCTGGGTCGTTCATGGTACCTCTGCGTGAATACCACGCTGGCCACGTTTTTTCTGTGTAGTCGGTGGCATAAGCGGCGGTTGACCATGAGTGGCCATCTGCACTGACTTCGGCATCGACGTAAAAATTGTCGAGCAGCACAAAGTCTCTGGCAAGGGCGTGGTGGTTGGGGGTGATTTTTTCGCCAAAGAGCACCAAGCTGGTGTCTCCATTGCCTTCGGGCATATCGCCTAAGACTTGGTCGTAGGTGCGGTTCTCTTTGATGATGTAGAGGACGTATTCAATTTTTTGTGAAGGCACGCCTATTGAATCGGGCACAATATCGGGAACGGGAGATGTGAGCTTGGTGCGTTCTAAGAGATGATCGGCATAGGGTGTGTTGCGATACACTTGCCGAGTAAGTTTGGCCAATTCGGTTTCTTGTGGTGTATAGATCAGAGAGACGGTGCCGGTGAGCACTTTGCCGACAAATTCACTGCGTGGTGTCCACCCATAGAGTGGTTTGTTGGGTTGTAAACCGCGTGGGTTTGGCGCACTGCCACCGCCTTTGGCATTGCCCACAACAATGCGCGATCCATCGGGTGAAAATGTGACCGACGACGGATACCAGCCCGTAGGCATGAAGCCTCTGATTTCACTGGCACCGGGTTCGGTGATATCGACCCAGGCGAGGTTGTTGTTGTCTGCATTGGCCACCAAAAGTGTGTTGCCATCAGGGGAAAGTGCAAGGGCATTGGGGGTGCTGCCTTGCGGTGATTTGGGATATAGGGTGGTCACAATGGTTTCGCGCACACGCAGGGTTTTGAGGTCGATGATGGATAGTGAATTGTCATTGGCATTGGCCACAAACAATCGGTTGTCGTTGCTAATGACGAGATCATTGGGGTGATTGCCGGTTTTGATGGTTTGTTTTGTTTTGCCTGTGGCCAGGTCAATGACGGCGACTTGCCCTTGGTCCCAGAGACTGACGTAGAGTGTTTTTTCGTTGGGTGATAAGATGGGTTGATACGGCACACCGTCTAAAGCAATGGCAGATAGTTGCACACCTTTTATGGGATCGACAACCCAAATGGTTTGGTTGTGTGCGTCACCTACATAAAGTTTGTCGCCCGTCTTATTGAGTGCAAGGCCGGTTAAATAGGGCTTTTTAACTTGGGCCGTGTCTAATGCAATGGGTTCAAGGAGGGACAATGGTGTCGTTTCTTTAGATGCGTCATAGGCGATTCTTTCAATAATAGGACGGGTGCCACCCGATGCGTAAAGCTGGTTTTTGTTGGCATCAAAGGCCAATCCTTGCCACGTGGTTTTGAGTGATATGTGCTGAATTTTTTTATTGTGTCCAATGTCGATGACGGTAACGCCGTGGTCGTTCCAACCTGCTGTTAAGACAAAGGCAAAAATCCCTTGAGGCTCAGTAATAATCGACATTGGCATGTCGTCTGTTTCAATCTGTTTACCCGTGGGGGTGATCATCCACCCATTTGAAAGCAGATAACCTTGTGAGCCGGGTGTGGTTTGGGCATTGGTATATTGTGTCGTTAAAAGAAGCAGGAGCAGTGTGGTTAAAAGACGATCCGTTATTTTTTTTATCATTGCGCGATCTCCCTAAATGATGTTTTACATTTGCCCCAATTTTGATTTGATGATGGATAATGCTGATATGCACGCGGTTTCGACGCGCAAAACTCTTTGACCCAAATGTGCCAATTGAAACCCGTGTCTGTTGAGCAGTTCTCTGTCGCGATCTGCCCAACCTTGTTCGGGGCCAATGGCCATCACGAGGGGCAAGGTGGTGGGGGTTTGGCTGAGGGCCATTTGGCCTTCGTAGTTGTCGAGGGCAATTTTGGTGCAGGTTGAGTCGAGATTTTTGATGGTTTTGTAAAGCGATGAGTCCCAATGAACGGTTGGGATGTTTGTGGTAAAGGCTTGTTGGGCGCCATCAATAAGGTGGCGAGTCCACTCGTCTGTTGACCAGAGTTTGCTGTTGGTATAATTGCGATCACTTTTGTCGGTTTGTACAAAGTGGAGGGTTGAGACGCCAAGAGTAGAGAGTGTATTGAGTATTTTACGCGCAGTTTGTGGGCGGGGTAGACCAATGATCACTTGGATGTCGTCTACGGGTTGTTGTGCTTCCGTCCACGAAAAATGGAGTGTGAGCTCTTTGTTGTTGATGGCGGTGAGGGTGCCTAGACCAGATGGGCCGTTGATGATGCCTGCATGAAATGAGTCGCCTACTTGGCACTTGAGCACCTTTAAAATATGCTGTACGCGTAGGTCGATTTTGGGAAGGGTTTGTGTTTCGGATGGGTTGTCAAATAAGATGATATTCACGGTGGGCTTTCTAACTTATTTTTCGGCAGTGATTTGGCGAAAGGAGAAGGCATTGAATTTGCGTTCGATGATTGTGGCACTGGCTGTGGCATTTTGATTGCGATTGGGGTCGTGCATTGAAATGCTCATGTTGCACATGTGAAACCGTGTGATGTCACAAAAGAGATCACCTGAAAAATGTAAGTGACCTGAAAACACGTGAGAAACACGGTTTTGAAGGTGGGCATATAGATTTGGTGCACCACTGAGTACATATTTGGCCATACTGCGACGGGGATCTACAGAGAGGATGTATTCGCGTGTTTCGGGTAAATCGGGTGGGACGTGGGTAAAGAGAAAGTTGGCGTTTTCGGAGTTGAGCAGTTCGCTTAACCAACGCTCTGAACCGTCGGTGAGGTTACTTAGTGCGCTGTCTAATAGGATAAGATTGCACCCTTCAATTTCGAGCACACGGTCCATCATGTCTATGCGCAGGTGTTTCCAATAGGCTGCATAATCGCGTGTGGCTTCTGTTTTGTAATCGGTCTGATCAAACCCATTGATGGGGGCTGCAATGTCATGATTACCCGGGGTGATATACCACTGGGCGTGAAGGTGTGACAGTAAGTCGAGGCCAAATGCGATATTTTCGGGGCTGAACCAATCGACCAAATCACCTAAATGAATAATGAGGTCGGGCGATTCATCATTTATTTTATTGAGCAAATCGTGAAAAGAAGGCCAGGCAGATTTGAAAAAATCTCGGCGAATATGCAGGTTTTTGTAGGGATCATTGTCGGCAATTAAATGTGTATCACCCAAGACGGCTATTTTCAAGTGTGTCTCCTCTGTTATTTTTCGATGAGAAGACAATGTAATGCCGTATTGTAGAGGTATACAAATGATTTTTGAGCGTGGGTTGTAAAGTGATACACAAATAGGGGATGTGTGGGGACTTTGGGTTTTGGGCACAATAAAAAGTAAGGTTACTCGGCGACATAACCTGCTGGTGGGTTTTTGTGAAAGAGGAGGTTGGCAAATGCACTTGATGTGGTGCTGCCAGTGTTGTCTGAGTCAGACATGAGATAAACGCGCACAATTTCAAGAGGTTCTTCATTGGGATAAAACCGTTTAAAGTCTTCGTAGAGGTTTCGTTGTTCATTGACCCACGTGTTTAGGTGTTGGTCACCACTTTGGGCCACGATACGATACCATTCGAATTTGACCATCCCAAACAAAATAGAAGTGACCTGTGTGAGTGTCGTTTCTTCGGGGATACTGCGGGTCCAAAGATAGGCAATTTCACGCAATTCTTCTTTGTGGTTTAGAATAGAGACACCTACCTTAGCCGCAAAATCATCGCCGTCTTTTTTGATTTCACCTTTTTTATTGGCGGTGTCTTTGTCGTCAATGGTGTTGGATACGCGCCATTGCCAAGAGATGTAGGGGTAGTCTTTAACGGAGATCAAACGATCGCGATTGCCTTTTTGGATGTCCTTTTCAAATCCCATAGGCGGGCGCTCACATTTTTGAACCCAACTTTGACTGTGGTCGATTTCAAGTGCCTGTCCACTTTGGGTAGGAATTTGCCAAAAGAGTGCGGCGGCATGATCACTTTGAATGGTGAAGGTTTTATTTTGATAAGTAGCTGTGACATTTTCTCGGCATTTGTCCCAGTCGCGCCGTAACCAGTGGGTGTCCAGGTCGACAGGAATTTGGTCTTGTGCAAAAAGTGAGATTGGGCACATAATGAGTGCGCAGAAAACTTTAAGTATCAAGTTCATAAGCCTTTGATTTCAGTTATGAATGGTTGATTTGTAAATAGAACCGTATGTGTGCCTGTGGTTCACGGGTGTGATAAAATACAACAAAATATATTTATTTGTCGTGTTTAATTTGATGGATAACATATCTGAGCAACAACTGTTCCAATTTTTAATATATCATAAAAAAGCGCGACAAGGTTTCTTGTCGCGCTTTTTTACGTGTGGCAATTACCACACGCCCCGGTTTTGGTGCATCAGAAAAACTGATTCTACATTTGGGTAGCTGGTGTTTCTTCTGATGGCGTGGCTTCAAAATCGCCTGGCATCATGCGAGGGCCGTGTTGCCCGCGAAATCTGTTGTCTCGAAATTGACGTTGCTCAAATTGTCTGGGGCCTTTTCCCATACCAGGATGGGCACCATGTTGCGCCTTGAGTTCTTCCATTTTTTTAAGCTGTTCGGGTGTGAAGACCTTTTTGCTTTCTAAACGTCTCATGATACGTGCTTCCATTACTTTGTTGCGTGCGGCATTAACGGCATCAATTTTGGCCTTCACTTCGGTGCTTTTGGGGTTGTCTTGGTGCAAGACATCGCCCAATTCAATTTGCGCAATTTTGGCTGCGGCTTGTAGCTTGATCATTTCTTTTTGATGTGCACTGCGCATGGTTTTGAGTTTTTCTTTTTGTGCATCGGTTAAATTGAGTTCGGTCATCATTTTGGGATGCATCATGCCTTCGCGTTTTCCTGGGCGTGCATGTGCAAATGTGGTGACGGCTGCGATGGCAAAGATGCCAAGGAGTGCAAAAATCATTTTACGTTTCATGGTTGTATCCCCGGATAAAGTAATACGTTGATATGGTGTCAAATGGCAATAGACCTTTGACGGTGAACAGTATTTTATACGCGCGTATGTGGTTTGAAGCATCTTGGTAACTACTTATTCTGGCCTTGGTCCTTTTGGTGGACCGTCACCCCATCCTCCTCGGCCACCAAAATCACCTCGACCCTTGCGCCAGCGTTGCTCTCGTTCTTGGGTCATGTGATCAAATTTTAGGCGTTGTTCTTCGGTGAGTTCGTTTCTGATTTTGGCTTGAATTTCTTCCCCGCCTTTTTGCATTTTTTCACTGATTTCTCTACGAACCGTGTCTAAACGTGTGCGATATGTTTCCATAATTTTTGAAATGGTTTCTTGTTGTTCGTCTGTGAGGTCTAAGTCGCGGGCCAATCGCCTGATCGATGGGCCAGGGCCTCGATCGCCTCGGTCTGATCGATCCATTCTGGGTGGGCCACCGTGATGCATTTGGGCAAATGGGTTGAAGCGATGCAACAAGAGCCAGCGTTCTCCCATTGCGCCACACAGGGCACCAATAATAAATATGCCAAGTGCGAGGAATAGGGCTTTTGCACGAGCAGATAGCGAAAGCATGATTGGCCTCTATTGATCTGTTGTGGCGGTGTAAGGAACAATGTTTTCGGTACTGATTTCTGACAGTACCAAGTCGGTCTGATTGGCCAAATAATCATTGAGCGTTGTTTCAGTGTTGGCTTCGGTTGTGGTGTTGCCCAACACGGCCATAAGTATGATGGCTGCTGCGGCCATGATTGGCATGAGCCTTTTGCTGGCCCAAACCAAGTGTGGCCAAATATTGTCGGATGTTTCTGCTTCTAATTGGGCCTCAATGCCTGCCCAAAGACCGGGTGAGGGTGCCGAAGGTCTTTTTTTAATTTGCATTTGGATGCGCCTGAGCATTTCCAACTCTTGTTGCAAGGCCACATCATGTGCCAATTTTGCTTCAAAGACCAGTGTGTCTTCGGGAGACAGATTGCCATCTACATAGTGCAACAATTTATCTTTTTCATTCATACAGTATTTCTCCCTGTCCATTCGGTGTAAAGGGGCAGGAGCAAGTCTTTTAAATGCGCCCGCGCACGTGAGAGCCTGGATTTGACAGTGCCAATAGAGACGCCCAATGTCTCGGCAATTTCTTCTTGTGATAAGTCTTCAATATCTTTGAGCACCACCACCGCACGGTGATCGGGTGAGAGGTGGTTTAATACTTTGTCAATTTGTTGTCTTAAGTCAATACGTTCCATGTCGTTTTCAGGTTCTTCTGTACCAAAGAAACGCTCAGAGGAAACATCGGGTTTTTCTTGTAATTCGTCGAGTGACACACGGTCTATGCGTCGTTTTTCTTTTTGTGCGGCGTTGAGACACACATTGGTGGCAATGCGGTAAAGCCAGGTGTAGAAGCTCGAATTGCCTTCAAAGCTGTTGAGGGCTTTGTATGCACGAACAAAGGCTTCTTGGGCCACATCTTTGGCTGCTTCCGGATTGCTTACGATGGAACAGGCCAACGCATAGATACGATCTTCATAGCGTTCGACAAGCTCTCGAAAGGCTTGTATGTCTCCGTTTTGGCAACGGGAAATCAACTTTTGTTCATCGTGCATGCGGTCCAGGTTCCGGAAGGTAAGGGGCCGTTTTTCTTAAAGCAATATTAGGAAACGTGAAACATCCAACAATTTTGCTTTCTACTCACTTAGACCGCCTTAGATGTCACAGCGTTCCATAAGGTTTAAAAAAAAATCATTTAAAATGAAAATCGGTGATGGGGCCACTTTTTTAAGATAAAAAAAGCGGACACCCTACTTTGGGGTGACCGCTTAATTGTTATATAATAAAAACTTACTCTGTTATGATGTCTGCAAATGTCATGCCCGAAGGAATCATTGGCAGCACGTGTTCTTGATTGGGCACGGTCACATCCAACAAATATGGCCCATCGTGTGCAATCATGCGTTTCATGGCTGCGGGCAATTCTTTTTTGCTGGCAACACGTTCGGCCTTTACGCGAAAGCCTTCGGCCACCGTGACATAGTCGGGGTAGACCGCTTCTTTGCCTTCGGGGTCGCCGATAAAGGTATGACCGCGATTGCTTTCATAAAATCGGTCTTCCCATTGTACAACCATACCCAAGTGTTGGTTGTTTAAGATGATGGTTTTTACGGGCAATTTTTCAACATAAAGGGTTGCCAATTCTTGCACATTCATGGCAAAACTGCCATCGCCATCTATGTCTACAACGAGTTTGTCGGGAAACGCCAATTGGGCGCCCAATGCGGCAGGCAAGCCAAAACCCATTGAACCCAATCCTCCAGATGTGAGCCACCTGCGTGGTTCGTCAAAAGGATAAAATTGGGCGGCCCACATTTGGTGTTGACCTACACCTGTGGCAACGATGGCATCACCTTTGGTAATTTCGTAAAGCAATTGAATGGCGTATTGGGGCAAAATCTCATCGTCCGTATCCGAAAAGGAAAAGGGATGTTTTTTGCGCCATACACTAATTTCATCTACCCATTCTGGAAATGCAGTATCTTCGACCACGCCATTGAGTTCTTCCAAGGCATATTTGATGTCGCTGGCAACGGGAATATGTGCCACTTTGTTTTTGTTGAGTTCAGATGGGTCAATATCGATGTGTACAATTTTGCCATGTTTGGCAAATTCTTCAAGTTTGCCAGTTACCCGGTCGTCAAAGCGTACGCCAAAGGCCAAGAGCAAGTCGGCGTGGTTGATGGCATAGTTGGCATAAACCGAACCGTGCATGCCCACCATTTGTAAGGAGAGGGGGTCGGTTTCAGGAAAAACGCCCAAGCCCAAAAGCGTTTGAACAACGGGAATATTTGTTTTTTTGATGAAGGTACGCAACGCTTCGGATGCTTCGGCGGTGACAATGCCCCCACCTGCATAAACAACGGGACGTTTGGCGTCTTTGATGGCTTGGGCAATGGTTTTAATGTCTTCACGGGATGCGCGAAACTGGTTGGGGGCATAACTGCGCATGGAGACAGTTTCTGGAAAATTGGGCACACAATAACTTTGTTGAATGTCTTTTGGTATATCGACCAATACTGGACCAGGACGCCCCGTGGAGGCGATGTGGAATGCTTCTTTGATAATGCGGGGAATGTCTTCGATGCGGTCGATGAGATAGTTGTGTTTGGTAATTTGGCGTGTGATTTCAACAATGGGTGTTTCTTGAAATGCATCTCGACCAATGACGCCTCTTGGCACCTGGCCAGTAATGGCAACAAGTGGAACGGAATCCATTTTTGCATCGGCCAATCCTGTGACCAGGTTGGTGGCACCTGGGCCAGAAGTGGCCATGCAGACACCCACTTTGCCTGAAGCTTTGGCATATCCTTCGGCGGCAAAGATTTCGCCTTGTTCGTGACGGCACAAAACGTTGCGAATTTTGGAACGTGTGAGTGCTTGGTGGAGTTCCATGCTGGCACCGCCCGGATAACCAAAGAGCACTTCAACGCCTTCGCGAACGAGGCTTTCGATCACAATATCGGCCCCACGCATTTCTTTTGAGGCTGGGGGAGTTGCTGCACTTGCCATTGTTCGATCTCCTTAATAATCGACTATTTTTCCAGAAGTTACGATTTTAATTATACGTGTGGTGTTCATTTTTGTCAACGATTCTCAAACACATAAAAAAACCGCCATCGCAATGTGCGATAGCGGTTTGACACAGAAGATAAACCCGTGATCAATACCGCCACCGTGGTACAGATACGTCTACAACACCTACGCGTTCTACGAGGTGTGTGACTACGATGGCAGTGATCTGTGTGGATGTCATAGATTATAAATACTTATTAAAAAAGGTTTTGTTTGAAAAGAGAGCCAAAATGTAGGTGTTTTGACTTTAGGTGTCAAGGGCTTTGTTTTATAGGTTTTTGTCTGACTGATGAATGAGATCGCGCAATTCGGCGGCTCGTTCAAAGTCTTCGTTTTCTATGGCACTGAGCAATTCTTTTTTGAGTTGTTCGGTTTCGCTTAATGGACGTTTTTGTTCCAATTCCTCAAGCAATTCACCAAGGGCTTTTATGGAACGTTCTTTTTCAAGGTGAAATTCTTCGGCATCTACTTTCTTCAGATTTTCAATTTTGTCCAACACATCGCGAATAATGGCAATGCCCGACTCAAAATCTTTGTTTTCGGTGGTAATCATGACCCTTGCTATGGCATGAATACGCAAGACGTAAGGCCACCATTTTTCAAGGTTTAGTTGGTCTTCTTCAGCTTTTGCATAGCGGTTGACAAAGCGAAACAAATCCATATTGCGTTCGGTGTCTCGAATGACGCGGTCATAGTCTTGAATTTGTAACAAAAAGACATAACGTTCATAAATTTGGTGGCTTTCGTCAAAGAGTTCACGACACTGTGATCGTGTCAGTTCAAACCCTTCGTCTTTGCCATTTTCTTCTATGTGGTGATCGCGCTTGTTTTGGAAATAATCGAGTACAAATGCGCTGCGATGGCGTTTGCGTCCATCGGGGCGTCCATCGAGTTCCATTTGTAAGATGCCTTGAAAAGCACCTTGATCAACACGCACTTGAATTTTTTCTGTTCCGTCTTGATCAATAATTTTGCGAATGCTGTTGTCTTGACTATATGGCCAATGTTTAAGCAGGGGGCCGATGTCTTCCATCATGGCTTGCATCTCCTCTCTCCATACTTAAATGACGCACGGTCCCATTGGGTTTCAATCTACATGTATTTTTATGCAAGCGCAAGTCTTGTTGTAGGTTGTCAATTGTGATATTTTCAAGGGGATGCAGGTTGTGATATGGGCGGGCTTTTTTGAGGAGAATAAACAAAACGGGAAACTCTGAAGTTTCCCGTTTTGTTTATGCACTTAACTTAATTTCGACAATGGGGCGCCCCAACTTTGTCAATTTGGGGCCTTCCTCTTTTTCATCTTTATCTGGAGGCACCTCTATGGGTGCAGGGTGCATTTGATTCCATTCCATAAGCCACAATCGACGAACGGCTTCACCTAATAGATAAAGACCGGTAAGTAAAAAGAATGCAATGGTTACAAGTAACATCATGCCCCCAATGGTTTGCAGATTGTTTTTCCTTATTTATTTTATCGGCAAGGTTAAAAAATGCTTTACTTGTTGTTTTGTCTTTAGCTGTTGACATTGCTTGAAAGACCGACTTATTTTGGTAACTAACTTATTGATATTTCTTTGTGTAAGGAGATGACCCCGTGCGTATCTGTTTTTTGATCGTTTTGTTTTTGTGGCGTGGAGGCGTTGTAGAAGGTGCTGTGGATCAAGATGTGTTGAATTTGGTGCAACAAGTTGCGCCAGAACGCATTGACCGTGATGTGAAACGTCTTGTGGCATTTGAAACGCGTTTTATGGGATCTGATTCCAATGCGGCGGCTTCTGTGTGGTTGGGCGAGCGGTTGGCTTCCTTGGGATATGCGGTGCGTTACGATACATTTGAGGTCAATACACCCACACGCAGCTTTTTTGGCCACACCTTTTCTGTGACGGGTTTAAAACAGTGGAATGTTATTGCAAGCAAACGTGGCAGTCTGTTTCCCCAAAAAAAAGTGGTGTTGGGGGGGCATTATGATTCCATAGCCATAGATCGTGCCCAAAAGGATCAAGATGTGGCCCCCGGAGCCGATGACAATGCTTCGGGCATTGCCGCGGTGTTGGAAATTGCCCGATTGATGCAAGGGGTAGATGTGGATGTGACGGTCGAATTTGCTTTTTGGGGTGCGGAAGAGTTGGGGCTTATTGGGAGTGATCATTATGCCAAACAAGCAAAGGCAAAGGGGGAGGAGATTGTGGTGATGTTGCAAATGGATGCTATTGGTACAAGATCGCCTGTTTTTACCAATGGTTTTACCATTGATACCATTAATCCTTATGTGACACAGGGTAATGTGCTTGCTCAAACGGCAGAAGATTATTCTTCGGTAGAGGCTTTGAATGGTGTGGGTGGAAAAGTGTTTGTTTCAAGCCGTGGTTGTGGCTGTTCAGATCATCAATCGTTTATCAATGTGGGATATCCTGCACTGGGTATTTTCCAATATATTAACAGTCCGGCATCACATTTGAATATGAGCATTGATACATTGGATCATGTTGATGTGTCATTTGTTGCGGGCATCACACAGGCCACATTGGGGGCGCTGTTGCATTTTGCGGGGTATCCGGGGCGTTCGGCAGACTTTGATGGGGATGGTCGTGTGGCATTTTCAGACTTCTTGTTGTTTGCACAGGCTTTTGGTGTGCAGGCTTTTGATGTGCGTTTTGATTTGGACGGTGATCTGGTGGTTGGATTTGGTGATTTTTTGATTTTTGCAAGTGCATTTGGACACTGAGCATCAATGATAGAGAAAGGATTGTATGGAAGCGATTGCGCGTTTTTTTAAATTTGATGAGGTCGGCACCCATTTTCGGGTTGAAGCCCTTGGGGGGGTGACCACCTTTATGACCATGGCTTATATCGTGGTGGTTAATCCCAGTATTTTATCCGATGCTTTGGGGCGCGATTTGTTTGGCGAGCTGGTGTTTGTTACATGTGTTTCAGCTGCCATTGCCACACTTTTGATGGGTTTATTGGCCAATTATCCATTTGCTTTGGCACCGGGTATGGGGTTAAATGCCTTTTTTGCATATGGTGTGGTTTTGGGCATGGGGGTGCATTGGGAGCTGGCCATGGGCGTGGTGTTGGCATCGGGGTTGTTGTTTGTTTTGCTTACTTTATTAAAGGTGCGCGAGGCCATCATTACGGCTGTACCAGAACCGTTAAAACGAGCAACGGCAGCGGGCATTGGTTTGTTTATTGCGTTTATTGGTCTAAAGAATGCGGGGATTATTGTGGCCGACGAAGCCACTTTGGTTTCTTTAGGAGATGTTAAAACAGGGCCAGTCGGTTTGGTGTTGTTGGGTATTTTGGGTACGGGTGTGATGATGGTGCGTGGGGTGAATGCAGCGATTCTTTTGGGCATTGTGGGCGTAACGGTTTTGGCAATGGTTTTTGGGGTATCGTCTTGGCCACAAGAGATTGTGAGCTTGCCCATTTTGCCGGTTCATTTGTTTGGGGTGGCTGTTGAAAATGTTCCCATTGCGTTTCATGTGGGGCTTATTGAGCTGGTCTTTGCATTTTTATTTGTCGATCTTTTTGATACGATGGGCACATTGGTTGGGTTGTCTGAGCGGGTGGGTTTTTTAAACAAATCTGGGCAATTGCCACGGGCCAATCGCGCATTGCTTGCCGATTCGGTAGGAACGGTTTGTGGCGGGATATTGGGCACATCAACTGTGACCACGTATATCGAAAGTGCTTCGGGGATTTCGGTAGGTGCGCGTACGGGTTTTGCCAATGTGATAACAGGGGGGTTGTTTTTGGTCGCATTGTTTTTTACCCCTTTAATCCAGTCTATTCCATTGTTTGCCACCTCACCTGCATTGGTGATGGTGGGGGTGTTGATGATGTTGCCTGTGGTTAATATAGACTGGCAAGATGTGTCTGAAGCTTTGCCAGCATTTTTAACCCTTATTGCCATTCCATTAACATTTAGCATTTCTGATGGTTTGGCTTTGGGTTTTATATCTTATCCGATTGTAAAACGTTTGGGTGGCAAAGGCGATGATGTACACGCATTGGTCGATGTGCTGGCTGTGATTTTTATTGCAAAATACTTGTTTATGTAAAACGATTGGAATTGTTTATGAAAATCCTTGTCGCCGATGATGATGTGATGGTTTTAGAAACACTTCGCAAATATCTCGCGTTTCGAGGTGATCAGGTACAAGCCATATCAGATGGTGCCAAGGCCATTGCTTCCATTGAATCTGATATTTTTGATTTGGTGGTTACCGATATTCAAATGCCTGGTGCCAGTGGGTTTGATGTGTTGCAAACCGTAAAAGCAACCCAGCCAGAGATACCGGTGATTATCATCACGGGTTATGGGGATATGGATTTGGCTATTAAGGCTGTAAATGAAGGGGCATTTGCTTTTTTGCCAAAGCCTATTTTGTTTGCAGATTTGAATGCAAAAATAGAAGACGCGTTTTCCTTTTTGCAAGAAAAACGCAGTGTGAAAGAGGATATACAGTTGCTTCAGGAGACTGCAGTTGATCAACAATTGCGGTTGGAACAAGCGCAAGCACTGAGTGTTTCTATTTTAAATAACATTCCGTTTCCGGTTTGTGTCATTGATGCTCAGTGTTGTATTTGGATGTCTAATCCTGCTTTTCGATTGCATTTTACAACGGGTAGAGGTGTTGATGGTGAGTTGTTACAAGATGTATTATATAAAATGGATTTTGGCCATTTATCACCCCAACGCATTTTCGATCTATTTCGAGTGGTTGCTATTGGGGCGTCAACGGGGGGGACCGAAGCATTGCGTGAGATTATTGAACAATTTCCACCCAATGCACCTGGTACGGTTGTTGTGCAACATATGCCAGAGTATTTTACAAAATCATTTGCAGATCGATTAAACGATTTGTGCAAAGTGGAAGTGCGTGAGGCCGTTGACGGTGATCAGGTTGTGCCCGGACGGGTGCTTATTGCTCCGGGAAACAAACATATGACATTAAAGCGTTCGGGGGCTTTGTATCAGGTGCAAGTCAAACAAGGTCCATTGGTGTGTCGTCACCGTCCTTCGGTAGAAGTATTATTTCGTTCTGTTGCCCAATATGCGGGTAAAAATGCCATTGGTGTTATGCTTACGGGCATGGGGGCAGATGGTGCCCAAGGCATGTTGGAAATGAAACATGCAGGGGCCATGAACATGGCGCAAGATGAAGCAAGTTGTGTGGTATTTGGTATGCCCAAAGAGGCCATTGCATGTGGTGCTGTTGACCAAGTTGTGCCCTTGTCACAAATTGCCAAGCATATACTTGATTTGGCTTAGGGGCTGAATGCACGAAAACATATTTGTATGGTATTGTTTGCAAATAAAAAAGAACCACTCATTGTTCATGATGTGGTTCTTTTTGTAGCTGGCAGATTGGTCAAATAACGAAATTGCATTTCGTCAAATGGGTGATTTCGACATATTGCTCACTGCGATTGCGAAGGCGGATCTATATAACTTATTGTCTATTCGTATATTATCCGTTTCGCTCTGATATGGCATAATTGTTGCATTGCTTGTTGGAAAATGCAAAAGAGAAACCATATGGATTTCGGGGGCCGTGTTATGTATGGTGCGAAAATTTTGGTTGTTGATGATGAAAAGTTTATTCGAAATTTTGTGAAAGAGGCTTTGACATTACAAGGGCATGATGTGGTATTGGCCTCTTCTGGTGAAGAAGGGTTGGCATTGTTTGAGGAAGATGTTTTTGATTTGATTTTGACTGATGTCAAGATGGAAGATATGGACGGCCTAGAAATGTTGCGTCAAATTCGTTTGCGTGATGCCACTGTTGTGCCTGTTGTGATTACTGCAATGCGTGACCAAGAAACGGCAGTACGTGCCTTGGCTTGTGGCGTCAGTGATTTTTTGATGAAGCCATTTACATTGGAAGAACTCACAAATCATATTGTTCATGCATTGGATACACGAGAACGCATTGTTGAAAATCGCATGCTGATTGGCGATTTAATGCAAACGCGTTCGGTGCTTCAAAAACAGTTGCTTGAACAAGATGAAAAACTGTCACAAACGGAAAAGTATCTGAATCATTTGATTGATGCGGCTCCTTTTGGTGTGATTTCAACAGACAGAGAATCGGTGGTACTCACATTTAATGATATGGCCGAAAATATGTATGGGTATAAATGTACTGAGATATTGGGGCGTTCGGTCACTCGTGTTTTTGGTGAGATGTCTGAGACGGGGTACACAACGCATGTTCGTCAAGATGGCACAGAGTTTCCGGTATTGGTACATAAAAAAGATATTGTGAATGACCAAGCAGAAGAAATTGCACATTTGTATGTACTCGAAGACCAAAGCGAACGTGAGTTGTTGGAATCACAGCTGTTTCAGGCAGAGCGGTTGTCTATGTTGGGGCAAATGGCACCCCGTATTGCACATGAATTTAAGACGCCTTTGCAATTGGTTTCTGGAAATGCTGAATTGGCGCAAACTTGGCTTGAACAGGGCAATATTCAACAGGCGCGTGAGACCATAAATCGCATATTGCCAGCAACTGAGCAATTGTTATATATGGTTCGCCAAATGACCAATTTGGGTAAACCCGAAAAGAGACGCCAAGAAGTGATAAATGTTATTGAATTGATTGAGCAGTTATTGGATACATTGCAACCTTTGGGTGTGGTGAAATTTTGTGTGGTAAAACGCAATTACTTATCTGATACGGCGCCCATCTTTGGTGACCCATCTCAAATAGAGCAAGTTGTGCGAAATTTGATTGTGAATGCTGTGCAAGCCATGGAGGCGTCACCTAAGAAAGAATTAACCATTGGTGTTCGGCGAAGTAAGCGTAAGATTTGTGTCACCATTCAAGATACTGGTCATGGCATTCCCGAGTCGAAGATAGAAGAAATTTTCCAACCCTTTTATACGACCAAACCAGAAGGAAAAGGAACGGGGTTGGGGTTGGCAATTGTGCGCGCTATGCTGAAGCGTCACCATGCACATATTCAGGTAGATAGTGAAGAAGGTGTTGGTACAATTTTTCAATTGCAATTTCCTATTTACGATGCAAAAGTGGCTGTGCCACAAACAATCCCAATCAGTGCGTAAAGGCAGACCTTTTGAGGAGTTGTTTATGAATACACTTATAGTAGATGACGATCTGGCTCTGATTCAATTTTTAACACAAGCTGTTGTTGCACGTGGGCACCAAGAGGTCTATTCGGCCAGGTCTGCTGAAGCCGCTTTAGAAGAGGTGGTCTTACGCGATTATCAACTGATTACACTCGATATTCAAATGCCTGGGGCAAGTGGTTTGGAAATATTGCCTTTGATGCGCAATATGTGTCCTCATGCTGTAATCGCAATTATATCGGGGCATATTCCAGATGAAGTGATCGATGGTTTGGCGGGGTGTGCCGATATGTTGTTGGATAAACCTGTGGCTTTGGATGCTTTTTTTGATTTGGTTGATTCTGCACATCAAATGGGAGAATACTTAGGCAAAGTGCAACGCATGGGGCGGGCGCATTTGCAGGTTCGGTAGGTGTGTTTTTAGACCTTTTGCGCGTTGATTATGCGCGAGTCTTTGGTGGGGGCTATGTTAGGTCAATTTAAAATTGAAGATGTTTCCAGTGAATTGGAGCAAGTGACACCCATTTTTCGGCGCGATGAATTATTGTTTACCGAAGGCCCACTTGACTTATATGAAGGAACACTCATGGTTTTGGGCGATGGTGGGCCAGGGAGTGTTGTGCGTGGGATAGGCAATGTGGTGATCAACGGCTCTCTTTTGGGCAACAGCCGTATGCCTATTCGTATTGAAGTGGATGGTGATGTGGTGGTCAAGGGGGCGGTTTCTCATGCGGTGTTGGATGCAAACACTGTGTATGTGGGCACCGATGCTTCAGATGTACAGGTGAATGCCCGTTTGGGCTTTGAAGTTGGTGGCGATTTGACAGATGCACGCGTGCGGGTGGGTGAATATGATTTGGCGCGTAAAAAAATAGATTATTTAAAAAAAGGTTTGGCAGATGCACAGTGGGAGCGTGATGCAACAGAGCGCAAATTGCGAATGGAAGAGAAACGCGTTGATAAAATGTTTAAAAACACACGTGTGATTTTGGCATCGAATGTGGGACGTATCTTACAGGCCAAACGCAATCGCTTGGTGATTAATTTGCAACCTATTTACGAATCGTTGTCTAACCGACAAGAACAGGATATGGACAAAGCATTGCGAGAGTTTTTTGCAAAAGCCATTGTGGGTTTGTTGACACGTGCCAATCAACATTTTTTGGTGGGCAAAAACCGACACCGCCAAGAGATTTTTAAGGGCATTGTGAGAGATGTGCACGATTTGTTTTTTTTAACACGTAAATTTGATAAGCAAACGCAACAATGTACGATTTTAAATCAATGGGTAGATGACGCAATTCAGGTTTTGAATGGTCGTGTGGCAGGGATATATGTCGGGGGCAGATGCAAACCGGAATTAAATGTGTCTGTGACGATACCTGAAGTAACCGTTTCTGACAATGGGCAAGTTATGATCAGTGGTGATATGGCTCGTTTGCAAGGTAAGGTATCACAAACAGGTGGCATAGACGTAAAGTGTGTGAGCACTTTGGGTATTGAGACTTGCCAAACTGGAGATATCGATATTTTGGAAAATTGTAAAATATCTGTGTTAGATGGCAATATGATTTGGTGTCCTCTAAGGCTGAGAGATGTTGTGGGGGCGTGATATTTTGTATAAATAAGTAAGATACCCGAAGGTGTATTGGATACCTTCGGGTATTTTTGTGCATGACTTTCATTTATTTTATGATTAGCTTCATTAAGCGCAGTCTTTTATAGATTGAATTTTATGCCGTATAAAAAATAACGAGGGCACCAACCTTGAATAACATCAGTTGATGTTGATTTTTATCGGTTGCGATATAAATGGGAGGATTGTATGCGTAACATATTGTTTTTTGTTGTGGTTGTGTTTTTGTCTGGATCGGCTTGGGCGCAAAATGAAGGCACTGTTGAAGGTGTTGTGCGTGAGGCCAATGGTGAACCATTGGCCGGTGCCAATGTGTTTATTACCAGTCCATCATTAAATATTCGGCGTGGTATGACCGCCGATGGTGACGGGTATTATAAAGTTTCGGCTCTCCCGGCAGGTGTTTATGATATAACAGTTTCTTTTGTTGGATACAAAGCACAAACAAAAATTGGGGTAAAAATCAGCACGGGCATTGTGTCGAAGGCAAACTTTTCTTTAGAAGCTGAAGCTTTTATGCAAGGTCAAATTGTTGTGTCTGCCTCTCGACGACGCGAGAAGGTTATTGATGCACCGGCTTCGGTGTCTGTTTTAGAGTCGAGTGATATTCAAGATCGAACCGCAACGAGTGTCTCTGAGTTGGTAAAGGGGTTGCCTGGCGTTGATTTTTCACCTACGGGCATGTCGCAAAGCAATACGGTTGTGCGTGGTTTTAACAATGTTTTTTCTGGGGCTATGTTGACGTTGGTAGACAACCGTATCTCCAGTGTGCCTTCACTGCGTTTAAATGCCAGTAACTTTATTCCCATCACAGATGAGGATATTGAGCGCATTGAGTTGGTGCTGGGGCCGGGAGCGGCCTTGTATGGCCCAAATAGTGCAAATGGTGTGATGCATATTCTGACAAAGTCTCCATTTGAATCGGAAGGAACAACCGTTCAGGCAAAAGGGGGCGAGCGCAGCATGCGCCAAGTTACGGTGCGTCAGGCTGGGCGTTTGAGTGACAAGGTGGCGTATAAAATTTCGGGACAATATTATGCGGCTACCGATTGGAAATATGAAGATCCTGAAGAGTTGAGAGCCCGTGGCTTTAACCCGCGTGTTTATGATCAAGAACGCAAATTGGGTGAACTGCGTTTGGATTTTCGTCCAACAGATAATTTAACAGCTATTTTTTCGGCCGGATACAACAGTGCGGATAATATTGATATGACAGGTTTGGGGGCTGGGCAAGCCGATGATTGGACGTATCAATTTTTTCAAGGGCGTGTTTTATACAAGGGGTGGTTTGGACAGGTATTTCACAATAAAAGCGATGCAGGAAATACCACCTTGTTGCGTTCTGGCAACCCGATTGTAGACAAATCTACCCTGACGGTGTTTCAACTCCAGCATGCGGTTGAATTGGGTTTGCGGCAATCATTTACGTATGGTGTGGATGCGCAATTTACGCGCCCCAATACAGAAGGTACAATTAATGGTGTGCATGAAACAACAGATGGCATTGATGAATATGGGTTTTATGTGCAAAGTGAAACGAAGCTGTCAGATCAATGGGATGTGATATTGGCTGGTCGTATTGACGATCACAAATATCTTGAAAACCCAGTTTGGTCACCTCGGGCAGCCCTTGTTTTTAAACCCGAAGATTTGCATACCCTTCGTTTGACCTATAACCGTGCATTTGATACTCCTTCGAGTAATAATTTGTTTTTGGATCTCAAGGCAAATCCTGATGCATTTGGCATTGGTGCCAGTTTTGCCCCTGCGTTGGGGTATAACCCTGCTATAGATGTGCGCACACAAGGCACCACCACAGGGTTTACATTTAGACGCGACACAAATGGTTTGCCCATGTTTCGTTCACCGTTTGCGCCAGTGGGTGGGCTTGAAACTTCGCAATATGTAGCCTTACACGACCCACAATTTACCAATGTGATGTGGGGGGTGGCTCGTGGTGCGGTGTTGGCACAACTGACCCCTCAGTTGCAACAAGTTGCTACGGGTGCCATTGCGCAACAAATGATTGCAGCAGGTGTGCCAGCAGATCAGGCACCCACCTTAGCAGCGGCACAAGCCGCACAATTGGCAGCCGCTTTTCCGAGCATCATTCCATCGGTATTGCCGGGGTTACAAAATGCCGTGGGGCACCTCAATTTGCAAACCAGTGGATTTGATTTTACCACCGATTTGCAAAACTCCGTTACCGATGTGGCCAAAATCAAGCCAACCATTACAGAAACTTTTGAGGTTGGTTACAAAGGCATTGTCAACGATAAGTGGGTATTTGCCGCCGATGTGTATCGTTCGCAGAAAAAAGACTTTGTTGGCCCATTGCGCATTGAAACACCCAATGTGTTTTTGGCACCGGCATCTTTGACCTCGGCATTTGGCACAGCCTTGGCTCAAAATTTGGCTGATCCAGCCAATGCACAGTTGGCTCAGGCGGTATTGGCATTGGATGCCCCCTCATTGGGGGGCAATGGCAATGGTTCGGCAGTGGATGAATTGACGGGGGCATTTGTTTCAAATGCGGCACGTATTCCATTTGGTACCATTTCGCCAGAAGAAGCCGTTGACCCAGCCGCTGTGATGTTGACCTATCGCAACTTTGGTAAGGTGACGTATTATGGTGCCGATGCGAGTTTTGCATACTATCCCAATAAGTCCTGGACAATTACGGGTAACTATTCTTATGTGAGTGAAGATTTGTTTCAGAACTTAGATGGCATTGCGGATATTGCACTCAATGCACCCAAACACAAGGGCAATGTGTCGGTCAACTATGCATTTCCCAATATGGGTTTGCGCTTAGAAGGCCGTGTGCGTTATCGCGATGGTTTTCCAATGGACTCGGGTGTGTATGTGGGCTTGGTTGACAGTTATACGGTATTGGATACACATGCCGCCTATGACTTGCCTATGAATGGTGCAATCCAAATTACTTTTCATGCCGATGTCAGCAATGCCCTCAACAAAAAGTATCGGGCCTTTATTGGGGCACCTGAAATTGGTCGGTTGATTTCTGGTGGTGTTTCTGTACGGTTTTAAATAAATACCCTGTGCGGTTTGTTTTTTACAAAGGATGACGGATGAAGATTTGTGATGTGAAAATATTTCGGGTTTCAGGTACTTGGGATGGCGGTGGGTTTCCCCCTGGGAGTCGTCAGGCAAAACAGTTGGATATTTACCCTGAATTTAATACAGACCCACAAGGTGGTAGCGGTGGGCTGCGTAACATACAGGCTTTGTATGTGCAAATAGATACTGATGAGGGGATTTCGGGTCTTTTTGGCCCCATCCAAAAACAACAAGCCTTTGTGATAGACACGGCATTAAAGCCATTTTTAATTGGGCGTGATCCTTTGGCAACAGAAGCTTTGTTTGATCAAATGTTGCGTTTGGATCGCCATGGACGCTCTGGGGTGTTTATGACTGGCATTAGCCCCATTGACTGTGCCTTGTGGGATTTAAAAGGCAAGGCTTGGAACCAACCTGTTTATCGGTTGTTGGGTGGGCCCACGCGTGATGCGGTTCCGGCTTATGCCAGTATGCTTGGTTTTTCGATAGAACCCGAACTGGCAGCCCAAACAGCTTTGGTTTATAAAGAAAAAGGGTTTACGGCACAAAAGTGGTTTTTTCGGTACGGCCCTGGGGATGGGGAGGTGGGCAAGCATAAAAATATGGCAATGGCTCAGGCCGTACGCCAAGCAGTGGGGGATGATTATGCCCTTATGTTTGATGCATTTATGGGGTGGGATCAGGCTTATGCCATAGATATGGTAACCCGTTTAGAACCCTTAAAACCTACGTGGATGGAAGAGCCTGTTCCCCCAGAACATGTGGGCGCATTTTGTCATATTCGTGCTGCATCTTCTGTGCCTATTGCAACGGGTGAACACGTTTATGCTCGTTGGCAAACAAAAGAGTTGTTGGTGCAAGGGGCTGTTGACGTGCTTCAAAATGACCCTGATTGGACGGGTGGTATTTCAGAGTTGGTAAAAATTTGTGCCTTGGCCTCTTCGTTTGATATTCCAGTAGTTGCCCATGGCCACTCTTTGTTGCCGGCCTTGCATGTGGCTGGGGCGCAATCGCCATCTGCTGTGCCTCGGGTTGAGTTTCTCATTCGAGGCCAAGAGAGCAAGCAGGTTTTTCACAAGCCTATATATCGCCCAGAAAATGGCAGTGTTGTTTTGCCTCATTTACCAGGTTTGGGTTTGGTGTTGGATGAAGACAAAATAATGGGCAGAGAAGTCGTTACATTCTAAAAAAGCACTTTAAAGTGTGTGTGGAGGTTTTGAATGGGTTTTGATTTGAGTGTCGCATTGGAGCGCGTTGGGGGCGACGAGGAATTGTTGAAAGAAATTGCAGATTTGTTTGTAGCAGAAGCCCCTCAGTTATTGGAAGCGATACGTGTGGCTGTTGAAGCAGGAGATGGTTCGGCATTGCATCGTGCGGCTCATTCCTTGAAGGGGTCTGTTGCTAATTTTGGCGTTGAGGATGCCGTAAAGACGGCATTTCAACTTGAGCAAATGGGCAAAAATAATGAATTGGATGGCGCTGTTGATGTATTTTCTTTGTTGAAACATGAAATTGAAACTGTGTCTGATGCATTGGCGAAAATTGTATAGTTTTTATTTTGTATGTTTGGTTTATATGAGTGATCTCTTGACATATTTTAAAACACAACACGTATCCTGCACCCTATTTCGTTTGGCAATAGGGGTGGGGGGATGTGCTGGTATGTTGTGGGCGGGTGTGAGTGGGGTTTGGGCCGCCGAGAACAGCGAGATTTCGATTTTGGGAAAGATGGTGCCCATTTGGCAACAGGCTTGGTTTTGGGGGGGTGTGATATTGGGGGCGCTTATTGCTTTTTCGACCCAAAGATTGATTTCGCGTGGACGGACACTGGTCAAAACCCATGCCGCATTAGAAGTTGCTCATTTGGATTTGGAACAGCATGTGCAATTGCGCACGGCTGAGTTGGCAGAAACCAATAAGTTGTTGCAACAAGAAATGTATGAGCGCAAACAGGCCGAAAAAGAATTGGTCAGGTTGGAGCGTTTGCGGGCTTTGTCGGAATTGTCGGCGGGTGTGAGCCACAACATGAACAATTTGTTGACGGGCATTTTAGGGCCAGCAGAGTTGATGCAATGTTCTAATGATCAAGAAAAAAATAATATCTATTTGGATATGATCGTCAAGTCTTCATTGCGTATGGCAGAAGTGGTGGAGCGACTGCATTTGTCGGTGGCAACGGATTCGTTGGATGATATTGGTAAAACCTGTATTAAGATGGCTATTTTGTCGGCGATTGATACAACGCGGCCGCGTTGGAAAGATGAAGCTGAATCGAAAGGGATTGCCATTGTTGTTCAAACCGATTTGGCAGAAACGCCTGCGGTTTCAGCAAATGAAGGTGAATTGCGCAATGTTTTAATCAATTTAATCTTTAATGCCATTGAAGCGATGCCTGAAGGGGGCACCATTTATTTTAAAACTTTATGTCAAGATCAAAAGGTGATATTATCGGTGGAAGATACGGGTATGGGGATGGATGACAAAGTACTTGCCCGTGTGTTTGATCCTTTTTTTACAACAAAGATGGATGTGGGCAGTGGTTTGGGGTTGTCTATGGTTCGCGGAACATTGCGTCGATGGGGAGCGACGGTAGGGGTAAAAAGTCAGTTGGGTGTGGGAAGTACATTTACGTTGAGCTTGCCCATTTGGGAAGAGGATATTGTTTCTAAAAAGCTGGATGTGGTCGTGCCAGATGTGGTACCTCGAAAGCGTGTGTTGGTTATCGACGATGAAGATGTTGTTTTGCGCATTATTCAAAATGCATTGCAGGTGCATCACGATGTTGATGTGGCATTGAGCGGTGAAGATGGTTTGACATTGTTTAAAAAGATGCCTTATGATTTGGTATTGATAGATTTGGGTATGCCTTATATGCCGGGTGATCAGGTGGCCAAGGAAATTAAAAAGAAAAATGCAGACGTTATGACTTTGTTGGTAACTGGGTGGCATTTAGACCCAGATGACGATCGTTTGGCTTGGTTTGATGGCGTGATAACCAAGCCTTTTGGGAAGTTGGCAGAATTACGTGATACAGTGGCAAAAATGGCCATTGCACATGAAGAACGTATGGCTTAAACAGAACATAAGGGGATGTAAATGGGCTGTGCCTTGGCACAGCCCATTTTTTATTTTTGGGTGAGTAATTTTATAGCGGTATCACAAATTGTGTCTTCGGTGGTTTCCACATATGGGCCAGGTCTTTTGAGATGGTATTGATTGGCCCAGACCTCATAACCGCCTTCGGGAATTTGCCGTTTGGCCGGCACGTATCCAATGATGTGATTGGCATAGGCGCAGATGATGGCATGGTGAAAGTTGGGGGTGAGATCTTTTTGGAGGCGTAGGGCATATTCGACAGATATTTCTCCAGATAAGGCTACCAGGGCAAAGGCACTGCCTATGGAGAGGGTTTGAACTTCAAAGGGTATCTGGGTGCTGAGAGCGCTGTGGGCATCTGTCAGGTTTTTGAAATGGGTGGCCCATTGTTGAATGACTTTGTTTGGATCTTGGAGGCCTGCTTCAATTTGTGAATGGGTGATCGGTTCCATTTCCAATACAATGGTTTGGGTGGCAATGTGGAGTTCGCCATCAATGGGTGTGAGCATTTGTGATTGAAGTATATTGTAAACGGCTTGCCCTAATTGTTCACCGATTGCTTGCACCTGCTCAATGGTTCGTGGGGTAAAGGTGGTGGCTGTTGCATCTGCTGGACCAGGTTTGATGTCTCCGGCGCAACCTTGTAAAAAACAAGCCGTGAGATTGTTGTTTTGTTCAATGTGTTGTAAGGCAAAACCCACATAATCGCCACCAATGAGCAACCCACCTCGGCTGGTGGGATGGCAGGCATAAGAAAAGAGCACCCCTTTTGTTTGGCCTGTGGGTGTTTCAATGGCGAGCACAGAAACGGTGTGATCGACGGGGCCATTGGGATTGGGGCGCATTTGGAAAATGCCGTTTTCATCGGGAAGGCGTCGGTTGACGGCAAAGTTACAGGTGCCGGTGCCAAATTTGAGGATGGATGGTTCTCGGTTTTGCCAGGCTTGATGAGCACAGGTGGCGACTTTTTCTATGAGTTGTTCAAGATAATGATCATCGATATTGCCGTGTCGTTCGCGGTCTACTTCTCGCAAGACGGGGCCACAGTGGGTGTGGGAACCGTTGAGGATGATTTGGTGAGGCTGGAGGCCTGTTTTTTCGCCAATGCGCTGACGCACACGTTGGGTGTGCTCGTAAAAACCGAGGATTTCGGCGCCTATGATCAGGGCTTCCGCTTTGCCGTCATCTATTGCAATGGCAGTTGCTGTAAGTGGGAGATATACCCCTTCAGAGGGTTCCAAGCGGTTGGCATATCCGGCTAAAAAAATGCCAATGGGAGGGGTGATGTCGGTTTTTGAAAGGCCAATTTTGAGGGGCATACGCTGCTCCTGTATGTTTGGTGATGGTAAATAAAAATCCGCGTGCAAGATGGCACGCGGATTTTGGTTTTACAAGTGTTTTTTAACTTTAGATGGTTGCCACATCGACCCATCCACCTGTTTTGTTGGATGTGTAACAGGCTTCCATAATGGCCACGGCATCGGCGGCACAAACGAGGTCGGCATCGAGTTCTTCTTTGGAGACTTTGCCTTCTATGGCGGCAACGAGGCGATCTACGCGGGTGGGCTTTTCTTGGCCTGGGGCAACAGCAACGGGTTCTTCACGGGGTTTTGCAGTTACGAGTCCGTGCTGAGGATGTTGGAAGAGGGTTGCTTCACTGCCAACGACTTCGATGCCACTTAAACCGCCAGTTTGCACCCAAGATCCTTCAATGGTGGCCACACAGCCATTGGCAAATTGGAAGATGGCGACACCGTTATCATCAACGGTGGTGTAGATGCCCGACTTGTTGCTGATGGTTGCAAATACTTTTTCAACGGGGCCTAAGACGGTGCGCATGAGATGGACGGCATGTGTGCCCATGTCCATAAAAGCACCACCACCCGCAAGGGCTGGGTCGTGGAACCAGGCGAGTTCGGGCGAGTCGAACCATCGACCATAAGCGGCGTTGTGGGCGTTGCGATAACGTGCGTGTGTGATGGTGCCCAATGCACCAGAAGCAACGTGTTGAATCACGCCTTGCATTGCGGCTGAGAAGGGTTGGAAATAACCCATGTGCACGATGGTGTTGTGCTCGCGAATAAGTGCCAAGGCTTCGGCTGCTTCGGCTGCCGTTGTGGTAAATGGCTTTTCGCAGAAGATGGGTTTGCCTGTGGGGATGGCGGCTTTGAGGAGGGGCAGGTGACGCGTGTTTTCGACACAGATGATGAAACCGTCTACATCGTCTCGGCTGATAACGGCGTCGAGGTCTGCAGAAAAATCACAGCTGTACTGATCGGCAAAGGCTTGGCCACGTGATTCCATGTCGTCCCAGATGGCGACGAGGTTGGTGCCTTCTTTTTCGGAGACGGTTTTGAGGAAACCTTTGGTGTGGGTGTGGGCAGTGGATAGAAATGCGAGATTTGGCATTTTGTTTCTCCTTGGTTTGTTATGAGGATGTGAACCATTTGGTCAGTTCTTGTTGTAAGGTTTTTTGTTCTTCTACTTGTGTGTCGTATGTGAAATGGCCGGCACTTAAGATATGCATGTTGCTGAGGGCATTGCATACGGCAAATTGACCAGGGGGCGGAACAGACGGATCGAACAAGGCAGGTGATCCGAGCACTGGGATTTGGATGTGACTGGCTGCTGTTGCCGCATCGAAATATTGGAGCGTGTGTGCTATTTCTGGTTTTTCTTGGTGCAAAAGCCGTACGGCCTCGCCACTGCCATTGCAGGGACATTGGAGCCGAATGGGGTGATGCCCAAATGTGGGCACGCTTAAATGGGCTTTTTTAAAGCGGGCATCCCAAGGAAGGGCCAGTGCGCCCAAACCACCCCCAAAACTGCCTCCACTAAAGTATAGCTGATTTTGGATGGTGGGGTAAAGTTCGAGCAAGACGGAGGCGGCAGACCACAAAGAGGCGACACTGTGGCGAATGATATAGGTGTTGCGATCTTCGATGTGATGGATCACATGTTTCTGAGATGTGTTGGGTATTTCTGTGTGTGCCGAGCGGTGAAAACCTGGGGCACATGGTAAGAGCGCAACGGCGTTGGGAATGGGGAAGTTGAGCACGGGTTCGGTGCGACCACCATACCCATGGCTGATGACAAAACCAGAAGTGGGTTGCGTGTTTTTGGGTGCGACAAGCCAACCACCGATGCGGATTTTGTCGAGGGTGTGGAATGAAATGGTGAAGACATCGACATTGGCACTTGTGGTCGTTTCAGGTTCCTTTTGGATCTGAAGCGGAACAGATTGTGTTTGGGAAAATGTGTCTTGCCAGAAGGTATCAAAATCTGTGGGTGCGTTGGGTAGACCTACGTTGAGCAAGGCTTCTTTGTTGTAGCCATATGTGGGGTCAAAGTTGAAGGGGTGCTCAAACATATTTACTCGGTTTCTTGTGGAACAAAGGGTTTGCCCTGTGGTTCGGTTGTTGGCAGGCCTAAGCTATCCCAGAAGGTGGTGGTTGTAAACGGTTTTGGGCGAAAGTCGGGAATGGGCACTGGTGCACCACCCAATTCGGCAGATTTGTTTGCCAAGATGCCAGGGAGGTTGTATTCGATGGCGCGATAGACGTCGATGGGAGAGGGCGTGCCATTGAGAATGGTTTCGGTAAAATGGCGGTTGAGTTTGAGGTCGGCACCGCCGTGGCCTGCTGAGGTGTCGTCACCGCGCGCACCAAGACCCACGGGGATGACTTCCCAACCGTCGCGTTCTTCGTTGTGGCGGGTAAAGCGTCGGGCAGATTTTTCGTAGCTGAACCATTCGGCTCCGCCTTCGACGCCAAAAATGCGGTAGCGGTGTTCGCTGGGGCGACGGGTGCTGAGGGTGACCATGATTTTGATGAGGGAACCTTTGGCGGTTTTGAAGGTGGCTATTTGGCCATCGGAACGCAAAGGCGCATCGGTGCAATGATAAGGCGCACTTTGGCAAGAGACAGAGACACAGCGGTCGTCGAGCACTTCGAGGAGTGGGCCGAGGTCGTGTGTGAGATATTGAATGGGGGGCTGATCGGCACGCCAAATGGGTGTGGTATTGGTGTGGCCTTCGGCTTGGGCTTTGGATGGGGTGAGGGTGGAGCCGTCTGGTAACCTTAAGGTGGCGGGCAAGCAGTGGATGTATTCGCCTTCGGCAATGGAGATGGGGCCAAAGAGATCTTCTTGCACCCATTTGCGAAAGTAACGAAAGAAATCCCAGTAGCAGGTGTTTTCACCCAACATATAAGTTTTGCCAGTGCTTTCTACGGTGGCGCGCAGGCGCATACATTCTTCTTGGGTGTAGGCACCGGGCACTTCGGATAAGACATGGCATCCGGCCTCAAGGGCTTGGCAGGCATGTTCTACTTGAACTTTGCCGTTGCTGGCCACCACAATGGCATCGGGTTTAAGGGCCAGCAGTTCGTCATATTCTTTGACGAGTTTTACAGAGGCCCCTTTTTCGCTGATGAGTTTTTGGGCCCGTTCGTGGCGGGGGGCATACCAATCACTTGCGCCAATGACTTCGGCGTTTTCAAGGTCGAGAAAGTTTTTGAGGTGGGTGTAACCACGCCCCAGCCCAAGAATGCCTACGCGTAGCTTGTCCATGTTTACTCCGCAATGTTGATGTTGATTTCAAATATGCTGGTTGGCATGGCAATGCCCCAGTTGTCGAGCACGTTGGGATGTATTTCACCTATGATGCCATAAGCTTTATCGTTGACACAAATTTCACCTGCGCGCCCAGGTAAAAAAGAAGGATGATCGATGGGACGCAAGGTATAATTGATGTGGAGGTGATAAGCCAAGGCTTCGAGGTAACTTTGGATGTTGGATAAGTTGGCGTCTTCACCCGATTCGAGGGCGCACAATAGAATGTCGGTACGGGTGCCGTAGTTTTGTTCGGGATCGATGACGGCGACATCACCGACTTCGAAGGTGCGATGTGGATATTTGGCACGGCGGCTGGTGTTTTCGACACGCAAGAGGCCGGGCAGAAGCGAGCCACGCACGGAGCTATAAAATTCGGACATGGGGTTGGCAATTTCGACAATTTTGTTGTCGGGGTTGCACATTTGTGTGGTTTGTTCTTCTCGGGAACCCAAGATGGGGGAGAAGATTTCTTGAAAACCACAGCCGACCATGAGGTTGCGAAAACGGTCGGATAAATCTTCGATGGGTGCGGCTTTGCCCACTGTGAAGTCTTTGGGCATTTCGGCTTCAAACGATTCGTATCCAATGGAAATGATCACATCTTCGATGATGTCTACGGGGTGTAAGATGTCATCGCGATAGGGTGCGGGTTGGGCCAAGACGTGGGTGTCTTGCACGGAGATGTTGCGATAGCCCATGGCTTGGAGTGCTGTTTCGATTTGTTGGGCAGAAAGGTCTGTGCCGATGAGGCGACGAATTTCTGCGGTGTTGACCTTGACGACTTCGGTGAGGTCGGTGGGGCTGTAAATTTCTCGGCCCCGTGGTGTGTCGTAAGGATATTTGATGGTGACAGGGTGAATGGTGCCACCGCGGTCGGCCATGTTGGCAGCAAGTATTGCAATGGTGAGCAACACGCTATCAAGTTCGGTGCCAGTGGCTTCACAAAAGAGGTGTGTGTCGCCGACTTCCACGCGGCCCAAGGTTTGGCTGTTGATCACAGGCGGCATGGAAAGCACTTCGTTTTTGGCATCGCGAATGATGGGAAACTTGTCAAGGCCTTGAAGCAGGTGTGCATATTTTGCGCCTGTGGGATGATCTTTGAGAATATGGCGCAGACTCATTTCTTTTTCAAATTCGAGTGGCACAAAGGTGGTGGTGTCGGGATCAACTGCTTGGTATTGAATGGGGTATTGAATAGATGAAGCGTCGTAAATGCCAATGGCCACAGTGCTGCGACCTCGGCCATATCCGTCGGCGAGTTTTTCTTGGGCTTCAATGAGTTGCTCAAGTGCGGCTTCGTCTACGGTGATGCCTTCACAAGCAAAGGCGGCAATGTAGGGCCGAATGTTTTGCAGTTGTGGATCAACGTGGAGTTCACGCTTGGTGGATGGGGTGTTGAAAAATGTGTAGTTGGGGTGCTGGGTTTCTCGGTGGCCTTTGAGTTGGCGTGCCAAACCTTCAGACGACCATAAGTCTGGGCGGTTGGTGTCTTTGAGTTGCACGCGCAGTTTGCCATCATTGTCGTCTACTTTTACTTCGGCTTTGGCATATTCGAGAGCTTTTTCGAGGTCGGGCATGGTGTAGGTTTGCCCGGCGAGGCGTTCGAGGTCTTCTTTAATGACGGTGATGGTAGGCATGGTTATCTCCGGTTGCGAACAAAGTCAAGGTCTGAGCTAAAGAGGTCGCGAATGTCGTTGATGCCGAGGGCGACCATGGCCATTCGGTCTACACCAAGGCCCCAGGCAATGACGGGTACGTCTACGCCTAAGGGGCGGGTGAGCTCGGGGCGAAAGAGGCCCGCACCGCCCAGTTCGATCCAGCCGAGGGTGGGGTGTTTGGCTTGGAGTTCGACAGAGGGTTCGGTAAATGGGAAGTAGTCGGGCACATACCGCACGGCTTCGGCTTCGGCCACTTCGAGGGCAAACATTTTAAGGAGACCCACAAGGCTTCTAAAGGTGATGCTTTCGCCTAAGACAATGCCTTCTACCTGAAAGAAGTCGGCGGCGTGGGTGGCATCGACATCGTCGTGGCGAAAACAACGGGCAATGCTAAAGTATTTGCCTGGGTTGTTTGGGCCTGATGCGAGCGTGCGTGCCGAAAGGGCTGTGCCTTGGCTGCGCAAAATAAGTTGGCGAGAGCGTTCGGCATTAAATTCGTAGCGCCAGCCACGTGAGCCTGTATCTCCACCGTTTTGATGGGATTGGGCAACACGAGAGAAAAAGGGTTCTTCGGCTTGTTTTGATTTTGTGGGTTCTTTGACATAATAAGCATCGTGAATGTTACGTGCCGCGTGGAACTGGGGCATAAAGAGGGCATCCATGTTCCAAAATTCGGTTTCGACAAGGGGGCCTTTCATTTCTTCAAAGCCCAGTGAGAGCAGTTTGCGGCGCACGTTGTCAAGATAGGTACGGTAAGGATGATGCTTGCCCATGAGGATGCGAGGTGGTTTGATGGAGAGGTCGTACCGGCGGAAACTTGCACCTTTCCATGATCCGTCTTGAATCATGGTGGGCGTGAGTTGCGAAATTTCGTCACCCGTGAGATTGGCCGATACCACATCGGCAAGGACTTGTTGGCCTAATTGGGTAAGGCGATAGGTGCGTTCGGTGCGTTCATCGAGGCGAATGGGGCCTTTGCCCCCACCGCGTTTTCGGGCATTGGCTTGAATGTATGTTTGCATTTCAGGTGCAAAATCTTCGAGCGCAAGGCCTGACTCGGAATCTTTAAATTTGCCAAATAAGTCGGGTATGAGCCTTTCTGTATAGAAGGTTGCTTGATCGACATCGACAATTTTGATGGCGCCTTTGTCGATGTCGATGAGGCCATCTTTTTTGAGCCCACCAAATGCACTGCCCCACGATCCTTTGTCAAAGCGGTCGTCGTCTTGCAGATCTTTGAGGGTGATGCTTTCGGTTGCCGCACGCGATAAAAGGGCAGATTCGGGAGTGGCGCCTTTTTGTAGAAAGTCTTGCCCCACTTCTGTGAGCGATATAATGGCATGTGCGGTTTCGTTGGTGATTTCGAGAAGCGATTTGGAGATGAGCCATTCTACGGCACGGCGCACTTGGCCTTCTCCAATGCCAGATTCATTTTGTAGTTGTGCATCGGTTTGTTCGGCATGAGCCTTGTTTTCAAAGGCGCGCAGTGTGCGAATTTCGAGAGCGTGGAGAGATGCGAGGTCGATGTCTGAGGCCAATGGGAACTCCTTGAAAAAAATAAAAAAAACTCCTTCGTCACCCATAGGGACGAAAGAGCATCTTCCGCGGTACCACCCTAATTGCATCTGTGATTGCAGATGCCACTTTGTCAATGGCAGGTGCCATTGGGTCACATTGACGGTGGACAACCGGCGCAACTTAATAGAGGCGGGAAGAAGATAAAAGAGAGAAGGAAGAAGATAAAATCACCTGCGTGAGTGGTGTTCTTCTTTCTTATTTCCTCTTTCTGCCCCATTCAGCTTTGCAGCTCGAGAGGGAACTTCACCCATTCATACCATCGGATGTGTTTTCAGCCTAAGACACATCCTCTCTCTTGAGGTTGGAGACGGGTTACTTTTCTCTGTCATTGCTTTGGGTGGAAAAAATAGCCGAACACAGAAGTGGTGTCAAGAGAAAAGGCGTGAATTGGGGAATCAACGGATGAACGGATTGGCGAATTGGCGAATCAACGAATCAACGAATCAACGAATCA
>JAYODI010000047.1:0-9634 GCA_038279365.1 Candidatus Latescibacterota bacterium | reverse complement strand
CGGATGAACGGATTGGCGAATTGGCGAATCAACGAATCAACGAATCAACGAATCAGCGCATAGATGTAGGCAACAACGAGCTTGGCGAGTGATCTGCGGGAGTTTATCTCGTCTATTTAGCTTGTTATTTAACCGATTGGCCAAAAGATTGGGCAAAAATGAGGAAGTCTGGAAAGTCTACGGTGCCGTTTTGGTTGAAGTCGAGAATGGTGTGTGGTTTACCAAAAGACTGGGCAAAGGTGAGAAAGTCGGGAAAGTCGATGATGCCATTGCCATTGATGTCGGCTTGGGGAATGGATGTGACTGGTGGTTGTGCAACAGTAATGGGGGTGATTGCCACTTGGAATGGGTCGGCATTGGAGTAAAATGTGATGTTGCCAGAAAGGATGCCGGGTGTGTCGGCAATAAATACGACATCGAGCTTTTGCGAAGTGCCTGGGGAAATGGTGATGGGCAGATTGGGTGCAGAAAAGTTGCCAAAACTGGCTTGAACGCCTGTTACTGTGAGCGGGGCATTGCCAATGTTTTGAATGGTGACTTGTGTGGTGCGTGTTTCACCAAAGGACACTTGGCGGTCAAAAAAGAGTGAACTGAGAATGGGTTGAACCATGGGGCGATTGGTGAGCAGGGCATTGACGACTTCTTGGGCACTTTTGCGCGCAGATGCTGATGCAACCTGGCCATAAAAGCGAATGATGCCATCTTGCCCAACCACGATGAGGTCTTCTCGGCTGAAGCTGTTGGTGTTGTCGGCGGCTTGTTGTAAGAGAGGGAATGTGACACGTGCAACGGTTTTGAAACCGGTGAGTTGGGCCCGACTGCCGTTGTATACATCAAGACCCAACATGGCCACATCACTGCTTTGGGTGGCTTGGTGAAGCTCTGATTCGAGTGACGGACCCGCCGCCAAACAGGTACCTCAGTTGTATCCGATCACTGCGAGGATGAGCACTTTGCCCCGATAGTCGGTGTCGGAATGAAAGGTGCCTTCAAGATCAACGAGGCGAAAGCTGTCAACGGGTTCTCCCACCCCTATGGCAAAGACGGAGGTGGTAAGGAGGCTGAAGTATAATATGAGGACGTGTTTTAATTTGTGCATAAGAATGTGTTGATAATCGGTTGCGATAAATGGATTTGTTCTATAATTTAACGTCAAAATAGATTGTGAGTTCCACAGAACTGATTAAAAAAGAAAAGGGTGCACATATGTTTTTGTTATCTGAACAGCAAAAAGCGTTTTTTGAAACGTTTGGATTTTTGTCTTTTCCTGGGTTGATGGCCGATGTGAAGGATGAGATTGTGAACGCTTTTGAAGCGATTTGGGCAGATCATGGTGGTGGGCATGGCGGTAAGCCACACGATGGGGAACGCCGCTCGTGTATTGTGCCGTTTATTGATCAACACGAGCGATTGTGTGCGTTGTTGGATGATGAACGCATTCACGATATTTTGGCGGGTGTGCTGGGCGATGATTTTAATTATGTGGGGTCAGATGGCAATTATTATGCTGGGGATACGGGTTGGCATTCGGATGGGTGGGGGAAAAGCGTTCGGTTTGTGAAGATTGCGTTTTATCTGGATCACGTGACGCGTGATACGGGTTGTTTGCGGGTGATTCCAGGGAGTCACCATTTAGACGATGGGTTTGCCAATGCCTTGCAAGCAGGTGTGCGATCATCAGATGAAAAATGGGGTATAACGGGCAAAGACATGCCTGCAGTGGCTTTGGAAACAAAGCCTGGTGATGTGGTGCTGTTTAACCACAATTTGAAACACGCTGCTTTTGGTGGGAGTGCCAGCAGACGGATGTTTACGATCAATTGCAGTGCACGGTTTCCTGAAGACGAAGAACATATTGCATTTTTGAAAAAATATATCAGTGCCCATGCGCGTTTTTGGATTGACCGTATTTATGGTGAGAAGATGGTGGCAACCGCAGGACTTGATCGGATGCGACATTTGGAACAAGTGCGTGCACACGATGGACATTTGGCCGAATTGGCCGCCAAATGCCGTGCCGAAATGCCAGAGCCAGCGCGGGGGTAATGGCTTATATTTATGAGAGATGCGCCTTGACTTTCACGGCTTTCTCGTATAGCTTTAAGAGCTGCAATGGGTTCATTTTAAATTCTAATTGGGTTTGAGAGATGACACTTTTTCGGTTTACATTTGATGTGCAACAGCAACCGATAATGCCTCATATTGTGCCGTTGTAGCGGATGGTTGGTGTGCCTAAACAGATTTGATTTTAAGATCGCCCGCTGTGACATTTTTCGCAGTGGGCTTTTTGATGAGATTATTGGAGGATAATATGTCGGATGAGGCAAAACGGGAACGGCCACGGTTTCCTAAACGTGCGGTGATAACGGCAGGTATGCCTTATGGCAATAAGGAACTGCATTTTGGGCATATAGGCGGTGTGTTTGTGCATGCCGATATGCTGGCGCGTTTTTTGAAGGATCGGATTGGATCGGATAATGTGATTTTTGTTTCTGGCACCGATTGTTATGGATCGCCCATTGTTGAAACGCACCGTCAGTTGGTTGCTTCGGGTGCTTTTGATGGCAGTATTGACGATTTTGTTTTGCACAACCATCAGCATCAAAAAGAAACACTGAAAGCGTATCATATTGAACCGAGTCTTTTTGCAGCATCGGGCATTGGACGTTATGGTGAAATTCACAAAGAGATTGGCGCTTGGTTTTTAAAGACGTTGTATGAAAATGGGCATTTGGAAAAATTGAGCACACGGCAATTTTACGATGCCGAACGCGAAACGTTTTTGAATGGCCGACAGGTGTTGGGCAGTTGCCCCGTGGAAGGGTGCCGGTCGGAAAAGGCTTATGCCGATGAATGTTCTTTGGGGCATCAATATGAACCCAAAGATTTGATCAATCCCAAGAGTGCGCTTTCGGGTGAGGTGCCCGAGATGCGTGAGGTGGCCAATTGGTATTTGAAGTTGCCCGCGTTTAAACCTTTGCTTGAGGCTTGGGTGAATGGGTTGGGTAGCGACAGCCGTTGGCGTGATTTTGTGATTCGCACAATGCGTGAATATTTTGAACCGCCCATTATTCATGTGACCAAAGATCAGATTGAAAGTTTGGAACAGGTGGTTTCTTTGTTGCCCAATCATACACAACAAGAAGGGCGCGCCAATTCTGTTCAATTGGTTTTTGAGAGCTTGGAGGATTTGGAAACGGGACGCGGAATTTTGGGTGAACACGGCATTCGGTATCGGGTGGGCAAAACGCTGGTGCCGTTTCGATTGACGGGCAATTTGGAATGGGGGATTCCCACACCGGTGTTGGAAGATTTGAAAGATTTGACGTTTTGGGTTTGGCCCGAATCTTTGTGGGCACCCATTTCGTTTACGTCGGCTTTTTTGGAAGAACACGGTGCAGATAAAGAGCAATGGAAAGATTGGTGGTGTTCACCTGAGGCCGAGGTATATCAATTTATTGGTGAAGACAATGTATTCTTTTATAGTTTGCCCGAAATGTCGATGTTTATGGGGATGCAGGGCAAAGATCCACAGGTTGATCCACCTGATGGACAGTTGCAATTGCCGCATTTGATTGCGAACTGTCATGTGTTGTTTTTGGATAAAAAGGCGAGTAGCAGTGGGGATATTAAACCACCTATGGCCGATGATTTGTTGGGTTATTATATGCCCGAACAGTTGCGCATTCACTTTTTGAGTTTGGGTTTGAGTAGACGCAGTACCAGCTTTAGGCCCAAGCCGTTAAACCCAACGGCCAAAGAAAAAGAAGGCGATCCGGTTTTAAAAGATGGGCATTTGTTGAGCAATACGTTTAATCGTGCCATTCGGTCTTGTTTTTATACGGTGCAAAAATTTTATGAGGGTCGAATTCCGGTAGGTGATATCAGCGCAGAAATTTTGGCGCAGTCGGAAGACGTGATTTTGGATTTTGAAGCGGCGATGTATTTGCACGATTTTCCGTTGGCTATAAACAAGGTGGGTACGTATATCCGCGCAATTAATCAGCTTTGGAACCAGAGCAAACCGTTTAATGATTCAACCGAAGAAGGTGTGCGTCGCCAAGGGTTAATGGATGCGTTTCATATGGTGCGGGTAGCCACGGTGCTGTTGCATTCGGTTGCGCCAGAGGGTACGGAAACCGTGCGTGATTATTTGGGGGTGGATGAATCGTTTTGGCGTTGGGAACGTATTTTTGAGCCGGTGTATGCGTTTATGGAAAATGCTGAGACACATACGGTGAAGTTCTTAGAACCCCGAACAGACTTTTTTGAGAAGCACGCGAGTCAGTTTGAGCAGGAATAGAACACAATTGTAATTGGATGATAAAAAAACGCCGCTTGGTTTTGACCAAGTGGCGTTTTTTGTAAGTATGAAAGCTGTGTGGTTATGTGCGTATCGAATCCAGTGGCGGTCAATCGTTAGCGATCAGCAATCCATTTAAACCCGCACCCAAGGGCAATGGATGGGTTGACTGCTGATTGCCAACTGCTGACTGCTGATTGCTGACTGCCAACTGCTGACTGCTGATTGCTGACTGCCAACTGCCGACTGCTGATTGCTGACTGCTGACTGCTGATCGCTTTTTATCCAACGACTTCATTTCTGCTTAAACCAGCGTACCTTCACGCAAGATGGATTCGAGGGTGATGCGTGGGCAGATGTTGTTGTGAATGTAGTCGAGCAAGTTGGTGGCTACGCTGCGAATGGCTTTTTCACTGCGTGGGTCGGTGCAGTTGCCATCATCGTCGAATACTTTTTGGACACCTGCAATGGAGATGGGGAGGGGCAAGGGGTGACCGCCTACGTGAGAAGCGATGGAGCGCAGGTGTTCGAGGGCTTTGATGGCGCCAATGTGACCGGCGGCCACACCGAGTAGGGCAATGGGTTTGCCTGAGAGTGCTGACGGAAAACCGAGGTTGTCGATGATGAGTTTCATGGTGCTGGAATAACTGCCGTGATATTCGGGGGTGGCAAGGATGACACCCGTGGCATTTTCGACGATTTCTTGAATTTTTTCGGCGTCGGTGTGGTCATCGCCTTGACCGGGTAGATGCAGGGTGAGATTTGTTGGGTCGATGAGATCCACTTGCACTTCGGGGTGGTTGGTGAATTCGTCTATGGCGAGTTTGAGGGCTTTGGCGGTGAAGTTGTTGGGACGGACGCTGCCTTGAATGGCGGCGATTCGGATGTTGGCGATGTTGGGCATTTTGAGTTCCTTGGAGAATTGGGTTGGGGCGTTAAGGTGTTTGGTGATATGACTGGTTTGGTTGCTTGTGGTGCCTACGGCGTCATCCTTTTTTTAACGACAAAAAAAGGATGCAAAAAAGTCGCTCGCTGGCCGCGAGGGGCTTTGAATGGTGTTCGGTGTTTTTACGCGCCTAAACCACCCTTACCTGCCCGCGCAGTTCCCACCACCACCGCGTGTTCCACACGCCCCTTCCGCACACACCCCACACCGCCACACCAACTGCACAACGGCCCACACCACCCGTGGGTGGGATTGAAGTTTTTAGACCCTTTCAGCAGGAGGATTGAAGTATCCCCTTCCTTTTTAGGAAGGGGATACTTTTTAGTTTAAGTCGAAGAGGAGGACTTCGGCTTTGTCTTGGCCAGTTAGGGTCAGGGTTGATTCTTCGCTGATGGCGGCACCGTCGCCGGTTTCGTAGTGCTCACCGTTGAGGGTGATGCTGCCACGGGCCACTTGCACCCAGGCGTGACGGCCTTCGGACAGGTTGTGGGTGACGCTTTGACCATTTTCCAAGACGGTGGTGTAGAGGCTGATGTCTTGGTTGATTTGAGCGGACCCCTCACGACCATCGCGAGATGCGATGAGTTGCAAGTGTCCGTTGCGCCCTTCGGTGTCGAAGGTGTATTCCCCATAATTGGGCTTGAGGCCTTGGGCTTCTGGAATGATCCAGATTTGATACAGGTGAACTTCGTTTTCTTGTGAGGCATTGGCCTCACTGTGCATGATGCCTGTGCCTGCACTCATGGTTTGGATGGTGCCAGGGCGAATGGTGGCGCCGTTGCCCATGCTGTCTTCGTGCTTGAGTTCCCCTTCGAGCACGTAGGTGAGGATTTCCATGTTGTCGTGCGGGTGTGTTGGAAACCCGCGACCTGGTGCAATGTGGTCTTCGTTCATCACACGCAGGGCACGAAAAGAGACGTGTTTGGGATCGCGATAACTGGCAAATGAAAAGGTGTGTCGGGCATCGAGCCAACCGTGATTGGCGTGACCGCGTTCGTTTGAAGGTCTTTTGGTGATCATGGTATTGCTCCTTTATTGCTCAGACAGGATGAGCGTGTTGTGATCTGTGTCTTGAGTTGTGATTTTATTTTGCGTTTTCTCAAATGTGATGTTGGCTTTTTTGAAGCGATTTGCAATGGCTTCGAGTGTTTCTGTGTTTGGTATTGCAATGGTGAAAGCATCGAGGCCAACACTGTTGGTTGGCGGTGAAGGTGCGCCTGCACTGGCCCAGGTGTTGAGCCCTAAGTGGTGATGGTATCCATCGGCAGCCACAAAGAGGGCACCGTTGTAGTTGTCTTGGCGCACATCAAAACCAATGAGGTCACAGTAAAATTGTTTTGCCGTTGCAAGGGATGAAACTTGCAAGTGAATGTGCCCCAAGTCGGTGCTTGATGGCAAGTGTGTGTCGTTGCGATCTGTTGCTTCTTGCAGCAAGTTTTGCACGTTTAAGGGGGCCGAATACATGGCCACCTTGTCACCTTGTGTGGGCCATTGCTCGTGTGGCAAATCGGTGTAGATTTCCAACCCGTTGCCATCGGGGTCATTGAGGTAAAGGGCTTCGCTAACGCCGTGATCCGATGCACCCAACAACGGCCATTGCTGTTCGTGTAACCGGCGAATAACTTGCGCTAATGCAGGGCGGCTGGGTACGCGAATGGCAATGTGAAACAACCCTGTGGTGTGGCGCGGTTTGGGTTGTGCGTTGGGGTGCTCAAGCAGGTGAATCAAAGTGGCACTTTCTGGTGATGCAGAAAGCTCGGCTTGGTGTGCTTGAGGTGTGTGCGCATAAAAACCCAAGGTGTTTGTGTAAAATGCAAGCGAACGTTTCAAGTTTGTCACTTTGAGATGTGCACTCACAATGCGTGTTTTAGGAGGCAGCGGCGTAGACATTGGGTGTTTCCTCTTGGGTGTTGTTGTCTGATAGCGCCTGATCTATAGACCAGCGTCCTGCGCCTTTGATGAGAACGGCAATAGAGATGGCCAATGCGAGGATGTGATATTCAAAACCTTCACCGGCTTGGGTACCAGACCAGTTCATAAAGAAGCCGTTGGACCAATGGACGGTGGTGGCAACGATCATGACTGCGCCAATGCCAAAGGCCGCAATGCGCGTGAGAAAACCTGTGACGAGGCCAATGGCTCCAAAAAATTCGGCGGCGATGGCCAAAAAGGCGAAGAGGGCTGGGATACCCATTGTGTCTGTGAAAAATCCCATGGTGCCTGAAAAGCCGTAACCACCAAACCATCCGAGCATTTTTTGTGCGCCGTGTGGAAAAAATACAAGACCTAAGATAAGTCGCAAGAGAAAGGCTGTGGTATCGTTGTTGGTTTGGATGAGTTTTTTAAACATTGTGGTTCTCCTGAGTATGATTTTAAAAAAACATGGATGGACAAGTTGTGTGCCTAAAATTTAAAAGGCTCCTTTCTGTCGATGTCGGATATTTTAATATCGAAGTATATGGCTAAAAAAAATGAGCAGGTTTCTGTAGAATTGTGATTTAAGTTTTAAGGCCTAACTTTTTGCATAAACGCCCAAGTTCGGCCAATTCTTCGGGGGAGAGGGTGTTCATTTCTCTTTCAATTTCAGCAACGTGCCTGGGAAAATAATTGGCAATGCGTTTTTCACCTTCTGGTGTGAGGTGGGCATAAATGACGCGACGATCTTTGTCACAGCGCTGGCGTTTCACAAGGCCTTGTTTTTCGAGGTTGTCAATGACGGTTGTGATGTTGCCCCCACTTTTGAGCATTTTCTCTCCAATATCTTTTAAGCTGAGCGGTCCCAAATGATACAAGGCTTCGAGGGCACCAAATTGACTGATGGTGAATCCCTCTTCTTTTTGTAAAAAGGCAATTAATCTTGCTGTGATGGATTCTGATGCACGAAGCAATTTGATGTAGGCATTGAGTGCGCGCACTTCAGAATCGGTGCCTTTGTGGTGTGTGGGCATAAAAACCTTTATCTCATTTTTTGAGCAGCTACTCGTTTTAAAAGTGTCAAATAGTTCGATGTCGAATCATTTGATGCCAAAATATATATTTCTCATTGGGATCTGTCAAGGGGGATTTTTGATTTTTTTTGTTTGTGCTTATTTGGGGTTTTTAATTAAATGTATTTATTGGATAAATATGTCTGTAAGTAATTTATTATTAGAATAATACATTATATATAAAATATAGTTTCTGTAAGCATTAATGTTTTTGTGCGTGGATTAAATGTGTGGTTTGACACGCTTGAATCGGGCTGCTATGATTTTTTTGTTTAGGATTTGTCTCTGAAGCGTCACTTATATACAGCAGGCGATAAGGTCAGAGTGAAATCGTCGGTTATTCGATCTTTGGCCTTCTGGTTTGTTTGATTACACGGCCGTGTAAAAGTTACGTGAGTTGGTGGGTGTTTCTGGTGTGGGTTTTGACACTGGGACGATGACTCACGGGTTATTGGGAGTTGCGATGCAAAAAAACGATGCGGCACTGGTTCGTCAGGTGTTGGCGGGCGATACGTCTGCTTATGAAAATTTGGTGGATACACACAAAGGACGTGTGTTTGCTTTGGTGGTTGGGCGCATTGGCAACTTTTCGTCGGCAGAAGACGTGGTTCAAAATGCGTTTGTGGAGGCTTACGTGCACTTGAAGTCGTTACAGTCGCCAGAGAAGTTTGCAGGGTGGTTGCGCGGTATTTCTGTGAACTTGTCTAACAAGTGGTTGCAACGCCAACACACTTCTGTGCCGATTGATACGGTGGACAATGAGGTGTCACAAAAATCGGTGGCTGCATTGCCAGATGAGGTGTTTGAAGTGGGCCAAACCAAAGAGGCGGTTTTAAAGGCGGTTGAAGGGCTGCCCGATATTTATCGCGAAGCGGTGCTGTTGCATTATATGGAAGGGATGACTTACCCTGAAATGGCCACGTTTTTGGAAGTGCCCGAAAGCACGGTGACGGGGCGCTTGCAAGTGGCGCGCAATCGGTTACGCGACGATTTGATGCCGTTGGTTGGTGAGGCATTGCAAGAAAAACGACCCACATCAAAGCTCACACGCAAGGTGATGTCGGCCTTGCCCTTGATGCTTTATGCCACAACAACTGAAGCAACATTGCTCGCAAAATTGAAAGGATCAAAAATGTTAAATATGATTGGATTTCTCTGTGCTGGGGTGATTGGCACAGGGGTTTATTTTGGTGGGATTGAAACAGTGATTGATTGGCGTGCTCAGCAAAATGCTGTAGAAGACGTAAAATTTGAGTTTGCAGAGGAAGAAGTAGTCTTCGATCAAACCATTTTAGCTGCGGCAGGACAAACAGGTGGTTCTGTTTCGACCTCGAGTGCAGGTGTTGCAAAAGAGGAAAAGAAAAAAGCACCTGGATATATTCGCGTGAAGGGTAAAGC
>JAYODI010000046.1:28360-44254 GCA_038279365.1 Candidatus Latescibacterota bacterium | reverse complement strand
TGCAACCCCCATCAGGAGACACCGCACTCGAAATCATTGGCATAAACGCCATCAATAGTATTGAAACAAAAAGCGAATAAACGAATCAGCGAAACTGCGAATCAGCGAATCCTCCCCTCCCAAAGTATATTGCAAGATTCTCGCCTTTTCGTCTATTCGTCTATTCGCCGATTCGTCCATTCGCCCATTCTTTTGAGGTTTCCCATGCTCACATATTCCAAACAACTTCCCATCACGGCCACACCCGACGTACTTGTTTGTGGCTCCGGTTTAGCGGGAATTGGCGCCGCCGTTTCCGCCGCACGCGCAGGTGCCAAAACCATGGTCATTGAACGCAACGGCTTCTCAGGTGGGTTCTTCACCGCCACCATCGGTTCGGCCTTTGACGGCTTTGTAGACGAACGCACCGGCCAACCTGTTGTGGGAGGCATCGTTTTTGAAATGCTCGAACGCATGGGTGTCATAAAACCCGGTCAAGGTCCCAATTTGCGCTACAACGTCAACGGCGATTTTTCTTTTGTCGAAATGCACCCCGAACGTGTCATCCCCCGTTGTGACCCCGAGCGGTTCAAACGTGCCGCCGATGCCATCCTTCAAGAATCGGGTGTCGAAATTCTCTACCACACCCAAGTGGCCGATGTCATCACCAATGGCCAACACATCGACGCCGTTGTCGTTAGCAACAAAAATGGCCTCACCGCCATTCGCCCCAAAGTGGTCATCGACTGCACCGGAGATGGTGATGTGGCCGCGTGGGCAGGTGTGCCCTTTGAAAAAGCCGAATCCCTTCAACCCATGAGCTTGCACTTTCGCATCGCCTATCTCGAACCTGCATTCGACCTGCGCCGTCGGTGTGCCGCCGTGCTCGAACAAGCCCACAAACGCGGCGAACTCAATCTTTACGCAGGTCCTTATCCAGCCACCTTCTCAGGCCGCGATGTCTACTTCAATGCCACCCGCTACCCAGGCGACAACACAAACCCCAACGATTTCACCCAAGCAGAAATACAAGGCCGCAAAGACGCATGGACCATGTTTGAAAATTGGCAACGCGAACTCGAAGAATTTAAAGAGGCTTACTTTATGACCTCAGGCCCGGTTGCAGGTGCACGTGAATCGCGTCGTATTGTCGGTGACTATATCCTCACAGGTGAAGATGTGATTGAAGGCCGCACCAAAGACGATGTCGTGGTCATTGGTGCGTGGCGGCTCGACAAACACCCCGCCAAAAAAGCAGGCTACCACGACATTCCCTGGACACCGCCCTACGACATTCCCTATCGCACCTTATTGCCTCAAAAATGCGACAACCTCCTCGTTGCAGGGCGTTGTCACTCGGCCACCTCCGAAGCCTTGGCTTCCAGTCGCGTAACGGCCACCGCAATGGGCATGGGTCAGGCCGCTGGCATTGCATCGGCCATCGCGATCCAAAACAACACCACACCCAGAGACATCTCCATCACAACCTTACAAGATCACATACTAAAAACAGGTGGCATTCTCGAAGCCCCACAATCAGACATTCAAGTTGGCAATCCCAAATGGTAGGAGCACGTTATGAGCATACGTATTGGCATTGTGGGCACAGGTGCATTTGCCCAACACTTTATCACCCTCTTCAAGGCACATCCCCATGTCGATCAAGTCATACTCTGTGACCTTGATGCGGAAAAACTCAAAACAAATGCAGAAAAACACGGTATTGCGGATACCTCCCCCTCTCTCGACCACCTCTGTACAACCGATGTAGACGCCATTGCCATCTTCACCCAAAACTGGCTTCATGGCCCACAAGCCATTCAAGCGCTCAATGCAGGCAAACACGTTTACTCTGCCGTACCCGCTGGCATCACCCTCGATGAAATCAAAACCCTCGTTCACACCGTTGAACAAACCAACAACATTTATATGATTGGTGAAACCAGTTACTACTACCCATCCATTGTCTACTGTCGTCAGCAATTTTCAAAAAAAGCCTTTGGTCAAATCGTTTATGCCGAAGGCGAATATTATCACGATTGGGATCACGGCCTATACGACGTAGCCAAATGGCGTGGTGGTGAAAACTGGCGCGACACAGCAGGCGTGCCCCCCATGTATTATCCCACACATTCAACCAGCACCATCATCTCTGTCACGGGCGCACACATGACACATGTTTCATGTCAAGGATTTCTCGACCACCACGAAGACGGCATCTACACAGCCAACCAATGGAAAAATCCATTTAGCAATGAAAGTGCCCTCTTCAAAATGTCAGACGGCAGCACGGCTCGCATCAACGAATTTAGGCGCATCGGACACCCCGGCACCGTACGCATGGCTATGTTTGGTACCCAAGGTAGTTTTGAACACAACAACGCCGGAGCCGTTTGGCTCACCAAAAACAGAGCCGAAACCGAAAACTTAGATGACCTACTCACATGCCGTCGCACCACACAAAAAGTAGACAGCGACATGAACAAAGTCACCGCCGATGACGGCACACACCACAGTGCCGCACCCATTCACCCCATTCATCGCTTGCCTGCCGAATTCAAAAACTTGCCCAATGGCCATAATGGGTCGCACCAATTCTTAGTAGACGATTTTGTACGTGCCTGTGTGGCCAAACAAACCCCACCAAACAACGTTTGGGATGCCGCACGATATGTCATTCCTGGCCTCATAGCTCACGAATCTGCCATCCAAAACGGTACATTGCTCGAAATTCCAGATCTTGGCTCGGCACCAACAGACAACAAATTGGAAATCGACGCCATCTAAAAATGGTTGTCTTTCTCACCAAACCATATTAGCATAAGACATCGTTCCCCTTCTAACATATTTGCCTGTGTCCAGTTACAGATACAAAGGAGCCACCATGTCTTACTTCACCAACGAAGAAAAATCCTTCTTTAAGCAAAACGGATATGTTGTCAAACACAACGTCGTGCCCAAAGACCAAATCGAAAATGCCAAAGATGTGCTTTGGGACCATATTGAGGCCGATAGAAATGATCCCAAATCGTGGATCGACGCCGGACCAAAAGGCAACCTACCCTGTAGCGATGAACCCGCCATCATATCCACCTTGCACGACAACCCAACCTACGACATGGCCGAAGAACTCGTCGGCAAAGGACGTATGCGTCCCCCCGGAAAACCCTTATGTAAAATGAATTTTCCCACAGGCCACAAAAATTGGACACCCCCACGTGGGCACCTCGACGGTTATCTTACCGATGGTGTGGCCGGCACATTCACCATTGCCGTGACCCTCAATGTCAGCGACATCATCCTCCAAGGCGGTGGATTTACCACCTGGGGCGGATCACACCTGAAAGTGGCCGAATACTTTAGACAGCATCCCATTACCCACGGGTGGAAAATCAACAAAGGCGAAGTGCCCGAACTCACCAATTTACCCAACCGCTACGAACACGCCGCCCCTGCGGGCTCCATCGTCTTTTGGCATCACTACATGCTCCACACCGCCAGCATGAATTGCCAAGACACCATTCGTATGGCCTTGGTCAGTCGGTTCTCATTTCACAACCTCAACGACATCATGTTCGATCTACCACATAACATGTGGGATCAATGGGATGGTTTAAAAGACGTCGCATAAAAGCAGTGAAACGGCAAAAGTAAAATGGCAAAAGACCCAACCCAACCACCCCATATGATGCGAATCACCACGTTTGCCATTTGCCGTTTGCCATTTGCCTCATTGAAAGGTTCTCCATGAAACTCGGATACGGCACCTACGCCATGCCCACCATCGACATTTTTGAAGCCTTACCCCGTTTGCGTGACATCGGTTATGAGGCTGTTGAAATCAACGTGGGTGATGATTGGCCCACCGCGCCACACAAACTCAGTGCATCCGACCGTGGGCGCCTTGTTAATACATTACAAGACCTCAACTATCCGCCGCCAGTCATCATGTGCCTCTTACCCATTTGCACACAAGGTGACACGCGTGAAAGCGTTCTCAAAAAATTTGATGCCGCTTGCGCACTCGCCAACGATCTCAATTTTGAAGAGACACCGATCCCTTTGGTCAGTACTCCAGGAGGTATTCACGGCGATTGGGAAGAAAACAAAAACCAACTGCGCGACAGCCTGCTCTTTATCGCCGACCAAGCCGCCAAACACAATGTCATCTTTGCCATTGAACCCCACGCCGGTCAAATGCTCGACACCCCCGACAAAGTGGCTTGGCTCATGAAACAAACCCAACACGAACACCTCAAGGTCAACTTCGACATCAGCCATTTCCATGTCATCGACATTGATCTCCAACACAGCGTGAACCTCTGCGCACCTTACACTGTCTCCACACACGTTAAAGACGGTTATATGAAAGACGGCAAAGTTCACTACCAACTGCCCGGTGATGGTACACTCGACCTATTGGCCTACTTTAAAGCCCTCTCAGCCGCAGGCATCACCTGCCCTGTTACCGTCGAAGTCACCGCACAAATTTGGCGACAAGATGGGTATGATCCGTGGGTCGCCGCAGAAAAATCATTTAAAGCCTTAGCCCAAGCCAAAAAACAAGCAGGAATAGACAAATAGACGCACAGGCGAAGCCTACAACGAGCGTAGCGAGTCATAGACGAATGGGTTTTGATTCACAGATTCGTTGATTCGCAAATTCGCAGATTCGCCAATTTGCCATTCCCCTTATGGAATAATCATGCCCTCAAACATCCTACTCATCCTCACCGACCAACAACGCTGGGATTCTCTCGGCTGTTACGGTGTTGAAGGTGTGCACACACCCAACTTAGACCGATTGGCCGCACAAGGCATTCGATACAACCAATGTTATGTCAATGCCACCATCTGCACACCCAGTCGCGCCAGTCTTTGGACAGGCAAACACCTCCCTGGACACGGTGTGTATCGCCTCCACGATGTGTTGCCACAAGACGAAGTGCTCTTCCCATTTCACCTGCGTGAAGCGGGTTATGACACCGCACTCTTTGGCAAACTACACGTGGCCGGTCACATGTGGGAAATGCATTATCGCCATCGCTTTGACGGATTCAACACATATGAGTGGGCACCCGATCCCAATGCCTATCAAGGTTGTGACAATGCCTACTGGCGGTGGTTGGCCATTCATCACCCCGACATTCTCCAACGCTGGCAACAAGACGGCAACCGCATTGGTCACATACGTGCAGAAGCTCATTTTACCACTTGGGCCGCCAACCGCACCATCGACTACATCTACGACAGAGAAGGCACACATCGCCCCTTCTTTTGTTGCATGAGCGTCTTTGATCCACACAGTCCTTATACCAATTATCCAGAAGCATACCGCAACCTGATCGACGAAGACACGCTTCCCGAACACTTTGCCACCGACGAAGCCTTTGAACATCGCCCCATTGCACATCGCTTAGAAAGAGCCAGCAAAACATTTCCCGACGAAGAAACCCTTTGGGAAAATCGAGTGGGTTACCATGCCGCCATCGCCCTCATAGATGAACAAGTGGGCCGTGTCTTAGACACCTTAGAGGAAACCGGCCAAGCCGACAATACCATCGTCATCTTCACCAGCGACCACGGTGACATGTTGGGCGATCATGGCCTGACCATGAAAGGCGGTTTTATGTACGATGCGTGCACGCGTGTGCCACTCATCATTCGTGTGCCCAATGGCCCAGCAGGGCACGTCATCAACACACCCTGCCAACTCCACGACATTGCCAAAACCGCTCTCGCCATTGCCGAATGTGAACCCCTGACCATGCCCGATGCCTGTGATCTCTTAGATGAAGACGCACTCGAAACACGTGGTTATGCCGCCTGCATGCACCGCAACGCCAGCAACGGTATCGATCAAGAAACACAAATAAAAGGCTACCACAACCCGCCCATACACATCACCATGTGGCGCGAAAACCAATACAAGCTCAGCCTCTATCACAGCCCCACACCCGGCCCAGACGATTGCCCCGGTGAGCTCTTCGATTTAGACCGCGACCCAGACGAAATGAACAACCTGTGGTTTGATGAAGAATACCTCGACATCCGCGACCAACTCTCGCACAAACTCATGTCTTGGATCGTCAAACAAAATACCCAAGGCCGTGGCCCAGCAGACCAAGCACCACCACCAGGCTTTGGGGCATAAATTAAAAGTGTAAAAGGAAAAAAATAACCCTTTCTGCATTTTTCACAGGCGCACGGGCAAAGCCCACAGTGAACATAGTGAACCCACCCTACAACGTTAGTAATTTCTAATTTTTTAGGAACCATCATGGCATTACTCACCAACAAAGTCGCTCTCATCACCGGTGGCGCATCGGGCATTGGCCGTGCAACTGCAAACGTATTTGCACGCGAAGGTGCCAAAGTGGCCATTGCCGATATGGACACCACCCAAGGTGAAGAAACCGCACATCAAATCTGCACATCAGGTGGTGAAGCCATCTTTGTAAAAACCGACGTCTCCAAATCATCAGACATCGAAATCCTCGTTAAAAAAACCGTTGATACCTTTGGTCAATTAGACTGTGCCTTTAACAATGCCGGCATCTTTGGTCGCTCGGCGCTCTTAGCAGATTTTACCGAAGACGATTGGGACCAACTCATCAACATCAATCTCAAAGGCGTATGGCTGTGCATGAAATATGAGATCCCTCACATGCTCAAACGCGGCGGAGGCTCTATTGTAAATGCCTCCTCTGTATCAGGTCTCGTAGGCAGCAAATCATCCCCCCTCTACGCCGCCAGCAAACACGGTGTCACCGGCCTTACCCGCACCGCAGCATTGCAATACGCCGACAAAAACATTCGTGTCAACTGCACCTGTCCCGGTGCCATTCACACCCCCATGCTCGAACACATCTTTTCACACAACCCCGCAAACCGAGAAAAATACACTGCCGCCGCTCCTTTAGGCCGCCTCGCCAAACCCGAAGAAGTTGCCGAAGCCGTTGCATGGCTTTGCTCCGATGCCGCGGGTTACATCACTGGCGTCGCACTTCCCGTAGATGGTGGCTGGGTGGCACAATAAAAAAGACAGGCAAACGGCAAAAATAACATCATCCATCTTTGACACCTCCAGGTTTGCCATTTGCCATTTGCCATTTGCCGTTTGCCGTTTGCCGTTTGCCATTTCACCCTTACCTCTTTAACGAGTTCCCTATGACCAAACCCATCAACATGCCCAAATACGGTCTCCAACAAGACGAAGGCACCATTATCGAATGGCGCAAAAAAGTAGGCGACCGCGTCGAAAAAGGTGACATTCTGCTCGAACTGGAAACCGATAAAGCCGTCTTTGAATACGAAGCACCCGAAAAAGGTTATTTGCGTCACATCTTGGCCCAAAACGGTGACGTGGTTCCTGTGCTTTCGCCCATTGCCATTCTCACCGATGAATTAGACGAACCATTTGACAAAGATGCCTTCTCTAAAACATCCGCGTCAACACCATCAACCGAAGCACAAGTTGAAGCATCTGTTTCAGAACCTGCGCAATCACTTCCCCCAAACACACCATCAACGCGCATCAAACGCTCACCTGCCGCGCGTCACCGTGCACGTGAATTGGACATCGACCTCGCCACCGTTATCGGCACAGGCCCAGGTGGGCGCATTGTCAAAGCCGATGTTGAACGCACAGCCGCATCGCCACCCGTTGTCCAGGCAGGCAGCAGTCCTCTTTCAAAAATGCGACAAGCCATTGGTAAAACGATGGCCTATAGCAAAAGCACCATTCCCCACTTTTATGTGGGCATTGAAATTGACATGACCGATGCCGAAACGTGGCGCAAAAATCTTGCCCAAACCGACAACATCAAACTCTCGGTCACCGACCTCTTCATCAAAGCCACAGCCGAGGCCCTCACACAACATCCCAAACTCAACAGCAGTCTCAACGGCACTCAGGCGATGGTCATTCACGATACCGTCAACATTGGTCTTGCTGTTGGCACCGATGATGGTCTCGTTGTACCCGTTATTCCCAACGCACAAAAAATATTCCTCGCCGATTTGGCCGACATTCGAAGCCAACGGGTCAATGACGCCCGTGCAGGTAAACTCCACGGTGATGCTTCAGCCACGTTTACCATTTCAAACTTGGGCATGTATGGTGTCACCACCTTCACCGCCATTGTCAACCCGCCCGAAGCGGCGATTCTTGCCATTGGTGCGGCGATTCCTCGTGTGGTTCCTATTGGAGATCCACTCACCATTGCAGTGCGTCAGATTGCAGACATTACGCTTTCGGCAGATCATCGGCTGGTGGATGGGGTTGTTGCGGCGCAATTTTTACAGACGCTTAAGCAGAGTTTGGAGGATGTGGGGAATTTGGAGAAGTGGTTGTAGGAGGAGCTTTTATTTGATAGACACTGCATGAAAGCAGGTTTTATTTTAGATTTTATCTTGGTTTGCCTTCGGCACGACTTACTTTTTTTCAACAGCTAAAAAAAGTAAGCAAAAAAAGCCGTCCCTCAGGTGCCGGGAAGGCTGATTTTCCGCAAATACCCACAGTGGGTACACCAATATAATATAGCCTAAACCGTTCATCGCTTTTACAAAGCAAATAGCTGAACGGGATCACGCGGAAAATCACGATCGCTTTACGTGATCGGGGTTGTGATTTTTGTGGTGTTTTTGGTGGGGTGTAAAATCAATACACCAAAACTTCAACTTCGCCCGCGGGTGGGGTGGGCCGTTGTGTGGTTGGATGGGCGGTGATGGGTGGGAGGGGAAGGGGCGTGTGGAACACGTGGATGGGCGGGAACCACACGGGCTGGTGAGGGTGGTTGACGCTCGTAAATACAACGAAACAAAATTTAAGCCCCACGCAGTGGCACCCTTCTTTTGCATACTTTTCTTGGGTGTTCAAGAAAAGTATGACGCCGTAGGCAGAACAAAACCAAAACAATAAAGATGACCATCAAACCGCATAACCCGCACCAAACAAAGGAACCCAATCCATGCCCCTACCCCCAGAAATCCTTCTAAAAATGTACCGCAACATGCTCCGCATCCGCCGCTTCGAAGAACAAATCTACGAAGTCTATACCGGCGGTCTCATGCACGGCCTCGCCCACCTCTACATCGGCGAAGAAGCCGTTGCCGTTGGTGCCTGCACCGCCCTGCGCGACGACGACTACATCACCAGCACCCACCGAGGCCACGGCCACTGCGTTGCCAAAGGCGGCAACCTCGAATACATGATGGCCGAAGTGATGGGTCGTGTCACGGGCCATTGCCGTGGCAAAGGCGGCTCCATGCACATTGCCGACATGTCCGTGGGCATCCTCGGTGCAAACGGCATTGTCGGCGGTGGTTTTGGCATCGCCACGGGTGCTGCCCTCTCCGCCAAAAAACGAGGCACCGACCAAGTCGCTGTTTGTTTCTTCGGCGATGGCGCTTCCAACCAAGGCATCTTCTTCGAAACCATGAACTTTGCTGCCATCTGGCAATTGCCCATCATTTATCTGTGCGAAAACAATCACTATGGCGAATTCACCGCCACCCAAAGTGTCACCGCAGGCAAATGCATTGCCGACCGTGCCACACCCTTTGGCATTCCATCGGCCCAAGTCGATGGCAGTGACGCCATTGCCGTTTATGAAGCCACCGCCCAAGCCGTTGAACGTGCCCGATCAGGCGGTGGCCCCACCCTCATCGAATGCGACACCTATCGCTATCGAGGTCACCACGTAGGCGACCCAGGTGAATCGTATCGCCCACAAGAAGAACGCGATGAGTGGCTCGCCAAAGACCCCATTAATCGCCTACGTGAAAAAATGAAAACCGAAAAACTGGCCTCCGAAGCCGAGCTCGACGCCGAAGTGCGCGAAGTGGAAAGCGAAGTTGCCAATGCCGTTGAAGCCGCCAAAAAAGCCGACTATCCCGACGTTTCGGAGGTGAACCAGCATGTCTACGTCTGAAAAAGAAATGACCTTTGGCGAAGCCGTTAAAGAAGCCATCGCCGAAGAATTACGCCGTGACCCCAATGTGTTTCTCATGGGCGAAGACGTGGGCCCAGCAGGCACCGTCTTCAAAGTGCTCACCGGTCTCTACGACGAATTTGGCCCCGACCGCATCATCGATACCCCCATTGCCGAAGCCGGTTTGGTGGGGCTTGGTGTCGGTGCGGCCCTCACGGGCATGCGACCCATTGTGGATGTGATGTTTGGCGACTTTATCACCCTCGCCATGGACCAAATTGTTAACCAAGCCGCCAAGCTCTGTTACATGTCGGGCGGTCAGGCCAGCGTGCCATTGACCATTCGTACCACCCTCGGTGCAGGGCGATCTTCTGCCGCCCAGCACTCACAAAGCTTACATGCCTGGTTGGCACATATCCCAGGTCTCAAAGTGGTTATACCCTCCACACCCGCCGATGCCAAAGGCCTCTTCAAAAGCGCCGTGCGCGACAACAACCCCGTGGTGATCTACGAAGACAAAATGATGTACACCCTCAAAGGCATGGTGCCCACAGATGAAGACTTTACCATTCCACTTGGCCAAGCCGACATCAAACGCGAAGGGGATGATGTTACCCTCATTGCCACATCCAGCATGGTACACGTTGCCCTTCAAGCCGCCGACCACTTGGCCGAACAAGGCATCCATGCCGAAGTTGTAGACCCGCGCACCTTAGTCCCACTTGACACAGAAACCCTCATTCAATCGGTCATCAAAACCACCCGCGCTGTCATCATCGACGAAGGCCATCGCGGTTATGGCATCACAGGCGAATTGGCATCGGTCGTCTATCAAGGTGCTTTTGATTATATCGACGCGCCCATTGTGCGCTTAGGCGCAATGGATGTGCCCATTCCATTTAGCAAACCCCTTGAAGATGCAACCATACCCACTGTAAAAGATGTTGTGCAAGCCGTTCAAGACATGAAGATCAAATAACAACACATCTTCATTCTCAGCAAACATCGACACATGGCTCATCGAAACCTAAAATTAAACCCTCAGAAAATATTTTAACTTTAAAGAGGTCTTTATGATTACCCAAAAATCTTGTCACACCGTCTTAGTCGTTGCCACCACACCACGAAAAGAAAATCTACAAGTCGATTTGGAAGGCATTCAAAAGAATGTGCACTTCCTCATCGAAAATGGCGTTGATTTTATCATGCCTCAATGTGGAACGGGTTTGGTCTACGATTCAACATTATCCGAATTCGAAACAGTGGTCGGTGCATTCCAAGACGCTGCAAATGGCAAGGCGGTCATCGTGCCCGGCATTGGCCCAGGGTATGGCCGCTCTCTTGAAATGGGTCAAATTGCCAAATCGCTCAATGTAGATGGTGTGATGATCATGCCCATTGTTGGTCCTGCATCAGCCCAAGGGACATTCAATGGCCTCAAACACATCAGCAAATCCGTCGGTCTGCCTATCATACTTTACCAACGTCGTTTAGACATCATGCCCGCTGATTCTGTAGCCAAGCTTTGTGAATTGGATGAAGTTGTCGGGTTAAAATATGCGGTGAGCGATTTTAATGCCTTTGACAAAATTAGAGACCGTGCAGGTCAACACGCCGCCCTCACCTGTGGCTTGGCCGAAGACCCGTGTATCGATTTCATGAACCACGGTGCCGTTGGCTTCAGTTCAGGCATGGCCAACTTCGTGCCCAAAATAAGTTTGAACATCCACAAACAATATTTTGCAGGCAATAAAAAAGAGGCCCAGCGATTGCGAGACCTCATGGTGCCATTTGAAGACTTTCGAGCCGAAGGCAATGGGCGATACAGTGCTGCCGCCTTACACACCGCCTTAGAATATGCCAACCTTGCTGGCGGCCCTGTCATTCCATTTGTAGAAGACGTTGCCGAAAAAGATATTCCACGCGTACATCAAATGATGGATGTGTTGTTGGCAGAGGAACAAAAGTTATAAACAGGATCATGACTTAAAATACCCATTAAACCCAGCAATAAAAAAATGCCCAAAGATTGAGGTGCTCGTGCACCCTATCTGAGGGCATTTTTTAGATCATCAATTACTCATGACCACATGTGGTACCCATAAGATGTGTCTGTATCACAAACTGATGCCGTCCACGCTCTGGCACAATCCGTGTGCCAGAGCACAATGCCTCAGATATGGGATTATAGGTTATCACTTCAATTCTGCACGCGGCAGGAAAAAACCGATACACGCGCAACCCTTCACTGCCATAATCCGACAACAATTCATGCACCAAATTGCCGTGATCGCCTTGCGCTACCGAGTACATACTTTGTGTGCGACTCTGATCGCCACAAAATATTGCCATCAAATTGGCGTGTTTCCGAAAACATTTGTCCCACATTTGTTGTGGTGAATTTCCCCGTTTCTCATGCCGTTTTGTCCACTGCATGCGCCCCTTCGGGTCATCAAAATATCCCTGCCCCTCTTTGGGTTTGTTCAACGGCCCCAAATACATATGCGTTGTAATCAACGCCTTCCGATCTTTATACCGTTCCAATACCCCATCTGCCCAGGTCAACACATCATCCGGCGCGTTGCATTCCAAATGCAAAAACACAAAATCCATCCCACCAGCAGAAAACAATTGAAAACTGTTGGCATTGTTCCCCGAAACAGCCGCCTCACCTTTTTTCTTTTTAAAAAAACCGCCATACCAATCAAAACTTTCAAAACGAGATGCAGGAAAATACTTTTGAAACAGAGACGAATCTCCATTGGATTTTAAATCGTGATTCCCCACAGAAATACCATAAGGTATCTGCCCATGTAACCGATCCATTTGTGTGCGCGCCACGGCCCATTGCTCGGGCACATTTTTATCGACAATATCGCCCACATGACTGACAAAAACAACACGCTGATCTTCAAGGTGGTCGGACACCCATCCGGTATAAGCCTCAAAAACCGAATTGGTCACCAAATCAACACTCTCTGGCTCGGCTTTTGTTCCCTTACCTTTATAATGCTGTGTATCGGGAATCACCACCAAGCTAAATGCCCCTTCTGGTGCAGGCGGCAACTCAGCCCAAACACCACCAGACACAACCAAAATGCCAATCAGCAACAAATGCTGCCACATACGTTTCATATCTCGCACCCCTTAATACAATTAAGCACATAAAAACACATCACCAGTCCAAAGGATTTCGGGACACATTACTCACCCTTAACCCTTGGTCGTCAGATACGCCTGTTGATAAAAGTTCAAAATCGCAGGAGGCAAACCCACAATATATCCCAAAAGAAGCACCTTCATCACGGTGAGTTCTAACAAATCATTTCGCGCTAAAAAATCAGACACATAAGGCACATCATGTAAAAACGAAATGGAAAAATTTTCGGGATAGAAAAATGTCACCACAAACCCTGCGCAATACCCCATCACCTCACACGTGGGCCCCAATCGTGGCAAATGCAAATGCCCAGTCACACTCTCGGTCAGATAGGCAAATGATTGCATCAACATCCGCAACATCAATAAAAAAATAAGAAACGGTGACCAAAGTGAAAAATGTACGATCACCGCGAAATACAAAAACAACCACGTAAATCCATCTAAAAAATGGTCGGGAAAATGACCAAACTTGCTCAACTGCCCCGACAAACGCGCGTGAATCCCATCCAATGCATCAAAAAAGGTGAACAAATACAAAAAGAGTGCTGAAACAGGTAAAATCCAATTGGCCTCCACCAAAATCAATCCCCAGCACGCAATCATCGCACAAACAAAGTTTGCCCAAGTCAATTGATTCGGCGTGATCCAATGCGGAATATAAGCCGCCACCTTTGCATACGTGCCATACGTCAAATGATCAATAAAGTCTTCATTAGAACTCGAAATAGATTTTGTTTTTTTACTCATATGTTGAAATTTCCTATTGCTCTATTTTGACCACACCATCACGATTTAGAAGTCCCTTGATTTGGAAAGTACATCTGATCGTTCTGTATCATCAAAGGTAAAACCACTTGAGTCATACGCTCATAATGATGGGCGTCATCCATTTCTGACCACACCAAATCATCTACTTTTTCAAATGCAATAGGATACTGTTGCGCAACCTCGGCCATACAATCCGATTCATAGTCGCCAAACAGTGAGGTTTGAAATCGCTTTTCGGCCCAAGCAAACATCGCCAGTTGTAAAGACACTGAAAGCTTAGAGATCCCCACCCACTCACCCACCACTTGATTTAATGTCTCTCGTTTTTTCGAAATTCCATCTACGCGTCCATCCGTTGCCGATACATACACTTCATCACCTGCACCCGTATATCCCGAGAGCAAAACCCCATCTTCAAAACCAGCCTGCATCAACCGCTCCAATGCGCGTTTTTCATACAGCACGTCCGATTCCAAAAGTAAAATATCCGTCTTTAAAAAATCCCGCATCAAATAAAATTAATACATATTTCCCGACTCAGCATATTGATCATTATGAACAAGTGTGATATACGCTTTGTCTTTGGCAAAATCTTCATACAATTCTGACTTATGCCCAGTCACAAGAATAATGTCATCAATCCCAAACGCCCGCAAATTTTCAACAGAACGTGCCATCAATGTTTTTCCACCCACTTCAACCAACCCCTTAGGTACATTTTGGGTCACAGCACCTAATCGAATACCCATTCCCGCGGCCAAGATTACAGCTTGATACGTTCCCATAAAATCCCTTTATCACAGATACCCAAATACCAAATCCAATCCATCAAACATCACGCCCAAAGATATGATTATTTGCCCAACAGAGCAATTTCCACTTTCACCACGGCATTGGATCTCCCTCAATATCAAAACCCATAAATATCCATTGGGTTTTGACAGCATCTCATTCTATATTGCTTCAGCTTCATATCCGATGCGATTTCTGACTCAAAAAGGAGCTCGTCGTGCGTGCAGTTCGAAAAATCAAAAATGGCCCAGACAACATCGCCCTATGCGACATACCAGAGCCAAACATCCAACATCCACACGATGTCAAGATTGCCGTTCAACGCGGTGGGCTTTGCGGAACCGACCTACACATTCGCCACGGCGGGTATGGCTTTCACCCACCCGTTACCCTATGCCACGAAATCTCTGGCGACGTTGTCGAAACAGGCGCAAACGTCCAGCACATCAAACTCGGTGACCGCGTCACCATCATGCCTTCCGCCAACAATGCCTGTGGCCATTGTCGATATTGCCAAGTCGGCGAATACTTCTTTTGCGCCCACCGCAAATCCATTGGCAGCATGCAAGATGGCGGTTTTGCAGAATATTGTGTCGTGCCCGGCAATCTTGTTTTTCCACTGCCCCAATCCATCTCTTACGATGCCGCCGCCTTGGTCGAACCCCTTGCCTGCTGTGTCAAAGCCATCAGCCTCAACACCCACATATCGCCCAATGACACCATCTTCATCACGGGCCCAGGCCCCATTGGTCTTATGTGCGCCACATTGGCTCAATTATCGGGTGGTCACGTCATCCTATGTGGCACCGAGCGCGACACCGAGCGTCTTGAAAAAGCCAAAGAACTCGGCATTGCACACACGCTCAACATCAACCAAACCGATCCCGTTCAATATGTCCGTGACCTCACCAACGGTCACGGTGCCGACATTGTCATTGACTGTGCAGGTTCAGCAGGTGCCATCACCCAATGCCTCGAAGCAGTAAGGCCACTGGGTACCTTCACCCAAGTGGCCTTACTCGATCATCCCATTCAAATAGACTGGGGCAAAATCATCTACAAACAACTGCACGTGCAAGGTTTTATTGCCCAAAACTGGGCAAGCTGGCGCAAAGCCTTAGACCTTGTCATCACAAACACCATCGACCTCACCCAATTTGTTTCCCACCATCTCCCCCTCGAAGAATGGGAACAAGCCTTTAACGGTGCCGAACAACAACAAGGCCTAAAATACCTCCTCATCCCCTAACGCAACAAA
>JAYODI010000046.1:2651-28260 GCA_038279365.1 Candidatus Latescibacterota bacterium | reverse complement strand
GCCATTTGCCGTTTGCCGTTTGCCGTTTACCATTTGCCATTTACCGTCTCACTCACTCACCGGCACCGTCACCAAAATATGTTCAATCCAATCGTCACTGTCATTAATCAATTGATGATACGCCTTCGGAGGCAAGTATACCGTGTCACCGGGTTTGACAGGATAGATTTCATCATCAATCTTCATCTTGCCCTCGCCCCGTATAAAATAATAAATCTGCTCTTTGTCTTTGTGCATATGATAGTCGCCCGACTTACCGCCTTGCATCATATGCAACGTAAAACCCGATGCGCTCAACATGGGGGCTTCTTCTTCGCTTAACCCCTCACTGCCCTTCTGTCTAAAAATAGGCCAAATCAACGCCGTCTCATGCCCCACATACGGCATCGCATCTTTCCAATTTCGAATCACCATATCACATCTCCCATTCAAAAGATTTCTATTTGTGCCAACACGCTTGCCACTACGCAATCCCCAACGCCGCATCAATCTCCGCCTGATACGCATACACCGCACCACTTTCTACCTCTGCCATCGTCACCGTTCGTCCAGCACGTGCAGATTCACAAATTGCATAAACAGCCGCCACATCTTTCAAGCCTTCCAAACCATCCACTTCAATCGGATCACCGTGCAACACCGCACGGGCAAGTTCATGTTGTTCATAAGCAATGAGTTTCCAATCGACGGCCTGATCACCCATACTCGACATATCTGGGAAAAAGTGTTCTGTAAGCGGATCCAGTGCAAAATCTGAAATGGCATCCAAAATAGCCGTCTGATCCAATACCTCACCGTCTTCAGGCTGCCAAATAGCCTGCCCGCCTCGGTTGCCAAAACTTTGCAAACTGCCCTTGTCGCCCAAAATCAACTGGCTACGACATGCACCATGCCCGCCCACACCCATAATAAAGCTCACCATCATCCCATTTTTCATGCGCAACATCGCCATCGACGTATCTTCTGCTGTTGCGGGCACCTCATCGGGCATCGTTTTAAACCGCTGTTGATAAAATTCATAAGGATCACGAATCGACTTCTGCTTTTTACGCACAGGTTCCACCAAACGTGCATCGCCATACACCTCCTCCACATCGCCCAACTGATACCGAATCAAATCGGTATAATGCACCCCCATATCAATTAAGGGCCCACCGCGATCTTTGAGATGTCGCCAAGGTGTAATAAAAATTTCATTTCCCCCACGCATCGCATGCAACGTGGCCATATACGGTTTACCAATGCGCCCCGTATCCAACAAATGGCGTGTTAACCGCGCCGATGGATCGCGCCGATAATTTTCGGCTACCGACAGCTTACACCCATTTCGAGCCGCCGCGTCCATCATCATCTGGCAGGCCTTTACCGAAATCGCCATTGGCTTTTCCACCAACACATGAAGCCCCAAATCCAATGCCTGACACACCACCGTATGATGCACCGACGGATCGGTCACCACATCCACAGCCATCAAATCAGGAATCTCTTGCACCATCTTTTCCATATCCGTAAATATAGGGGGGCGAGTGCCCAACAACTTCTCAGCCTCAGAAGCAGCCAACTCGGCATTGTCACGGCTCAGATCACACACAGCCACCAATTCAACATTGTTAAAAGGCGTTTTGGCCAACTCACCCAAACCATACAAATGCCGTGTGCCCATACCGCCACAACCAATCAATGCCAATTTTAATTTATCCATCACATCTCCTTTGAGATCAGGCAAAAACCTATTTTTTATCTGATCCATATGCTAAGGGATAATCTTAGCGAACACAATCACATTTTCTATCGCCACCCAAACAAAGGAACATCCACCATGAAAAAAGCCGCCTTCTTCGGAGAACGCCAAGAACGCCTCGATTATGTTTATGCCCAAGGCCGTCGCGATCAAGTATCCAATCTCGTTGACCTCTATCCCCACCGCGTCGACCTCAGCACATTTGACGAACACGTCAAAAACCTACAAGACCTCGAAGTCATCTTTACCACTTGGGGCATGTCACAACTCCAAAACGAACACCTCGACCAATTGCCCAATCTCAAAATTGTCTTCTATGGTGCAGGCTCCGTCCAAAGTTTTGCACGACCGCTTCTCAATCGCAACATCAAAGTATGCAGTGCTTGGCGTGCCAATGCCGTGCCCGTTGCCGAATATACCCTTGCACAAATTTTACTCGCCAACAAAGGATATTATCGAAACATCCGCGACTGTCAAACACGCGATGGGCGCACCAGCAACCCATTTAAAGGCCGTGGCAACTTTGGCGCCACAGTGGCCCTTTTAGGTGCCGGAGCCATTGGTTCTATTCTTATCAACCTGCTCAAACCCTTTCACCTCAACATCATTGTCTTCGATCCCTTTTTACCCGATGACCGCGCCCAAGCATTGGGCGTTAAAAAAGTATCCCTCGAAGAAGCCTTTAGCCAAGGCGATGTCGTGTCCAATCACTTGGCCAACAACGCACAAACCAAAGGCATGTTACACGGTGCCCACTTCTCCAAAATGCAAGACCACACCACCTTCATCAACACCGGACGCGGTGCCACCGTTGTCGAAGCAGATCTCATAAACGAACTGCAAAAACGTCCCACGCTCACCGCACTCTTAGACGTCACGCTACCCGAACCTCCCGAACAAGATTCACCCTTTTATACATTACCCAATGTCTATCTCACCTCACACATCGCAGGCTCACTCAACGACGAGGTCGTACGTATGGCCGATTACATGATCGAGGAATTTCAACGCTACGAAAAAGACGAACCCCTCCACCATGAAGTCACGCTCGATATCATAGACACAATGGCATAAGACACAATCAGTCGCAAGTCATAAGTCTTAAGATCTTGACCTGTGACCTGCAGACCTGCGACCTTATTTTAGGAGCTATTCATGAAAATCTGTATCGCTGGTGAAGGCGCAATGGGCCTCAACCACACCAAAACCATCAAACAATTTAACGACGTAGAAATTGTGAGCCTCGCCTGTGGTGTCGAAGCCGACGGCGCAGCATTTGCCAAAGAATGGGATATTCCACACCATTCAACAAACCTTGAAGAATGCCTCTCACAAGACGGTGTCGAAGCAGTTGTGCTCACCACACCCAACCAAGTCCATGCCGCACAAGCCATCACCGCTCTCGAAATGGGCAAACACGTACTGGTTGAAATTCCCATGGGGCTGTCACTCGAAGAATCTCAACGCCTTGTAGCAGTCGAAGAAAAAACGGGCCTCGTTTCTATGGTCTGTCACACCAACCGCTATGGCACCGCCCAACGCGAAATCGTGCGCCGCGTTCACGCAGGAGAATTCCACCTTCACCATGTCGTCCAACAAACCTATTTTATGCGCCGCACCAACACCAACATGTATGGCAAACCGCGCTCTTGGACAGACGAATTGCTCTGGCACCAAGCGTGTCACATGGTCGACTTTATGTATTGGCTCTTTGACGAACCCGACCTCAGTGCATGGGCACAAGCAGGCCCCAATCATTCCACACTCAATATCCCCATGGACATCACCATTGGCTTGCGATCCAGCCAAGGCACCCTTGTCACCTCGGCCAACTCCTTCAACAACCACGGCCCCATTACGGCCACCTATCGTTTCATCGGTGAAGAAGCCACCTATCTCCTCGAAAAAGGCAAACTCACCGACACCGAAGGCAACGAAGTACCACTTGAAGGGCCATCGGGCATCGAAGTACAAGACCGCGAATTTATCAACGCCATAAAAGAAGGGCGAAAACCCTTTACCAGTTGTGCAACCTGCTTACCCACCATGGCCATTTTGGACCAACTACAAAAATCGATGGATGAAAAAGCCTTATAAAAACAAAAAAGTCTCTCCCAATAGATAGGAGAGACTTTCATCATCCAAGACCTAAAACGATTAACGTGAGGCCACCTGTAGGGCTTGCTCAAGATCAGCAACGATATCATCAATGTGTTCAATACCCACACACAATCGAATCATATCTTTGCTCACACCAGCCTTCACCAGTTCATCATCGGTTAATTGACGGTGCGTTGTCGATGCGGGGTGTGCAGCCAATGATTTGGCATCGCCAATATTTACAAGACGTTTGAATAACTGCAAAGCATCATAAAATTTCACAGCCGCATCAAACCCACCTTTAATACCAAATGTCAAAAGAGCTGATGGTTTGCCCTTGGTATATTTTTGGGCCAATTCATAATAAGGCGAATCGGGCAACCCTGCAAACTTCACCCACGAAACACTGTCGTGATCTTTGAGATAGTTTGCAACCGCAATGGCATTATCACAGTGGCGTTCCATTCTGAGTGCAAGTGTTTCAATACCCTGCAAAATTAAAAACGCATTAAATGGACTCATTGCCGAACCCGTATTGCGCAAAGGCACCGTACGTGCCCGACCAATAAAGGCCGCAGGCCCCAACGCTTCGGTATAAACCACACCATGATAAGAAGGCTCTGGCGTATTCAACATTGGAAAGCGATCTGCATGCTCGGCCCAAGGAAATTTTCCAGAATCAACAATAATACCGCCCAATGAATTCCCATGTCCACCCATATATTTGGTAAGCGAATGCACAACAATTGAAGCACCATAGTCAATCGGGCGAATCAAAAGCGGCGCCACCGTATTGTCGACAATCACAGGAATACCATGTTTGTCTGCCATTTTGCAAATGGCTTCTAAATCAACAATATTACCAGCAGGATTACCAATCGATTCGCAATAGATCGCAGCCGTTTTATCATCAATCAGTGCTTCTAAGCTTTCAGCACTGTCGTCTTCTGCAAACCGAACATCAATCCCTTGCTTGGGCAACATATGCGCAAATAAGGTATACGTACCACCATATAACATCGGTACAGAAACAATATTATTTCCCATTTCAGCAATCGTTAAAATAGCATAATTAATGGCTGCACTGCCCGAACTCACGGCCAACCCAGCAATGCCACCTTCTAACTCGGCCACACGTTTTTCTAAAACATCAGAAGTAGGATTCATAATGCGGGTATAAATGTTCCCGGGCACAGCCAAATTAAACAAATCAGCGCCATGTTGTGCATTGTCAAATTCATAAGCAACCGTTTGATAAATTGGCACAGCAACCGCATGTGTTGTTGGGTCTGTTTCATAACCTGCGTGAATAGCAATTGTTTCGGGTTTCATACGTATTGAGCCTCCTCATAACAAGTGAACAATTTTGAATGGATTCTTATTTCGAGAAAATCATTTGGGTATATCAAAAAGACTGGGGCGATTGTAATCGGCTTTCTGATAAACCAATCCCAACCAATTATTAAAAATAGCCTTACCTGTATCTCCCCACGTATTGTCCAGATGAGGTTCAATCTTTTCTTCAGGAAAAGGCGGCACTGACGTAGCTTGTTGTTTTGCCTTACGAACAGCCTGTTCATATTCATCAACAAGAGCACCCACCTCATCTGAAAAATAATGTTCAGGATGAGGAGGATAATCGTGACGATCACCAGCAATATATCGGTTAACCTCGCGTTTGTATTCCTTGAGCAAACTGTTCCAATCATATTCAGGGTGCCCTTGAAAATACACGATACTAAATTGATCAGAACTCACAGCCATATGCATCTCACCACTGTCACTCTCAATCAAAACCGTTAACCCAGCCGCTTCCAAGGCCGCCGCCGGAATCGTATTATACCGAGAATGAGGCACATCAAAGCGCGTGTTAATCCCTCGCAACAAGGGGTGTTTTGGTTGCAAAATACGATGCGGATAAACACCCCATAGTTTTTGAGGCATTAACCGACGGTCAATCTGATACAATTGTTTAACCAATGCGTGGGTAGAAAGACACGAACAAAGAATAGAAACAACATTTCCTCTGGCCCAGGCCACCACATTTTTAAGTGGTTCCCAAAAAGGCTCCTGTTCCAATGTTGGATTTGCCACATTGGCGCCAGTAATGATTAACGCGTCAAGACCCATTTTCTGTAAATGTTCAAATGTATAATAATAACGATCAATATACGCCTGAGTATCACCATCACGAGGCAACCCAGGAACCGTAAATGGATATACGAAAAATTGGGCAATCTGATTGCAACTGCCTATCAAACGAAAAAATTGCCGTTCGGTAGCACGCAGCGCCGCATCTGGCATCATATTCAGAAAACCAATGTGCAACTCTCGAATGTCCTGATGGAGTGCATTTTCCAACGTCAGAACATCCTCTCCGCTTGCGCGCAAATCTTCAAAAGACGGCAAAGATGTATGAGCAACCAGTGGCATAAAACATCTTCTTTCTATGAGGTGAAATACGCAGAGAGCATGATATTACAGGAGAATATCCGAAAGATCAAGTCTTAATCATTCCCATATTATTAAATAATCCAAACAATGCAACAGACATTTAACACGTTGCCAGAAAAATCAAAGAATCAAATACAACCATTGAAAAATAAATAACTTAACACCAAATCCATTTATACACCCACACTTCACAGGAGCAACCGATGCAATCTTATACCCCATGGCAACCCCTTCCCTTTCGTGCCAAACGCGAAGCAAGTTGGTCACGCGATGGTTATAACCGCGACTGGCTCATCATTCCCCCCGGTGAAACGGGAACCCTCGCAAACATTCACGGTGCTGGCATCATCACCCATCTTTGGTTTGCCATAGACAACAACTTCAAAGTATCCGACCCTCTCTTTCCGCGCAAAGCCGTCTTGCAAATGTTTTGGGACCATGCCGAATACCCCAGTGTCAACGTACCTGTTGGCGACTTTTTTGGCATCGGTCACGGGCGTGTTGCCAGTTATTCATCGGCGCTTTTCGATATGTCTATCAACGATGGTCAACAACGTGGTGCATTCAATTCTTGGGTGCAAATGCCCTTTTTCCAAAATGCGCGCCTCCAATTGGTCAACGAAAGCGATACCGAAATCCGCATTTTCTACTACGTCGATTACCAACAATGGGATGCACTCCCTGAAAACACTTATCACTTTCATGCCTGTTGGCGATCAGAAATGCCCTGCACGCCCGTGCCACTCATGGCCAACGGCAAAGAAGGCCCCAATCTCACAGGAGATGAAAATTACATCATTCTCGACACGCAAGGCGAAGGCACCTACATTGGCTGTAATTTAAGCATCGATAACCATGCTGGTGGTTGGTGGGGCGAAGGGGATGACATCATTTTCATCGATGGCGAAACCTTCCCTGGGTCATTACACGGTACGGGTAGTGAAGACTATTTCTGTCACGCGTGGTGTATGCAACCCAATTGTTTCCCCTATGCAGGCACCTCCCTCTACAACCATAACCACGAAAAATGGAATGGCCAATGGACCATGTATCGCCTCCATGTGCTTGATCCCATTCCGTTTACAAAATCCATCAAAGTCACCATCGAACACGGCCACAACAACCATCGATCAGATGATTTTAGCTCCACCGCTTACTGGTATCAAAAAGGACCATCACGTGTTATTGAACTGCCATCCGTAGAAAATCGTTTACCCAGAACACCATAGGGGATTCATTTCATGGACATACCTTCCAAATGGCGAGAAGGTGGCGTGCGTGTCGTACACAACAACGAACTCGACACCAACACCGCCCAAACACCCGGTATGAACCGAGCCGCAGCCATTACCCATGCACGCACCGGAGCCGAAAAACTTTGGGCAGGCACCGTGGTCATTCATCCCAATGCCAAAACCGGCGCCCACCATCATGGTCCCGTTGAAAGTGTCATCTACATCGTCAGTGGCAAAGCCCGCATGCGCTGGGGTGATCAACTCGAATTTGTTGCCGAAGCAGGCCCAGGCGACTTCATCTATGTTCCACCCTATGTGCCCCATCAAGAAATTAATGCCAACAGCAACGAACCTCTTTCCTGCGTGTTGGTGCGCAGTGGGCAAGACCCCGTGGTCGTCAACCTCGACATTCCCGCTGTGGAAAAACCAGAAGAAGTCCACTGGGTTGACAACATTCATCCAGCACCTGAAAAATAAGCTTCGTAAAGTACAGTATGACTTATCAAAAACAACAATTTACTCATTCTAAGCACTTGCATCTGACATCATTTTTTGATATCATTTAAATCATGAACAGTCGCCACCAAAGAACACTTCAAGCTATCTTTGCAAATCCAATTTCTCGAAATATTGAGTGGAGGCACATTGAAAGGTTGTTCATCGCGTTGGGTTGTGACATCATTGAAGGCCATGGATCTCGGGTAGCATTTAAACACGGCACACTGCGAGCCGACTTTCATCGTCCACACCCTGCCAAAGAAGCCAAATCCTATCAAATACGCGCCGCTCGTGAATTTTTAGTCAAATTGGGGATACAACCATGAAACCAATGACTTATAAAGGTTATTCTGCCCGCATCGAATACAGCGATGAAGATGAATGTTTTGTTGGACGCATCGCTGGTATTCGTGACATCATTTCATTTCACGGTGAAAGTGTAAATGAAATTCGACAGGCATTTAAAGAAGCCATTGATTTTTATTTAGAAACATGTGAAACACGCGGTGAAACACCCAACAAACCTTATTCTGGCAAACTCATGTTGCGCCTCTCTCCAGAAATCCATGCCGCCGTAGCAACCGCAGCAGAAGTCAATGGCAAAAGCATTAACCAATGGGCTACAGAAACGTTGTCAAAAGCAATACAAATGTAATTTGATGCCCAATAAGAATTGGGCGAATTTACATAAAGTGAACGCGTCTACATAACAAAATCCCACCGAGTTTTAAAGCGGTGGGATTTTTATTATAAATACACTTCTTAAAAACACGCCCCCCATACCTCAATCAAAATACATTCATAATTCGTCATTTTACCCCATATAAAAGAGTGGTATTCACAAACATTGTGCGCTATTATAACCCATCAACCTAATTTACGGCAACGCACTATAAAATTCTGCAACATCTTAAATTCCTAATACGTCAAATAAAGTATAAAAAGCATCTCGTTTGCCTATTTGCAGTTTCCTATTGTCGCTCTAATGATCTTTTTCACAGGTGGTCAATCATGGTCATTGTCAAAAACCTGACCAAAACCTTCAAACTCTCACGTCAACAAAAGCGTGAAATGGGTGACGGTTTTTTGGGCAACACCGTCGATGCAGTGCGCGACATCAGCTTCACGTGCCAACCTGGACGTGTTTTTGCCCTCTTAGGCCCCAACGGAGCAGGCAAAACCACCACCTTGCGTCTCATTGCCACCATGCTAAAACCTACCGATGGCACCATTGCAGTCGCAGGGTTTGACACCGTAGAACAAAGCCAAGATGTGCGTCGCCATCTGGGTTTTCTAACAGGCAATACCGGCCTTTATGACCGGCTCACACCCAATGAAATGGTCAAATACTTTGCCGAATTACATGGCTTAGACAATGCCACATATCAAACACAACGCAATCATCTTTTTGGTCTGCTCGACATGAACGAATTTGCCAACCGTCGCATAGGCAAACTCTCAACGGGTATGCGCCAAAAAGTTTCTATAGCACGCACCATCATCCACAACCCCGACGTCATCGTCTTTGACGAACCCACCAATGGGCTCGACGTGGTCACTTCACGCAACATTGTGCGCATTATTCGCGACTGTAAAGAAGCCGGTAAAACAGTCATCTTTTCAACCCACCGCATGGGCGAAGTCAACCAACTCAGCGATGATCTGGCCATTGTTCACAAAGGCAAATTGTGTTATAACGGCCCCTTTGAAACGTTCCAAAATCAAATGCAAACCCCAACCTTAGAAGATGAATTCATTCGCATCATTGAGGAGGCATAAGCCATGCATTATATTTGGATCATCTTCAAAAAAGAACTCAAAGACATCACCCGAGATCGCAGAACAATCATCACAATGATTATTGTTCCTCTGCTTCTATTTCCCATCCTCTCAACTGTAGCCACGCAGGTCATCTCATCTCAAAACAAAAAAGCCCGAACCAAAACCCTTACCGTGGGCCTGATCACACAAAACAACGATACCGCGTTACAAGGCATACTACACAATCGAACAGATCTCAAAATTGTAGAAGACATTACCGAAGCCCAAATTGACACCCTTATTCAAACCGATAGTTTAGATGCTGTGATTCGGTTTTCTGAAAATTTCACAACGCAGGTCACAAACTTGGAAGCAGGTGATATTCACCTTCACTTCAAATCTTCAAAAGACCTCAATGTTACACGCAACCGATTGGCAGACATCATCAAAGAATATGAAGAAATATTGCTCAATGAACGTTTTGCCCAACTGAATCTCGATCGCAATGTAACCAAGGCCATCAAAACCCATCGCCACGATGTGGCATCCAAACAAGAGCAAGTTGGCAAAGCCATAGGCGGGTTCATTCCTTACATTTTTATTTTATTTTGCTTTACAGGATGCATGTATCCTGCCATCGACTTAGGCGCAGGTGAAAAAGAGCGCGGAACCCTTGAAACATTGCTCACATCACCCGTCAGCCATCTCCACATCATCCTCGGAAAAATTGGTGTGATTGGTCTATCAGGGCTCATCTCGGCCAGCATTGCATTTTTAGGGCTTGTGTTATCGGTCATGGTACATCCCGACATTGCAACACGTGTGCTCAGCAACTTGCCAGACACCATTAACATGGCCAAAATTTCTTTCATATTATTGGCCATATTTGTCCCCATTCTCGGCATTTGTTTGCTCCTGCTCCCACTGGTCATCTTTTTTTCTTCTTTGCTTATGGCCATTTCCATATTTGCCAAATCCTTTAAAGAAGCACAAAGCCAAATGTCACCCTTAACCATCATCATCATCTTACCCATTTTTATTGGCATTTTACCGGGTATAGAACTCAATGCCTTCACCGCATTCATACCCATCTTAAACATCTCTTTGGCCACCAAAGACATCATATCGGGCACCATTTCACCGTGGTTATTGGCCGAAGTTTATGGCTCTCTCATCCTCATTTCAACACTCAGTCTCGCCTTTTGTGTCAAATGGTTCAAACGCGAAGATGTGATCTTTAGGGAGACTTAAACCCAATGATTGAAATTTTTCTTTTTTCTCTCGTCATCATCCTGTTGGTAGGATGTGGTTTCTACAGCCTCCTGAAAGACCGCCTCAAAAGCGGTGGTGGATCTGCGGCCATCACACTTGGTGCCACAGACCACATGCTCACCCAAGACAAAAGACGTGCCGCACAAGAAATCGTACAAGAACTCTCGGGCGAAATTCGTCATCTTTCAGAAACGGACGATGGCGAAAACGATAAAGAAGACGAAAAAAGACAGCCTTCATAACAAATCCTCTCATACTTAAACCACCCAAAGTCAAAAGCCGACGCATCAACGTCGGCTTTTGACTTTCTAACTCATGCTATTATATTGGGCACACATTCATCACAGCTTTTCACATACGAGGTCACCATGCCCATTGTTCGTTTTTTCACAGGCATCTTGCCAGAAATGGCCAAACGCATCACAGATCATGCACCACCCGATTTTGAAGTGACCGTTCACAATGCCCAAATCCCTCCCCAAGAACAAATACGTTGGTTAAACGATGCTGACTTTCTCATTCTCTTTGGCACCCCACCTGTAGATGCCGCCATTCAATCGGCCAAAAAGCTCAAACTCATCCAACTGGTCAGCGCCGGTTACGACCATCTCAATGTCGAACTGTGCCAAGACCTTGGCATTCCCATTGCCAACAACGGCGGTGCCAATGCCATCGACGTGGCCGAACACACCATAGCACTCATTCTCGGCTTTTACAGACACATGATTGAGCAAGACCACAACGTGCGCAACAACCAATATCGCAACATCAACAATGGCCTCAACACCTATACCATTCACAACAAAACAGTGGGCCTCATTGGCTTGGGCAACATTGGCCAACGCGTGGCCAAACTCCTAAACACCTTTGGTGCCAAAATCATATACACCGATGCCCAACAGGCAACCTCAGAAGTTGAGCAAGAATATCATGCCACATTTACCGACCTCAACACACTTCTGCAACAATCAGACATCGTCTCGCTTCACGTTCCCCTCTTAGACAGCACACGCAACCTCATTGGCGAAAAACAACTTGCCCAAATGAAATCCAATGCCCTGCTGGTCAACACGTGTCGCGGGGAGGTTATTGACCAAACAGCGCTTACCCAAGCGCTGCAAGAACAAGCCCTATTAGGCGCGGCACTCGATGTGCTCACATCGGAACCTCCCGACCCCAAAGATCCGATTCTTCAATGTGAAAATCTCTTGCTCACCCCTCATTCCGCAGGCGTGACCTTTGACACGTGGAGTCGGCGCGGCGAATTTGTATTTGCCAACATCCAACGCGTTTTAAATGGTAAAAAACCCAAAGCAGTCATTGCTTAATTGCACAGCCAAACCTTCGCGTTTCACACCCTATCTATCGAAAGGCTCATCATGGCATTTCGTCTCTATATGTTGCTTGCACTCACACTAACTACAGCCACTTTCGCACAAGAAAAAAAACCTCTCAATCACGATGCCTATGAAATATGGAATCGTACACTTGCTCAAAACATATCCAACAACGGCAAATGGATCTTTCTGTCTGTAGGCCCCGAACAAAAAGATTCAGAATTACGCATCAAAAGCCTCACCGATGACCGTGTCTACATCATCCCACGTGGAGAATCCACCCAATTTGACAACAACAACCAACACATCGTTACCCTCATCAAAGCATTTACAGACTCTGTTAAACAAGCCAAAAAAGACAAAAAAAAGCCTGAAGAAAGCCCCAAAGACACCCTCGCTGTTCTCACACTTGCAACAGGTGACACCTTCAAAATTGGACGCGTCAAATCGTTCAAAATGCCCAAAGAAGGAGGCGGTGTCATCGCTTACCTCATGGAAAAGAAATTAGAAGAAAAAAAGGACAGCACTGAGGTCAAAAAAGAAGAAGCTTCCAAAACGGGTGAGGAAAAGAAACCACCTGAACCTGAAATAAAAACGCCAGAAACCAAAGAACCAGAAGAAACCAAGAAACCTGAAGAAGCAAAAAAAGAAGAAAAACCAACCGAAGCAAAAAAAGAGAATAAGAAAAAAGACAAAAAGAAAGACCGAAAAAAGGCAGAAGGCACAGAGCTTGTTCTACGCGATCTCCAATCAGGTCTTGAAACACGTTATGCCCACGTGGTCGCTTATGCATTTTCAGAAGACGGCAAACATCTCATTTATGCCGCCGCCAGCAAAGACAGCACCGCAGATGGCATGTATGCCATCAACACCACCACACGCGACTCAGTAGCCATTCTCACAGGACCAGGTGATTACAAAAAAATCACCCTTCACGAAAAAGGTGAACAACTCGCCTTCATCACAAACCGCGACAGCTTTAACGCCGATCAGCAAGAATACATCCTCTATCACTGGCAACTCAAATCAAAAGCCCCCAAACAAATTGCCAAATTTGGCACATCAGGTATCCCGTCCAATTGGTGGGTCAGTGAGCACGGCAACATTACATTTTCAAAAGATGGCAAAAAACTCTTCTTTGGAACAGCACCCAAACCCGCACCAGAGACAGATGACGAAACCCCCGATGATGAAAAAGTGGTCGTAGATATTTGGAATTGGAAAGACCCTTATTTACAACCCATGCAACTCAAAGATCTTAAAGAAGAAAACCAGCGATCTTACACCGCTGTTGCACACCTCAAAAATGGTAAAATTATTCAACTTGGTACCCCAGATATTCCGGATATACGCTTAGGCAGTGAAGGCAATGCCCAATATGTCATTGGCACCAGCATCATGCCTTATCGCCAACTCATCTCTTGGGATTCACCCGCATATTACGACAGTTATCTCATAGATACCCAAACAGGGCAAAAAACCCAAATTCTCACCAAACAACAAATACGACCCAGTTTTTCACCAGAATCTCAATACCTGTATTGGTATGATCGTGTTCAAAAAACGTGGTTTGTCCAAAATATTAAAACAAACAAACGCATCAATGTCTGTGCACAAATTCCATTTCCAGTACACAACGAAGAAGACGACCATCCATCACCACCACCCAATCATGGTTCAGCAGGATGGACAACGGGTGACAAAGATTTTCTTGTTTACGATCGTTACGACATTTGGCGCACAGATCCAACAGGTAAAAAAGCACCCATCAACATCACCGAAGGCATCGGCCGTAAAACCGAAAACAGATTTCGATATGTTCGCCTCGATCCCGATGAACGCGCACCCGATCCAAAATCTCAGTGGCTTTTATCATCCTTCAATTTAGCCACCAAAGCCGATGGATATTATCTCGACCAATTAGAAGGCAACAAAGAACCTCAAAAACTCATACAAGTAGACAAAGCCCTCGGCAGCCTTCGCAAAGCCAAAGACGCCGATACATTCATTTACACACAATCCAGTTTCCACGAATACCCCGACCTATGGATATCTAACAACCGTTTTCAAAATGCCCGAAAAGTTTCGGATATCAACCCCCAACAAAAAGATTACCTGTGGGGTACTTCAGAACTCGTCGAATGGACCTCTTTAGATGGCCATCACCTACAAGGCATTTTATGCAAGCCCGAAGGATTTGACCCCACAAAAAAATATCCGATGGTCGTTTTTTACTACGAAAGGTATTCCCAACTGCTTCACAACTATTGGGCACCATCACCAGGTCGATCCGTTATCAACATGAGCCTTTTTGTCAGCAACGGGTATCTCATCTTCATTCCAGATATTCCTTACAAAATTGGCTACCCTGGTGAAAGCGCAGTTAACGCCATTGTACCCGGCGTCACCCAGCTCATCGACAAAGGGTTTGTCGATAAAAAACGCGTGGGCATTATCGGACACAGTTGGAGTGGATATCAAACCGCATACATCATCACACGCACCAACCTTTTTGCCGCTGCCGAAGCAGGTGCCCCCGTCGCCAACATGACCAGTGCATATGGTGGCATTCGCTGGGGGTCTGGCCTAAGCCGCATGATGCAATACGAAAAAAGCCAAAGCCGCATTGGTGGATCACTCTGGGAATATCCAAATCGTTATGTTGAAAACTCACCCCTCTTCTGGGCAGACAAAATCCAAACCCCATTGCTCATGATGCACAATGACAACGATGGTGCCGTACCATGGTATCAGGGCATAGAAATGTTTGTGGCTATGCGCCGCCTTGGCAAACCCGCTTGGCTCATCAACTACAACGGCGAAGAACACGGCCTACGCAAATATCAAAATCGCAAAGACTGGGCCATTCGCTTGCAACAATTCTTTGACCACTATCTCAAGGATGCCCCCGCACCCATTTGGATGGCTGAAGGTGTACCCGCCATTCAAAAAGGCAAAACACTCGGTTTAGAACTGATCGAAAAATAACCACGCTCTCATCAAGGAAAAAACATGCACATTGATCTGGGTAATTTATTTGAAAAACGCAATATCGAATCGCGTTCCATCTCCGCCGAAAACCCAAATGGTGAAAAAGGCAAAGGAGGCATGGCCACTGCCGACACAACGCTGCAACCAGACGGTGCCAAAGCAGCACGCGAATTGGGGCAAGGCTGGAAAGTCTCACCCTGTATCCCTTTACCCGCTGGCCAAACCGCTACGCTCATGAATGTGGATGGGCCGGGTGTCATCCGCCACACATGGATCACTCTCGATACCAAATTTTATCGCGATGTCATCATTCGCATCTATTGGGATGACGAAACCGAGCCGTCCGTAGAATGCCCCATTGGTGACTTTTTATGTTGCTCTTGGAAAGCCCGCCAAAACATCTTATCCGTGCCCATCAATGTCAACGCCAGTGGGGGCATGAATTGTTACTTTGCCATGCCCTTTCGCAAACACGCCCGCATCACCGTCGAAAATGACGGTCCCAATGACCTCAAACACTTCTTCTACACCATCAACTACACCCTCGAACCCGTCTCAGACAATGCCCTTTATTTTCATGCCCAATGGCGGCGCACAAACCCCCTCACCTATGGCACCGACTACACCATGATCGACAACATTCAAGGCCAAGGGCAATACATTGGTACCTTTATGGCGTGGCAACAAAACAATGCCGGTTGGTGGGGCGAAGGTGAAATCAAAATGTTTATTGACGATGACGATCAATTTCCAACCATTTGTGGCACAGGCACAGAAGATTATTTTGGTGGCGCATGGTGTTTTGGCAGTGATTTTTCTGCACCCTTTTTAGGCTTTCAGCAAGTCGACAAAACATCTGGCGAAGTGGGCGCACGCATGACGCTTTACCGTTTCCATGTACACGACCCTGTCTTTTTCAAAACCAAACTACGCGTTACCATGCAAGCGCTTGGTTGGCGCAGTGAAGGGCGTTACCTGCCACTTCAAGACGACATCTCATCGGTCACCTATTGGTATCAAACCGAACCACACGCATCCTTTCCAACTTTTCCAGAACGCAACCTTCGGGAGATCATCTAAATGCTTTATCGCACCATCGGAAACACCGGCATCCAAACCAGCGAAGTAGGCTTGGGCACTTGGGCATTTGCCTCAGGTGCTTATGGCAGTGTGGCCGAAACCGACGCCATCAACACCATCAAACTCGCCCTCGACTCAGGCATCACCCTCTTTGACACCGCCCCCCTTTATGGCAATGCCGAACGCGATGGCATCTCAGAAGAAATCTTAGGCAAAGGCTTGGGTAACAAACGAGACCACGTGCTTATCTCCACCAAATTTGGACGCAACAGCACACAACGTGCAAACCCCAACTTTCATGCCCAACGTGCCTATGAATCGGTTGATGCCAGCCTTAAACGCCTCAACACCGATCACATCGACGTGCTCTTTTTTCATTCGCCCTTTTCAGATGAAGATATCCATGACGATGTGTGGGAAGCCCTTGACAAACTCAAAGAACAAGGCAAAATTCGTCTGGTGGGCCACTCCATCTCCAAATTTGAAGACACCCAACACATGGCACGCAACTGGGCCAAAGAACGAAAAATTGACGTTATCCAAGTCGTCTACAGCCTCATGAACCGCGAGTCCACGACACTCATTCACGACTTAGGCACACAAGGCATTGGCATCTTTGCCCGCGAATCACTTGCCAACGGATTTCTCTCGGGCACCATCACCCGCAACACGCAATTTGAATCGAACAACCTCAACAAACGCTATTCATCAGAAGAAATTGGCGAACGGGTAGACTATGTCGAAGCCCTCTCGTTTCTGATACGCAACGACATCAAAACCATGCCCCAAGCGGCCCTGCGTTGGGTGCTCGATACCCCCAGCGTATCACTCGTACTCAGCGGTGCCAAAAACCCACAAGAACTACAAGACGCCATCGCCGCATCGGCAAGTGCACCCTTTACGCAAAGCGAACATCAACACACACAAACATTACACACAAAAGATTTCCAAGCCGCTTAAGACCGATAATGCAATAACGTGACCCGTTAGAAAAAAGAGAGAGAAGAAACAATCCCCATGTCTCATCTCCCTTCTTTCATCTTTCTTCTTCCCAAATGCAACAGTTTGTAATCACCGCTCTTAATAACCCCGAAAGGAACACCATGAGCCTCGAAGAACATTACACCCAAGTTGACACCGCAAACCGCATGGCCGATACCGCCACCGCATTCTTGGCATCCCTTCGTGCCGACCAAACCGCAAAAGCCCTCCAAGCTTTTGACAACAACGAAGAAGGCCGTTTCGATTGGCATTATATTCCACGTGACCGCTTGGGTTTAAGCCTCAAAGAAATGGAACCGCACCAACGCGACAAAGCCTTTGCCCTTATAGACACCGGTTTGGGTGAACAAGCACGCACCAAAGCACGCACCATCATCAGCCTCGAACCGATTCTCGCCGAAAGCGAAGGCACCGAACGCAAATTTCCACGCGATCCCGAATTATATAACCTTGTGATCTTTGGCACACCCGGCACCAGTGACACATGGAGCTGGCGCTTTGAAGGCCATCACATCTCCATCAATTACACCATTGTCAATGGTACCTTTGTGGCCCCCACACCCTTCTTTTTTGGCTCCAACCCTGCCCAGGTTCGACACGGCAGCAAAGAAGGGTTACGCGCCCTCAAAGAAGAAGAAGATCTCGCACGCGACTTATTGGCCTCTCTGGATGGCGAACAAAAGAAAATTGCCATTATCAACACCGAGGCCCCTAACGACATTCTCACACGTAATGTGCCACGCGTAAGCGATGAAGTCCAAATCGAAGGCCTCCAATTCAAAGACATGACCGCCTCCCAGCGTGGCCTAACAAACGACTTGATCAATGTATATGTCTCACGCTTACCCGAATCCATTGCCGAATCTCAGCGCAAAAACCTCATCGCCACATCACTCGACACCGCAGCCTTTGCTTGGGCAGGGGGCATCAATCGCGGAGAAGGTCACTACTATCGTGTGCTCGGCACCACCTTCTTAGCCGAATATGACTGCACCCAAACCAATGCCAATCACATTCACGCCGTTTGGCGCGATCTTACAAACGACTTTGGCAGTGACATTTTAAGACAACACTATCAACAAAGTCATTAGGTACCTTTACCTTCTACGGCACAACCAATATTTCACATCCCAAATAAAACCATAAAAAACCAGCGACGTTGAGAATCACTCTGAATCGCTGGTTTTTTATGCAAAGAATCCTTGAACGAAGTGCAATTTCCCCTATATTCTACAGTCCCCAAATGAGTCATGAATACCAACTTAGGAGCCTCATATGGCATCTCAAACCATTTACATTGGAACCTACACCGAAAAACTGCCTTTTGTAGATGGCAAAGCCAAAGGCATTTACGTTTACAGCCTCGACATGGATTCGGGTGCACTCACCTACCTCAGCAACACAACAGGCCCCAAAAATCCATCTTATCTGGCCATAGACCCACAAAAACAATATCTCTATGCCGATCAAGAAACGAGCGTCGATGAAAATCCTACCGTCCACGCTTTTGCCATTGAAGGCAAAACCCTTCGCGCCCTCAATCACCAACCCGCTCACGGTGGTTTTCCGTGCCACATCGTTGTCGATCAAACAGGGCAATGTGTACTCAGTGCCAACTACGAAACGGGCAGTGTGGCCGTCTATCCCATTCAAAAAGACGGTACCTTAGGCGCAGCATCTGCCATTGTTCAACACGAAGGCAAAAGCATCAACCCAGACCGCCAAGAAGGCCCCCATGCTCATGCCGTTGTGCTCAGTGCAGACAACCGCTTTTTGTTTGTACCCGATCTCGGCACAGACAAAGTCATGATCTATCTATTTGACGCCAACAAAGGCACGCTCACACCCAATGACCCACCTTTTGTCAAAACCCACTTGGGTGCAGGCCCACGCCACTTTGCCTTTCACCCAAACAATCGATATGCATTTTCACTCAGCGAATTAGACGCCACCATCATCGTTTACGCCTACAAAAAAGAGGGCATGCTCACACCCTTGCAAACCATCTCCACTTTGCCAGCAAATACCGATGCCAAACCATCCTGTGCCGAAATTGGTGTCACACCCGATGGTCGGTTTGTCTACGCCTCCAACCGAGGCCACAACAGCATTGCGCGTTTCGCATTTGAAAAAGGCACCCTCACGACGCTCGGACACACCGACACACAAGGCAAAACCCCACGCGATTTTGCCATTGATCCCACAGGCACGTTTTTAATTGTGGGCAACCAAGACACAGACACCGTTGTCACATTTCGCATCAACAAAGAAACAGGCGACTTAGAACCTACTGGGCATATTGCAAACGTACCAAATCCCGTTTGTATTTTACCCCTTCAGGATTAATCAGCCTTCAAAACTACGCATCGACGCATCAGGCAACGATATGCAAAAGATATCGTTCATCCATGCACCCAAGGAAACTCCATGTCCAAAAGCAAATGGCAACAACCTCAAAATTGGATCCGCGACACAGAAAAACCGTGTGTATCACTTGGCAACTCAGGTGACTTCGACGACATGCACCTTTTCGCCCCTTGTGTCGCCTTTGAAAATGGCGAATATCGCCTGTGGTATCCTGGTTCACGTGGTGACGTAGAAGAGCGCGTCTTCAAACTGGGTCTTGCCACCAGCCAAGATGGCGTTCACTTTACCAAACACCCCAACGCCCCCGTCTATGAATTTGGTAATGGCAAAAATTCAATCCTCACGCCCACACTCTTGCGCAACCCCAACGGCTCACTGCTGCGTGAAAACGGCAAACTCAGAATGTGGTTTGCGTCCACCACATTTGAAGCAGGCAACCCACACACCCTCCATGAAACCACCAGTGAAGACGGCATCCATTGGGCACCGCCCTCTGTGCCACAACTTTCAGAATGTTATGCGCCAACCATCATCAAAGAAGGCAACACCTATAAACTTTGGTACACCGATGTTACTTCTGACCCGTGGTTTTATCGTTATGCCAAAAGCACAGATGGTCAAAACTGGACAGTTCATCCAGACCCCATTCTCAAATTGGATCAAGCCTGGGAACACGGACGTCTATTTTATCCCACCGTTCTCAAGTGTGATGGTTTATATTTAATGTGGTACGGCAGCTACTGTGCATCCGATCCACACACCACTGCACTCGGCCTTGCTACAAGTGAAGACGGTATCCATTGGGAGAAAAACCCCAATAACCCCATCTTCGAACCCGATCCCACACGCGATTGGGAATCGCACTACACCACCAGTCAAACCGTTCTGCGCCTCAATGATGGCACGTGGCGAATATGGTATGCCTCTCGCACCAAGCCCCCATTTGTGCACAAATATTATGCCATAGGTACAGCCAAATGGGATGGGCAGTGAGTCAGCAGTCAGCAGTCAGCAGTCAGCAGTCAGCAGTCAGCAGTCAGCAGTCAGTGACAATCAACACCCAAAATACATAAAGACAAATACCTCTAATCATTCACATCCGTAAAAAAGTGGAACAGAACACCATCACAAACGAGGAAACGTTACATGGCAGATGAACCCAACAAAATTATTTACTCAATGGTACGCGTCAGCAAATTCATTGATAAAAAACCCATTCTCGAAAACATTTCACTCTCGTATTTCTACGGTGCAAAAATTGGCGTACTCGGTCTCAACGGTTCGGGTAAATCGACCCTCTTGCGCATTTTGGCAGGCAGAGATGAAAAATACAATGGCGAAACACATCTTGCCCCAGGGCACACCATTGGTTTCTTGGAACAGGAACCCGAGCTCGAAGCCGGTAAAACCGTGCTCGAAATGGTAGAACAAGGCGTGCAAGAAGATGTCGATATTATGAAAGAATACAACGAGATCAGCGCCAAATTTGCCGAACCGATGACAGATGACGAAATGAACAAAGTCATCGAGCGCCAAGGTGAGCTTCAAGAAATCATTGATCACAGAGACATTTGGGACCTCGATGCCCGGCTCGAACAAGCCATGGACGCATTGCGTTGCCCACCCAGCGATGCCATTGTTGACCAACTCTCAGGGGGTGAACGGCGTCGCGTTGCCCTTTGTCGTCTCTTACTCAAGAAGCCCGACATTCTCTTGCTCGACGAACCCACCAACCATCTCGATGCCGAATCCATCACCTGGCTCGAACAACATTTGCAACGCTATGAAGGCACCATCATCGCCGTCACACATGACCGTTACTTCTTAGACAATGTGGCCGGATGGATTCTCGAACTCGATCATGGCAGAGGCATTCCATACAAAGGCAATTACTCATCTTGGTTGGAGCAAAAAGAAGCGCGGTTGGCAAATGAAGAAAAACAAGAAAGCCAACGTCAAAAAACATTACAACGCGAGCGAGAATGGATCAAAATGTCGCCACGCGGACGTCATGCCAAATCCAAAGCCCGTATCAGCTCTTATGAACAATTGCTCAGTCAAACAGCCGAGCGTGAGCGCGAGCTCGAAATCTTTATTCCACCCGGCCCACGGTTGGGTGAAATCGTCATTGAAGCCAATGACGTTCGCAAAGCATATGGCGATCGACTGCTTTTTGAAAACTTATCCTTTGCATTGCCACCCGGTGGTATCGTAGGTGTTATTGGTCCCAACGGTGCAGGTAAAACCACACTCTTTCGCCTTATCACGGGTGAAGAACAACCCGATACCGGATCATTTCGCATTGGTGAAACGGTGAAACTGGCCTACGTGGAACAATCTCGCGATGTGCTCGACCCCAAAAAAACCGTTTGGGAAACCATCTCTGGTGGCCAAGACATTATTCTACTTGGCAGTCGTGAAGTCAACTCACGCGCCTATGTGGCCCGCTTCAATTTTACAGGTGGTGACCAACAAAAACCCGTGGGCCAACTCTCGGGTGGTGAACGCAACCGCGTTCACATGGCTCGCATGCTCAAAGAAGGTGCCAACGTCATTCTCCTCGATGAACCGACCAACGACCTCGATGTGAACACCATGCGCGCATTAGAAGAAGCTCTCGAAAACTTTGGTGGTTGTGCTGTGGTCATCTCACATGATCGCTGGTTCCTCGACCGCATTGCCACACACATTCTCGCCTTTGAAGGCGACAGCCAAGTGGTCTACTTCGATGGCAACTACTCACAATATGAAGAAGATTACAAACGACGCCTCGGGGCCGATGCCGACCAACCCCACCGCATCAAATACCGAGAGTTTACACGCACATGATCCAAAACATTCACGACACCGTTGACATCCTCATCATTGGCGGTGGCACAGCAGGCACCGTTGCCGCCATACAAGCTGGGCGAGCCGGTTTACGCACCGCCTTGGTTGAAACAGGCAGTCAACTCGGTGGGGTTACCACAACAGGCGGCGTTTCATTCCCCGGGCTTTTTCACGCCTGGGGAAAACAAATCATCGCAGGCATTGGGTGGGAACTCGTGCAAAAAGCCGTGGCACTCGACAGCGGCATCATGCCCGATTTCTCCACCGTGCCCGAACGCCACTGGATGCACCAAATTCGCATCAACGGCCCACTCTATGCCGCATTGGCCGAAGAAGCCTGCACCCAAGCAGGTGTTGCCCTTCACTTTTATGAAACACCCACTGCCATTGAACAAACGGCCCGTGGGTGGCAAATAGAAACCATTGGCAAAGGCATTCGGCGCACCATCACCACCAAACAACTCATCGACTGCACGGGGGGTGCCGACATTGTCGGTTTGGCTGGCTTGCCCCGATTGCGTGAAGAAGAAACACAACCCGGCACACTCATTTTCAAACTTGGCGGTTACGACGTTGACAGCTTAGATGCAGATCTCATTCAACAACACTTTGAAAAAGCCTATCAAGACGGTCGCCTCCAACACGGCGATGTGCGCAACAGCCGTGTTCGGTTTGTGGGTTACCTCAAAAGTGGCGGAGAGAATGCACAACATGTACACGGAGCCGATGCCTCCACATCGGCCACCCGTTCACAAACCAACATCGCAGGGCGTCAATCGCTTTTGCGCATCATACGCTTTGTGCGCTCACTACCTGGCTGTGAAAACGCATCCATCCTCAGTGCCCAACCCGAAACAGCTGTGCGCGAAACCTATCGCATCGTTGGTGAAGTGCAAGTCACCCATCAAGATTACACGTCTGGTCGCCATTTCGATGATGCCGTTTCTTACTCCTTTTATCCCATAGATCTCCACGACAAAGACGGCATCAAACCCAAACCACTCGAACAAGGCATTGTCCCCACCATTCCCCTACGCGCACTCATTCCCAAAGATACACCCAATATCCTCGTTGCCGGACGATGTGTGAGCAGTGATCGCTTGGCCAACTCTGCCATGCGCGTACAAGCCTCCAGCATGGGCATGGGACAAGCCGCAGGTGCCGCCGCCGCACTGGCCGTACGCCTTGAAACCACACCCTTAGATGTGCCCCTTCACGATTTGCATGCCCTGCTTGAAGAACACGGTGCCATCGTGCCAAAGGAGTAAACAACCATGACCATCACCCCCACAAACAGTGCATTGGGCGCAACCATCCAAAACATCGACCTATCTCAAACCTTAGATGATGAAACATCCAAGCAACTCCAAAACGCTTTTCACCAACACAGCCTCCTCATCTTTCGTAACCAAACATTAACAGAAGACGATCAAGTACGCTTTTCCAAACACTTCTGCAATCCAGAACCCCACCCCACAAATGCGAAAAATCGGGGCACACGTCCCGAAATCACCATTATCTCCAACACCGATGAAGGCGCACTCGGCAATGCCGAAGTCCATTTTCATGCTGACCTCATTTTTTTGCCCACCCCAGGCACCGTTTCCATTCTCTACTGTCTCGAAACACCAACCGAAGGTGGCAACACCTATTGGACAGGCAACATCACCGCTTACAATGCGCTTGATGCAGATATGAAACATCGTCTGGAAAACCTTCAAATCGCCTACATCCACGCACGCCCAGATTACAACCCACCCGAACCACCCCGTCACCCCATTGTGCTCACCCACCCGGAATCAGGCCGCAAAAGCCTCTACTTTTCGCCTAATCATGCCAAATGGGTCGATGGCCTCTCCAAGCAAGAAAGCGATGAAATCATCCAATTTCTCACCACATACCTCACCGATCCCAAATTCATCCATACCCATCAATGGCAACCTGGCGACCTCGTGATGTGGGACAACCGCACCACCATGCACCGTCGCGACAGTTTCGATAACTCCCAACGCCGCGTCATGAAACGCACACAGGCTGTTGCACATAACACCCCATCGTAATCACGCTTCAAATTTAAAAACCACGGTAATAAATGGTCACCCCTGGAACCATATGGTTTCAGGGGTTTTTAAATCCTTTTTGTATATTCACTCACCAATATTGAAACCCTCAGCGATCATTTTTTATCTAACTTTTAAGCATTTTTTGTCTCCCCTCCACTTTTTCCCAAAATGTCCTATAATTAAGCGACATCTTGAACCAAGGAGATCCCATGTCTGAAGAACCCAAATTGGAAGAAATAGAATTTGCCGAAAACCCCGAACCGCGCTGTCCCTGCATCTTATTGCTCGACACATCCGGTTCCATGTCTGGCTCCCCCATCAACGCCTTAAGCCAAGGGCTTCAAACCTTTCAAAATGCACTCACAGAAGACGGCTTGGCATCTCGGCGTGTTGAAATTGCCATTGTCACCTTCGACAGCAAAGTCAATGTCGTACAAGATTTTGTCACAGCCGATCAGTTTGAACCCACTGCATTAAATACAGGCGGTGCCACAGCAATGGGTACGGGCATTATCACCGCCTTAGACATGGTCCAAAAAAGAAAAACACAATACCGCGAAAACGGCATCTCTTATTATCGCCCCTGGATATTTATGATCACCGATGGAGAACCCCAAGGCGAAGACAAAGAAGTGATTGACCAAGCCGCCCAACGCATTCGCACAGAAGAAGAAAACAAAGGCATCGCATTTTTTGCCGTAGGTGTAGAAGGTGCCAACATGGAAAAATTACAAACCATTGTCGCCCGAGCGCCCGTTAAACTCAATGGTCTCAACTTTGGCGACATGTTTGTCTGGCTCTCAGCCAGTATGCAACGTGTTTCACACTCCAAAGTAGATGAGCAAGTAGACCTGCCGCCTTTGGGTTGGGGAACGGTGT
>JAYODI010000046.1:0-2551 GCA_038279365.1 Candidatus Latescibacterota bacterium | reverse complement strand
CGCGAATTGGCTTCTACACTCATCACCCTCATTGCCACACCGCACCTTGTTGCCACTGCACAAATTGGCGACGGTGCAGCAATTGCTCAAACCCAAAAGGGTGAACTCATTGCCCTCACCACACCCGACAGCGGTGAATACATCAACCAAACCACGTTTCTCATTTCACCCAATGCAATCCAAACCGCGCAGATCAACCTGTGGCAAGGGAGCCCAACACACATTGCCCTCTTTTCCGATGGCCTACAAATGCTCGCGCTACAAATGCCTTATGGCAAACCACACACACCCTTTTTTTTACCGCTATTTCAATTCATCGCCAAAGCAGGCACCACAGCACAAACCCAACTCACATCCTTTTTGCAATCACCTCGGGTAAGAGAACGAACAGACGACGACCTCACCCTTCTGCTTGCCGCCCTCACAAACGAACCCCATGCAACTGAGAACCACACTTAAAGGCGAAACGGTTAGCCTCGACACCAACACCATTTTGGGCACTGGCGGAGAAGCCAAAGTTTATGCTGTGTACCAAAAGCCCAATCTTGTTGCCAAAATTTATCACAAACCCACCAAAAAACGCGCCAAAAAACTCGACATCATGCTCGCCAATCCCCCAGGCGATCCCATGGCAAGCCAAGGGCATATCTCCATCGCTTGGCCAGTAGACCTGCTCGAAACCACCGACCCAACACCCAAAGTCATCGGTTTTCTCATGCTCAATGTATCGGGCATGAGCAGCATTCTTAACTTCTACAACCCACAAATTCGCCGAAAAGAATGTCCTCTCTTCAACTACAAATACCTGCATCGATCAGCCCGCAACTTAGCCGCTGCCGTGCGAGCCATTCACAACCGAGGGTATGTCATTGGCGACATCAATGAATCCAACATTCTCGTCTCCGACTCATCCCTCGTCACCGTTGTAGACACCGACTCCTTTCAAGTCACCGATCCACAAACAGGTGACATTCACCGTTGCCCCGTTGGCAAACCCGAATACACCCCACCCGAATTACAAGGCATCACCTTTGCCCATGCAGATCGCCTGCCCCAACACGACTTATTTGGCCTGGGTGTACTCATTTTCCAACTCCTCATGGAAGGCTTTCATCCATTCACAGGCGTCTACAATGGCACAGGTGATCCGCCCCCAATAGAAGACCGCATCGCCAGTGGCCACTTCCCCTATCGCAAACGGTGGCATCGCCCTTACGAACCCAGCCCACTGTCTCCCGACATCGACATCTTACACCCCGACCTCAAATATTTATTTATGCAGTGTTTTGAAACGGGGCACAAAAAACCCAAACGCCGCCCCGATGCACAAACCTGGATTGATGCCCTCACCAAATCAGAAGAAGCACTTGTTGAATGTGATCAAAACAAACAACACCTATACGGCAAGCACCTCAGGCACTGCCCGTGGTGTGAGCGTACCCAACGCCTCAAAGGTCGCGACCCTTTCCCGTCTTCTCAAACCATTCACAAGGGTCTGCCCAAACCCATTGCACCCGCCAAACAAAAAGCCATTGATCCACTTAAAGCCACAAAACAAAAAGCAAACGTATCGTCCTCATCCAGTACCGTCACAACAAACACACCACCCCAATCAAACAAATGGATTTGGGGCCTTGTTCTCTTTTTTGTTGGTGCATGGTTACTCACCAAAACAGACTTTCGCTTGCCACAAATCCCTTGGCCCAAATTACCCGAAATATCTATACCCGATACAACGGCCTCCATGCCCGAACCTGAAAAAACAGAATCTGAAATGGTCACAGCACCAGAAGAACCCATCACAGCACCAACACCAGATCCATTAAATGAATTGCTCAATCGTTTTCATGCATTGGACAATCCCAAATTGTCTGACCCTGAACGCTTGCGCCTTTACCCACAATTCATAGCCGACTTTTACAATCATCCTGATGCCAAAAAATACATTGATTATGTCAAAGACAAATGGGAGACAATGGCCTTTTTTCAACTCGAAAATGCCTTTCAAATATTTCAGTCTACACCCACAAAAGAAACCACACGCACACTCTTAGAAACCGCAAATGCCTATCTCAAAACCCAGAGCAAAAGACAAGCAATTGCCACACACACCCAACACTTTGCCAAATGGCATTTGGACACCCACACACATCCCATACAATTGGTTATTGACCAAGGTGAAAAACACTACGTCAAAATTATTCACAACAACAACATCTACGTTGAAACAAAAAAAATAGGCAACTTTACGGCCGTCACCATCCCACAATACAAATTTTCCGACAGCCTCATCATCGAAGGATATCGGGACGACCGATTTGACGACACAAAATTTGACCAAAAAGCGACCATCAACCATTTCAAGGGCAACCATCACCTCACCCTAACCAATAAAACGGGAACCATTAACATTCAGGTGATCTTCAAAGACTATCCTCAAAAGCCACAATTTTAATCAGCAACAGCGATCATTCTAAAAGTAGATCATCTAAAATAAGCATATTATATTAACTCGAATGGTGACACAAGCGATCAGTGGTCAGCGGTCAGC
>JAYODI010000045.1:13830-44709 GCA_038279365.1 Candidatus Latescibacterota bacterium | reverse complement strand
TGTTTTCTTGATGTTAAAGGTTTCACATTTGGCGTTTCACGTTTGGCATTTCACTGGTCTTACATTTACCGTTTCACTTGATTTTATCGTTTTACTGACTTTCATGAGGGGCGTATGGCAATTGAACCTGAAGATGTGCACGAACCACAATATGAAATAGATACCCAACGGTCGCCTTGGTGGGCGATTGCATTGGCAGTGTTGATTACGGTGGGGATCAATACGGCAATACCCTATACGCATCATTATATGCACACCATTTCATTGGTTGAAGGCATGATCCCTATGGGGGTGTTGATGCCTTTTTTGGTATTGATTTTTGTGTTGAACCCTGTGTTGCGGATTTTTGGATATCATTTGCAACCGTGGGAACTGATTGTCATTTTTGCAACGGGTTATGTGAGTGTGCATATTAACGAGCTGTTGGGGCGTGTGTTGGCCACATATGCGGTGATGCACTATATGGCAACGCCCGAAAATTTGTGGGAAGAGTATGTCTTTGGGTTGGTAAAACCGTGGTTGGTGGTCGAAGATGCGGGGGCGCGGTTGGCGTGGTTTTATGAAGGGTTGCCTCGCAATGCGACGATACCGTGGGATATTTGGCTTCAGCCCACATTTTGGTGGCTGAGTTTTATTGCCGTATTGGGCGTTGGATCCGTTGCTTTGGCATCTATATTGCGTAGGCAATGGGTGGAACAAGAGCGGTTGGCATTTCCTTTTGCACAGGTGGCCGAAGAATTGGCCGAAACGGCAGGTCCCAAAGGGTTTCCGGCGTATATGAAACAGCCTTTGTTTTGGATCGGTTTTGCCATTCCAACCATTATTGTTTTGTGGTATATCATTGGCTATTTCAATCCTGGATTTCCTGTTATCACATTGGGCATTCAAAACTATAACGTGCCCTTAGGACGGTATGTACCGTCGATGTTTGGGCGTATTAATTTTTTGATTATTGGTTTTGCATATTTTACGGATTTGCAGATTTTGTTTTCGATTTGGGTTTTTTGGGTGCTGACCTGGATACAAATTGGGATGACAAATCGTTTGGGATTTGCCGAAGGGTTGGGTGAGTTTGGGGGCACCAGAGAACAAGCATTTGGTGGTTTTTTGGTTTTTTGTTTGTGGGGGTTGTGGATTGCCCGCACACAACTGAAGGCTATATTTTTGCAAGCCTTTGGTCGGTCAAAAAATGAGATGGATGACAGCCGTGAATTGTTTTCTTATCGGGTGTCTGTGTTTACGTTTTTGGCGTGTGTGTTGTATATGATATTTTGGTTGACCAAAGGTGGGATGGCACCCTATTGGGCGGTATTGGTGGCCATATTTTGGTTTGTATTTTACACAGGGTTTGCAAAAATTGTTGCAATGACGGGCTTGGTGTTTTTGGAGTCTCCCAGCAGTTTGGGCACAGGCATTATGGCTTTTTCGCCACCCGATTCTTTAGACTCTGGCACAATAGCCATGCGCCAACAAGTAGGCAGTATGTATCAAAATGGCAAAAGCTTTACCATGCCGGGTGCGGCACATGCCGCTCGATTGGCGGCTCCATTGGGCGTGCGTGCTCGGTCGTTGGGATTGACTATTGTTTTTGCTTTTGTTTTTTCGCTGATTGCTGCCGCGCTTGCAACGATTTATTTGGGGTATCAAGACGGAGCGTTTAATTTTGGGTCGTATATGTTTCGGGTTGCAGCACCCAACTATTATAATGGCATAGTCTCTTCTATTCGTGATATTGGCAAAGAAACACATTATGGGTTACGTATTGCCTATACGATGTTTGGTGCTATTGTGATGGGTATATTGACGTTTTGTCAATATCGGCTTACCTGGTGGCCATTGCATCCGATAGGGTTTAGCGTTGTTACATTTTATTCGGCGCGAACAGCCATTTTGTCGGTATTTTTAACCTGGTTGGTTAAGCTCATTATTTTGCGCTTTGGGGGTATTGCCCTTTATCGCAGAGCCAAGCCATTTTTTATTGGTTTGATTGTGGGTTATACATTGGTGTTGATCGTGAGCATGGTCGTCGATTTGATTTGGTTCCCTGGGCAAGGTCACAATTTGTTCTGGGGAGATTAAAAGGTTAGAAGTATTCGGAATAGGAACAGCCATTGGTTAAAGGAATATTTACATTGTTACGCAACCGCTTGCATGAGCCAGAGGTGCGCGATCAAATTTATCGTGTGATTAGCATTGCATTGATATTGATTGCTGTGGGAGCTTGTGTGATATTGATTGCGGCTTTTATGATGCAATTGGAAGTTTTGTTTGTTGCATTTTCAGGTGTGTTGTCGGTGACGCTGGCTTTCTATTTGTTTGTGAGGTTATGGCCTCAAAAATTGCCTGCCGAAAATGCACCGGTTAAGGTGGTGGCCCCACCCAAGCCCAAACCACTAAGCCCCGAGGAGTATCGCCGTCAGAGAGAAAAAGCCCAGCAATTGATTCGCGACAAGGCGGCACCCGCATTGGCGAAGGCCATTCGGGGATATTTGCAACAAGATGAAATGCAACAAAAAGAAGCTTGGCGAGAAAAGAGACGATAGGTTTTGTGTAACGCAGTATGAGGCAAAAAGCAAAACAGCGATACGTATATACGTATCGCTGTTTTTATTTGGCAGAAGATTCGGGGAATTTGTAAATGTAAATGGAATAACCAATGCGATCTATGGGTTTGTATTTGGTGAGCCAATCAATGTCCAGGTTATATTGTTTTTTAATTTTGCGAAACCACGTGAGTTGGTGTGTGCTCATGGCATAATAATGGGGTTCGGGTTGGCGAATTTGATTTGTGTTTAACGGGAGTTGTTCTGCATCTATGCCATATAGCTTGGGTGGCAAACTGCCAAAGTACATTTGTTTCATTGGTTTTGCCTGAGGGTGTTTTTGTTGCCACTTGGCCAAACCAGGCAAATCTTGCCCCCAATCGATGTTGCTGTCATCGAGTAAATATGGCCCTTGTTTTGGCCCGCCTACTGCTTGATTAAAAAAGGACAAGTGATGGGGGTAGATGGAGAGAGATTCTAAAAGCGTGAAACAAAACAAGAGTGCAACCAGTTTTTTGAGAAAGGTAGAGGGGACAGCTGCGAGCGCTTGCGAACAAAAGAGTAAGAGAAATGGCAACGCAGGCAAGATGCGCCGATAACCTAAGTTGCTTTTGTCAAAGCAGGAAATGACCAAAATCAGTAAGGCTGGCAGAAGTGGAAATATGGATGTTTTATGTGCTGAAATATTGGAAATAAAGATGGCGGTGGCAATTCCCAAGAGCAAGAGTGTGGCAACTGGGGTTTTGATGAGGAAGGCGACGATGTAGTAATACCAAAAGGGGTTTTCAGAAACGTTGCCAAATAAGTAAAATTGATAACCAACATTGGCGTTGGCATAGATTTTTTGTAGGCCATTGAGGTATAAGAATGGTGTGAATGTGAAATGATAACCGATGCCGATGATGAGATAACTGGTAAATGTGATGATGAGTCCACCTTTAATAAGGTCACGCAGTGACAGTTGTTTTTGCCAAACACACCCCAAACCGAGTAATATGTATGTGGGCCCAAGTAAGAGGGCTGTGTATTTGGTGAGCAATGCCAAACCTGTTGTGATGCCACAAAGAAGCCAGCGCTTCCAGTGGGGATGTTGAATGGCATACCAAAAGGTTATGGTGGCAAAAAATATGAATGCTGCACACCCCAAGTCTGTGGTAGCCAATTTGGCATGGGCAAGTAGGTTGGGTGAACAGGCGGCTATGGCCGATGCCAACAAAGCAGGTGTTGTGCCATAGAGTTGTTGGCCCCAAAAGAATATGGCGAGCACCAAGAGCGTGCCTATGATGAGCGTGGGAAAACGTGCACGTTGGCTGATGGTAGACAGATGTTGTGCATTGGCTTGGATGAAGTATTGGCCATTGACAATGTGTGCGGCATCTTGCCAGATGGCGTGCGTGGTATCGATTTGTTGCAATTGCAGATTGAGCAAGGGCAGGGCTTGTAATTGTTGTAAAAGGGGTGGCGCTTCTGCATTCATGCGAAAATCATTGCGTGTGAGATAACTGTAGCCCGAGGCAATGAAGACGGGTTCGTCCCAAGTAAGCGATTTGGCCAGATTGCCCCAAGAGCCTTGCAAAAAAAAGGTAAGTGCAAAAATGAAGGGCAGGTAGCGTATGAGGGTTGTTTTCATAATGCGTGAATGTAAGGTGTTGTTTCAAAAACGGCAAATAACAAAACCTGCAAGATGTTTTGTTCTGCTGTGTTTAAGGTTTTTTTTTGTGATTCCTCTTGCTTGACAAAGCCTATGGACAAAAGTATATTCGTACAAATTCATAATCAACAGGGTCGTGCCATGATCCCTGATACATTCAATACTCTATTATAAGGAGGCCGAGTATGGCACGTGGAGGCGTAAACAAGGTGATTATTTTGGGTAATGTGGGAGCTGATCCGGAGTTGCGTTATACGCCGGGTGGGGCTGCTGTTACCAATTTTAATGTTGCCACCAACGAGAGTTGGACAGACAACAACAGCGAGCGACAAGAACGTACAGAATGGCATCGCATTGTGGTTTGGGGTCGATTGGCCGAAATTTGCAATCAGTATTTGCGAAAAGGCAGCAAGGTTTATATTGAAGGACGTTTGCAAACGCGCAGTTGGGAAGGCCAAGATGGTCAAAAGCGTTATACCACAGAAGTTGTGGCCCGTGAGATGCAAATGTTAGATGGGCGTGGTGATATGGAGGGTGGTGGCGGTAGCAATGGTGGTTATGATGGAAATAGCAGCAACTATGGTGGCCCGTCTGCACCTCCATCTCGGGGTGTGCAAGGTGGTGGATATGGTGGTGGGCAACAAGGTGGTGGCTCACACGAACCCGAACCGCCAGCCTATGCTTCTGACGACGATTTGCCGTTTTAGGGATGATATAAAAAATAAAAAGCCCGTAGACTCTCTCCCGAGTCTGCGGGCTTTTTTTAAATAAGGGGATGTGCTGATTTATGTGTGGGGAGTCTGTGAACACGCGCGGTGTTCTGACTCTGAGCGGGGTAGCTCTCTTATTTAGTATTAATTTATACTACTTTTCATATTTGGAATGTGATCTGGGTCACATTTTACCATTTTTTTCTAATTGGCCATTGATCAGGGTTCTATGGTATTTTATTTGTATATTTAGGTTGCTTTTTATGTTGGCGTTTTAGAATACTTGTATGGAGGATGATATGGGTTTTGAGGAAGTTTTGAATTTGACCTATCAAGGGCGTCGTTTGGGACATTCTTTGGATGACTTTGGTGAATTGAGGGTGTCGAATGATGCACTGCACAATCGTGAAGCGTTAATGCAACGCATGGAAGATGATGGGTATTTGTTTTTGAAAGGCTTGTTGAATCAGGATGAGGTTGTGGCGGCACGCCAAGAGGTGATGAATCGGTTGATGAAGGCTGGGGTTTTGGACAAGCGTTATCCCGCCATTGATGGCATTGCGGCACCAAAAGAACAAATTGATGGCCGTGCAACGGGAACGTTTATGCCTGTGCTGGCGCGCAATAACCCACCATTGGACAAAGTGATTCACGAAGGCCCCATGATCGATTTTTATACGCATTTTTTGGGTGGGCCGGTGAGCTATTTTGATTATACATGGTTTCGATGCAAAAGCCCTGGCATTCATACGGCCACGACGCCACATTGTGATATTGTGTATATGGGACGTGGTACAAAAAATTTGTATACGTCGTGGATACCTTATGGCAATGTGCCCTATGATATGGGTGGGTTGATTTTGTTGGAAGGGTCACACAAACTTGCAGAATTAAAAGCCACATATGGTTCGAGTGATGTGGATTTGTACTGTGAAAATGAAGGGGAAGCACAAGTGCTTGTCGAAACGGCCAAAGCAGAAGGGCGTGAGTTGACGGGCGAAGAGCGACAAAAAATAAAATGGAATGCTTCGGGTGCATATTCCTCTGATGCGATAGCCACGCGTGAAGAGTTGGGTGGGCGTTGGTTGACTGCTAATTATGAGATGGGTGATGTGTTGGTGTTTTGTATGTATATCATGCATGCCAGTGCCGATAATTGTTCCAATCAATATCGCCTTTCATCTGATACACGTTATCAACTCGCATCTGAACCACAAGATGAACGTTGGATTGGTGATGACCCGCCCGCACATGGTATTCGGGCCAAACGTGGGATGGTTTGTTAATTTTGATTGTTTATTAAGCCGTGTGTTAAAAAAGAAAACCGCCTTGTAGATTATCCTACAAGGCGGTTTTTGCGTGAAGGCAAAATTTAAAAGTGAATATTGAGTGCCAAGCCCGCACGATCTGGCCCAGCTTGAAGGCCTAAATCTACTTTGCGTTGGGCGAGTTTGCGGTTGTAATCGTGTGCTTGATGGCGTGCGTCGATGATGTTCCAAATGTAGAGGCCGACACCTGTCACAACACCCGTGATGGCACCGACTTTACGCGTGGTGCTGAGTTGGTCGAAGCCATCGCTTTCAAATTTGTTGTCTTCCCAGTTTTGAATTTCGTTTACGTTGAGCACACCATCTCCATTGCCACCATAGTTGGTGTTGTCGTAGTCAACCAATGTGAGTTTGGCGGGTTCATAAAATGCGTTGGCTGCACCTAAGGTTGTTGCAATGCCTGCCAAAAACATAAAACCGCGTAATTTTTTGCCTGCATAAAATTGACCCAAACCAGGCAGGGTGGCTGATAGGTAGGTTGCGATTAATGGGTCTTTGTAAATTTCAATCTTGCTATTTGCAAAGGTGTCGGTGTTTCTCAGTGGTGCAAGACTTTCGTTGGTTTGCGCTTGTGCCTGTGTTGTGAATGAGAAGGTGACCAACAAGGCGAGTAGGGTGATAGCGGTTTTCATCTTTGTGCTCCTTAGAATGTTGAATGATTGTTTTGATTTAGACATATGATGACTATCGCAAGATGTGTGCCAAGTTTTGGCGCGTAAATTAAAGTGCTGTTTTATATTGTTTTAGATATTTTTCGTGGTTTGGGGTGACTTGTTATGCTGTGTTTTTTTTGAGACGGACTCTCAGGTTTTTGTGGTTTAGAAGATGAAAGTTGTTGTCACTTTTATCTGTGATAAATGGTGTGATTTGTTCACAAAATTGCATTAAGTGTATGATTCATACTGTCTTGTCTGTGGTTTTGTTTGTCATGAATCACGGCGTTGTCAGGTGTGGTGCACAGGTGTTGTTTTTTTGCAACAAATAAACATCCCTGAATCAGATCATAGATTCAGGGATGTTTTGCCTGATGATATAAAAATGAGGTTGAGCTTTTAAAACTCGGCACTGATGGTAAATGATGGTAAGAGTGGAAACCAAGTTTCGGCTTCTTGTACACGCGTGGTTCGATTGTTGGTGAGGCCATAATAGTAACCGCGAATGTTGCGGCGGCTGTAAAGGTTAACAACACCTAAGGATGTTTGCAAGCGCCAGGCATTGAATGTGAAACGGCGATTGAGTTTGACATCTAAGCGGTGATAGGCGGGATAGCGGTCGTCGTAGAGATCGACATAGTTTAAAACGTTGGTGGTTGTGTTTTGGTTGTTGGGCACTGCAATAATGTGTTTGGCGGTGTGTGGCCACCCCGATCTGTAAATCCAGGCGGTGCTGATGTTCCAGTTGGGTGATGGGCGAAAGATGAGGTCGATGGAGAGTTGGTGGCGTTGGTCGCGCTTTTGGGGATATGTGCGACCCATCGTTTGGGTAAAACCGCCCAGTGTACTGCTGTGGGTTTCACGTGCTTGAGAGAGTGTATAAGACGTCCACCAATTGAATTTTCCACCGGTGTCGCGTTTGAGATAAAACTCGAGGCCACGGATGTAACCTGTTTGCGGGTAGAGGTGGGCAATGTCGCTGTGGAGTTCGGGCAACATTTCGATTTCGTTTTGAATGTCTTCATACCGATCGCGCATGTGGTTGAGATCTTTGTAATATCCTTCAAGACGCAATTGCAGGTTGGCGGGCAATTGTTGTTCGATGCCGAGTATGTAATGGGTGGCGCGTTCGGAACGGCGAAAATTGAGATCGTTGTATTGAATGGGCAATTCGTCTACGCCTTGGGCTTGGTAAAACTGCCCCCACGCGGCGCGCAAGATGGTGTTGTTGCCAATCGGCAAAGCCAGTGCCACACGTGGGCTGATGTCATTTTCTTTGGTGTGACTGTGGTGATCGTAGCGGATGCTGAGGTCGGCGGTGAGGGGGCCAGCAATGCGCCATTTGTCTGATAGATAAGCACTAAACTGGGTGGTTTGGGGGGATAGATTTACCTGAGTGGTATCGCGCAGAAAGAATATACCGTCTTGTTTGTAATAGTCGTATTCGGCATTTTGACGTTTGATATCTGAGCCAAAACGTATGAGGTGGCGTGTGTGTGCTTGGTAAGTCCAATCGGATTTGATACCGTACCGCGTGGTTTCTCTTGTGTCGTCAACACGTTGATATAAACTTGGCGTGTTGAAACTGGTGAAATAGGTGTTGCCTTCGCGTTTGGTGGTGTTGTAACCGATATAAGGCAAGGTGCGTGCGTGAAGGTGTGGGGTAAAGGTGGCTTGCCACACCAACCAAGCCGAGCCATTGTTGTAGGTGCTGAAGAATTCGTAATTATCTCTTTCGTCGTCGCGAAAATTGAGGTTGTCATTGGCCCAAAGAAAGTTGAGTGCCACGCTGTGTTTGTCGTTGATGTTGTGAACAAGTTTGCCAAAGAGATCGTAATAAACGGGGCGAAAATTTTCGTTGTCGTCATCCATAAGCTTGAGCACCAGGTCGAGATATCCACGCCGTGCTGAGATGAGCCATCCTAAATTTTCGTTTCCACCTTCGGCAAAAAGGCGGGCATTGGCAAGCCCGAGCCCAATTGCATAATGTTGACCCGAGCGTGGTGTGGCACTTTTCATTTCCATAACGGCACTTTGTTTGTTGCCGTAGTCTGCGGGAAAACCACCCGTGATCATGTCGATGCCACCGATGATGTCTGTATCGACAATGCTGATGCCACCGCCTTCGACATCTTTGAGGTGAAAGGGTTCGATGAGTTCTAAACCGTCGAGGGTGACAAGCACTTGATCGTGTTCGCCGCCACGAATGGTAAAGCGCGATGAAAAGTCACTTCCGGTGACGCCAGGCAGGCGCGTAACGGCGCGGTAGATGTCGTCACCAAATTGTGGAATGGATTTGATTTCTTCCCGGGAAAGGGTTTGTTGGGCAACGGGGTCTTGTTTGAGCATTGAAAAGCGCCCTGGTGTGACGACGATTTCTTGCAGTGTAAGGGTATCGGATTTGAGGGCGATGTCTTTTTGAGTGGCCGTTGTATCTGAAATGGAAAGGTTGTTGATGGAGATGGTTTTGTATCCAACGAAATGATATTCAACAGTATATGTGCCTGAGGGAAGGTTTGTGAGGTTGTAAAATCCGTTGGCATCTGTGGTGGTGCCGTAGGATGTTTGGGGAATGACGATGTTGACACCCGGGAGGGGTTGCCGATCTTGGCGATCAATGACACGTCCTCGTAATTCACCGGCTTGGATGAGGGTTGGAAATAAAAAACAGCATAAGATGAGATGGCGATATATGTGCATATTTGTTTTGGCTCACTTTCAGTATTTTAAAAAATGAAAGGTTATTGGATATTTTATTATCCTATATGCAATGAGCGTGCCAAGATATTATACCGTATTTAAGGCATAAATAATAGAGAATACTGTAAAAAAAAGATGACACTTACCCAAAAGTGTCATCTTTGAAACACACTGTATAGACACAGATGTTATTGTGATGGAGATGTTATGGCCAAGTGGGGCGATCCATGTGAAAGGATTTGGTAATGTGGGCGTAGTCGAGGTAACCGAGGCGACCAACAGGTTGGATGGATGCCAAATCCAATTTGCCATTTTTGATGACGGTGTCACGAATATGAATGCCGATGACTTGACCAAATATGACTGTATTTGGGTGAGCAGGGTCATCGGTTGGTAATTGCACGGTTTGGGTATATTTGCATTCGAGGTGAATGGGGCTTTCGGCAACACGAGGTGCTTTGAGCAATTCGGAAGGTTCTTGGGTGAGATTGGCGTATTCAAATTCGTTGATATCGGATGGTGCTGCCACCGCAGAAGCATTCATGTGTTCGCGCAGGGCATAGGTGACCACATTGACCACAAATTCACCTGTGTCTTGTGCATTTTGAACAGAGTCTTTTTGACCGCCGTGTTTGTGCCCACTGGTGGCTGCAAACATAACTTGGGGGGGATCATAGGCAACGGCGTTAAAAAAGGAATAGGGTGCTAAATTGGGGACGCCGTTTTTGCTGAGGGTGGAGATCCAGCCAATTGGGCGGGGAACGACGATGGCGTTAAATGGGTCGTGTGAGAGTGGGGCGGGATGATTGCCTGGGGTAAAGAACATGTTGGCTCCAAAGTGAGAAAAGAGAGTGGTGAGAAGACGGACGAAGTTTTTCCTTTTTGTCTTTTTTCTTAGAACAACTGGTTTATAAAAGACATAAAACGGATGATCTATCAGACCTTTCTGGCAAGTTTTCTTGAAGGGAAACATACTGTGCTCAAAGTAGAAAGGCAAGACCCGAAAATGCAATGCTTGACATTCGTTTCTGCACACCCGATTATTGACGCTGAAGAGGCCCTTGAAAAGGTGATCGTAAAACTTTGTTGATTTCTGTTTGGGTGGGGTCTAACGCGCTTTTGGTATTTGGAACCTTGAGAAAGGGTAGGTCTGTGGCTGAATTGATAAGTGTTGAAAGATTGTTTTTTGATGGGTATCACAATGCGTTTACCGATTTGATGTTTTGGAATGGGCATTATTATTTGGCGTTTCGCACGGCACAGTCTCACGGCATTGTGCCTGGTGGGGATGTGGTGATTTATCGGTCTGTGGATTTGATAGAGTGGACGATGTGCGTACGCTTTGATACGGGTGGCGATGATCGTGACCCCAAGTTGATTGATGCGGGTGACCGTTTGGCTGTGGTATTTGCCACGTGGTTTCCGCGATGGGGCGATGGCGACAAAACGGTACTGAATGCCGAACACGATTTGATTTCGCATGTGGTGGTGTCGCGTGATGGGTTGTGCTGGTCTACACCACGGCAAGTGTATGGTGTGAATTATTGGCTGTGGCGCATTTATGCAGACGGAGAGGGTTTTTATTGCCCAGCCTATCATTTTGGTCGGCGCGATGACCGCGATATGCGCACGGTACATTTGTTGTATAGCAAAGATTTGTTTGATTGGCATTTGGTCACCCAAATGCGCTCGGGGGGTGGGCCCGGCGAACCGGTTTTGTTTCGCACGGGCGAAGATCGCTTGAGTTGTGTGATTCGCACGTTAGAACCCGATCATCATTCGTGGATTGGACACAGTGTTGCGCCTTACAAAGAGTGGACATGGTCAGACTTGGGTGTGATGATTCATGCACCTGTTGTGCTAAAGGTGAATGGACAATGGATTGTGGCAGGACGATCTCAAGAAAGTGATTTGGTGGATGGGCAATATCAAAAATTTGAAGGGACAGATCGCACCCATCACACCTCCGTGTGGCGAATTGAAGATGACAAGGCCAAACATATTTTAACGGTGCCCAGTGCAGGTGATTGTTCTTATGCAGGATTGGCACATGGGGTAGATGGTGAGGTTTTGATGAGTTATTATTCTCAGCATGAGTGGTTGCCTGTGCCGACGGATAGGCCAACGCCTTCGGATGTGTTTTTGGCGCGATTTAAGATGTGAAAAGGAAATTGTAGACGGCAGACGGCAAATGGCAAATGGCAAATGGCAAACGGCAAATGGCAAACGGCAAACGGCAGACGGCAAACGGCAGACGGCAGACGGCAGACGGCAGACGGCAAACGGCAGACGGCAGACGGCAGACGGCAAACGGCAAACGGCAAACGGCAAATGGCAGACGGCAAACGGCAGACGGCAAACGGAAGACGGCAAACGGCAAATGGCAAACGAATCAACCGTGTGATTTGATTGTGTGATAGATTTTGTTTTCTTGATTTTAAAGGTTTTACATTTGCCGTTTCACGTTTGGCGTTTCACAGATTTTAAAGGTTTTACATTTGCCGTTTCACGTTTGCCGTTTCACTTGTTTTATTTATCACTGAATTATTGAGAGGGTGGGTTATGATTTGGACACGTGAACCGCAGTTGTTGGAGTCTTTGGATTTGGCTGTACCTGATATTTTGGCGGTGCAAAAACCGAATGGGCAATTTGGTGATGAGCCGTGGATTAGCACCGATCAAAATCGATTGTTGGCATTGGCGGCGGCGTGGGCTTTGGAAGACAGCGCGCATTATCACAGCGAGCAGGTACTCAATGCGATTGTATTGGGTGGGGATGCGCTGATTGATGCGCAAGATGAAGATGGGATGTTTACGTTTCGCAAAAAAGACCATTCGACCTGGGGGCAAATTTATATGCCTTGGGTGTATAGCCGATGGATGCGTGCATTTGCGATTGTGAAAGATGCAATGGATGATGCCGATCGTGCGCGACAGGGTGCTGCGTTGATGAAGGGTTATGATGGGATTGCGCGTACGGCAATGGATAGAATTCACAATATTCCCACCCATCATGCGATGGGGTTATATTGTGCGGGGCAAGTTTTTGAGCGGGATGATTGGAAACAACAAGCACACGATTTTATGGGGCGCATGATTGCTGAACAATCTCCTCAAGGCTGGTGGGCTGAACACAAAGGGCCTGTTGTGGCCTATAACTTTGTTTATGCCGAAGCGTTGGGTGTGTATTATGCGATGTCTGGAGATGATTCGGGGTTGGATGCATTGCGAAGGGCCGCGCAGTATCATTCGGCGTGTGTTTACCCCGATGGCAGTTTGCTTGAAACGGTGGATGGACGCAACCCCTATCATGAAGGTGTACGTTTGGGTAATGTGGGGTTTGCGCATACGGCAGAAGGGCGCGGATTTTTGGCACAACAACACGCCATTTATTTGAGCGAAGGGCAAACGTTTGATGCCGACTATGCTGCACAGATGTTGCTTTATGGGGCCGATGGAGATGCCATTGCTACGGCGGCGGCACAAGTGGAACACATTACACGGTTAGATGATGATGCCATGATGATGCGTCAACGTCCTTGGTTTGTTGCCTTATCGGGGTTTGTGACTGAGATACCACAAAATCGGTGGGGGCAAGATCGGCAGAATTTTGTGAGTGTATTTCATGATGAAGTGGGTTTGATTGTGGGAGGGGGGAATACGAAGTTACAACCTTTGTGGAGTACGTTTACGGTGGGTGATGTGTCTTTGCTTTCGCACAAAACGGGTGAAGAAGAGCCCGATTTTGGTGTGCGAGACGGGCTTGTTCATGTGCCTGATTGTGCCAAGGTACACGACGATGATGAACGCCCAACATTGACTTTGAAATATGGGGCAGAAGATTGTCGGGTGACTGTGAAACCTGAAGGGGATCGTGTGCTCACGCTTGTGGTGGCATCGTCGGTAGAGACGGATCTGCCTGTTGAGGCGCATATTACATTGATTCCCCATTTAGGGGAAGAAATGCGTTCTGAGGTAGGGTGCGTGGATGCTGTGGGCGAACAGGAGGTAGCTTGGGAAAATCCCAAATGGCTTGCCCATGCAGGATGGCATTTGACTGTGCCTGAAGGTGGGCGTATTGTTTGGCCAGTATTGCCACATAACCCGTATCGCAAAGATGGTGCGGCCTTTGTAGAAGAAGCGCGTATTGTGGTGGTGGTTCCTTTTCATAAGCATACAAAACGACAAGAGTTGAAGTTAACGGTGCAATAAGATCCATTTTAATTTGACTTGAAAAAAGGGGTGTGTGACGTGAGTGAAAAATTGGCGATTGATGGTGGTGAAAAAGTGCGTAAAGAACCGTTTCCCAAGCGAACACCATTTGGACAAAAAGAAGAAGATTTGTTGATTCAGGCTGTGCGCAGTCAAAATTTGTTTGGCAAAAGTGGCACGTTTGTGAAAGAATTTGAACAGAAGTTTGCCGCACTTTATGGAATGAATTATGCCCAAAGTGCCACAAGTGGTACGGCGGCCATTCACTTGGCCGTGGGTGTGGTAAACCCCAACCCGGGTGATGAGATTATTACGGCACCGATTACCGACCCTGGAAGTGTGATGCCCATTTTGATTCAAAATGCGGTGCCTGTTTTTGCCGATGTGGATCCATTGTCGATGAATATGACTCCCGAGTCGATTGAGGCCAATATCACAGATCGCACACGGGCCATTATTTTGGTGCATTTGTTTGGGCGGCCTTGTAATGTGGATGAAGTGGTGAAGATTGCTGAAAAGTATAATGTGACGTTGATTGAAGATTGTAGCCAATGTCATGTAACCAAATATAAAGGCAAGTATGTGGGTACTTTTGGTCATATGGGATGTTTTAGTTTGCAACAGTCTAAACATATGACAACAGGTGATGGTGGGATGACGGTGACCAATGATGAAGACACCTATATTCGGTTGAAGTTGTTTTCGGATAAGGGGTGGGATTATAAGTATATGGGTGACCGCGACCATGAGTTTGTGGCCCCCAACTATCGCATGACGGAAATGCAAGGTGCGGTGGGTGTGGCGCAGTTGGAAAAGGTGCGCAATACGGTTGAAAAACGGATTGCATTGGGAAAGCTGTTGTGTGAGTTGATCGAAGATGCGCCTGGTGTGACACCCATTCCGTTTGAAGGGGACAGGGAAGTGTCTTGGTGGAATTTTGTGTTTCACATTACAGGCCATGAACCCGAGGCCTTTTGCAAGGCTGTGAGTGCTGAAGGAGTGCCATTGGGCGCACATTATATTAAAGACCCCATTTTTATGCGGGGCAATTATTTGACCGAGAAGAAGACGTATGGCAACAGTGGTTTTCCTTTTCATCATGGGGTGACGAGCCGAGAATATCACTATGGGCCAGAAATTGTGCCGGGTGCTGTTCAGGCACTGTCAACCGTGGCGTTGTGTGGCATTCATGAGCACATGAGTGAAGATGATGTGAGAGACATTGCAACGGCTATTAATAAGGTGGCCAAAGCGATGTCGTAGGGCGATAAAAAGCTTTAAGTGATCGACGTTGTGAATGGGCGCGATGGGGAAACCTGTCGCGCCTTTTGTTTGTTGACGGTGGGTGATTGAATGGCTATTCTTGGAGCAGTGGTTAAGCATGCACTTTCTAATTGGTTATGATGTGAGGTGATGATGAGCCGTGTTCAGAAATCGCGGGCTTTATACGAACTGGCCTGTGGTGTTATTCCAATGGGTACGCAGACACACTCTAAGGCACCGCGTGAAGCGTTGCGCGATGTTGAGCCGTGTTTTTTGGTGAAGGGCAAGGGGTGTCGGGTGTGGGATGTGGATGGCAATGAATATATTGATTTTCGCAATGGGTTGGGGCCGGTGTCGTTGGGGTATTGTTTTGAAGCGGTAGACAATGCGGTTAAGGCGCAGATTGATAATGGGTATATTTTTAGTTATGCCCATCCATTGGAAGATCGGGTTGCACGGCGGTTGGTGGATATCATTCCGTGTGCTGAAAAAGTGCGGTTTTTGAAAACGGGTGGTGAGGCGATGGCGGCCACACATCGTTTGGCGCGTGGGTTTACGGGGCGTGATGTGGTGGTGACGTGTGGGTATCATGGGTGGATCAATACAGTGACGGGCAAAGGCACGCCCAAAGCGATTGGGTCTGTGTATCGACAATTACCATGGGGAGATGTGACACCTTTTGAAGACTTGTTTCGGGATATGGGTGATGAGATAGCGGCCGTGAGTGTGGCGTGTGATTATCGCGATATGGAAAAAGGACACGAGTTTTTGCCTGCTTTGCGTGCGTTGACCGAAAAATATGGTGCGTTGTTGATTTTTGATGAGATTGTGACCGGGTTTCGATTGGCACGTGCGGGTGCACAAGAATATTTTAATGTGATACCCGATTTGGCGGTGTTTGCCAAAGGGATGTCCAATGGGGTACCGTTATCATGTTATTGTGGGCGCGCCGATGTGATGGATGTGGTTAAAGATGTGGTGATTTCATCTACATTTGGCGGAGATACATTGGGTTTGGCGGCGTGTGATGCGGTGTTGAATGTGTATGAAGACGAACCGGTTATTGAAACGCTTTGGGCGCGTGGGCAGCAACTGCATATGGGATTTAATGAGGTGTGTGCAGAGTTGGAGATTCCCGCACAGTTTTGGGGGATGCCGCCGTTGGGATTGTTGGCATTTTCTCATGAAGATGCATCGCAAAATGCAGAATTGTTTGTGCAGTTTAATGGGGAAGTTTTAAAACGGGGTGTGATTATTTATTCGGTGTGTTATCCGAATTATTCACATTCGGAAGCGGATATTGATGAGGCGTTGGGGGGGATGAGAGAGGCGCTTGGGGAATTGAAATGAGAACCTTCAGTTTTTGTTAATGACTTTGTTTGCCTTCGGCGACTTACTTTTTTTCAACAGAAAAAGTAAGCAAAAAATGCCGTCCCTCAGGTGCCGGGAAGGCTGATGTGTTTCGTCGCTCCGCTCCTTATTCTAAACAAGGGCACTTCGTGCCTTTTCTAACAAGTTAGAAAACCACCCGCTGCGCGTGTGCTTGTTTGGTCCGCAAATATCCCTTGTGGGTACATATTGTTCTGTGGCCTATCAGATTGGGTGGTTTTATGGCATGAATAGCTGGACGGAATGGCGCGGAAAATCATGATGGCTTCATGTGATTTCTTTTTTAGTTATGGAAAGAGGCGAAAATGGCAATACGTGAAATCGGGGTGCCGGTTCGGTCGGTTAACTGGGTGCGGTTGCACGCGGGTGTGAACAAGCAAGAACAGCCGTGTATTTATGCCACAATGGGGCAGCAGGGTGACAATTTGTTTGTGTTGCAGGTTGATCCAGAGGCGGGGGCGTTTCGACAGTTTGTTTCTACGGTGCCGAAGTCGAATTATCCGACGGCAACGTTGATGAGCAAATCTGGGCGGTTGTATGTGGGCAGTGCTTATGCGGGGCATTTGTTGTGTTTTGATCCGAAAGAAGATGCGTTGTTGGATTTGGGGACAATTCATGAGGGGGCGGCTACATTTCCGTGTCGGATGGATGAAGATGCTCAAGGGCGTATTTGGATTGGCAGTTATGGCACGGCGGATTTGACGTGTTATGACCCGCAAACAAATACCTTTACACCGTATGGGCGTATGGATGAAGTGGATATGTATAACTATCCATTTGTAAATGCCGATGGTTTGATTGCGAATTTTGTGAAGATGACTCAGCCTCATGTGGTGATGTTTGACCCTGCGACAGGAGAAAAGAAAGCGGTTGGGCCTGTGGTGCCAAAAGGTGAGGGGGAGATCAATGTGGTTAGGGGCACGGATGGATGGGTGTATGTGGTTTCGAGCAAAGGCAATTATCGCATTGAAGGCATGATGGCTGTTGCGGTTGATGCTGTGCCCGAAGCCAAAGATGTGTTGCAGTTGCCCGATGGGTCTACGTTTTCATTTACTGATGCGCCACAGCAGTTGAACCGCAAGTTGGAAGTGAAAAAGCCCAATGGTGATGTGCAGGTGTTTGAGTTGGATTACGATGCCAGTGGCAGTGATATTTTTGTGTTGCACGAGGGGACTGACCAGTGTGTGTATGGGTCGAGCATTTTGCCATTGCATTTGTTTCGTTATAAACCCACAGATGGTGAGTTGATCGATTTGGGCAAATGTTCTGAGTCGAGTGGTGAAGCGTATTCGATGGCCAATTTGGATGGCAAGATGTATATCTCTTCTTACCCTGCGGCGCGTATGTCGGTTTATGACACATCACAGGGGTACGTATATGGCACAGAGGATGGGGCGAACCCGCGTGATATTGGGCGTGTGGATGATGTGTCGTATCGTCCTCGCACAACATTGGGTGGGCCGTTGGGACGGGTGTGGACGGCGTCATTACCCGATTATGGTATATGGGGCGGGCCGTTGTCTTATTATGACCCAGAGAAAAAACAAATGGGCTCGTATGGCGCGATTTTTGGCGAGGGCAGTTGTTATTCGTTGGCGCACTTAGAAGCGCAAAAAATGATTGCGGTGGGGACCAGCATTCACGGTGGTACGGGCACACAGCCCAAGGTGGATCAGGCACATTTGATTTTGTGGGATTATGAAGCTGAAAAAATGGCGTGGCAAGGCACTTTGGATCGGCCGGTATCTGTGTTTAATGCGTTGACGGTGGGGGGCGATGGTCTTTTGTATGGTACGGTGTTGGGTACGGGTGAACCTGAGTTGTTTGTGTTTGATCCTGCTTCACACCAGTTTGTGGATGCGGTACCGCTTTTGGACGGACGCCCTTTGGATTTGGGGTTGCAGACTGTGAATGGCGATGTTTATGGATTTACGACACATTACTTTTATCGATTAGATCGTGAGTCTTTGTCTGTTGAGGTGATTTTTGAAACGGATGATGAAATGCGTGCAGCAGGTCCTCTGATGGGACAGACAGTTTATTTTGCGTGTGGTTGTCGATTGATGTCGTTTACGATGTAAGGAGTGACCTTTATACTAAAAAAGGCGGTAGAAGCTGTGTTTGCTTCTACCGCCTTTTTTATTTGGAAACGCGTACTCTATTTGTCTTTTAAACACCGAAAACCAACATTTTCTCGTTTGTCGGTGACATCAAACCATTGTTCGGCATTGAGGGTGAAATTGGATGAATTGACATCTTCCAGATAACTGCCACCTTTGACGGGGGCTTTGTTGTCTTCGCGTACATCGGCACACCATTCCCAGACGTTGCCGGTCATGTCGTAGGCACCATAGAGTGAATAGGTATCTTGGGTTTGATAGCCTTTTTGATCTCGCCCATTGTAATAACCCACCGGTGTGGTGCCGGGTTCAAAGGGATCTCCACTGTTTAGGGCGTTGGCTTGGTTGCCTGTGATTTGATCGCCATTGGCAAAACGACGTAAGGTGGTGCCGCGCGCTGCAAAGTTCCATTCGGCGCGTGTGGGCAAGCGCCCGCCCATCCATTTGCAATATTCATCTGCCATTTGCCAACTGACACCCACTACGGGGTGTTCGGGAAACTCTGCGGCTCGTGTTGCAAAAACCACGCTGTTAAATGGGGCGGGGGTGAGGCTTAAGACATTGTTTTTGTTGACAAGAAAGAGGTTGTATTGGCGATTGACAATTTCTGTTTTGGTGATGTCGTTGGCCAAGATATTGATTTGTTGAAACAGACCATTTATTTCTTGTACGTAACTGCCGCCTTTAACGGGTACAAAGGTGACCTGATCGCGAGCGGGGGTGCGATGGTAAATGTCGTTGTTGACCCGTTTGCCGTAGAAGTATGTAAAAAAGAGAAAGTCGCGCCAATCGATGGTGCCACTTTTGTCAAAGTCGTATGGGCCTGCTAGGACAGACGATAGGCCAAAGTTTTGGGCAAATCGTGTAAAGTCACCAAGGTCTATAAGAAGTGAATTATCAAAGTCGAAGGATAATGCGGTGTAGTCGGAGACGGTAACGGGTGGGGGTGGCGGGGGTGGTTCGATGATGACGGGGGGAACATTGCCACCATATACGGAGATTTTAATGGGAAATATGGGTTGTGTGGTACCATCGGAAACTTCGAGGCCAATGGTATGATCACCCCCTTGTTCTGCTGTGGGTGTCCAGGTGAGGGTGGCGGTGAATCGCTCCACTTTGAGATAGCGCGTGACATCTCCTGTGAGCAAATTTTCGCGGTTTAAGACGTTAATTTGGAGGTTTTCAAATTCGGCTGTTTTGCCCAATATGCGCAAGGTGATAGACCGATTGGGGACGTTGGCTTGGCCTGACAGTGTGATTTGGAGGCGTTCACCGACATTTATAGAATCTGTGCGTGTACGTGTTTCATCTTTGACACCATTGACATAGAAGGCATAATCATCTGATTCGATTGGGTCAAAACGCAGGGTGGGAATGGAAAGTGTGCCATCGCCGGGGTTGCGCACCAAGGAGGGAATGCCTGAGGAAACATCCCAGTCGGTATCTGCCCCTCCTATTCTTCGGGGTTCCCAAGCAAAAATATTTCCCGTTGCTTCTTGGAGTTCTTCACCGTTGGTATATCCATCTCCGTCGGAGTCTTTTTTGGCCAACTCTTCATTCCATTGGGGGGCACTGCCACCTCCGCTTGCAAAACTGATGCGCACATCTCTGCCAAAGGGGTTGAGGTCGTAGGGAAATGTGGGCGGATTGGAAAGATGGCACAAGTTACAACTAAATCTGTCGCCATTGGGAACGGCAAAACGGTAATTTCCAACGGCCCACGTATTGGAAGTGCTGAGAAGTAGGAGGGCAATGAGTGATAACAGGTATGGCATAAGCGAAGAGCTCCTAAGAGATGCAAGATGGTGCTTGGGGCTATGCAATGAATAAGATATTCGGTTGGTTCATGATTGAGACGATTTCTAACGGGTAAAGTTTCGAAACCGTTTACGTGACGTCACTACACAAATTGTAGATGTATGGGGTGTGCGTCAAGTTCAAAATAAATATATATGTTCATCAACATCAGGTTTTTGATATGTGATTATTATTTGGATGATTTGGATGTTACAAAGGTTTAAGATTGGGCGTGATGTTTGGTGCGTGAGGGGAATGCATTATGCAAAAAATGGGGTGGTTTGTGAAGGGCAAGACGACATAATGACTTGAGGGCACGAATGGCTTGGTTTGTGTAGGTTTCTGTATTGTGTGTTTGTAGCTGATGGAGGTAGTTTTGGATGTCTGCTTCGTTGAGGTCGGCAGGCATCTTGTTTATGGCTTTAAGGAAGCGGCGTGCGTGTAAGAGGTAGATTTTGATGGTGTGTGGGCGATAGGCTTCTTGTTGTAAGATGTTTTTAAATATGTCGATTAATTCACGCTTTGGGCCTGGTGCAACGCGAATGGCAGGTTGCCAACCCACGGGGTTTGTTTTTTTCTTTTGCGTCGATTGGGGATTAAAAATGATTTGATCGCCAGAGAAGAGGGCTTTGAGCCGTTCTATGGTGCGGGCGGTGCGTGGAATGGCCCAGCAATGATCTGTTTCGCGCCATTTGCGACCGGCTATGGTTTTGATTTTTTCGAGCCGTTCGTGTGAATAGGGCAGTTCGACAAATATCCAACCCGAAGGGCCAGGTTTGATAATGATGGGGCGCAGAGGATGTATGGGCATTGTATTAGAGAATGAATGACGTGAATAAGAAAACGCCCACAAAGTGATATTGTTGTGGGCGTTTTGATTATACGCGTAAAATGCATATCTGGCAAGATGAAGGGCTTGTTGCTTATACTCTTAAATCGAAGTTTGTTTCCATGTCTTTTAACGGGGCTGCGGGCAAACTGGAGGCCAGTTGCATGCGGGGTGCCCGAAAGTCACGTGGTTGGGCTTGAAATTGGGCCACTTCTTCTACCTGTGCTTTGCTGGCGGCAATGAGTTGAAGCCCTGTAGAACCAAAGCCTGTATGGCCACCAACGCTGGCGGGTGCGCTCATGTTAACACCTTGTGGAAAAAAGAGTTGTATTGTTTTTTGGAAAATTTTTGTATTTTTTGTTTGAAGCTTTTTGTTGCTTCTGTATTATTATCGTCATCTGATGGACGCAAGTGAAGGATTATTTATTCTGTTGCAACCCAAAATGTCTTATGGCGTTTAAGAAGAATGCGAATCTTGAAAATTTAAAAAGGGGTTTTAGATGATGGTTGGTAGACGTTTGTTGCGTGGTATAGGTGCTTTGGCTATGTGTTTTGCTGTTATGTCTTGTAGTGGTGTGGATAAAGGTCCACCCGGTCCGGTGGGGCCTTCTGTGAATAATGGTGTGGGAGGAAATGCGAGCAACGATGTGATCGGGGGGGCTGGGCGCATTGCCTATATGCGTAGAAGTTTGGAGTCGGGGTCGTTTCATATTTATCTCATTACACCCGATGGCAAAACAGAAATCAATTTGAATGACGAGGCCGATTTGGCGACGTATTCGGGGCCGTCTTGGTCACCCGATGGTCAGCAAATTGCCTTTGCTTCTGACCGCAGCGGCAATGCCAATTACAATATTTATGTGATGAATTTGGATGGGTCTAATTTGCGGGCTGTTGTTGAAGATACGGGAGGTGACTTTGCACCGTCTTGGTCGCCTGATGGACAAAAAATACTGTTTCAGGCTTGGCGTAACAATACCACGCGTTGGGATATTTATGTTGTAAATGTGGATGGTTCGGGCGAACAGGTGTTGGCGGGAACCACATTGGACGAACAATTGCCCACCTGGTCACCTGATGGGTCTAAAATTTTGTATCAGGCAGGGCGAGACAGCATTGGCACAGATATTTTTGTGGCCAATGCCGATGGGTCGGGTGTGGCGCGTTTAACATCGGGCAATGGACGGCTACATTCTTCGCCTGCGTGGTCACCCGATGGATCTCTCATTGCCTTTGAGTCGAATTTACACCAAGCCGTGGTTTTGGGTGTCACACCGATTGCAGAATATGAGTTGTATGTGATGAATGCCGATGGCAGCAATATCAAACGCATGACATTTGATGGCGGGGCCAATTCGCAGGTGAGAAACCCCACCTGGTCACCCGATGGTTCTCAAATTGCGTTTGAATATGTGACAATATTTCAAGATGCCGCCACACCATTTACCACCCTTGTTGTGATGCGCCTGGATGCGACAAATGTATATGGCATTCCCAATTTGCCAAATGGTGGGATTTTTCCACGGTGGTCACCTATGTAGAAAGCTGGATTACAAAATTTAAAAACAATGAAAAGCCTCGGTTATTCCGAGGCTTTTTTGTTGCGTTTTAGGTGGTGGGGAATTATTCTGTTAAATCGCAATGCGTATTGATGAGGGTTTGTAATTAAAGGAGAAGGCAATGGCAGCTCGGCCCAATGTTTTGGTGTTTTTTACAGATCAACAGCGGTGGGATACATCGGGTTTACACGGTAACCCGATGGGGTTAACGCCCAATTTTGATGCGATGGCTCGGCGAGGGACTCATGTGGCCAATTCGTTTACATGTCAGCCAGTTTGTGGGCCTGCTCGGTCGTGTTTACAAACGGGGTTGTATGCCACACAAACAGGCAGTTTTAAAAATGGTATTCCATTGTCAAAAGATTTAAAAACTTTGGCGCACCATTTTAAGGGAGCAGGTTACGATACGGGGTATATTGGTAAATGGCATTTGGCCAGTCAAGACCCCGTGCCCGAAGAAGAGCGCGGTGGTTATGACTATTGGTTGGCGGCCAATGTGCTGGAGTTTTGTTCGGATGCTTATGATACGGTGATGTATAACAATGAGAATGAAAGCGTGAAGTTGCCAGGATATCGGGTAGATGCACAAACTGATGCGGTGATTCGATACATTGATGGGCATCAGGAAGATCCGTTTTTTTTGTTTGTGTCTTATTTGGAGCCTCATCATCAAAATCATTTGGACGATTATCCTGCCCCCGATGGGTATCGAGAACGTTATACGGGAGGATGGGTGCCACCCGATTTGGCAACGTTGGGTGGTACTACGCATCAACATTTGGGTGGTTATTATGGCATGGTAAAACGGTTAGACGAGGCTTTGGGACGGGTGTTGGATGCACTAAAGAGTTTGGGGCAGTTAGACAATACGATTATTCTATTTACCTCAGATCACGGGTGTCATTTTAAAACGCGCAATTCCGAATACAAACGGTCTTGTCACGACAGTTCGATTCATGTGCCCACGGCCTTTCACGGGCCAGGTTTTCAAGGTGGCGGGCAAATTCAAGAGCTGGTAAGTTTGGTTGATTTGCCACCCACGTTGTTGGATGCTGCTGGTATTGATGTGCCCCAAGAAATGGCTGGGCGTTCAATTTTACCTCTTACACGGGGTGAACGTGCCGATTGGCCCGAAGAGGTGTTTGTGCAAATTAGCGAGGCTCAGGTGGGGCGTGCGGTGCGTACACAACGGTGGAAGTATTGTGTGGATGCGCCAGATAAAAAGGGCGGCGTAGATTCGGGTTCTGAAACATATGTGGAACAGTATTTGTACGATTTGCAGGCCGATCCTTATGAATTGCGCAATTTGATAGGTTTGGAATCGCATCAAGGGGTGGCCGAAGTGATGCGCGAGCGACTCATTCGGCGGATGGTTGCTGTGGGCGAAGATGCGCCTAAGATTGTGCCAGCAGAAGTGAAGCGGTCAGGGCAGCGACGGGTGACGGAGGTTGAGGCGCGGGGGTAGCTCTTAATTTTATTTAACTTGGTCCTGTGTCAAAAATAGGCATGCTTGGGGTAATGTTGGGGCAAAACCGATTGCGAAGGGTGCTGTTGAGAAGGCGTTGGGCGTGGATTGTGGTTTCCTATATACGGATGGATAAATTTGAAAAACGGGCAATATTGGGGGAATGCATACGGTTTTATGCTTCAAAACAAATGCGGCTGTGAACTGTGAGGATTTTATAAATTCATGTTTTTGAAAACAAGATTGCTTTGTGTTCACTTTAAACAGGGTTTTTCGGATATCAAAATTACACCTCACTTAATTTATTGCTTATGAGATATAATAAGCCTTGTCTTCTGGGGTGATAATCGAGTCATTTGTGGGCACCTTGAAATGGTCTGCCCATTCTAAAAGCTGTTGATTAATGGTGTCGGGGATTTCGATGCCGTGTTTGAGGCGATCTTTACGGGTATGGTGTTCAAACTCGCCTGGCACTTGTACTTCGTCTACGCCATCGGCGGGTTCTGTTTTTTTGATTTCGTTCAAAAAGGCGCGCATGCCATTTTGGTAACCCGTGAGGTCTGTGAAGGCGTTGATGTTGATGACTTGCATAAATGCATATCCCAATGGACAGCCTTCGCCATAGTTGCCAGCCAGTTGGCCCATAAGGCACGCCGCCAGTGAAAAGGCATATCCTTTGTGCCCCCCAAAGGTGCGCAAATACCCCCCGTTGTAAAAGTCATTGGGATCGGTTGTAGGAACATTGTTTTTATCGACGATATAATTTTCTGGCACGTGTTCGTTTTTGCTGCGGGCCACTTGCAATTTGCCTTCGGCAATCACGGAAGTGGCAATGTCTAAGAGAAATGGCACCTCGTCTCCAGTGGGAATACATATTGCAATGGGGTTGGTGCCGAGACTGCCTTTTTTACCACCAAAAGGGAGCACTTTCATGGCATTGGGCGCCCCTCTGCCAACCATTGCAATGCCCACGAAACCTTCGCGTGCGGCGATTTCGACATAATGCCCCAAACGACCAATGTGTTCGATGCGTGTGAAGGATACCGAACAGATTTCAGATGTGCGGGCTTTTTCAATGGCTTTGTGAATGGCACGATACGCAGTGAGGTGGCCAGGGCCTTGGTGACCATCGAGAACCAGGGTGGTAACGGATTCTCGCACTGTGGTGGGTTCTGCACCGGCATTCATAATGCCATCCGATATACGGGTCATATAAGTGGGTACACGAAGCACCCCGTGAGAGTCGTGGCCCGTGAGGTTGGCACCCACAAGAATATTTGCAACAATATGGCCCACTTCATTTGTGGCGCCCGCAGACTCAAACAGGCGGCGGCTTAAAGCATGGAGGTAGGCAGGTTGATAGGTGTGCATTTGCATAATGAAAAAACGCTCCTGTAAAAGTGACATATAGAATGACGGGCGGTTATGATGCACAGGAAATGACATAAACGCCACTGTTAATTTAAGCCCTATCTTTGAGACTTGTCATGGCAACGTTGATAACCGTATTGATCACGGGTTTGTGTATTGGGCGTGGGGATTTGGTATGAAAATAATATATTCAGAACAACACACTGGCCATGTTCCAAAGTTCCAGTTGTTTGGAGATGGTCTGCATTCTGCAGTGGAGGTGCCAGATCGTGCAACGCGTATTTTGCAAGTTTTACAGGATCGGCAGATGGGTGAGATTGTTTCGCCAAATGAATACGATGTGTCCGTTCTAAAAACAGTTCACGATGCGGGTTTGCTCAATTTTTTAGCGGGTGTTTATGATGAATGGGAAGTTGCAGGACGGGCCAATGAGGTAGGATTCATTCCCGATACATTTGCGATGCGGTCATTGAGTGGAAAACCAGAAGGTTTGGTGGCACAAGCGGGGTATTATTGCTTTGAAACACAGACGCCTATTTTGTCGGGCACTTGGAATGCTGCGCAACAGGCCGCATATTGTGCGCTTACAGGGGCAGATTTGTTGTTAGAGGGTGAATCATCTGCTTATGCATTGTGTCGTCCGCCAGGGCATCATGCTGGGCGCGATTTGTATGGCGGATATTGTTATTTAAACAATGCGGCTTTGGCGGCACAACGTTTGCGCGAAAAGGGACGTGTTGCTATCTTGGATGTAGACTATCATCATGGCAATGGCACACAAGCTATTTTTTACGATGCAGAAGATGTTTTGTTTGTTTCGATTCATGCTGATCCGAATATGGAATACCCTTATTATAGTGGTTATTCATCAGAATTGGGTGCCGGGCGAGGGGTTGGATATAATGTGAATTTTCCTTTGCCCTTTGGAATTGGCAATGATGTTTTTTTGGCAACCTTATATCAGGCCTTGGAAAAATTGGTTGAATTTCAGGCCGACTATTGGGTGGTTTCGCTGGGTGTCGATTTTTGCAAAATGGATCCTTTGTGTCGATTTGATGTGTCTCAAGATGTGTTTGCAAAAGTGGGGTATGTGATTGGAGAACAAAAAAAATCGACTCTTTTTGTTCAAGAGGGTGGATACAATTTGGATGTGGTTGGAAACTGTATAGCCGATGTGTTAGAAGGATTTAACGGCATGAAGGAATAATTGTTTTATTTGCCAAACAAATTGGATGTTTTTGTATGGTTTAAAATGTTGTGAACTAATGCTTGACTCGGTATTTGTTTCGTGTATATTATCCGTCCTTTAGGAGCAAGCACTCGATTTGTTGTGGTATGAGATTGGTGCTTGATCTTTGATGAATTTCATCTTACATTGACACCGTTTGGCATGAACTACTATGCTTTAAGACGTTGTTTGTGTTTTAAAGTTTCGTTAAACTCTTTCCTAACACCATAGGACGCGTAGATGGCGCAGCTTTTTCCTCGTGGTAGTAACGCGTTTGCAAGAATGAGCATCGTATTGGTGCTTGTTGTCGCCGGAACGGCAATTACTATTTTGCTCAATACCAATCGCTTGCGATATACCAATGACGTAATGGTTGCAAAAGAGCAGCCTGTGCCGTTTAGTCATAAACACCACGTTACAGGTGTTGGCATTGATTGTCGGTATTGTCATACTTCTGTAGAAGAGTCTTCTTTTGCAAATATCCCTCCTGTTGAAACCTGCATGACTTGCCACTCTCAAATTTGGACCGAAAGCCCACTGCTTGAACCCATTCGAGAAAGCTACCGAACGGGCAAACCTGTAGAGTGGGTGCGCATTCACGATCTTCCCGATTTTGTCTATTTTAACCACAGCATCCACGTGAGCAAAGGTGTTGGTTGTCAGACCTGCCACGGTCAGGTTGATGAAATGCCACTTATGTGGAAAGTAAATACCTTGAATATGGAATGGTGTCTCGAATGTCACAGAGCACCTGAAAAGTTTGTTCGCCCCAAAGAAGAGGTGTTTAATATGGCTTGGAAGGCTGTGGATGAACATGGTCACAGTAATCAGGCCACATTGGGCGCACGTTTGGTAAAAGAATACGATATTAACCCCTCTACGGATTGTTCGACATGTCATCGATGACGCGTACGGCACATAAAGACGGTTTGGATTTGGCAGCTATTCGCGAGCGCTTGTCTGATAAAGACGGACAAGATTATTGGCGCAGTTTGAATGAGTTGGCCGAAACCGAAGAGTTTCAGGAATATTTACACCGAGAATTTCCCGAAGGTGCTTCTGAATTAAGCGAGGGCTTGGGTCGTCGTAAATTTATTCAGTTGATGGGTGCATCTTTGGCGTTTGCGGGTTTAACAGCATGTACTCGCCAGCCCAAAGAATTGATTGTGCCTTATGTGCGCGCACCTGAGCAAGTGGTGCCTGGGAAACCTTTGTATTTTGCTTCGGCAATTTCGCAAGATGGTTTTGCCCGTGGTGTGTTGGTTGAAAGCCATATGGGGCGCCCCACAAAAATAGAAGGCAACCCATTGCATCCCGCCAATCCGCGTGAAGGTGCAAAGTTTGGCCCAACTGATATATTCACACAAGCCACCATTTTAGATCTTTATGATCCAGATCGCACACAAGTGCCTGTATCAAGTGGTCAGATGAGTACTTGGACACGGTTTCGTGCTTCGTTGGCCACAGAATTGGCCAAGTTAGATTTGGACCAAGGCGCTGGGTTGCGTTTGTTGACAGAAACGGTAACGTCTCCCACATTGGCAGCTCAAATTCAAGACCTCTTAAAGAAGTATCCCAAAGCAAAATGGCATCAATATGAACCCAATGGTCGTGACAATGTGCGCGAGGGTTCGATGATGGCCTTTGGTGAAGTGGTTGAAACACAATACGACTTTTCTAAAGCCAAACGCATTTTGTCTTTGGATTCTGATTTTACAGCCGTTGGCCCAGCCAGCGTGCGTTATGCCGGACAAATTGCAGTTGCCCGTATGGTGGAAGATGGCAAAAAGAATGAGATGAACCGGCTTTATGTGATCGAATCGGTTCCCACCAACACGGGGGCCATTGCCGATCATCGTTTGCCACTAAAGGCCAGTCAAATAGATGGTGTGATCCGAGCAATTGCACAAGCCTTAGGCATTCAGACCGGTGGTGGCAATGTTTATGGTCACGATACGTGGGTGAATGCACTTGTCAAAGATTTAAAAGCGCACCAAGGTGAGTCTTTGGTGGTGGTGGGTGATCACCAAAGCCCTGCTGTTCATGCCCTTGCTCATGCAATTAATCACACTTTGGGCAATGTGGGCAAGACGGTGATGCACACAGCTGCAGTTGAAGCCAATCCTGTCAATCATCAAGCGTCATTAAATGAATTGGTGGCCGATGTATCTGCGGGCACGGTTTCATTGTTGGTGATGTTGGGTGGCAATCCTGTTTATAATACACCTTCAGATATTGATTTTGAGAGTGTGCTGAAAAAGGTGCCTATGACCATTCACTTGGGTCAGGCACAAAATGAGACCTCTCAGTTGTGCAACTGGCATTTGCCTGAGTCACATGCATTGGAAGCTTGGAGTGATGCACGTGCGTTTGATGGTACGGTTTCGATTGTTCAGCCACTCATTGAGCCGCTTTATAGCAGCCAGTCAGCCCACCAACTTCTGGCAATGATGTTGGGTGATGGTCGACAAGGGTATGCGATTGTTAAAGAATTTTGGCAGGCCAAACGAGGTGGTGCAACCTTTGATAACGATTGGCAAAATTGGTTGCACGACGGTCTTATTCCCAACACGGCATTGCCTGCGAAGTCTGTGCGATTGAAGGGCAATTATGGATCGCCCGTTTCTGCTTCTGATGGTTTGGAAGTGGCATTGCGCTTGGATCCAACCATTGGTGATGGCCGATATGCCAATAATGGCTGGTTGCAAGAATTGCCCAAACCCAACACGCGCTTGACTTGGGACAATGCGGCATTGTTGGCACCTGCAACGGCTGAAAAATTGGGTGTAAAAGACGATGATGTAATCGCTGTAAAAGTAAATGGTCGTTCTGTAACATTGCCCGTTTGGCGTATGCCTGGGTTGCCAGCAGATAGCATTACGGTGCATTTGGGTTATGGTCGCAAGGTTGCTGGGCGTGTGGGGAGTGATGTAGGCGTGGATGCCTATGCCCTCCAAACATCCACTGCGCTTTGGCAAGTATCGGGTGCTACGGTTTCTAAAACGGGTCAAACCTATAAGTTGGCTTGCACCCAAGATCACTGGTATATGGAAGGCCGCAATTTGGTGCGCACTGGCACCATAGAAGCCTACAAGCATCATCCACATATGATTCACGAAATGGGGCATGAACCTGGTGAAGAAGCCAACTTTTTTAATGGTATTCATACCAGTGAAGAGGGCAATGCTTGGGGAATGGCCATAGACTTGAATGCGTGCAATGGTTGCAATGCCTGCACGGTTGCTTGCCAATCGGAAAACAATATTCCAGTGGTGGGTAAAGATCAGGTTCTCAATGGTCGTGAAATGCATTGGATTCGTATTGATCGTTATTTTAAGGGTAGTTTGGAAAATCCAGAACTGTATAATCAGCCCGTGCCTTGCATGCAGTGTGAAAATGCCCCTTGTGAAGTGGTTTGCCCTGTAGGTGCAACTGCCCACAGCAAAGAAGGTTTGAACGATATGGCCTACAACCGTTGTGTGGGTACGCGATATTGCTCAAACAACTGTCCTTACAAGGTACGCCGTTTTAACTTCTTGCATTATGCCGATGATCATACAGAAAGCTTAAAATTAGGTCGCAATCCTAACGTGACTGTGAGAGCGCGTGGTGTGATGGAAAAATGCACCTACTGTACTCAGCGTATTAGTGCGGCACGTATTGAGGCAAAGGTGGGCGGCCTTGAGTTGAAAGACGGCGATATTACTACTGCCTGTCAAGGTGTATGCCCAACCAATGCAATTACATTTGGCGACATTAATGACCCAAATAGCAAAGTATCGAAGCTTAAAAAACAACAACGGAATTATGGTATTTTAGCGGAGTTGAACACGCGTCCACGCACAACGTATTTGGCGCGGTTGACCAACCCGAATCCGGAGATTGCACAGCATGGCTAGTCCTGCGCCCATAAAAGAAGACCCAACAGCACCAGCACCCGTGCTTGGGCCTGGGCAAACGTATACGACGGTAACGCAAAAGATCAGCTCTATTATCACCAGCCGTACCACTTTGGGGTGGGTTGTGGCTGTTGCATTGGCACTGGGCTTGATGCAGTGTTT
>JAYODI010000045.1:0-13730 GCA_038279365.1 Candidatus Latescibacterota bacterium | reverse complement strand
CACACGGGTCGTCCTTGGATTGCCGCGTATTGGTTGTTGCCTTATCCCAACTCAATGGGTGTTTGGCCACAATTTAGAAGCCCTCTTATTTGGGACGTGTTTGCGGTAAGCACATACTTTACCGTGTCGTTGCTCTTTTGGTATATCGGTTTAATTCCAGACTTTGCAACTTTGCGCGACAAGGCCAAAAAGAAAATTTCACGTTTGATTTACGGTATGCTGTCAATGGGCTGGCGCGGTTCTGCCAAACATTGGCACAACTACGAAATGGCTTCTTTGCTTTTGGCTGGTATTTCAACACCTTTGGTACTTTCCGTACACTCCATCGTTAGTTTTGACTTCTCGGTGGGTTTGGTGCCCGGTTGGCACGCAACGATATTTCCGCCTTACTTTGTTGCAGGTGCCGTGTTTGCAGGTTTTGCAATGGTGTTGACATTGGCACTGCCCATTCGCGCCATTTATGGTTTGCACGATTTTATCACCGATCGACACTTAAATAATATGTCAAAGGTGATGTTGGCCACAGGGTTGATTGTGGCTTATGGTTATGGGATGGAACAGTTTTACGCGTGGTATAGCGCCAGCCCATATGAAGGCTATATGATGCAAAACCGCACGTGGGGGCCTTATTCCTTTGAATATTGGATGCTGATTTTATGCAATGTGGCTGTCCCTCAATTGTTGTGGATTAAATGGGTGCGTTTGAACCCGATTATGCTGTTCATCGTTTCAATGTTTATCAATGTGGGTATGTGGCTGGAACGCTTCATTATTGTGGTTACCAGCTTGCACCGCGATTACTTGCCGTCATCTTGGGATATGTATCATTCCACGCCTTTTGACTGGTTGTTGTATGTTGGAACAATTGGGCTCTTCTTGGTGGCGATGTTGTTGTTCATTCGCGTGATGCCTGTGATTAATATGTTTGAAATTCGTTTGTTGGTGCCCCGTAAGGGACATGGCAAAAAACCTGATCACGATGCTGCTGCTGATGCATCTGCAGATTAATTTGGGTTGCTGACGATGGCTGATAAAAGTGTTTATGGTTTAATGGCAGAGTTTGAAAGTCCAGACGATTTGTTGCATGCCGCACAAGGTGCTCATGCTGCAGGATATCGGAATATGGATGCTTTTTCACCCATGCCCATTCACGACTTGTCTGAGTCTTTGGGATATGCCAAACATCGTGTTCCTTTTTTTGTGCTTTTGGGTGGTTTGTTAGGGGCTTGCACAGGATTTGGTTTACAATATTGGGTGTCTGTTATTGAGTACCCATTAAATATTGGTGGTCGGCCTTATTTGAGTTGGCCCATGTTTGTTCCTGTGACATTTGAATTGGGCATTTTGTTCGCTGCATTTGGTGCTGTTTTTAGTATGCTGATTTTAAATGGTTTGCCTCAACCTCATCATCCTGTTTTTAATGTTGAAGAGTTTGAACGTGCTTCGGGTGATGGTTTTTTCCTGTGTATTGAGGCAGAAGATCCCAAATTTGAACTTTCAGAAACGCGCAGCTTCCTTGAGGGGTTGCATGCAACAAAGGTGGTTGAAGTTGAATCTTAAAGTCAGCTTTCAGCTTTCAGCGCTGTTCGTGGCGTGTGTCATGCTCGTTGGGTGTCAGGGCACAACTGATCTTGAGCGATTGCGTCAAGAGATGTATAACCAGTCCAAATACGAACCCCTTGAAAAGAGTAATTTTTTTGCCGATGGGCGTGCTTCGCGCCCTTGGATTGAGGGTACTGTGGCACGCGGGCACTTGCGAACGGATGCACACTTATATACTGGCAAAGTAAATGGCGAGTTTGCAAAAACATTTCCATTTGAAGTGACGGCAGATGTGATTAACCGGGGGCAAGAGCGATATAACATTTATTGCACACCTTGTCACGGTTATGTAGGTGATGGGCGCGGCATTGTGGTTCGGCGTGGCATGAAACAACCACCATCTTATCATATTGACCGGTTGCGTGCAGAAACACCAGGATATTATTTTGATGTGATGACCAATGGGTTTGGCGTGATGTATAGTTATGCATCTCGTATCAAACCTGAAGACCGATGGGCAATTGCTGCATATATTCGCGCTTTGCAGGTAAGCCAAGGGGCCAATTTGGAAGATGTGCCCGCTGCAGAACGTGTGCGACTTGAAAACCAGTAGGGAACTTGTATGGCTACGGAATCGTTTGATCATCCATTTGTAAATAAGGTTCGGTCTTTAGGCCTGTTGTTTGGTGTGGCACTTGCCGTATTGACGGTAATTGGTGCCATTAATGACCCACAACAGTTTTTCCAATCGTACCTTGTAGGTTATCTGTATTGGCTGTGTGTTAGCTTGGGGTGTTTGGCCTTGCTGATGTTGCATCATTTGGTCAGTGGGCGATGGGGTTTTGTTATTAGGCGTTTGTTAGAGTCTGGGGCACGCACATTGCCATTGATGATTGTGTTGGCTATTCCGGTCATTTTTGGTATGCATAGTTTGTATGAGTGGACACACACCGATGTGGTTGCCAATGATCCGATTTTGACATTCAAAAGCCCATATCTAAATGAATCTGGGTTTTATTTTCGCGCTGTTATTTATTTTGCCATTTGGTTGGGGCTTACGTTTTTATTAACAAATTGGTCTCGTACACAAGATCAATCGGGTGATCCTGCATTGAAAAGCCGAATGATCAATGTGAGTGGGCCAGGTATTCCTTTGTTTGTGTTGGCTGTGACGTTTGCCTCTACCGATTGGGTGATGTCTTTAGAACCCCATTGGTTTTCGACCATATTTGGTTTCATTTTTGTGGTTGGTCAAGCGTTGGCTGCAATGGCATTATGTATCATTTGGGTGATCAATATCTCCGATGCTGATGCTTACGAAAATATTGGTGCCTCGAAATATTTGAGCGACTTGGGCACCTTAATGTTTGCCTTTACGGTGTTTTGGGCATATGTCAGTTTTTCTCAATTTTTGATTATTTGGTCTGCAAACTTGGCAGAAGAAGCACCTTGGTATATCAAGCGTAGCCAAGGGGGCTGGGACTTAATGGCCTTGGCCTTGATATTGTTCCACTTTGCTTTGCCATTTTTCTTGCTCTTGCAACGCGCCATCAAACGCCGTGCGCCGTTGTTGATGACCATTGCAATATTGATGCTGATTATGCGTTATGTCGATTTGTATTGGTACATTGTACCATCTTTCTCGCACGGTGGCCCCTCCGCTTTTCATCCTCATTGGTTGGATATTACAATTCCATTGAGTATTGGTGGGTTTTGGTTGGCCTATTTTACAATGCAACTAAAGGGTGCTGCTCTCGTGCCTTTACACGATCCACGTATGGCAGAAACCTTTGCTGGAGAGGGTCATTAAGATGGCCGAACACAATGCCCAAGAAAAAAGATATGAAACGTATGCCCTACGCATTGGCCCTGTGCTGATTGCTACAGGTGCGATCCTTGCAGTTGCTGTTTTATCTTTTATTTCTATGTGGATTATGCTTTATGGATTAGAGCATGCAAGTATTTACTTGGCCGATGATCCTCCTCCAATGGTTGCACAGCAAAAGCCATATGATGGGTTATTGCTTCAATCCAATCCCCCCGCAGAGTTGGCTGTGGTTCGTTCTGAAACGCAGGCTACATTGTCTTCATATGGGTGGGTAGATAAAGATGCGGGCGTTGTTCATATTCCTATTGAAGCGGCAAAGTCCTTGGCTTTAAAGCGTGGATTTCCGGTTCGAAAGTAGTTCTTATGCGTGGTTTATTTGTTTTTGTTTGTTTCACGGTGTTGTTTTGTAACAATAGCTATGGTCAGTATGGGCAGGGCACACCGTCTATTGTTACACCAAATCCAACCGTTTTAGATTCTGTTGGAATCGATCAAAAGATGGGTGATACGGTTCCTCTGGATTTGTTGTTTCAAGATGAATCAGGGCAATCCATTCGGTTGGGCGCCTTTTTTAAAGACAAACCTGTGATTTTGGTTCCTGCGTATTACGAATGTCCAATGTTGTGCACACAGGTTTTGAATGGATTGCTGATGGGGTTGCGCCCATTGTCTTTGACTGCTGGTGTTGATTTTGAGCTTGTAACCTTTAGTATTGATCCCAATGAAGGGGCAGAATTAGCAGCTGCCAAAAAGATCGTATACAATGAAGGTTATGGACGCAATTCTGGTGGTTGGCGTTTTTTGACAGGTGATTTTCAGAGCATCAAAACATTAACAGATGCCATTGGTTTTCACTTTGCACATGATCCCGAAACGGATGAGTACATACACGCCAGCGGCATTATGATTGTCACACCACAAGGTAAATTGGCGCGGTATTTGTTTGGCGTTGAATTTGCCCCTCGAGATATTAAGCTGGGTTTGCTCGAAGCATCAGAAGAAAAGATTGGCACCCCTATTGATACAATATTTTTATATTGTTTTCAGTATAATCCGCTCACAGGCAAATATTCACTGGCAATTTATCGTTTGGTGCGAATTGCCGGGGGGCTTACAGTCCTCGGACTCATTGCAATGATTGTTGTTTTTGGTCGTAAGTACAAGCAACGGGTTCTGCATCAAAGTGTTTGATTCCTTTTGGTTGTCGGGATGTCCTGGCACATACTTTTTACCCTTAATCCGCTGAGTTAGCGAATGTGGACTGACTTTCCTCTTTTTCCTGAACAGGCTTCAAGTTTTGCATTGAAGGTCGATGGCATTTATTTTGCCACTGTTCTTTTGTGTGTGTTTTTTGCCACATTGGTGTCTGTGTTGGTGGTGGTTTTTGCGATAAAATACCGTCGCAAATCACCTGACGAAGTACCCAGACAAATTGCTGGTCACATTGGTTTAGAGCTTTTTTGGACGTCTATTCCATTGGTATTGGCTTTGGGTATGTTTGTTTGGTCGACCGTTTTATATTTTCATATAACAACGCCTCCCAACAACACATTAGAAATGTATGTGGTTGGAAAACAATGGATGTGGAAATTACAGCATCCTGAAGGCAAACGAGAAATCAACGAATTGCACGTGCCATTGGGTCAGGCTGTGCGTTTGACGATGACTTCTGAAGATGTTTTGCATAGCTTTTATATTCCTGCATTTCGGGTGAAAAAAGATGTGTTACCAGGGCGATATACATCACTTTGGTTTGAAGCAACAAAAGTTGGGTCTTATCATTTATTTTGTGCAGAATATTGTGGGACCGAACATTCGCGTATGATCGGAACCATTCATGTGATGGAACCACAAGATTATCAAAATTGGCTTACGGGTGGCGTTGCCAATGAACCTATGGAAGTGACGGGTGAGCGGTTGTTTGAACAATATGCTTGTCACACCTGTCATAAGGATGACGGCAAAGGTCGTGGTCCCTCATTGGTTGGGGTTTATGGCAAATCAGTCGGTCTTGAAGGTGGCGGGTCTGCTGTGGTTAATGAAGCATATATCCGTGAATCTATTTTGAACCCAGCGGCCAAGCTTGTGGCAGGTTATAAACCCATTATGCCAACCTTTAAAGGGCAAATCAGCGAAGAAGGTGTGATGCAACTCATCGCCTATATTAAGTCGCTCAAAGCCCCAGAACTCACGAGTGTGGAGTAGTGTGATATGGCAATTGCAGAACAAGATGTAAGCACATCTGGATATGCCGCACCAGAAACAAACTATTTAAATAATGGTTATGGTTTAAAATCTTGGTTGTTAACAAAAGATCATAAACGCATTGCTGTGTTGTATATGATTTCCATTTCGATCTTTTTTGCTGTTGGTGGTTTGTTTGCAGGATTGATTCGTTTGGAGTTGTTAACCCCTCAAGGTGATTTTGCACATTCAGATACCTATAACAAGTTGTTCACCATGCACGGCGTGGTGATGGTTTTCTTCTTTTTAGTCCCATCCATTCCGGCTACCATTGGTAACTTTTTGGTGCCCATTATGATTGGTGCCAAAGATTTGGCTTTTCCACGTATCAACTTGTTGAGTTGGTACGTGTATATGATTGCCGGTGTATTGGGGACTGCTGCAATTTTGGCGGGTGGTGTGGATACGGGATGGACTTTTTATACGCCTTATAGCAGCACTTATTCAAACTCAAATGTTTTGCTGGCTGGTTTTGCGGCCTTTTTAGCAGGTTTTTCGTCTATTTTAACAGGTTTGAATTTTGTTGTGACCATTCATACTATGCGTGCGCCAGGTATGACGTGGTTTCGGATGCCTTTGTTTATTTGGGCGCATTATGCCACAAGCCTGATTATGTTGTTGGGAACGCCCGTTATTGCCATCACGTTGGTGTTGATGATGTTGGAGCGTGCCTTTGGATTTGGTTTCTTTGATCCGCGCTTAGGTGGTGACCCTGTTTTGTTTCAACATTTGTTCTGGTTTTATTCTCATCCTGCTGTGTATATCATGATTTTGCCCTCCATGGGTGTGATGAGTGAAATGATTTCTTGCATTTCGCGCAAGCGGGTGTTCGGGTATGAGTTTGTGGCCTTTTCGAGCGTGGCCATTGCTATTTTGGGTTTCCTCGTTTGGGGACACCATATGTTCTTGAGTAGCCAATCAACATATGCTGGGATGGTCTTCTCAGTGATTACGTTTTTGGTTGCTGTGCCGTCAGCTATTAAAACGTTTAACTGGACGGCTACGATGTACAAAGGGTCCATTGTTTACAATACCCCGATGTTTTATGTGATGGGGTATATGGGTTTGTTTTTGATTGGTGGATTGACGGGTCTGTTTTTATCCAATATGGGATTAGATATTCACCTGCACGATACCTACTTTGTGGTGGCGCATTTCCATTATATCATGGTGGGTGGGCAGGTGATGGGGTATTTGGGTGGCATGCATTTTTGGTGGCCTAAAATTACAGGTAAAATGTATCCCGATATTTTGGGTAAGGCCTCTGCTGTGTTGGTTTTCCTCGGTTTTAATTTGACATTTTTCCCACAGTTTTTGTTGGGATATATGGGGATGCCAAGACGTTATCACAGCTACCCCGATGAATTTCAGATCTTAAATGTGGCGTCTACATTTGGTGCTACAGTTTTGGCTCTTGGCTATTTGTTACCCGCTTTTTACTTGGGATGGTCGATTTTCAAGGGACCGAAGGCATCTCAAAATCCTTGGGGTGCAAAAGGTTTGGAATGGGAAGTTGCCGATACACCTCCCACAACGTTTAATTTTGAATCAACACCTGTTGTTACGGAAGAGGCCTATCAATATGGGCCTATTGAGGAGCATTAATGGCTGAGCATGTTGACCATCACGAACACCATCCATATGGGTTGGCACATCAGTTTGAGGACATGGCCCAACAAAAAGAGTCTGTGTTGTTGGGGATGTGGAGTTTTCTAATTACCGAAATATTGTTTTTCGGTGGGTATTTTGCCACTTATTTGGTATATCGTACACAGTATCCTATTGCCTTTATGGAAGGTAGCCATCACCTTGATATTCCTATGGGTACTTTCAATACGGCTGTACTGATTTTAAGCAGTTTGACCATGGCAATGGCGGTGCATAAAGGGCATGAAGGCAAGAAAAACGGTATTCTATTTTATTTAATTGCAACATTGATTTTGGGATCTGTTTTTTTAGGTGTTAAATATTTTGAGTATGCTGCAAAGTTTGAGCATGGTTTGGTTCCTGGTTTGGCTTGGCATCCACACGGTGAAAACTCTCCTCAGTTGGCATTGTTTTTCTCGCTTTATTTTGGTATGACAGGGATGCATGCTTTACATATGATTATCGGTGCAGGGTTGTTGATTTGGCTGTTGGTGAAAACCGCTAAAGGTACTTATACCGCTGAATACAATGCGCCGATTGAAGTCTTTGGTCTTTATTGGCACTTTGTGGATATTGTTTGGATTTTCTTGTTTCCACTTCTTTATCTTTTGGGAAGACACTAATGGCTGACCATCACAATTCTCCATCTGTCGGCGTTTATCTGTCAGTTTTTGCAACGCTTATGGTTTTGACGGCACTGACAGTATGGGCAGCATATCAAGACTTGGGTCCTTATGGTGACTTTGTTGCCATGCTTATTGCCTGCTCGAAGGCCTTGGTTGTGATCATCTTTTTTATGCACGTCAAATATTCCAGTCGTTTGGTTTGGTTGTTTGTGGGGGCTGGGTTCTTATTTTTGCTGATTTTGTTTGCCTTTACGATGGCCGACTACCTCAGCCGAGGTTGGTTAGGCGCACCAGCCAGTTATTATTTGTCAATCCAATAGACAACACATATCAAAAAATTAAAAGCGGAGGAACTTTCGAGTTTCTCCGCTTTTTTTTGTGGTTGACAAGGCATGTAAGACATTCTAAGTTGTGCGCGAAAATGATGGTTATATCACTGTTCTACTTGGGAGTGACAAATGACAGACCGTGAGCAATTTTTGTTTGATTTACAAGGGTTTTTGGTGGTGCGTGATTTCTTAAGCACTGAAGAAGTGACAGCTTTGAATGCTGCAGTTGACGCCAATATGGACAAAAAGGGCGAAGATGGCAATTCAGTGGCGGGGGGCAATTTGAATGGAGACTTCAAGCGCGGAATGTTTAGTGGTATGTTGACTTGGGAGAATCCCCATTGTTTGCCATTTAGACATTTGCTGGCACATCCTAAGATCATTCCTTATTTGAATACGATGATGGGGCGTGGCTGGAAGATGGATCACTCCCCGTTTATATTGACATCTACTGTGGGCGCAGAAGGATTGCGTTTGCACGGCTCAACAGCACGTCATTTTGATGGGTCTCAATATTATACCTATAACAACGGGCGAATGCGTTGTGGCATGGTGGTGTTTCAATATCAGTTGGCCGATGTAAATGAGGGGGATGGCGGTTTTTGCGCAATACCCGGAAGCCATAAGGCCAATTTGCCATCAACTGAAGGTATACGGACGTGGACTGAAGATCAAGAGATTGTCCATCAACCCGTGTGTAAAGCAGGTGATTTGGTGATTTTTAATGAAGCGACCATTCATGGGACATTGCCGTGGAAAGGCAAAGGAGAGCGAAGATCACTTTTGTATCGTTATTCTCCTAAATATTTGCATTTTGCTGGTGGTACGTATAAAACGCAACAGCCCGAGTGGGTAAGTGAGTTGACCGAAGCCCAACAGGCCGTTTTGGAACCGCCTTATATTTACAATCGCCCATTAATAGAAGATGATGGCGAAACGGTGGTACGCCCTCGGCGTGAATAACATGGCTGGGTTTTTGGGTTTTGAATTTGTAGAATTTGTCTGTCGCTGGCATTATGGTATTTGTTTCAATAAATTGGCATTGTTGTGTTTTGATCTTGAGTCCATAGGACTTCTCCTATCGTAGCACTGGAATTATGAAAATTGTTTAATTAAATCGGCAATAATTTGATTGGGCTTTTGATCCTGAGTCCGTAGGACATTCCCTATCTTAGCGCTGGAATTTATTCCAGTGCGGTGATTACCAAATTAATTTTTCAATCTCCATTATTTCGCTTGATACAAAAAAGCAGACCGTGTTGTCACGGTCTGCTTTTTTGTTTTGAATGATCTGGTGCTTCAGGTCAATACATCTCTACGATTGGCGAAGGTGCTGATCAAACCAGGCGACATATTCTGCCTGAATTTCACTCATTTCTATTTGTCTGCCAGGGTAATTAGGGCCATGTCCTGCCCCTTCAATGGGAAAGAGTTTGACTGTGGCACCTGCTTTTTGGAGCGCGTCACGAAAATTTTCTGATCTTTCAATGTTGTCTTCGGTGCCGTGTGCCAACAAGATTGGCGGGGTATTTGCCGACACATAGTTGATTGGAGATGCTTCGATTGCCACTTTGGCTTCGGGAGATCCATCGTCTTCTTTGGGAGGTGTGAGGCCCAGTAGAGGGGAGATGCGGTCATTGCCAATAAATTGATACACACCTGCCCGTGCAATGACACATTGAACGCTTGCCGATTGCCGTTCCACTTCACTGCTTGAAGTGGCGTCTCCTTCACCTTCTAAGACACCCAGCATGGCCACCAAGTGCCCGGCTGATGATCCACCAATGGCACCAATGCGTTCGGCATTGATGTTGTAAGTTGATGCGTTTGCGCGAATCCATCGCACGGCGCGCTGGCAATCCAGCACGGGGGCGGGGTAACGAAAACGCGGTGCGGCGCGGTGATTGATGGTGAACATGGTGTAACCCGCTTTGGCAAGCGGATAGGCTTCGGCATTTACGTGGCCTGCTTCTTTTAAGGGGCGTGCATCGGGGCTTAAGGGTGCACTCCACCCACTGCCCGAGATGTGAACGGCACCATAGCCATTGGGGGTTTCGGGGTGGTAGATGTCTAACAAAAGGGCCAAACCGGAGTGCATGGCGTAAATGACGTTTTTGTCGATGCGTGCAATACCCCATTCTTTCATGATTTCGGGTTCCATTTTATCTCCTATGTGGGGCTGGCGAAGGTTGTGAGCTGTGGTTGTGAATTTTATATGGGACTGTGAAATGCGACGAATGATTGGCTTATTTTTCTAATGTGGGGCGATTGAGCCGTGTGTGATAAGGGGGTTCCATAACGGCTCGTTGGCGTTCATTGGCCCATTCGGGTATGTCATAAGGTTTGACATAAGACATGTTGCCTGCTGTGTAGCGTGTAAGTAATGAGCGGCGCGGGTGATCGGCCGTCCAAGGCAGCGTGCCGTGGGTGGTGGCTTCTGAGAAGATGACCACATCGCCTGCTTTGCAAGTGATGTGGCGAATGTGCTCTTGGTGTTTGAGATACAATTTCATATCGGCAGGGCAGGGATAATTGCTTTTGTGACTGCCAGGTATGAGGCAGAGGCCACCATCACCGGGGTTGACGTCGGTGAGTTGAAAGGTGACCACAGTGAGGCCATTGTGCATTTTCCCATTTTTGAAAATGTAATATTGGTTGGGGTCAAAGCCGGGACCAGAAGAGCCGTGAAAACGAAATCCTTCTGCGCCTTTGTCCATCCAGAGCAAAAACATTTGATGATCCATACGAAAGCCCGGACCGAGCATTTCGTTGAGGTAGGGTACAATATGTGGATGGGCAAGCAGGTCGCGAAAGAGGGTGCTGTCGGGTTCGTCCCAGTTGACAAGGCCAGATAATTCGCCACGCCCGTGTTTGCCTTCAAGTGCTGGTGATTCACCCGAGAGGCTTTGTTCGCGTGGGCGAATACGGCCTTGGTCGAGATGGCGATCAATGGTCTCATTGGCTTGTTTGATTTCTTCTTGGGTTAATACGTTTTTTATAACGAGATAACCATTGAGGTCAAAGAGGTATTTTTCATCGTCGTTCATAGTGGCTCCTACATTTTTGAATGCTGTTGATACAGATCCAGAAACGGTTCATTATGGTTTATGTTGAAGCAGATGAAGCAATAATGCTGTGAGGGTGTAACCATCTTTGATGGTGTTGTTGGCAATCATTTGACGAATTTTTTCGGGTGTGTGCCATGTAACTGATTTGACTTCGTTGATATCAAAGTCACCCGTGCGATGAGATGCACGTCCTGTGATGATATTGAAGACTTTGTTGCTGATGCCGTTCATGGGGTGATAGGTGTAGCACATTTTGAGATCGCTTGCTTCATATCCTGTTTCTTCAAATACTTCGCGTTTGCCCGCTTCGATAACAGATTCACCTGCGTCGATTAGTCCGGCAGGGATTTCCCATTCAACACTGTTGGTAACATAGCGATACGCCTGTATCATGAGGATGTCACCTGTGCTATTGGTAATGAGTGCAGCAACGGCTTCAGAATCGTGTTCGAGTATGTGATGTTGATCGGCAATGCGTCCACCCGGAAATTCGACTTGGTCGATGTGGTGATTGACCCACGGGCTTTGGACAATGGTTTTTCTGGAGAGTCTTTTGGGCATGCGGTCTTTATTCAAAAGATGGAACTCCTGTTGGGGTGTTTTTTGAATAGCGGATTCTCTTGGGTGTTACACGGCAATGGCGAATCGGTTCACGAACGCAAGCTTTCCCAAAAACGTTGTGCAGCGGCTTGTACCTGTTCATCTGACCACGGTTCAATGGGTGTGAGCAAGTCGTCGGGTGGGTCGGGAATGACAATGATGTTGGATGCTGGTACATAAGAAATGACAAAAGACCAGCGCGATTGCTCACTGTGATTGGGGCCTGAGGCATGAAGGATGTTGCCGTCAAAAAACATGATGGAACCAGGTGACATTTCACAATACACTTCTTCCATGTGTTCTAACGCAATGGCAGTACGTTCTGGGTTGCTAATGAGTTGTGAACCGCTTTGTTGGTGTTCCAAACGGCCTAAGTGATGAGAGCCTTTGAGCACGCGTAAGCATCCATTTTCTTTGGTGGCTGGGTCAAGGGCAAACATAACACTGATAAATTTGGGGTAAAAAAATTCTTTGTAGTGATACCCATAATCCTGATGCCATTGCCAACCACCTGTGTTGGGGTTTTTGAGCATGGTGAGGTGGTAATAATATTGGATTTTATCATCAAAGATTTGTTCCAATGGGGCAACGATGCGGTTGCTTTGTACGTAGGCACTGTAGATGTCGTCTGATAGACGTTGACGATTGACCAAGCGTGTGCCAATGCCTTCACCTTCATAGTTTTGATTGGTTTTGGCTTCGGCTGCCAGTTGCGGGTCGGTTTTGATGCAGTCTCGAATTTTTTCCACTTCTGCAAGAGAGAAGGTGTTTTCAACAATGAGATACCCATTGTCATTAAACTGTTGAATTTGTTTGGTACTTAAAGATGCATGACTCAAGGCATTTTCCTTTGGTGATAAGCGGGCTTTGGTTGGGCTTTTTGTTTTTTTAATCTATAGAACTTTATTGTTGTCGCGATAGTATTTATGCCATCGTGATGTTCTGGAGATGACTGAATTGTTTTTCAATGGTGATGATGCCAGTAAGAATGCTACCAGTGTAATAAAAAAAGGAAGCATCGCATACCAAAAATTAAGCCCCGTTCCTTCAGGTGAGGAACGGGGCATCATTTTGTCTATACGCGGTGTTATTTACGAGGCATGCGTGTAAGTGATTGAATAGTTGCTGTTTACATGCCTTTGGTGGTGGATTGTGTGCGCGGGGGGATGGATCCTTTATTCGGCAATAAATGGTCGTATGATTTTTGCCCAGAGTTTATACGCGCTGTGGTTGGGATGATTGAGGTCAGGTAAAAAATAGTCTTTGGGTGGTGGGGTATTGCCTTGTGTCATGGGTGTCCATATGTCGACAAATTCAACCAAGTTTGTTTTGCCAGCATATTCTGCTATCAGGCGGTTGGCTTCTTGGTCGAGGTGAATCGTGTTCCATTTGCTGATGCTGGGTTTCATAGAGATGTAGCAGATTTTGGTTTTGGGAAGCTTGGTGTGTAAGGCGTTTTTAAATTGTTTAAAGAGATCTAAAACTTGTTCAGGACTGCATCCCAAATCGTGCAAGTCTATACTGCCGCCATATACCACCACTATTTGAGGTTGATGAGGGATAACAATGCGATCCATAAAGTGAATCAGATCGCGCAAGGGGGCGCCGCCAAAACCTCGATTAATAATGGGAAGGTTTGGTAAGTCTTCTTTGAGTGTGTGCCACAACCGAAATGAGGAACTGCCCCAAAAGAGCACTGCGTTTTTTGGAGGAGGATCGGTTTGATCTTGTTTTTCAAATGCTTGAATGTCTTTTTCAAATCGACTTTCGGGTATTACGATCAGGTCAAACCCTTGCATATCTGTTCCACCTTGGCCGTTTTGAACACGAATGGTGACGGTATGGG
>JAYODI010000044.1:30199-44742 GCA_038279365.1 Candidatus Latescibacterota bacterium | reverse complement strand
AGATTGGGGTCTTGGGCGATTTTTTCCCACCAGAAGAGAATGTCATCTGTTGAAAAGGGGTGCCCATCTGACCATTTGAGGCCTTTGCGCAGTATAAGGGTGAGTGTTTTACCATTTTCTGTAAAGGCCCATTCTTTGACCAGGCCGGGCAAAATACCATCTTTGGGATCTGGGGCCCAGCGCAGCATTTGTTCGTAAACACACCGTCCAAAAGCGTGGAAATCGCTGGTTCCTTTCATCATGCGATTCCAAGTGCCGCCATATTGCCCAATTTCTTCATAGGGCTCAAGCACCAATGGTTCTTCGGGCAAACGTTGTGACACGGGTGGCAACTCACCTTTTGCAACACGTTTGGCAAACTCAGGGGCTTCCTGATAGGTTTGGGCTGACGCATTTTGCGTGAGAGGCCCAATGGTAAGCGCAATGAGGAAAATGCATGCGCTGTAGAAATTGCAACTGTTATATTTTCGTTTTTGCACGTTAAACACATCGCTTTCGTTCTTGACAACAGAACTTAAAAGGTTCATTTTGAAGTGATGATAACCATTTGATGAGAAGGAGGTGATATTTATGGATCAACTGAGTCCAGCTGTTGACTTTCGGCCACGAAGCCGTCAATTAACAATGGGAGGCATGCCTTGGTTGCCACGTATTACAGACAAAGCACGCGCCAAGTTGCGTGGTACGATTGGTGATTATATCTACCCTTGAGGCGCAGACAAAAAGTTCCTGGAGGAACTTGGGATTGCTGCAGATGATTTTACCGAAATTATTAATACCTGTCCTACGGATGCAGAGGTTATTGAAAAAATAAAACCCATTTGGGACAAAAAAAAGGCAAAATAGCACCGTATTATGAAGCGTCAGAATAAAGTATTCTGACGCTTTTTTTATGCCATGATCATACGCCGTTTGCCATGGTCGAGAAATATTTTTGAAAATGTGAGACGCAGGCCGTATTTTAATAGGGTTGGCCTTGTAAGCAATATGACATAATAAAGATATTCTGAAGACACAGCAACGCAAAAAAGAGGCTCTTGTATGACGAATAGACAAACATTGAGGACGGCATGAAATTGGGCACACGCGACATTACTTTTTGTGGCATGGCGGCGGCATTGGCTGTTGTTTTGGGTATGGTGGGAAAAGTCTTGCCCTTGCAATTGCCACAAGGCGGTTCTATTACGCTTGAGACATTGCCCATTTTGTTTATGGCTTTTTGGGGCGGTTGGCGATTGGGTGTTTTAACGGGGTGTTTGGATGGGGTTTTACAATTGTTTTTTGGGGCATTTATTTTTCATCCTGTGCAGGTTGTCTTAGATTACCCATTGCCTTTTGCTTTGTTGGGTTTGGCGGGGTTGTTTCCCAACAGAATTTGGTTGGGTATTTTATGTGCCAGTTTGTTGCGGTGGTGTTCGCATTTTGTATCTGGTTTTGTATTTTTTGGCGAATATGCCCCTGAGGGCACACCTGTTTGGATGTATGCTGCCTTATATAATGCAAGCTTTGTGATTCCAGAAGCACTTATTTGTGTTTTTTTGGTGCCTGTATTGCTGCGGCGTTTTTCGCCTTATGCATCGTGATGTGTCGGATTTGAACGTGTGACCAACAGATTTTAAATAAAAAAAGCCATCGCATTTGCGATGGCTTTTTTTTGAAATATTTTCAGGATGTTATATTTGTCCTGTGGCTTTTTGAAAGGTCCAATGGAACAGCGTTTTAAATTCTATGGTTTGGAGGTCTTCTAAGAGTTTTTGTAAATTGGGATCTTTATTTTGTAAACAAGATGCACATAAATTCAAAAAATAAAGGGCGTCCCAAGTGTCTTGTGTTTGTAAGTGGCGCAAAAATTGGAGGGCTGTTTCTCGGGCCTCACCATAATCGGGCATTTGAATGGCACGTTGCAAATGGCTATATGCTGCGCGATAAAGCGCATCGTTGGCTGCCAAATTTTGAGCTCTTTGAAACCAATTGCGCGCATTATTTATGTCGGGTTCTCTGCGATGAATAATGCCGTGCCAATAGCTTATTTCGGGTAAGGATGAACCTTCTCCCACCGATTGACATATTTGGTGTGCGGCATCAAGATCGTCATTTTTTTGGTAAAGTGCATTGCGAACCAAGTGTCCATGAATGTCAGATACCAAATGGTGTTCTGTAAACAATGTGGGCGTGTCTGTTTTGTCGATATAGGGTTTCAAAAACCGATGTTGTATTTGTGACGCCACAAGACTGGGTTTGATATGTTGGGTTTCTGTTCGCCAGATGGCCAAATCTTCTTCTAAGATTTGAGGTGTTGCTTGGCGGTTAATTTGTCGAAGCGCATATTCCCAAAGGGTATTGTCTATGTTGCGATATGCACCCAATTGGCTGGATGCTTCTTTGGTGAGCATGATTGTGCCAGGTGCCCAAGGCGATTCTAACAAACTGCCTATTTTACCGCCGTAGTTTTTAATGGTGCTACAAAGGTGTTTTTGTGTTTGTCCTGTTTCTGCTTGAAGGGTTACGTGGTGTACATTGCTTGTTGATTCGGGATACATTTCTAAGTGAGAAACTTGGCGTTCTAATTTGCTTGTGTCCCACTGAACGCCTAATGCAGAGTGGACAATATAGGTACCTGTTGCGGCTTCTTTGGCCGCATTGAGTGCAGAAGCATGTGCACCTGGTGCTGTGGGTACATATTGAATTTCGATGATTTCGGTAAGTGTTGTCGGATAAGTTTGGGTTTCGATGCCTTGACGTGTCATTGCAACAAGGGGTGCATCTTTTTTATTGATGGGGATGGGAAATAAGATAGAAACTTTTTCTGGCATAATGCCTACATACCTTTCCTGTGTTACGCTCTAAACAATTCGCCCATGCGACGACCTAAAAAACGCCCTGCTAAAAATAAACTGATAATGAGTAAAAACATGCCCAAAACACCCATTGCACTGGCCAAATAGGGACCATCGGATATGCGCCCAAGCAAGGCATAGATGGCTTTGGTAATGGGATAATAATTGTCTTTGAGTGCTAAGATAAGGCTGTCGCTGACTTCGAGCATGGCAAATGAAAAACAGAGGATACCACCTGCGACGAGGTTGGCAATAATCAGTGGAAATGTGATCTGAAACAAAATGCGCAAACGCGAAGCCCCCAAATTTTGTGCGGCTTCTTCGAGGGTGACGCTTGTTTGTTGAAATCCTGCATAAGCGGCGCGCACCATATAGGGCAAACGCCTAACGGCATAAGCAATAACAAGGAGTGGCACTGGATTGTCTCTGGCATCGAGAAAGGTGCCCGAATAGCCTGCCAAATAACCAAATGCAAGCACCAGACCGGGCAAAGCCAGTGGCAACATGGCGGTGGCATCTAAGACACCTTTGTAGGGCATGCGTGTGCGTGTGAGTAAGTAGGCAATGGCAATGCCTAAAACAACGTCTAAGGTGGTGCTCAAAACGCTTAAAATGAGGCTTATTTTGATGCTTGAAAAGGCCAATGGGTGTTCAAATACCATGCCATAATATTTGCCGGTTATTTCTTGTGGTAAAACGGACATAAACCAGTGTTGGGTAATGGAGGTTAAAAAGACGCTGATATGCGGGATGAGCGCAATGCCAGTCAGTGAGAGCATGGCGATGTAGATGATGGCTGTAAGACCGCGAGATGCGGGTTTTGAAGCCGAAGAGACATGCCCTCGGGCAATCATTTCGTAGCGTTTGTTGCCTAAAAGAGATTTGGACAGATAAAAGAAAAAGATGGTGAGCAACAAAACAAAGACCACAAGAGCATAAGCCATTGGGTTTTCGTTGATGTCTTCGATGGCATTAAAAATTTCGACGGCAACCACTTGCCTGTAATTGAAAATAAGTGGGGTGCCCAGATCTGTGAACGCCCAAATAAAGACAATAATGGCACCGGCAAAATAACCTGGGAGCATGAGTGGAAAGGTAACGGTTCTAAAAAGTTTAAACCCCGAACTGCCCATATTGCGTGCGGCTTCTTCAAGGCTGGGGTCAATATTGGCCAAAGATGCTGCCACATTGAGATACATAATGGGATACAGGTGCAAAACTTCTAAGATCACCACACCTACAAAACCGCCCCCCCCAAACCAGTCGATGGGTTGATCAATGAAGCCAATGTCTAAAAGCAGTAAGTTGATGGAGCCAAATCGGGCAAACATTTGTTTCATGCCAATGGCCCCTACAAAGGGTGGCAAGACCATTGGGACTAAGATGAGCCCGTTTAAAACGTTTTTGCCAGGAAAGTCGTAACGTACTAAAACAAACGCAATGGGAAGGCTGAGGAGGGTGGTGGCAATGGTGGTGATGGTGCCCAAGCGAAAACTGTTGAGTATGGCTTCTTGGTGCACGGGGCTTGTCAGCATCAGTTTATAAAACGTAACGGTTATTTGCCCATTTACGGTGACTGATTTGACAATGGCATACCAAAGTGGATAAAACAAAAAGGCAATAAAAAACAGAGCCAATGCCAACAAAAAGGCAAGCGTTGCCCAACTAAGATCATACCGTCTCATGACGGTCATCCTCCTCGTGAGGCAAAATAACAACGCGGTGGGGCGAAAACTTAAGACGTACGCTGTCGCCGGATTTGGCGCGTTGTTCGGCAGGGTCATACTCCACAAGCTTGACCTGTGTGCCATCTATGAGTTCGACGATGTATTGCTCTACTTCGCCCAAATAAATAACGTGTTTGACCTGACCTGTGATAACGTTGTCGTTTTCTGATGGATCACTATCGAGAAAGTCTAATGCTTCGGGACGCACTGCGCATAACACCCGCTGTCCTTTGGAAAGTGAGCGATCTGTTGCACCTTTAATGGGGCCTACCGCGGTTTGAATAAGTGCGTCTGTTTCGTTGGTGACCTCACCGGGAATAAGGTTTATTTCGCCAATAAAGTCTGCTACAAAGCGGGTGGCAGGGCGTGTGTAAACTTCGCGTGGGTTGCCTATTTGTGCCACTTTTCCCATTTGCATAACCGCCACACGGTCACCCATTGCTAAGGCTTCTTTTTGATCGTGCGTGACATAAATGATGGTAACGCCCAAGGCTTTGTGCAGGTCTTGGAGTTGCTCACGCATTTCAAGGCGCAACCGTGCATCGAGGTTGGATAGGGGTTCGTCCATTAAGATGACACCTGGTTCGATGACCAATGCCCTTGCCAGTGCCACACGTTGTTGCTGGCCACCTGAAAGTTGATTGGGCGATCTGTCGGCATAGCCTGCCATTTGTACCATTTCTAAGGCACGCTTCACGCGTTTGTCTTTTTCATGTTGCTCTATTTTGCGCATGGTGAGGCCATATTCCACATTTTTCCAGACGGTCATGTGAGGCCATAGTGCATAGTTTTGAAACACCATACCTGTGTTGCGCTGATGAGGGGGCACCATGGTCACATCGCGATCACCAAAAGACACTCGCCCACCTTCGGGTGTATAAAACCCTGCCAAGATGCGCAAGAGTGTGGTTTTGCCACATCCTGATGGCCCTAATAAAAAGAAAAATTCACCTGCGTGGATTTGTAAATTGATGCGCTCTAAAGCAACGACGTTGTCAAAGCGCTTCGTAACATTTTCGAGTGTGACACCAACCATAAAAGACTCTTTGTTTGAAAAATAGTCGTAAAGGGATTTAGAACCACTTTTTGAACTTAAAAATACCAGCCACTGCGCCACTCACGATAAAGACGATGAGTGTGGTGGTGATGCTCCAGGCTTCATCGGACAGGGTGATGAGGTTGTCCATTTTGGGATCGATTAAAACAGTAAGGAAAATAGCTGTTGCAAAGGTTGTTGTAAGGGCGATTAGTGTGCGTATGTTTTGAACTTGTGCCGCTTGGGTTCTCAATGTTTCTAAATGCGCTTCCAAATGTGCAACACATGATTCTGCAAATTGTACGGCACGGATTTGGTGTGCTTGCACGTTTTGGTAATAGACTTGATAGGCGTTGGCAATAAATGGTACGTTTTCTTGTGAGAGGCGGGTCAATACGGTTTGTTGAAGCCTTCCAATTTGCAGGAGTGTTGCGGCTTCTATATGGCGTGTTTTAATTTCGTCTGGGCTGTTGTCTGTGTTTGCGATTCGATTTTTAAAGGCTTCAATGGCCGGGGTATAATGATCGGTCATGGCGTCAATGATGGTGTGCAAGAGACCGTCGGGTGAATTGAGCAACACACTTGGGTTTTGGGCAATTTTGCCACGTGCATCAAATATACTTTTGACTTGTTTGGCATGGTGCGTGACCAAAAAACGTTCGCCTAAAAAACAACCCACTTCGATGGTTTGAAAGTGTTGCTCCATTTCTGCGGTGTCAATGGCATGTAAGACAAAAAAAGAATAGGTATCATATTGGGCAAACATGGGCAGGTAACCACCCTGAATACAATCTTCGGCGGCCAAGACATGAAAACCAAAAATGCCACCTAAAACGCCCATTTCTTCATCGTCTGGGGCTTCTAAATCTGCCCAAACAATGCGATCTGGATCTTCTAAATGTTGTGGCAGTTCGGCAATTTTAGGTGTTTCCATGCGGGTTGATGCCCGCGAGTATGAAAATATGCGAATCATTGGGTTTCCTACTTTAATGGTGTTGGTGATACAGATCTGTTTATTATGAGGTACGCATGCGCCATAAATAGATCACGGCCAATGAGGCAATGCCCAATGGGAAGATGAGTGTAAGCCAATCGACAATTTGCGTCAATAACGGAGGGCGATACTCGCCATATTTGGCCCGTGCAAATGTGGTCCAAGCCGCTAAGGTGTGGTTGCGCACTTCTGGGTCACGCCAAGATTGTGCCAATTGTTGCGCTTCGGCTGCGGTAATGGGCATGGCAGACAGTTGTTTGCGTTTGGTCTCTGAAAGACCGGCTTTGATGGCTGCTTGCCAAGATTGTTGGAGTGCCGCATGAGAATCTATGACCATGACACCAATCAAATCGTTGACAATATTCCATCGCCCACCACCGATTGCTGCATCGTAGATCAGGTCGGACTTCCAACGAAAAGGATTGATGCTGATGGCGGCTTCTTTTTGGTATTGGTCATATAAGTCTGGCAGTACGGTAAAACGGTTGAGTTGGCTGTTGATGGGGCCACCTGGTGTTCCTTTTCGCAGAAACCACAATTTTTGTCCGGCATCTGACATCACAAATTCTACAAACATTTGTGCAGCTTCACGGTTGGGGGCGCCCTTTAAGATGGCAATGCCGTCGGGATTGACGATGGTGAGATTATCTGGCATGGTAAAACCGATATAATCTTCTCCGACTTGTTCGGCTTGTATCCAGGCGTAAAAGTCGATGGATAATCCGTAAGCAACTTCTCCAACAGCGACTTCTTTGGGGGCATAAGAGCCACTTGCACCAAAGTTACGGACATTGGCCCCCATGGTGGTAATGACTTCCCAGCCACGCTCCCATCCATATGCCTGTAAGATGAGTTCGTAGGCCATGTGAACACTGCCACTTTTTCTGGGATCACCTGAGCCGACCCATGAAAAAAGCTTAGGATGGCCAAGGTCTGCCCACGTTTTGGGTGGGGGGAAGCCCAGCATTTCGAGCACGCGTTTGTTGTAAACAATGCCAAAGCCGGCCAATGTGGCGCCATACCATTGGTGGTTTGGGTCGTAGAGGGGTACACCACCTATTTTGCTTGGAAGACGGTTTAAGATGTTGTTGGGGAGTTGATAGGGTTCACACAGGCCTTGCTCTGCAAGATCGATGTAGGGGTCCATGCCACCACCAAAAAACAAATCGATGCCAATGCCTTCTGGCACGCGCCCAAACTCCGATTTGATATAGCGCAAAATGGAGCTGGTGCCACCTCCTATATCGAGCCATTCAAAGTGTATTTCTCGCCCTGTTTTTTGTTGATAATAGGTTTTGAATGCGGCTTCAAATTCATTTTGAATTTCGTCTGAATGGGGCGACATAAAAACCAATTGGTCGGCCTGTGCAAATTTGGGGAGCAGCAGGAGCAAGAATAAAAGATGATAAGTAAAAAATCGAGCAAAACGCATTGTTGTTGTCTGTGATGAAAGATGAAGGGTTGGATGTGGACGTTGGTAATAGTAGCGCACCGTTCACGCTGTGTCAAACATAAAAAACGCGCTCTGAAAGTGCTCAGAGCGCGTTTTTTGTGGTGTTGCGTTATTTAGGACCCCGTTGTAATGCGACCAATGCGGTTGCCTTCTGAGTCTGTGACCCATACTGCGCCTGTAAAATCGACATCAATATTTTCGATACGAATGGTTGATGTGGGCAATTCGTAAATGATTAAACGGCGGGTATCTGGATCAAATTGTGCAATGTGTCGCCCGCTTTGTCCTGCAAGCCAAATGCGTCCACTGCGATCATTATCAAGGGCATGGGGTTGGTTGAGTGTTTTGGGAAGTGCATAAAAAATGGTATTTTTCGTTTGTGTGTTGAAGTACCCCAATTGGTTATTTTGTGCATCTGTAAACCAAATATTTCCGGATTTGTCTAATATGAGCTGACGAATATCGAGTGTGTTTTCTGACAGTGCATAATATGTAATGGCTTCGGTTTCGGGGTTGAGCATGCCCAAGCGCCCCGATGTGCCTTCGGCAAACCAAATGTTATGCGTGGCATCAACACCAATGCCACATATTTTGCTATTTGATGTATTGAGAGAAAATTCATTTACGGTTTCGGTGGTGGGATTGAACCGACCAATGCGCCCGCCTGATGATTCACCAAACCACAAGACCCCTTTGCTGTCAAAGACGAGGCTTTTGGGACGGCTGCCTGGTGTGGGTATGGTAAAGGAACGGCTTTCTTCAGAGAAGGGATCAAAACGCCCAATGCGGTTGCCACCAATTTCGGTAAACCAAACGCGGCTTTGTGCATCGAGTGTGATGCTATGAGGTTGTCCACTGGGTGTGTTGAGTGGGTAAGCAACCACGGTTTCGGTACGTGGGTCAATACGCCCTATTTGGTGGGTGCCCGAATCGGTAAACCAAACGCGACCTTGTGCATCGACAACAAGGTCTTGTGGACGACTGCCGAGGGTTGTGAGTTTGAAAAAGTCAATTTGTGCCGTTGCATTTTGGGCAAAGACTTGTTCGGCAGACACAGAAGTATTGCGCTGGGAAAATGCTTTGGCAAAGATTAAAAAATCTTGAAAATCAACTTTGCCATCGGGATGGAGATCATAACGAGATTGATTGGTACCAAAAGCTTGGAGCAGTACTTGGAAGTCGCGTTGATCAATGACACCATTATTATCAAAATCTATGTTGGTGGTTGTTTGTGCTTGGCCTGTTAGCGGTATCAGCAAAATGAAAGCAAACAACCCATGTCGAAAAAAGGACATCACGGGTCTCCTGTAACACCATTACAGCAAGGAATGGGAATATCCTTTGCTGGTAGCTGTGTTTTACAAGATCGTTATTTCTTTGGATGATGTCCGAATGTGCCCCCCGCCACTCGGAAACTTTTTATATAAAAGAGGTTACGGTAATAAATATCTATAATATAGAATCGGCCTGTCAAGCGATTTATACACTATAATTATGTTGTATATCTATATATTGTGCCACGCGGGCAAGTAATACCATATATGGTATTGGCCTATTTCTTTGGTGTCCTGCGATTTTTGCTAAAACGCTTGTTTTTCTTTGTGTTGCCATTGTTTGGCTGGGTTGATACGTGGTCGAGATTGGGCACTGTGCCTCGCCAGTTGGGGGTGAGGGCTTTGTCTCGCAACAGGCGTTTGAGTGTTTTGAGGTCTCGATCGGTGGCAAAAGTTAAGGCTGTACCTTCGCGCCCCATACGCCCTGTACGCCCTGTGCGGTGGGTATAAGATTCGGCTGAATTCGGAAATTCATAATTGATAACATGGGTGACATGTGAAAAGTCAAGCCCACGTCCTGCAACATCGGTTGCGACCAATAGGTGAATTTCTTTGCGACGAAATTTGTTGAATATGGAGGTGCGTTGCGATTGCTCTAACCCGCCGTGAATATAATCAACAGAAGGCACGATTTTTTTTAGCTCACGTATTAGGCGACTGCCATTTGATCGGGAATTACAAAAGATAATGCCTTGCCCAATGGTTTCATCTTTGAGATAGGATTCGAGTATTTGGAGGCGTTCGGTATGTCGGACAACTTGAAAACAATGGGTTAAAGATTGGGGGGCGGCTTGTTCTTTGATGAGTTCGGCCCGAATGGGATCTTTGAGGTAGGTGCGTGATAAACGTTCGACCTCTTTGGGCATGGTTGCTGAAAACATCAATGTTTGGTGTTCGTGCATCAGGCAAGACATGATGAAATCTACATTTTCGACAAAACCCATTTTGAGCATTTCATCGGCTTCGTCTAAAACAATGGTGCGCACTTTGTCGAGGGGCATGGCATTGTTCCACAAATAGTCGATTAAGCGACCTGGTGTGGCGACCAAAATTTGTACCCCGTCTTTGAGTTTGGCGCGTTGAATGTCCATGTCAAACCCACCAAACATGGCAAAGGGAGCGATGCGGGTGTATTTTGCAATTTCGGCAATTTCGGCCACGTATTGTTGGGCCAATTCGCGTGTGGGCACCAAGATCATCGCTTGAATTTCGCGCACATTGGGGTCTGACATTTGCACCAATGGAATACCACATGCACCTGTTTTTCCTGAGCCTGTTTCTGCCAATCCCAAAACATCTTTCCCTGCCAAAATATGAGAAATGGTTGCCTCTTGAATGGGCGTCATATCTTCATACGCCATTTCATTGAGTCCTTTTAAAACCTGAGGATGCAAATCTAATTCGGTAAATTTCATTGGGTATCCAGTGTGTGTTTTTTGAGAAGGATCAGGGCATGTGTTGTGGTTTTTACCATTAGAATTTGCCTGTTCGCGATTCGTATTTGGTGGGTTTGCCTAATGTTTTTCCGTTGTTGGTTATCCAGTGCGCTACCCAACTGATCATGGTGTCTATTGGGATTTGTGGGGTGCCCAATTGGTCGAACATTTTTGTGGCATCACCCAGTAGCGCATTGTCACTTTCGGTTTCTTCGAAGATTGGGGTTATGCCCATGCTTTCTCCCAATGCAGTTGCCAATGCTCTTACAGATAAAACATCTTTGCCCGTCATATTGATGGTGTTTGCTGGGCTGGTGCAATGTGGAAACAGTTGGGCAAGATAGGCATTGGCATCACCTTGCCAAATTTGATTGACGTGTCCCATGGCCAAGCTGATGGGGGTTTGTGAAGCAATTTTTTGGGCGATGTCGATGAGGATGCCGTAACGCAATTCGGTGGCATAAAAAAGGCGCACAATGGATAGGGGCGTGTTTTGTTTTTGGCTGTAAAATTCGGCAAGTCGTTCGCCTCCCAAACGCGACATGGCATATTCGCCAATGGGTTCGACGGGGTCTGCTTCTGTAGCACCCGATGACGTGACGGGGGTGTATTTGTAAACATTGCCTGATGAGACATAGATGATCCGCGATTTGGGAAAGCGTTGTAAAACTTTGCCTGGTAACATGGTGTTCATGGCCCATGTGAGAGCTTCGTTGCCTGTTGCGCCAAATTTGTGTCCGGCCATCAGGTAAATGTAGGGCGCGTCGGGAAGGGCTTTGAGTGCCTGATCGTCTAAGAGGTCACATTTTTGGGTTGTGATGCCACGGGCGTTGAGATCGTCTTGGTCGGTGGGGTTGGAAAAGCGAGATACGCCGATGACTTTGGGTGCCCCTGCACGCACAAGCAATTCGCCAAGTGTGGGGCCCATTTTGCCTGCAATGCCGAGAATGAGAATGTCACCATCCAGTTTGGAAACGGCATCTTTGACGGCACTTGATGGGGTGGTCATTTGATCAATCAGTTGGGCTTCTGTGTTGATTTGTTGCATGGGTGCCTCATAAATAGAAAGTTTAAGATGGCTTAATTGTTTGGCAAACCATAGACGGCAATTTTATCTGCTTTGCCTTTAAGGGCGTAGTCTTGCAGGTAGACGAGTTTTTGCTGTATTGCGGGTGAAGATTGGGCATATAATATTTCGGATACGGCCAGTGTTGACGGCAAGTCTTTGGTGAGGCTTTCAAGGCGTGCGGCTGTGTTGACGGCATCGCCAATGACGGTGTATTCGAGGCGTTCTTCTGAACCGATGTTGCCCGCCACAACAGGGCCACAATGAACGCCAATGCCGTTGCGAATGGTGGGCCGATCTTGTGCTGTGAGTTTTTGGTTGAGCGTGTCTAAGCCTGCTTGGATGTCGAATGCGGCGAGAATGGCATTTTCGTGGGCGCTTTGTCCATCTAGGCCAAAGACCGCCATTGCAGCATCGCCTATAAATTTATCGAGCACACCGTGATGTGCGTGAACCGCTTGAACAACAAGTGTAAAATATTCGTTGAGAATGGCAACAACCTCTTGTGGGGTACACTTTTCTGAGAGTGGGGTGAAGTCGCGCAAGTCTGTAAAGAGGATGGCCACATCGACTTCGCGGCCGCCTAAATGCGTTTCTTGTTCGCTGTGTAATACGGCGTGAGCAACGGTGGGACTCATGTATTTTCCAAATGCTTTTTCGATGCGCACCTTTTCTTTGAGGCCGACAATCATTTGGTTGGTTTGTTTGGCTATGATGCCAAATTCATCGTGGCTTACGACCGGCACAAAGGTTTCGTAGTTGCCCTTTTCGACGGCACCAAATGACTTGAGTTGCAGTTCGAACATAAGGTGTAGGTTGCGGCTGTATTGGCGGGCAACGGCAAAGCTGCCAAATAATAAAACGAAAATGACAAACAATATTTCGCGCACAATCCAAATGAATTCGAAGGGTTTGTTCATGGAAAGGGTGTCGATAACATAGACAAAGTCTTTGTAAATGAGAAGGAGTAAGACACCTGTTACAACCGTAACGGATAAAATGGTAAATATGAGAAATTTGGTGGTGATGGAAAAGAAGGCACCTCGATGGATTAAGATTTGGGTGTTGTCTTCTGAAAGGCATTGGATGAGTTCGTGTTCGACTTTGAGGGCCAAATAACTGGCAGAAAAAATGCCCAAGGTCAGGCAACCCAAAACGACTTTAAAACCACTTTCAATGGGAAACTGGTAGTGGTATGTATTCCAAGCGGTGACCAAGATGCCCGTGAATAACCACATGGCAATGTCTATTTGAAGATATTGCCAGGGCTTTTGAAGATTGACTTCGTGGGGCGATGAAGTGTTTTCTAAGGCATGCAGAATAAGGGCGCGGCAGATACCTGAAATGGCAAAAGCGATGGCGAGAATGGTGAGGAGTTCAAATGTAGACAGGGTTTCAAGAAAGGGGCAGACTTCAATTCCATAATATGTTAAAGCAATGATGCTGAGTGCATAGAGGCTGAGCGTACGCAAAATGGATTTTTGATGCATCATAAATGAGGTTTCATAAATGAGGTCAGGAGATGATTGTTTTAAAATAGGGGTGCTAAAAGTCCTTTAAGAATATAGAGGTTATAGGGGTGAGACACAACTTAAAACAAGGGTCATTGCTTGAGCCACATATTCACATCTATCTGTTCGTTGCTTGTATGGCCTTTGGCGAGCCACTTTGGCAGGGTGGCACATATTTGAAAACCTGCGTTTTGAAGTGCTTCTTCCTTTTCTTTCCAGCCCACATCGCAATAAGCGATATATCGATCTGCATTTGGCCAGTGTATCACATTGAGGAGTGCAGGTGCTTGGCTCCAAAAATTGGGTAAACAAAACACATCTACGATGCAGGTATTGGGCCAGATGGGGTCGCGATCTGTGGTGGCGTATCCAACAACGGCTTCGGTTTTTTGTTGAATAAGCATGGCTGTGCGTGGTGGCAGATTTTCTGCTTTGCGTTCGAGTTCGTTTCGCAAAAGTGGAATAAATGGGCCTTCGGTAGAGCCACGACCAAATAACTTTGCCGTGGTCATTCGCGTAAGGCCTGCGCACTGGTTTAAAAAGAGAATAGGCGCAACAGGATAATGTTTGGGAGCCAAACGCTCGATGGTGGTTGGTCCTGTGGTGAGAAATTGAGATTCAAAGGCACGTTGGTTTTTGGCGTAGTATGTCATGGTGCCACTGTTGGGGCCAATGCCTTCAAAGCCATATGACTTGTAAATGTGGTAGGCAGGTGAGTCGTATCCGGTTCCAAGAATTAAGACACGACCGCCTCGGTTGCGAAAGTGCGGCATCAGATGATCGAAGATGCGTGAGGCTGCACCTTGGCGGCGGTCTTCGGGCTTGGTAAAAACATGCCCGAGAATACCGATTCCTTGGTATTCAATGGTCATAACATTGGCAAAGGGAATGCCGTTACGATGTAAAATGTAGAACAAGGCATCTATGCCCAAGTCTTGGGTGAGCATGACTTGATTGCCCCAGCGCCATGTGGGACCTTTGTGACCCAGGAGGTCTTCGTCGATGCGGTTTGCCCAGTCTGCGTCGGGGCCTTTGACAAGACCCAGTTCGACAGATTCGCCACTTTTTAGGGTGACGGTGTTGAGGGGGGTGTACATAGCTTATGACCTTTTTTGGGGGTAAGAGAGAATGGAGGTAAATGGCAAATGG
>JAYODI010000044.1:0-30099 GCA_038279365.1 Candidatus Latescibacterota bacterium | reverse complement strand
GGCAAATGGCAAACGGCAAATGATAGAGATTGAAAAATTAATTCGGTAATCACTCGATCAACCGCACCGGAATAAATTTCGGTGCTACGAGAAGAAAAGTCCTGCGGACTAAAGATCAAAAACGAATCAAATCTATTACCGAATTATTTATACAAAATTCATAGTCAACCGTGTGATTTGATTGTGTGGTCTGTTGGGTTTTTGCTTTAAAGGTTTTTACATTTGCCGTTTCACATTTGCCATTTCACTGCCTTTAATGTAACACGGCCCAATCTGGCATGGTGGCAAGGTCGATGCCCAATACGATGCGCCCCAATATCCAGGTGGTTGCGGTAACTAAGACCACACCGACAAGATTGAGAATGATGCCTGTGCGTGCCATGTCGCGCATTTGGATGCGGTCTGTGCCAAAGACTATGGCATTGGGTGGGGTGGCTACGGGTAGCATAAAGGCACAAGAGCAAGACAGTGTTGCTGGTATCATAAGCAAGAGTGGGTTGACTTCTACGGCAACAGACAGTGCGGCCAGAATGGGTAAAAACATTTCGGCTGTTGCGGTATTAGATGTAAGTTCTGTGAGAAAGGTCATGAGCAAACAGAGGGCGGCAACAAGAATGAGGGGGTGGATGGTGCCCAAGCCTTGAAGTTGTTGTGCGCACCACAATGACAGACCTGATTCTTTGAAGCCACTGGCCAAGGCAAAACCGCCTCCAAAAAGCAAAATGATATGCCAGGGTAGGTGAGCGGCTATTTTCCAATCGAGCACGCGGCTTTTGTTATTGGCTGGGATGACAAAAAGCAATAGAGCCATAAAGATGGCCACTGTGCCGTCGTTGATCCAAGCGCCATTGTCAAATAGCTGTGACCAACCCGGCAGGGTATGGCTGCCTATGGTAATGCTTTGGCGGGTTAGCCAAAGGAAGGCGAGGAGGACGAAGTCGATCAGTACTATTTTTTCGGCAAAAGACATGGGGCCTAATTGGGCATATTGGGTATGCACCATTTGGGTGTCGAGGTTTTCACCGCGCCCTTTGATGTTATATAGCCAACAGATGGTGATGCCTGCAACAATGAGCAGGAGCACAGACAGGGGAAAAGCAAAGGCAAACCACGTGGCAAAAGAGATATCGGGTGCATTGGGAAAATGAATGGTGAGAATACGTGCAAAAGACAGATTGGGGGGGGTGCCAACCAAAGTTGAAAGCCCCCCAATAGAAGCCGCATAAGCCACCCCTAAAAAAACACCGGTACCAAATTGGGTGTCTTGCTGGTTAGATTGTTCTTCGACTTTAAGGACAATGGCCAAGGCGATGGGGACCATCATCATGGTGGTGGCTGTGTTGGATATCCACATAGACAAAAAGGCAGTGGCAAGCATAAACCCAGTGAGGGTGCAGCGTGGACAACCGCCAAAAAGCAACAAGAGGCGAAGGGCAATGCGCCTGTGCAATTGCCAGTGTTGCATAGCCAAAGCAACCAGAAAACCTCCCATAAAGAGAAAAATGATGTGGTTAAAATATAGCGGGGCCACACTTTTGCCATCCATGATGCCCAAAAGCGGAAAGAGCGCAACGGGCAAAAGTGCGGTGGCTGCCAATGGCACGGCCTCCGTGATCCACCAAATGGCCATCCAAATGGCAATGGCCGCTGTGCGGGTTACGGCGGGTTCGCCAGGTTTGAGGTCAAAAAAGGTGATCATGAAAAAGGCCAAGAGCGGGCCGAGCCAAAGACCTGTGCTGGATAGGGTAAAGTGGGTATGTTGTTTAGAAGGCACGCTTTTCTCCCATATGGGGTTGTGTGTTTGGTGGCGCGACAATATAGGGGTTTGGTCTGTTTTTTTCAACTTTTGACTTTTATGGGTGCGCAGGTTACATTTTCACTATGCCAGATAAACAAAACATAGACGACGCCTTGCGCGTGGCAAAAGCCTTGAACTTGGGCGATGAAGAAATGGAGCTGCGTTTTCGACAAATTGTCGATAACATGGGCGAAGCATTTTTTATGGCCAGCCCAGATTTGCAACAGTTCTTGTATGTGAGCCCTGCATATGAAACCATTTGGGGGCGCACCCGTGAGTCGCTCTATGCGGCGCCCGTTTCATGGTTTCAGTCTATTTATAAAGCAGATCGACGCACGGTGATGCAGATAGCCACCAGCTTGGGGCAATCTAAAAAACAAGTGACCTTTGAATATCGCATCATGCGACCCAATGGTGATTTGCGCTGGATTCGTAGTCGGATATTGGGATTGCGTGATGAGAACGGTGTGCATTATCGATCTGTGGGGTTTTCTGAAGATATTACGGAACAAAAAAAGGCATCTGATGCCTTGCAACAAGCCCACGATGAATTGGAGCGGCGTGTTGCTGAACGCACCGAAGCCTTGCGTTTGGCACTGGAAGATGCCCAAGCTGCTAACCGCGCCAAAAGTGAATTTTTGGCCAATATGAGCCATGAAATTCGTACGCCCATTAATGGCATGTTGGGCATGGCCCAATTGCTTGGCCACACGGTGCTAAGCGATGAGCAGCAAGAGTATATTGATTTGCTCCAATCGTCGGGCGATTTGCTGATGCGTGTGGTGAATGATGTGCTTGATTTTTCGAAAATTGAAGCGGGTAAACTGGAGATTGAGCAAATTCCTTTTAGCTTGCAAGAAGCGGTTAGTGGCACACTGAGCTCTCTGGGGTTGCGCGCACGAGAGAAAGGCCTACAACTGCGCCACCAGATGGCCGATGATGTGCCCGACTTGTTGGTGGGTGATCCTGCCCGTTTACAACAGATCTTATTTAACTTGGTTGGCAATGCCATTAAATTTACGGAAACAGGTCAAGTGGATGTGGTGTTTGAGCAAATGAGTGAAGGGGGCAACACGGTAGTTATAATCACGTCTGTGACCGATACGGGCATTGGCATTCCCGAAGATAAACAGGCGGTCATTTTTGAGGCATTTTCTCAAGCCGATACGTCGCATACACGACAATATGGCGGAACGGGATTGGGGTTGGCCATTACGTCTCGGTTGGTTGAAATGATGGGGGGGACGCTTGGTGTCGAAAGTGTAGAAGGAAAAGGCAGCACGTTTCGTTTTTCACTGACCCTTGAAAAATATCACAAGGACACATTGCCAAGTCGAAAAAAGAATGCAACATTCACCTCGCAGTCTATGAATTTGCTTTTGGCCGAAGACAACCCGGTTAATCAGCGTTTGGCTGTGCGTTTATTAGAAAAAGAAGGCCATGTCGTGACGGTTGTAGATACGGGCAAAAAAGTTTTGGACATTTTGTTACTTAAATCGTTTGATGCGATCTTGATGGATGTGCAAATGCCCGAATTGGATGGCTTGGAAACCACGTTGGCCATTCGGCGTGATGAGCGTAGAACAGGACGACACATGCCTATTGTTGCATTAACTGCCCATGCAATGACGGAAGATCGGCAACGGTGTTTGCAAGCGGGCATGGATGCTTATATTTCTAAACCTATTGTGATTGAAGAATTACACAATATTTTAGAAGAAATTGGTAAAAAGATAGGGTTGTCGTAATGGGTTTATCTTTATCGGGCAGATTTTGTTGTTTTAAGGCGATGCTGAGTAATTTTGTTTTTTGTAAACATCAATTTTGGGCCATCATATTGCAAGAACAATAGTGGCAGTCTTTTGATGGGATGTGTCGGAACTGCTGGTTAATTCACACGTTGGCGACCTGTCATTCTGTCGCTTGATTTTTCTGTATAAGCGTTTTAGATTATTCATCAACATCAATGGTGCATCCCCCTCTCTTTGCACCCGACCAGTCTATCTGGTTTTGTTCACGTTCCCCACGTGAATGTTGCGTTCCCATTTTCTGACTATATTCAATACAGCATACTTCACAAATGATTCATTGTGTTGCTCATTTTTTCCCTGTGGGAGTTTGTCCATGAAATCTTCCGATTTTGTTCATTTGCACAGCCATACCATGTTTAGCTTGCTCGATGGTGCGTCTAAGCTTGGCGATATTGCGCAAGTGGCCTCCGAATGGGGGATGCCTGCTGTGGCAATGACAGATCACGGCAATATGTTTGGGGCCATTGATTTTTATCGGGCGATGAAGGCTGTGAATGTGACACCCATCATTGGCTGTGAGGTCTATTGTGCACGTGAAAGCCGATTTGACCGCAAACCTGCTCCGGGATTGCAAAGTGGTTCCAACCATTTGGTGTTGTTGGCCAAAGACAATACGGGTTATAAAAACCTCATCAAATTGGTCTCTGCTGGGTATTTAGAAGGGTTTTATTACAACCCACGTATTGATAAAGAAATTTTGCGCCAGCATTCGGAAGGATTGGTTTGTTTGTCGGCCTGCGTGGGGGGAGAGATCCCCTATATTTTGGAGAATGAAGGATACAAAGCGGCTCAAAAAATGGTTGAGGTCTATCTCGACATTTTTGGTGATGATTATTATTTGGAAATTCAACGGCACGGCATAGACAAAGAAAAAGTGATTAATCCTGGCTTGATCAAATTGCACAAAGAAATGGGCGTGCCGTTGGTTGCGACCAATGATTCACATTTTACACGTGCGGGTGATCATGAAGCCCACGCGGCTTTGGTGGCCATTCAAACGGGCAAGACGTTAAACGATCCCAATCGTATGTGTTACCCCGAAGGGGTGTATTTTAAATCGGCACAAGAGATGTATGATTTGTTTGAAGATATGCCGCATGTGTTGGAACCCACGTTGGAAATTGCCGAAAAATGCAAGTACTTGGATATTTCGTTTGATGATTATCAACCCCCCGACTTTCCCATTCCGCCCGAATTTTCTTCGGCGGGGGACTATCTTGAGCATTTGACACGCAAGGGGTTGGAAGAACGCGGCACAGTAATGACCCCCGAGCACGAAGAACGTTTGAAGTTTGAGTTGGGCATCATTAATGAAACGGGTTATCCGGGTTATTTCTTAATTGTGGGCGATTTTATTCGCTATGCCCGTGAGGCCGGTATTCGGTCGGGGGCGCGCGGTTCGGCAGTGGGCAGTTTGGTGGCTTATGCGTTGAGAATTTCTACCGTTGATCCGTTGGAATATGGCCTTTATTTTGAGCGATTCTTAAATCCCGAACGCATTTCTCCGCCCGATATCGATATTGATATGGCCGATCGTGATCGCGAAAAATTGATCAACTATGTGGTGGAAAAATATGGGCGTGATAATGTGTGTCAGATCATTACGTTTGGAACCATGGGTGCCAAGGGTGTGATTCGAGATGTGGGGCGTGTGTTGGATTTGCCTTTTTCTGAAGTGGATAAAATTTCGAAGCTGGTGCCTGCCGAGCTTAAGATGACGCTTGAAAAAGCATTGGACATGGTGCCAGAGCTGAAACAAATGTCGCAAGGTGGTGGGGTGGGTGAAAAGCTTTTGGGCATTGGCAAACAGCTTGAAGGCTTGGCACGGCATGCTTCTATTCATGCGGCCGCTGTGGTGATTACCCCCAAACCCGTTACCGAATTTATGCCACTTTACAAAGCCCCCAAAGGCGGTGAAGTTGTCACCCAATACAACTGGCATCACGTGGAAGATTTGGGTTTTTTGAAGATGGACTTTTTGGGGTTGCGCAACCTCACGCTTTTGGAAGATACGGTGAAGATGATTGCGCATAATTATGGTGAAACGGTCGATATTGACAATTTGCATTTGGACGATAAAAAAACCTATGAATTGTTTGGCCGCGGAGACACCACGGGTGTGTTTCAGTTTGAAAGCAATGGTATGCGCGATTATTTGATTAAGTTGCAGCCTGACCGCATTGAAGACATCATTGCTATGACAGCGCTGTATCGCCCAGGGCCCATGAAGTATATCCCCAACTATATTGCGCGCAAACACGGGCGCGAAAAGGTGACGTATGATCACCCCATTTTGGAGCCGTCGTTAGAAGAAACTTATGGCATTATCTTGTATCAAGAGCAGGTGATGCGTATTGGACGCGATATGGCGGGTTTTAGCCTGGGACAAGCCGATGGTATTCGCAAAGCGATGGGTAAAAAGCTGGCTGCCGAAATGGAAAAATGGCGTGTTGGGTTTGTAGAAGGCGCAATGGGAAATGGTGTGTCTAAGTCGGTGGCCGAAAAGATTTGGGCAGATATTGAAGTGTTTGCCGGTTATGCATTTAACAAGTCTCACTCGGCGGCTTATGCCATTGTTTCGTATCAGTGTGCTTATTTAAAAGCCCATTATCCTGCCGAATATATGGCATCTAATCTCAATAGCGAAATTGGTGATATTGAACGGTTGGTGGTTTTAATTGAAGAATGTCGTCGCATGGGCCTTGATGTGTTGCCACCCGATGTCAATGAGAGCCAAGTCGATTTTGTGGCCAAAAAAGGTGAAATTCGTATGGGTATGGCCGCTATTCGCAATGTGGGCCGCACAGCTGTAGAAGCGATTGTTAAAGCGCGTGAAGAAGGCGAGCCATTTGACTCGTTGTTTGATTTTTGTGAGCGTGTAGATTTGCGCGCAGTAAATCGTCGAGCGGTTGAAAGCCTCATTAAGGCGGGTGCTTTTGACCATGTGGGTGGGCATCGGGCGCAGTTGCTTGAAGGTGTGGGCCGAGCCTTAGATATGGCGCAAAGTGCACAGGCCGATCGGGCGCGGGGTCAAATTTCTCTGTTTGATGGTGTGGCCATGGAAGCCCAAGCCGCAATGGTCAATGACCTCACTTTGCCCGATGTGCCTGAATGGGGTGAACGAGAACGATTAACTCACGAAAAAGATATGATAGGGTTTTATCTGTCGGGACACCCATTGGCACGTTATCAGACCGATTTGATGGAGATGGGTATTCGCACAGTAAAAGAGTTGGAGGGTTTGCCCGATGGTGGTGAGGTGCAAGTGGGGGGGGTGATTTTAGAGGTGAAGCCTCATATTGACAAAAATGGGCGTGCCATGGCTTTTGGTTCTTTAGAAGATATGCAGGGTTCCGTTGATTTGGTGGTGTTTCCCGATGCATTTGAGAAGATACGCGATCGGTTTGTGGTTGATGAGATGGTCGTTTTGCAAGGGCGCTTTTCAGGGCGAAATGGCCGAACATCCATACAGGTTGAACAGATATTGGGCATTGATCAGGCCCGTGAGGCATTGGCCGATACGGTCAATGTGCTGTTGCCTGCTGAGGTGATTCGCCTGGAGCGTTTGGAGGCTCTTAAGAACTTGTGTATGCGTTTTCCTGGCGATTGTCAGTTGCGTTTGCATGTCGATGTGGGGGGGGATCACCCAACGGTGGTTGTGTCGCGGCGTATGGAAGTGGCACCTTCAGATGTGCTTTTAAACGAAATTACCAATTTGGCCGAAGGCCACGTCAAGGCGTGGGCATCCAAAGAAGCTGGGCGTGCTCGGCGTGCCGCCAGACGGGTGGAGCCGATTGTGGTTGCAGAGCCAGATATGACGGATGTGTTGGATGAAGATTTTGATTCTGAGGAATTGATGACGGCTTAAGAGGGCAAAGGGCAAACGGCAGAAGGAAAGTCGAAGGCAAATATATAAAAAAATGGCTGCTTGGATTTATAATCCAGGCGGCCATTTTTTTAATCATAAGTCGTTGAGCACAATAGCTTGTGAAAACATCACATTACTTAGTGGATTTTAGTCTAAAACGTTTCGTGCCTATTGGCATAGATATTGAGCAGAAAACCCACCAAAACCATGCTCATGAGGAGTGTTGACCCCCCATAACTGAGAAAGGGCAATGGCAAACCTGTTACGGGCATCACGCCAATGGTCATACCTATATTGACAAAGACATGGAAGATCAATATGACAGTAAGCCCTATGGCCACAAGACTGGCAAAGCGGCTTTTGACCTGTACGGCAATCATAAAGGCACGCCAAATAATAAAAAGGAACAAACCAATAATGACCATGGCCCCCACAAAACCAAATTCTTCGCCCACAACTGAAAAGATAAAGTCGGTGTGTTGTTCAGGCAAAAAGGCAAGTTTGGTTTGTGTGCCCTCTAAAAATCCTTTGCCACGTAACCCACCTGAACCAATGGCTACTTTGGATTGTATACACTGATAACCTGCTCCCAAACGGTCCATATCGGGGTTGAGAAAGGTGAGGATGCGTCGTTTTTGATAGTCGTGTAGTTTGTTTGTCCATAGATATGGGGCACCAATAGCAACCGTGAGGTTGACGAGCAACAAAACACTGGTGGTTAAGAGGCGTGGGCGATGAAAAAAGAGCAATCCCACCAAAAGAATGACCATGGGTGCCAATGTCCAAGGATGGAAAGCACAAACGAGCGTTAGCCCAGGTGAGACCATAAAAAAGAGATGAACAGGGCGAACGCCTGCCCAATAAAACAATGGCAATATAACAGAGCTAAAAACGAGTGCAGTACCTAAGTCGGGTTGTTTAAAAACCAGCAAAGTTGGTATAAGAACGAGCAAAAAAGGCTGTACGAATGTGCGTACTTTTGTAAAATCTCGGTTTCTTACGGATAAGTAGCGAGCCAACACAAGCACCGTGGCCAATTTGGCCAATTCTGAGGGCTGAATGTGTATGGGGCCCAAATTAAACCATCGGCGATCTCCCAGTTCGAGCACCAAAAGCAACAACATAACCGAAAGACCGTAGAGTATATAGGCCAGTGCGTAAAAGAATTTGATCGGAATGGCAACCGTGATGGCAAGCGCTATGAGGGCTAAAACAGCCCAAGTAATTTGCTTTTCATATACATTGCCTGCTGTGCCCAAATCCCAGTTGTAGGTGGCACTGTAGATCATGGTTATGCCAATAAGGGTGGTGAGGCAAATGGTCGTGATGAGTGGGATGTCGAGGTCGCGTCGAATGAAGCGGGAGATATCCACAAATTACCTCGGGTTGGCTTGAATGGGGGGTGGCACTTTTTGTGCGGCTACCAAGTTGGGCAGGTTTTCTTTGCCATAATATTCGAAGTAGGCTTTTAGAACTTTTTGGGCTATGGGTGCAGCAACCGTACTCCCAAATCCGCCATTTTCCACCAGAACGGTAACGGCAATACGAGGGTTTTCGACTGGGGCAAAAGAGACAAACCACGCGTGATCCTTACCATGAGGATTTTGTGCGGTGCCTGTTTTGCCAGCAACTGATACGTCTGCAACTTGTGCATAGTGCCCCGTGCCTGTTGGACGGGCGACCACATCGTGCATAATGCTTCGAATGGCTTCCAGTGTGGTTGCTGAAATGGGCAAGGGTGTGGCTTTTTGGGGCGTATTTAAAAACACGTGTGGATTTAAGAGTTGCCCCGATGCCAATGCGGCATTGTATCGGGCCACTTGGAGTGGCGTGGTTAGGAGTTCTCCCTGGCCAATGGAAAGATTGAGCATATTGCCTTCAAACCACTTGCCATGTCGTTTTTCATAGTAGGCACGATCTGGCACCAAACCGTGGGCTTCACCATCGGCAGCAATATCAATTTGTGTGGGTTGACCAAAACCAAAGAGGTGGGCATAACGGCTCCAGTTTTCAATGCCCACTTCACGTCCAAGATGATAAAAGAAAACGTCGCAAGATTTGATGAGGGCTTCGCGCAAATTGAGTTCACCACATCCATTAGAATTGTGGCAACGGAAGATGCGATCACCAAATGCAAATTCTCCCTCACAGGGGCTAAAATGATATTCATCGGCTTCTAAGATGCCCATTTCTAAGGCGGCTATTGCCGTAATCATTTTAAAAACAGAAGCCGGAGGATATTTGCCCTGCATACTGCGATTGAGTAAGGGTGTGGCAGGGTCTGCTTGTAGGGCGCGCCAAGCATTTATGTCGCGAATAGATCGTGGATGAAACCTGGGTTGGCTGGCCAAGGCAAGTATTTCGCCCGTAGAAGGATCTATGGCAATAAGGCTGCCCCTTAAGCTGTCGCCAAAGGCTTGTTCGGCAATTTGTTGTAAGCGCCAGTCAAGGGTAAGGCCAATATCTGCACCCGAAATAGGTGGTTGGGTTTTGTCTGGAAAACTACCCACTTCTCGGCCTCTGGCATTGACTTCAATATATTTGACGCCTTCTTGACCGCGCATTTGGGTTTCTTTGAGGCGCTCGATACCCCGTTTGCCAATTTTATCGCCATAGCGATAGCCTTGTGCTTTCATGTTTGCGTATTGGTTGGCGTCAATGAGACCCACATAACCCAAAATGTGTGGGGCAATGGGCTGGTCATCTGAAAATGTGGGATACCCACGACGGGACTCTACCTGAATTTCTACACCCGGCAAATCGTAGCGGTTTTCTTCAACAATGGATACGGTTTCAAACCCAACATCGAGTTTGAGCTTTACGGGCTCATAAAAATAGCGATTTTTAGAATGCAGTTTTTCGTCAATTTCGGTATTGGGCAACCCAACAATTTGGCTTAAGCGCGTGATAATTTCTTCCAGTGCTGCACCATCAGCACTGCTTAATAGACGAGGTGGCACAACCGAAATGGTATAAGACGGGCGATTGTCGACCAAAATGACTTTGTTGCGGTCTCTAATCAGGCCACGACTTGCCTCAATGGGTACTGGTTGCATGGTATTTTTTTCTGATTGAATACGATATTGTTCCCAATCGGCAATTTGGAGCAGATACAGCCTGAGTATCAAAATGCCAAATAGGAGCATGACCGCACCAAACAACGCATAAGCTCTGCGCTCGCGTGTGCCATTGTGCATAAAGTCGTCATGCATGTGTTTCGATCCTTTTGTTGAAAACGTGCAACATACCCAAAGAAATCAGGGTACCCAAAAGGGCGGTATAAACGGCAGTTCCCAAACCATACCGCAAAACAAGATAGAACGCTTGAAGCGGGTCGGGAAAAGTGTAACAAAGAAAAAAAACAAGATCGCGCATGAGGCTTGCCACAAAAAGGATGGTTGCTTGTACTTGAATATCTTCTGCAACCACACCCACCCTGCTATACCCAACGGCAAAACCAATCAGGCTGTTCGACAGGGTGTTCATGCCCATCCATTCGGGGTTGTAAACGTCAATCATAAACCCAGAGAAAAACCCTAAAACGGTGGCCTCTATTTGCCCACTTGTAATGCCTACAAAAACCAAAATGAGCACAATCAAATCGGGTTTGATGTCCCATAGGGAAAGTGGATTTGTCCAAGATGCTTGTAAAAACAAAGCCAGAATAATGAGCAGAATGTTTCGCGTTATTTTCATATGTTTTTATTTACTCTGCAAGAGATGGCTCTGATTCTGGTCGAATGCGAATACGCGTTCCGGGGCGCAACCCCGATGGGTTTTTAATGTTGTTCCAATTTTTCAACTCTGTTACGCTCGTTTGAAATTCACGTGCAATGTCCCACAATGTGTCACCGTTGCGAACGGTATAGTGCGTGTTTGATTCTGTGCCTGAATTGGGCAGGTAAATGGTGAGTTTGTCTCCAGGGCGAATGGGGCGATCCGTTGCAAATGTGTTCCACGCCAATAAATGTTTGGGTGTTAACCCTTCGGCTTTTGCAATATCCCAAAGTGTATCGCCTTTTTTGACCGTATATTGGGTTTTCGAAAAATTGTTTTTGTTGGGTATACGCTCAATGCCTTCTTTTTGCCATTGAGCCACTCGGGTGCGTCTTTCGGGTTGCATTGGAATTTTTAATTTGCGGCCTGCCCAAATTCTGCGGGGGTCTTTAATGCCATTGGCATCTAAGATGGCTTGGGTGTTGGTGCCTAAGCGGCTGGCAATGCCCGAAATGGTATCTCCGCGTTTGATGGTGTAATCTACCATTTGTATTTTTTCGGCATCTGGTACACGTGCATAGTTGGTTTTAAATTTTTCAACCGTTCCCTTTGGCACACGCAAAAGATAGGGGTTTTGGGATGATGAAGGTGGGGTATATGCACGACGCAGTTCGGGATTGAGTTCTTGTATCCAGGCATGTGTGGTACCCACACATTGGGCGGCCAAACGCAGGCTTACGGGTTCTGTCAGTGCGACGGTGTCATAACTTAAAGGGGGCTGCAAGACAATATCATCAAAACCAAAGTAAGCAGGGTCTTTGCTGATGATGACACTGGCCATAAACTTGGGCACATGGTTGCGTGTTTCGCGTGGCAGGGCGTCTATTTCCCAAAAGTTACGCGTGTTCGATTTGCGAATGGCACGGTCCATACGGCCTTGCCCACAATTGTAAGCGGCAATGACCAAGCGCCAGTCTTCAAAGTATTTGTAAAGATAAGCCAGGTGACGTGCGGCGGCGGGTGTGGCTTTTTCGGGGGCCATGCGTTCGTCAATCCAAGTGTCATATTGCAGTTGATATTGTTTGCCAGTGTGTTGCATAAACTGCCACATGCCCACGGCATTTGCGTGTGAGCGTGCTCTTGGATTAAAACCACTTTCGATCATGGCTTTATAGGCCAAATCTTTGGGTAAGCCCGCTTTTTCAAGATCGGCTTGAATCATGGGCATATAAGCCGAGGCTCGTGACAACCATCGTGAAAAAAAACTGTGTCCATCGGTGCGGAAAAATCGAATATAGGCCAATACTTCGGGTGTCAGGTCTATGGGCACATCGGCTTCACCTGCCAATTTGCGCACATAGAAGTCGCGATAATGAGGGTGGTTTGCCAACTCTGCTTTGACAGGAATGGGCAGTGTGTTGAGCAAGTTTGACAGTGGCAATTGTGGCGATAGCGGATTGGGGTCGGGAAGGTGTGCGTGATAGAGTTCTAGGGTTGCGCGGGTGAGACTCACCAAGCGCGAGGTGGTGGTTTTGCCTAAGTCTTGTTGTTGAAACCTGATGGAGAGCAATACGGCCGCACTGTCGAGTGTGGTTAAGACGCGTTGTGATTTGACGTTGTGCAAGGCTATGGCATGTCGCACCAACAGATAAATGGGCATATCTGGCGACGGTGTACGAAAGGCCGTTGTATCGGGCATAACGAATGCTTGCTGTGGTTCTGGTGTCTTAGGGCGACTGGTTGCACAGCCAGAGATGACAAGCGCAAGCGTTATGAGTAGGCCATATTTGGGGCGTATAGTCACGGTTTTATGAGGGAGAGTTTTGTATTTGTGTCTCTACGACAAAGGGCGTCTCATACCCCTGTTTTTTGATGGTGTCAAGGAGCTTTTCAGCATCTTTGCGCGTTTTAAAATTGCCAACACGCACTTTAAAGTAGGGTGGCTCAAAATCGATAAATATGTCGTCTCTTGATAATTGTTGTTTGGCCCGATTGCGTGCATCTTCGGCAGCTTGTCGTGTGGAGGCCGAAAAGATTTGCAAACGAAACCCGCGCGTTTTAACGGGTGTGGTCATCTGAGGTTGTGTGTCTGTGATTTCTATTTGTGTGCGCACCACATAGGCTTCAGGAAAACCCTGCGTGCGAATGTCATCACGCAATTTCTCTGCCTGTGCGGGGGTGCTGGTGTTGCCTGCCTGAATTTTGTAGAGGTGTGTGTCTTCGTCGTAATACACATATGTGAGTGTTTGGAGCTGGCGTTGAATATTTTGCTGGAGTGCTTCTGCGCGTGTACGATCTAAAACAGCGGCTATTTGTACGCGATAACCTGAAACCCGTTTGGAGGTGGAGATGGGATCGGGCAATGCGACAGGGGGCTGCGCTGTTGGTGTTGATATGGTTTGCGTGCGTGTTGGGGGCTGCAATAGAAAATCGTCGTCATTGAGGGTATAAGGATCAAATTCTTCTCGAATGGTGGCTGACCCTGTTTGAGGCAAGGCCAAACCCGATTGAGAACTGCCACAGCTCCACAGCAACAAGCCTAATAATAAGAAAAAGTAATGTCTGTGTGGTGTTTGTCTCATAAAAGAAGCTGTCTTTTGTTTGAAATTGGCCAAAACCCTTGCAAATACACATCTTAGGTAAAGCATATTTTAAGCTACTCCCATGTGTTTGTCAACCGAATATCGGCATGTCTATGATAAATCAGGAGTTTACATACATTCTAAGTAAAAGCGTGTAGGCATAAGATATTGTAAAATAACAAACTCTGTCTGTTTTTGAAAAGAAAAAAGAAAATTCTTCGTTTTTTTGATATTATTTTTTTGTTGAGGTACAAGTATTGGATTTTAAACAATATGAGGCCAAATACAAAAGCGCGTTGCTATCTTTTATGATAACAACGCGCTTTTGTATTTGACGGGCATATCAGAACCAAAACAGCCTTTTGGGTTCATTTTGGGGCAAAACCCCTCTTTATGGGTTTGAAAACCAAGTTTTAAAAGTCTCTTGATAGTTTCCTTTGGCAACACCTTGTTCTGTGATGATGGCCGAGACCAAATGGTTTGGAGTAACATCAAAGGCTGGGTTATATACTTTTACCCCTTTGGGCGCCGTTTGACGCCCCATACCATGGCTGACTTCTTCGGGGTTGCGTTCTTCAATGGGAATGGCATCGCCATTGCTTAAGCTCATGTCAATGGTGGATAAGGGGGCGGCCACATAAAATGGTACCTGGTGTTCGCGTGCCAAGATGGCCAACCCATATGTGCCAATTTTGTTGGCCACATCGCCATTTGCGGCGATCCGATCGGACCCGACAACAATGCAATCGATATTTTTTTGGCGCAGCACTGTGGCGGCCATGTTGTCACAAATAACGGTAACATCCACGCCGCTTTGGTGCAGTTCCCAGGCTGTGAGGCGTGAACCTTGAAGCAGAGGACGTGTTTCATCGGCATATACGGCCACATTTTTACCCGCTTCTACAGCAGCATAAACGACTGCCAGTGCAGTGCCGTAATCTGCTGTTGCCAATCCACCGGCATTGCAATGGGTTAAGATGGTTGCTTTCTGATTGAGCAATGTGGCCCCATGGGTGCCAATTTTTCGGCAGACGCGTTTGTCTTCTTCAAAGATTTCGTTGGCCTTGTCTAAGAGTATGTTGCGTCTTTCCTGGGGTGTTTTGCCTTGTGTGCTGTTGAGCACTTTTTCCATAATTTCGAGTGCCCAAAACAAATTGACGGCTGTGGGGCGTGTTTGGGCAAGTGTTTGGATGCTGTTTTTGACGTGGGTATCAAAATCTTTGTTGCTTGCAATGGCTTCTTGGGCTGCAATGACAACGCCATAGGCAGCTGAAACACCAATGGCAGGTGCACCTCTTACACGTAGGCTTTTGATGGCTTCTGCAACGGTGGGAATGTCTTTGCAATCTATTTGGATGTATTCTTCTGGCAATCGGGTTTGATCAATGAGCCGAAGCGCATTGTTTTCCCACAAAATTGTTGGTACAGGCATACGTGCTCCATCATAGGAAAAGTGGTCGGTTACTGATTTTGCATTTCTATGGTTGTGCCTTCATCTTCAATATATTCAATGGGTGCATCGCCCCATAGCCGTTCTAAGCCATAAAATTTACGAGGTTCGGGCTGGAAGATGTGTACAACCACATCCACAAAGTCGATGAGTACCCATTTGCGCGTGTCGTAGCCTTCTATTTGCCAAGGCCGATGCCCTTCTGCTTTGAGACCAGCAATGACCGCATCGGCCAATGCGCGCACTTGCGTATCGGCCGTACCTGTGCAGACTATGAAGTAGTCAGAAAAATCTGCAATGCCTCGCAAATCGATAACTGCAAGGTCTTCGGCCTTGCGTGATTGGAGGTGTTCGATGCATTTTTGGCGTATGATTTCAATTTGGTCAGACAAAACGAACTCCTTAAAATGATTGAGCAAAATAAAGAAAAGATGGGTGTATCTGTTTTATTGTCTCTTCTCACTGCCTTTTTAGTATGGGTAAATGGGCATAATCTCGTCCAACAATAATGGTGACTTCTTCTAACCGAAATGGGTCGGGTGTAATTTGCTGAATGAGGTTTTGGGTGCCTAACAGTTTGGCCACTTGCTCGGCATAGTGAAGTTTGCCCACCCGATCTATGACCAGTGTTTGTGCAAAAGCAAAACTTTCGGCATTGCTTAAGGTCATCACATCAAAACCTTGTTCACGCAATTTGGTACCCAACTGTGTTGCTATGCCATCTTTGCCACAGCCGTTGAGAATTTCGATGCGAATGTTTTGAAAGGTTTTGGGCGTTTGGGTTATTGCTTCTTCTTTTTGTTGCCAACGTGTGCTGATTCCAAACAGGAAGAGGGCAACAAGACAAACTCCGACAATCCAAATCCATCGTTTCATAAGTTTTTAGGTTTCGAACACTCAAAAACAAAAAACGGGACATCAGCGTACATATGATGTCCCGTTTTTTGTGGTGTTGACATGTTTAGTAAGGCGCGTAAGGGCCATAACTGGGACGCCCATAGTAGTTGGGCATGTTGCTGAACCCAAATTCAATGCGCAAATTGGGTTTGGGTTGATACAAGATGCTGACATTGGGTACAATGACTTGCACACCACTTGCAGACCCATATTTGGTGGCCGAAGAGAGATTGTTGGCCACACCAATTTGAGCTTTGATCACGAGGGGTTTGGATATTTGATAGGTCATCTCATTGAGATAATACTGACTGAGTCCCCCTCCTTGAGAAGAACTGTATGTCATGCCCAAGGTATGGTTAAATGAGAGCCTGCTTAAGTCGAGCAAACTGTCTGTTTTTTGCAAATTCTCAGTTAGAGGAATTTGGAAACCCGATTTTTGACTGGGTTTTAAACCCAACTCGGCACTGGCTTGGGTGGCCAAAAATGCGATGATTATGAATGCCCAAATACTTCTTTGACGCATTGTATTTCTCCTTTGCAACGGATGCTTACTTCAACGATAGAATACATTAATTCAGAAAATATGTCAAGGTCTGTGTCTTTTTAGACGCATCATATAAAAGATGCGTTCCAAATGCGCACAAAAAAGGCGCATGGTCTTCTTAATTAAGAAAGATCATGCGCCTTTTAAAAGGGTGTAACGGAAGCCTTATTTTTGATCCATCAATTTTGAAAATTCATCAAAAAGATATTCGGCATCGTGGGGGCCTGCTGAAGCCTCTGGGTGATACTGCACACAAAATAGGGGCAGTTCGCGATGTTTCAAACCCTCAAGCGTGTTGTCGTTGAGGTTGATGTGTGTGATCTCAATTTTTTCTGTATCGAGTGAGTGGGTATCTACAGCAAACCCGTGATTTTGCGATGTGATTTCCACTTTGCCTGTGCGGGTTTGTTGCACGGGTTGGTTGGCACCTCGGTGACCAAATTTGAGTTTGTACGTAGACCCACCCAATGCAAGGCTCATCAGTTGGTGCCCCAAACAAATGCCAAACATGGGGCGCTCTGTAGAAAGTTTTTGAATGTTTTGAATGGCATATGTGATGGGTTCTGGGTCGCCAGGGCCGTTGGACAAAAAGATGCCATCGGGATCTATGGCGAGCAACTGTTCTGCGGGGGCATCGGCAGGAAAGACCGTGACATCACAACCGCGATCGACCAAGTAACGCAAAATATTTTGTTTGATGCCAAAATCGTAGGCCGCAATTTTGTATTTGGCTTGGCCCTTGAGATAGGTTTTTTCGTTTTTATCTAAGTCGTGCAAACCTTCTGTCCAATGATAAGGTTCTTTGCATGTGACCCCTTGGACCAGGTCGCGTCCGACAAGCCCCTCATAATCGCGGGCTTTTTGGATGAGGCTGTCTGGGTCTAAATCGGTGGTGGATAAGACACCTTTCATGGCGCCTTTTTCGCGTGTGTGTCGTACCACAGCACGTGTGTCAATGCCTGAAATGCCGACAATGTTGTGCGCTTTAAGAAAATCACCCAAAGATTGGTTTGAGCGCCAGTTGCTGGGGTAATGGCAATATTCTTTCACCACAAAACCAGCTACTTGGGGTTTGTTCGACTCAAAATCGTCGATGTTGATGCCATAGTTACCAATAAGGGGATACGTCATGGTAACGATTTGGCTGTTGTAACTGGGATCGGTCAAAATTTCTTGATATCCGGTGATGCTGGTATTAAAAACAACTTCTCCCAGACTTTCACCGTTTGCGCCAAATGATGTGCCTTCAAAGAGGGTGCCGTCTTCGAGTGCGAGTATGGCTTTCATTCAAACTCCTTTGGAACTGCAAAAAATCAGTGAAATGGCAAATGGCAAACGTGAAATGGTTGCGATACTGTAGAATTTTCGCTGTTCTTTTTGTCGTTTGCCTACCTGTTAAATTTGGTGTGTGATGCGCCCGCCAAGCATGGTGAGTATGGCGCGGCCTTTAAGCGTCCAACCGTGAAAGGGCGTGTTGCGCGATTTGGATTTGAATTGATTGGCATCGACAATCCATTCTTGATTGGGGTCAATGACGGTGATGTCTGCCATTTTGCCAATGGAGAGGGTGCCACCCTCTATGCCCAATATACGTGCAGGTTCGATGCTGAGTTTGGCAATGGTGTCGTTGAGCGAGAGGATGTGGGTGTGTACCAATTTGGTAAACAATATTCCCACAGCCGTTTCAAACCCCAATATACCATTTGGGGCTTCTGTAAATGCGCGCAATTTTTCTTGGTTGGTATGGGGGGCATGATCTGTGGCCAAGGCATCTATGGTGCCATCTTGTAAACCTGCAATGACGGCATCTTGATCTTCTTTGGCACGAAGCGGTGGGCTCATTTTGCCTGCGGTGCCATAAATGCGCACATCTTCATCGGTGAGGGCGATGTGATGTGGGCTTGCTTCTGCGGTAACGGGCAAACCCTCTTGTTTGGCTTTGCGTACCAAGTCTACGGCGCGTTTGACACTTAGGTGCAGAATGTGCAACCGCCCTCCCGTTTGGCGCACAAGTTCAATATCGCGTTCGTTCATGGCCGCTTCGCCTTCTGCCGGCATGCCTTTGATGCCCAATTCTTTGGAGACTTTGCCTTCGTGCATGTGCCCCCCTCTGGTGAGTTCAAAAACTTCACTGTGCGGGTAGACGGCAAATCCATTGGACGCGGCACGTTCGAGCAAGGTGCGCATGAGGGCTTCGGATTCAATGGGCAACCCATCGTCTGAAAAACCAATGGCGCCGGCTTTGAGTAAGGCATCTGTATCAGTGAGCTTTTGCCCTTGCATTTTTTCTGTGGCACAAGCGATGGGATAGATGCGTGCATCTGCCGATTTGGCTTGGTCGAGAATGTATTGGACAATTTCAGGGCTGTCCATGGTGGGGTTGGTGTTGGGCAAACACGCAACGGCAGTAAAACCACCCGCGGCGGCCGATTCACACCCTGTTTGGATGGTTTCTTTTTCGGGAAATCCTGGATCACGTAAATGTACGTGCATATCTATCAGGCCGGGTGTGACCAGTTTGCCTGTAACATCGATCACTTGTGCGTCAGTGGGTGGGATGTTGTGCGCTATTTGGGCAATGCGATTGTTTTGGATGAGGATATCGGAAATTTCGTCGCGGTTGTTGGCAGGGTCGATGATGCGGCCATTTTTGAGCAGAATATTGGGCATGTGGTTCCCGTTTGTATAAAAGAAAAATGGTAGGCAAATCGGTGAAAAAGTATTGGCAGAAACCGTTTCTGTCAAGGGGAGTTTCCGTTTAAAATGTGAATAAGAGCAACTGGGGTGATGCAGGTGTGTGGAATAGGCCAATTTTTTTGAATCAGTGTTTCTTTTAGGTGCACAATTTCTGGTGGGTGGAGCCCCAATGGGTTTAAGGTTTGAGAGGTGAGCATGTCTGCGGGTGCACCCTGTTGCACCATTTGCCCCTTTTGAAAGAGATAGATGCGATCTGCGATGCGTGCGGCCAAGTCAAGATCATGTGTGATGGTGATGGTGGTACGGTTTTCGGCTTTTTGGGCCAAGATGAGTGCTTCTATGCGTTGGGCACCTATGGGGTCTAGCCCTGCGGTGGGTTCGTCAAATATGATGAGTTCGGGTTGCATGGCCAATATGCCAGCAATAGCAATGCGCCTTTTTTCACCACCACTAAGACGGAGGGGATCTCTTTTGATGAAGGCCTCAGGATCAAGGCCAACCATTTGAAGTGCATTGTAAACACGGGCAGGAATATCTAAAAGGCGAAGGTTTTGTGGGCCAAATGCGATGTCGTCAAAAACCGTTTCGGCAAAGAGTTGGGCTTCGGGAAATTGAAAGATAAGCCCAACGCGTTTGCGCAGGTCTGTCAGGTTCTTATGTGTGCTGGTGTTGATGTCGCAAACAGTAAGGCTGCCAGATGTGGGTTTGAGCAGGCCATTGAGGTGTTGGATAAATGTAGATTTTCCTGAACCACTTGGGCCAATGAAAACGGCTGTTTCGCCTTGGTAGATGTCTATGTTTAAGTGGGTAAGTGCCACAATTTGATTGGGCATTTTGTGATCGTATATGTGAGACAGGGCGCGTGCTGAAATGATCGGCGTGTTTTGTTTTTTTATGGGAGGGGATTTGGGGATGTTCTCTGTTATGGGCGGAAGTGTTTGTAGGCGATTTGATAACGCTTCAATGGTGAGCGGATAGGGTTTGGGCAAATGGATGCTGTGCGCAATGTGTGTGGCCAATGGGGGCTGTAAGTCTAATTCTGCGAGTGTGTCTATTTGGGCAAAAATATCGGCAGGTGGGCCATCGAGCGCAATTTGCCCATTTTTTAAAACAATAATGCGATCTGCTTGTGCGGCTTCTGAGGGGATTTGTGTGACCAAGATGGGCGTGATGTTTTTTTCTTTATGCAGTATGTGTAGATGTGCCAAAATATCTTGGCGCGCACCTGGGTCAAGAAGAGAAGTTGGTTCATCGAGGAGTAAATATTTGGGTGCCATGACAATGATCGATGCCAGAGCCAAGCGCTGACGTTCACCACCTGAGAGTTGGTTTGGGTCTTGTTTTTGGTAGGGTGTGAGATGAAATTGTTGCATCATGTGTGCAACACGTTGATGCATTTCTGCACGGGGAATACCGAGGTTTTCCAGACCGAAAGCGATCTCGCGTTCTACGGTGCTGGCTATGATTTGATCGTCGGGGTTTTGGAAGACCAAGCCTACTTTTTGACGAATATTGGAGATATGTTGATGGGTTTGCGTGGAGAGGTCATCAATGTGAATGTGACCCTGATGGGGTTGTATGAGGCCGTTGAGACAACGCAAGAGTGTGGATTTTCCTGAGCCATTGGCCCCCATGAGCACAACAAATTGTCCCTCGTGAATGTTGAGGGTGATGTTGTTGAGGGAGGGAGATGTTCCCCCAGGGTAGGTGTAAGAAATATTTTGAATTTGGATCATGGTATTTGAGATTAGGGTTTGGGCTCACGGGGCGTTTTTAAGAAAGGGTAGAATGGATAATGTGCAATTGTTTTTTTATCACATATTTCCTTATCTTGACAATGTTTCTTGAGCGACGTATTTTGGATCTGTTCGATTTATTTCTCGTAACTCTTTGAAGGAGAAGTCTCTTGGCTTTTCAAGATCAATTTAGCTATTATGGGCCTACACGTTTGTTGATGGGCCGAGGCAGTATTCGAAATTTGATTGAGTTGCTTTCTAATACGGGCTCCAAGAAGGCGCTTATTGTGACCGACAAAGGTTTGGTAGATGCGGGTTTGGTGGGGCGCGTTTCGGCTTTTTTGGATGAGGCCAATGTGGCACATAGCATATTTTCGGATGTGGCACCCAATCCACCCATTCAAAATGTAATTGATTGTGCGGCACAATACCAAAAAGAAGGTTGTGATCACCTCATTGCCATTGGAGGTGGTTCTTCCATGGATGTGGCAAAAACGGCGGGTGTGCTTATTAGCAATGGGGGGCAAATTTCAGATTATTTTATTGGTACGGGCGGTCCTGTTCCCAAACGCATTCCGTATTTAGTTTGCATTGCGACAACATATGGTACGGCCAGTGAAGTGACACCTTTTGCAGTGATTACAGATGAAAATAAATATAAGGCTGCTGTTGCTGGCACAAATATTATTCCCGACGTTGGTATTTTGGATGCCGATATGGCGGTTGCTCTGCCACGACCTATTGCGGCGGCCACGGGTATGGATGCGTTGACCCATGCCATTGAGTCTTATGTGTCTTTGGCTTCAAATATTGTGTCTGAAGGGATGGCGTTGCATGCGATTCGGTTGATTGCTCAAAATTTGCGACAGGCGGCATACAGCGATCACAACCATGAGGCCACGCAAAATATGTTGGTGGCCAGTGCAATGGCTGGGTTTGCGTTTTCGCAAACGCGTTTGGGCAATGTGCACGCGATGTCTCACCCTGTAAGTGGGCATTATGGTGTGCCACACGGTGTGGCCAATGCGATTTTGCTTACGCGTGTGATGGACTTTAACCGATATGCTTGCCCTGCTAAGTTTGCCGATATTGCGGTGGCGATGGGGGAAGACATTGCGGGTTTGGGTGATGTGGATGCGGCGATGCTTGCGGTTGAGGCTGTTGAGAATTTGGGTGGTGATGTGGGCATTCCATCTTCATTGAGCGAAGTGGGTGTCAAGGCCGAAGGGATTGCTGTGATGGCTGAAGATACTATGAAAAGTGGCAATGTGGCTGTTAACCCAAGAAAGACGACGATTCAAGATGTGATTGCATTATATGAAGAAGCAATGTAAGTTTTTATTTGTTGGTTTGATGGATAATAGTGATTTTCAAAATATATCTCCACATCCTTTTAGGAGGCTGGTCGTATGAATTACCCCAATATGTTTCGCGTTCGGCAACATTTTGATGCACCCCGTGTTCACGATGTGGCCGCTGCGGTGCGCGAAGAAATTGCCAAGATTAACCCTGGTAAGATGATTAAAGCTGGCGATACGGTGGCCATTGCCGCAGGCAGTCGAGGCATTGCCAATATTAATGTGATTGTCAAGACTGTGGTAGAAGAGATGCAAGCCATTGGTGCCAAGCCTTATATTGTGCCTGCTATGGGTTCTCATGGCGGTGGGACCGCCGAAGGGCAAGCCGGTGTTTTGGCGGGGTATGGCATTGATGAAGAAAATATGGGATGTCCCATTAAGTCGTCTATGGAAGTGATTCAGATTGGGATGTCGGATTTTGGCATGCCCATTTATTTTGATAAAAATGCTTCTGAGGCCGACCATGTGGTGGTGGTTAATCGCGTGAAACCCCACACGGGCTTTGTGGGCGAAATTGAGAGCGGTTTGATGAAGATGATGCTCATTGGTTTGGGCAAACACAAGGGGGCGTCGGTTTATCACCGTGCGATCATACATCATTCCTTTGATAAGATTGTACGCCTTGTGGGCAAGGTCGTACGCGAAGAAATGCCCATTCGATTTGGTGTGGCCACGCTTGAAAACCCCTATGATGAAACGGCCTTAATTCAAGCCATTCATGCTGATGACTTTGAAGAAGAAGAAAAGAAGCTTCAGGCACAATCTAAAAAGTGGCTTCCCAGTTTGCCCTTTGAAGATGTGGACTTGCTTATTATTGATGAGATGGGCAAAAACATCAGTGGTGCGGGTATGGACACCAATGTGATTGGGCGCAAGCGCAATGATCGTTGTGCGATGCCTGGCGAAACACCTCGTGTGTTGCGTATTTTTGTGCGTGACTTAACGGAAGCCACACACGGCAATGCAACTGGAATTGGTTTGGCAGAGTTTACCACCAAGCGTTTGGTGGATAAGATTGATTTTCATGCGATGTATACCAATGTCATTACAGGTCAACATGTGTCGGCTGGTGCTGTGCCATTGCATTATGAAACCGACCGCGAAGTGCTTGCAGTGGCGCTGGAGTCTTTGGGACTTATTGAACCTGAAAATGCACGTGTGGTTTGGATTAAGAGCACCTTAGATGTGGGCGAAATTGAGGTTTCGGAAGCTTATATGGCTCAAGTAGAAATTCGCGATGATTTGGAAATCATTTCGGATGTGCGCCCGCTTGAAGTGGGACCCGATGGCAACTTGCCACCGATTGAAGCTTATGGCGATAAGGTATCGGCTGTGGAACCTGTGCCAGGAGATGATGATTAGATTTTGATGGTTGTAGGTAAATAAAAAGAGTCGCAAGCTAAATGCTTGCGACTCTTTTTTATTGGTGTGCGATAAAGGCAAGCATATCACTTAAGTTGGTAACAGAGGGTTCGTGTTTGAGTTTGGGCGATCCGTGGGTGAGGTAAATACAGCGCACATTTGCGGCTGTGCAGGCGAGAATGTCGTATTGGCTATCGCCAATGCCAATGGCTTCAGAGGCGGATACTTGAAGGGTTTGTAGGGCTTTGATGATGAGGTCGGGGGCGGGCTTGAGGGTGCCGTCGTCGCGACTGAGTGCAATGTCGAAGGTGAGGCCATAACGCTGAAGGACGATGTGCATGGCTTCGCGGTGGTTGTTGGTGACCAAGGCGAGTTTGAGACCGAGATCTTTTAGCGTTTGCACGATTTCTGTTGCCCCTTCATTCATGGCCGCATTTTCGGCGGCTTCGCGCTCGGTGGATAGGAGAATGTTGTTGGCGTGTTGGGCGCGTTTTGGGGGCAGACTGTTGATGTGGTCGATGATGTTTTGGGTAGGTGGGCATTCTATTTTGGCACGCAGGTCTTGCCAATTGATGTATGGAACGGTGAGGGTGCCGTCCATATCAAAAATAACAGCTTTGAGCATAAGGGATTGGCTTTCGAAAAAGAGAAAGAAGAACTGGTAAGGGTGTTTGACCCAATGGCAACGGCTTATTTAACGGTTTGCTAACGCGATTTGCCTTAGCGGAGAAAGGTTTTCTATTGAAATTGAATGGCAAAAAGATCGGCATCTTTCATTTGGATGCGTAATCGAATGGGTTGTCCTGCGTGTTGGCTTAGGTCGCTGTTGTTTTGCCATGTGATGGTGCGGGCAATGGCATCGCCATAGATGTCGTCACAATTTTGAAGCGTGAAATTGTCGATGGGTGTGCCTTCAGGTGTTTGGATTTCGATGCGCAGAAAACCGATTGCCGAGGTGGAAAAGTTTATGGTGAGGGTGTTGCCTTCAAAGGTCAGTGGTTTTGTGATCAGTTCACCGCCATTTGCAGTGGCGTGAAGAGATGCAAAGCCATCAAGGCGAAGGGTGTGACGGCGCAGTTGATCGCATTGTGTGCGGCTGTAATAGTGTTCGGTGGCGTAAATAGAAAGTTCTGTTTGATTGGGAATGCTGGATGCCGTTTCGAGAATGCCCCAAGCGGTCATGTTGTTGCGACAAATCCAATTTTCATCTGTGAGACCTGGGCGAATGAATCCTTCGGGCCAACGATGAAAGGTTTGGCCATCGCGGCTGGTCATCAATACACCATCTGAAACGCCGCCTTTGGCAATGTCGTAAACGGTTCGTTCCGGTACAAAACGCATGGGAAAACCAACGTAGATATGCGGCGCGCGTGAATAGGGTATAATTTGATTGGTATAGAGCTGTTCGACGGGTGCACCTGTTTGGGTGATGTATGTGGGATCTGTCCAGGTGATGAAATCTGTTGATGTGCAGGTGAGAATGTCGCGTACTTTTTTGTCACCAACAGGGCGAAAACCACGGTGGTAGTCAACATAGCAGTTTTTGAGAGGATCCCAAAAGGCAAGGTTTTGTGAATCAAATGCGCCTTCGGTGATAACGGCGTGATCTACAATGCGAGACCAATGAATGCCGTCGGATGATTTGAAGGTGTGCAGCCCCCCATCGCCGCGTGCAAGTGCCTTGTATTGTGCATCGGATGTGGCATTGGGATTGGGGTCTTTGAAGGGCGAAAAATCGTGAGCACCCGTTTCCACCCAAACAATGTTGTTGTTTTTTGAGCCATCAAATTCAAACAGACCCAAATTGGGTTTTGTCCAGGTGATGCCATCTGTGCTTTCGGCATAACAGGTGACTTCGTGGGGTGTTTTGGTGGTGTCGGGGTCGTGATGGGAGCCACGGTAATACATGCGATAAATGTCACCGTCTTGAAAAACGGTGTGATAGCCGCAGGTGTTGCCTTCCCAAGGTTCGTTGTGAACAATGCAAATTTCTTGAGAGGCAGGTTTTTGCAGTTGGTGTGTGAGCCCAGTGAGGTGATCTATCAGATGATTATCCACAAAGGGTTCGCGTGTTTTGGCAATTGGAATTGGGGTCATGTTCGGTTTCCAGATGAAGGGTCTGTTTGATGGTTAGGCGAAGATTTTGCCAATTTCGTCTCTGTCAAAAATGGGCAAATCTGTGGTTGTGTTGTTGTAGGTTATTTTTAAACCAAATGATTTTTCTTGTATGTGCCCAATGATGGCACAGGGTATGTGGGCTTTTTGAATGGCATTGCAAACGGTTTGTGCGTGTGCTTGTGACACACCAATGAGTAAGGCTCCCGATGAAATGACACCGAGTGGGTCTAATTGGAAATGGTTGCAAAGTTGTTGGGTTTCTGGTGAGATATACAACGCATTGCCATTGATATCTAAGCCGACATCTGCGGCTTGTGCCCATTCTCTTAGTGCGGTTGCCACGCCACCTTCTGTGGGGTCATGCATGGCTTTGACAGGGGCTGTCTGACAGGCGATTCGGGCTTCTTTTAAGATGCTGATGCCTGGGTTGTAGAGGTATTGTGTTGCTTTTGCAATGGTTTTGGGTGAAATATCGGATGTTTCCAATATGTTTGTTTTTTCGTTGGCAATAATGGCTGTTGCTTCAATGCCCAATCCCTTGGTGAGTAAGATGCAATCATTTGGTTCCAAGTTGGTTGCCTGAATGAGGTCTTCTTTGGCAACGTCTCCTAACATTTGGCCCACAATAATAGGGCGGTCGAGACCGATGGTGATTTCGGTATGTCCACCGCAAATGGACACGCCAATTTCTTGTGCTGCTTTATGAAGGGACGCAAAGATGGTTTCAGCGAGCGTTTCATCTGTGCGGGATTCTGGCAGTAATAGAGTGGATAGAAACCAGCGTGGTATGGCCCCCATTGTGGCAATGTCGTTGGCATTGACGTGTATGGCATAGTGACCGATGTCGTTTGTGGCAAAGGTGATGGGGTCGGTTTTGGCTACGAGGTATCGGTTGCCAAAATCGATAACGGCCGCATCTTCTCCCACACGTGCGCCCACCACCACGCGTGGGTCTTTTTGGGTTGTGTGTGTAGATAAGAGTTTGTCGAGTACATCAATGGGCAATTTGCCAGGTGGGAAATTCATGACGATATCTGGTGGCAGAGTTTGCGTGATTAGAACATAAAAGAAATGGGCATCCTTGGGGGATGCCCTAACGGTTTAGGGTATGGGTTCTATCTCGTTGTTATTTGTCGAGGAAAACGGTTTGGCGATCACCCGCAGAAAAGGAAATGATGGCTCTTAGGGGTTCTTTGCCATGGTTGATGGCGTGGTGAATGACACCGGATGGCACACGAATCAGATCGCCGGGTTTGAGGTCATAGCTGTCATCGCCATAGGTGTGTTCACAGGTGCCTGAAAGAACGTAAAGCAATTCTTCGCAGTTGGGGTGGTAGTGTGGTGGGTTTTGTTGGCCGGGTTCAATCACGACCATACCAAAGGTTTGTTGGGCATCTGGGTCTAAGGCTTGTCCCATAAGCCAGTTGAGCGTGCCCCAAGGAAATTCATCGGTTGATGTTTGGTCAAGGTGTTGAACAGGTGATGGCATGATGGCTCCTTAGTATGAATGTCGAATCTACGGTGCTTTGCTGATGATGCGTTACGTGCATTGTAGACGCAGCCAGTGTGTTGATAGGTATGCTTATATCTTTGAGTTGTCTTAGGATATTTGAATTTTTTGCTGGTGTCAATAACACAATTGACCGTGTGAATATTGAATCTTTTGTATGCGTCTATGTACCCAAATTTTGGACATAACAATTTACAGAATACGCAATTTTTAAGTTTTGATTTTGTACCTTGCAAAAGGTGGCGCAGATGCGCCATTGGTGGGTGCAAATGTTTCAAAATTTGCTTGATTGTAGATGGTGCAGAGATTTTGGTATTGGATTGACTCTCCTTAAGTATTTATAAAATAAAATATTATATGTATTTCGAGTTTGTTTTTTTGATTGGCATACACTTTGCAAAAGTATAAAGACATATCAACAATTATTAGGCGACGGCCCCGACCCGTCGCCCTTGTGAGGGAGCTCAGCACCCCGACTGCTGGGCTTCCCTCCTTTTAAACGGCGTGGTTGATGTTATACAAGCAAGATGGTTATTTGACCCGCCCTATTAAAAAAGGAACCAGCACTCCCGACCGCTGGTTCCTTTTTTTATTTTGGGGATTTTTAAGGTTGAAACAGATGGCGAAAAAAAAGAGTTGATGGTGTTTGTGAAAGCGGTATGGACAGGGCCGTTTGAATATTGTTTAAACGGGTATCTATATTTTTCCAAGGATGATGGGGCTGGGTACTTGCTTGTAGACATTGTAGGGCTGCGAGCAGATAAAAAATAAGATGGTGTATATCGAGGTTGGTGAGGATTTGGTCGGAAGACTGAGAGCGGTATGTTGCCGATTTCTGTGCATATCTGGAGGCACTTTGTGGTGTAATCAATCCAATGATACGGCCTGTTGAAAGATGAGCCCCTAAACTGGTGGTGTATTGTATCAATCGGCGTTCTGGCCAGTCATATCCTATTTTGGATAATTCGAGTATGTAGGGAATGTGATGGGCAGACAATACGATGTTACGCGCATTGTAGTCGGTCGGGCCAAGTGTGAACGGCATATCTTGTATCTGCTGGCAGATGTGTTGCCAGTGTGCAAATATATTGGGTGGAGATTGTTGCGTTAGGGTATAAATGAGATTGGGTAAAACATCGGTGAGAGAACTTAGGGTTTCTGAAAACGCGTTTTGAACATCTTCTCTGTTGCTACCAGGTGCAATGCGCGATTGGAGTGTGTGGGTATGTTTTTGAAAACTGTTCTCTAAAGTTAGAAGGGTATCTATGACTTTGTTTGTGATCGGGGCTGTGGCGTGGTGTTGGCAATGGTCGTCTAAAGTATCTTCTCCGCACCATTTGTATATGGTGAACCCGTGCTCTGGATAAGTTGCGATGATTGGGGAAACCGATGCATTTTCTTTGAGCAGAAGGGTTGTTACGTCGTTTTCTACGGCAATAAGGTCATAAGGTTTGTCTTTGGTGAGATGGGCAAAAAGATGGTGTTTAAGTACAAAGTGACTTTGATCGGAAGTGGTTATTTTCCATACGGTATGGAAACGCGATTCGGAGATGGGTTGGATGACATCTATTTGAGAATGGTTGGGTACAAGAGTCGGCCATAAGATTTGGATTTGATGGATCATGTGACCAAGTGACACCGCACAAAATGCTTGGGTTGGACTTCTCTTAAAGCGGGTTCTTCGCTAAAACAGCGCGACTCTGCCAATGGGCAACGGCTGCAAAATTTACATCCTTCAGGTGAGTCGGCAGGGTCGGGCACATCACCTTGCAGAATTTCTCGTTTGTTTTGGATTCGTGGGTTGGGAATGGGAATGGCCGATAGCAGGGCTTTGGTGTAGGGGTGTAAGGGGTTTGCAAAAAGGGTATGGCTGTCGGTCAATTCCATGATGTGGCCGAGAAACATCACGGCAATGCGATCACAAATGCGTTCGAGAATGGCCAAGTCGTGTGCAACGATGATATACGTGAGCTCAAACTCTTCTTGCAAATCCATGAGGAGGTTGAGCACTTGGGCACGCACGGATACATCGAGTGCGGACACGGGTTCGTCGAGCATGATAAGTTTGGGGCGCAGTGCAAGGGCACGTGCAATGCCAATGCGCTGACGCTGTCCACCACTAAAGGCGTGGGGGTAGCGATTGAGGTGGGCTGGGTTTAAGCCCACGCGTTGCATGAGATCGGCCACCCGTTCGCTGAGTTCGCGGCCCGTGGCCAGGTTGTGAATTTGGAGGGGTTCGGCCACGATGTCGCGTACGGTCATTCGGGGGTCGAGAGAGCCGAATGGATCTTGGAAGACATATTGCAATTCGGCGCGAAGCGGTTTGAGTTCTTCATTTGAGAGGGCAAACAAGTCGATGTTTTGCCCACCATTGTTGTAAGTGACTTGGCCATCTGTGGGAGGATGGGCACGCAATATGGTGCGAATGGTGGTGGTTTTGCCACAACCGCTTTCACCTGCCAAACCCAATGTTTCACCGCGTTCCACATCAAAGTCTACACCATCGACGGATTTGACATGCCCCACAATACGGCGCAACAGACCTTTTTGGATGGGGAAGTATTTTTTTAGATTGCGAACTTTGAGGATGTGGTCTGGGTTCATGTGTACCTTTGAGTTGGAGAGGTGAGAATTGAGACGGGCAGACGGCA
>JAYODI010000146.1:0-7773 GCA_038279365.1 Candidatus Latescibacterota bacterium | reverse complement strand
ATAGTACAATGCTGGAATTTTGCGCAAATAATCGGGATCACCCAATTGGCCAATAAAATCTGCGGCGCGCACCAAACCCGCATAACCTCGCGTGTCTTTATATTTGGGATCATTGGGTGGCGGAAAGTGTGTCATGTCGATGTAGGAACAAATTAAATCAACATCAAGATTGATCAACATTTTACCACCAAAACGTTCACGCACAAACAGTTGGCTTCGATTGACATGGTAAGGTGATAAAGCGGCATCTGTGCTTCCCTCTGGTAATTCAATGGTCTCGGAGCCTACTCCTGTTGCATAATGCTTATTGCCATCACTACGACAAATGCCTCGCACATAACCAATGTCATGACACAAAAGCGCAGCCATAAAATGCACCCAATCTTTTGGCGATACGCCACCTTCTTTAAGATGTTTGCCCACCAAGATTTGCTGCCCAACTGATGTTACAAGCATGGTGTGCTCCACATCGTGATAAAGCATATCTGAGTTGGAAATATTTTCCAAAGCAAACCGCCCCAACCACGAAACAAATCCGGCATATTCTACATCCAAATTACCATAGGCTTTGCGAAATTCTTCTTCAAGGCGTGCTGAAAAACGCTCAACCATCAAATATCTGTAATTAAAGAGCATAAAAAACACCTCCCATTAATCTTGTTTTTTGAGTCCTGTTTGACATGTTTTGGGAGCACTTATAAAAGACATAAGATACAACATGTCCCAAACCAGACAACGGTATTTTGCGTTCAGGTATATTTTGATTTGACAAGGCATCCATCGTTGTGCTATATGATGGAGGATGTTAAAACAATATTTTTTAAGGAGCAAACATGTCTGACAAACAGATTGGCTTGATTGGTTTGGGATTGGTTGGCACAGCACTCATAGAACGGTTGTTACCCGCTGACTTTGAGATTTTTGGCTACGATATTGATCAAAAAAAATTAGACGCTCAAAAAACCAAAGGATTTATTGCTTGCAAATCACCTGCTGAAGTCGCAGAAAAAACAAGGCGTATTATATTATCCCTTCCCAATTCAAATATTGTTCAGGACGTTGTTGAAGGTTCACACGGTGTTTTGGAAACTGCAGAACCTGGTGCCATCATTATAGATACCACAACGGCCGACCCAGACATGTCGGTTAAACTTGCAGAGCGTTTGCAACAGCGCAGCGTACGTTTTTTAGATGCTACCATATTGGGGTCTAGCCAGCAAGTGCGGGAAGCCGATGTTTTGGTGATGGTTGGGGGGGCATTGCCTGTTTATGATTTATGTCGCGATATTTTTCTTACATTTGCTCTGCGCACCTTTCACCTTGGCTCATCAGGCAAAGGAGCCGAAGCCAAACTCATTGTCAATTTGGTTTTGGGGCTCAACAGACTGGTTTTGGCAGAAGGACTGGTTTTGGCACAAAAAGCGGGTGTTGATCTCCATGTTTTGCTCGATGTCTTAAAAGCTGGTGGTGCCTATTCTCGTGTGATGGATATCAAAGGCGACAAAATGATCGACAGCAACTTTACGCCACAAGCGCGCTTGTCTCAACATCTTAAAGATGTCGATTTGATCCTTGATATGGGAGCTCGCACAGCAACGCCCTTGCCCACAACTGCCTTACACGCACAGCTTTTGCGAACAGGTGTGGCCCTGGGTTTGGGGGGAGAAGACAACTCTGCTATTATAGAAGTTTTGCGTAAAATGTCTGGCCTTTAAAAGCATTTAAAAAGGAAAATATGCGTCCACATATATTTGTAACAGAAGAGAAAATAGATGGTTTGCGATCTGTAGACGAACTGCGTGAAGGTATTCGTCAAGGCCATGCCAAAAGCTTGTGGGAAACCATTCTTAATCTGGCTGAGGCCGATTGCCAACGTAACCCAATCACGCCCAGCTCTGACTTTCCTGGGCGTGAAAAAATACACATCCAATATGCCAACCCCGACTGGACGGTGGTCAATGCCGCAGGGGCGTGGGTACAAACTGCGGCCCTTGCGGCGCTTATTACTGGCCATGGCAAATATCGCGACAATGCCTTGCGTCAAATGGAAACCCTTTTTGACCGCACCCATTGGCCCATCTGGCGAGATCATGCGCACAAAAATCATGAAGCGGATTTGCGCACAGGCATGTTGTGTCGCGATTTGGGTTTGGCATACGATTGGTTATATCCGTTGCTCAATGCCCAGCAAAGACAGTGGATTGTTGCAGGGATCAACGACATGGGTATTCAGCCCTATTTGCGATCTGTGGCAGCGGGGGCACCTTGGGCCAATGGGCACAACAACTGGCTCACTGTTGTTGTGGGTGGTTTGGGCATTTGTGGTATGGCGCTTTCTAATGACCACCCCCAATCGCAAGACCTTATCGACTTTGCCCATCCACGCCTGGTTAATTATCTCAACAACTATGGCCCAGAAGGCGAGTTTAACGAATCTGTGGCCTATGCCAATGCCTCGCTTCAGCCCGTGGCCTATTTTACGGCACACCGCTATCACCAGGCTGGTGGAGACAATCTTTTGGCGCAATGGCCTTTTTTGCAAACGTGTTATTGGGCCTCTTATTTTATGATACCTCCTGGTCACATTGTGCCTTTTGGCGACTCGCACTTAGATGCGGCCCCTCATGTTACTCACTTTTCAGCTGTTGCTGATGCCACCCAAGACAGCACCTTACAATGGTTCTATTTGCAAAATATTGTCGATAGCCCACATCGCAACCTCACTTGGGAACTTTTGTGGTATAATGCCTCGCTTCACCCCACATCCCCAGAAGGCAAAATACCCAGAGGCCGAGCCTTTAAAGCCCACAGTGCCTGTATCAGCTCACGCACAAGTTGGAACCAACGCACCACACCATGTGTGGTTTATGGCAAAGGTGGGCATGGTGCAGAAGGGCATGGCCATCACGATGCGGGTCAACTGTGTATAGATGCTTATGGCGAACGCCTTATTACGGACCTGGGGTCACCCCCTGGATATCCCGCAGATTTTTTTGGCCCCAACCGCTACGCATATTACAATGCCTCCGTTAAAGGCCACAATGTGCTCACCTTTAACGAGCAAGAAATGAAACGAAGTGCTACCGACTGTGCTGAAATTTTAAACTCAGATTTTGACGATGAAAAAGGGGGGCATTGGTCTCTTAATTTGACACCGCTCTATGACCATGTTATTTCGGTTAAGCGCACGGTTGCTTTTTTGTCTCCAAACATTGTTGCAGTTGTAGATGATGCTGCATGTGAAAACCCAACAGACATTGTATTGCGATGGCACACGACCTTTGAAGCTACGCCCAATGCCGATGGTCAATTTTATGTTATGGGCAAAAATGCTTCTTTATCTGGACGTGTTTTACGACTGGATGGTGACCTATCTGTTCGCCTGGATCACCATGCTTACAAAGCACCATTTAACCGCATGCGATTGGGTCACGAATTTGATCAACGCTACGAACCCTTTGTTGAAGCCGCTCTCTTTGACAAAACGTGTCGTCTATTAACGCTATTTGCTATCTATCCGCAAAACCATACACCAGGCCCTTGGGAAACCACCCAAACGGGATGGCAAATAGACACACCCAATTCAAAATCAATGATCCAAATAAGCAACAATACCCTCAGCCTAAAACACACCACCGCCCAATGGAAAATAAACCTATGATCACAACATGATATTCTCTAAAACCATTTGTGAGTTTTTGCGTTATGCGGTATAACATATTGAACAAGCTCAAATAAACACACCCAAAGGATGCCCATGTCTCATAAAATGATAGTTCCTAACTTAGGTGAAAATGCCATAAAAAGACTTCGGAACGCTGTTCCTCAAATGGAATTTCTCATTGCCAATAACAAAGATGAAGCCCTGCATTTTGCTCCTGAAGCGGATGCCATTTACACCTTTTGTACCCCCGAACTCTTAGCTGTTGCTCCAAAACTCAAATGGGTACAAGCATTGAGTGCGGGTGTGGAACGTTATCCTTTTGATGAACTCGAAAAACGCAACATCATCTTTACCAATGCCAGTGGTATTTATGGGGCACACTTGGCCGATCACCTCATGGCATTTATATTGGCTTTTAGCCGACAACTTCCGGTTCTCTTTCGGGCGCAACAAGCCCACGAATGGAAAAGCCGAAAAACCTATCCACCTGGCGATTTGCGCGGTCAAACTTTGCTCATAGACGGCTTGGGCGGCACAGGCCAAGACTTGGCCCGTCGTGCACGTGGTTTTGACATGCGTGTTATTGCCACCCGTCGTCACCTTGATCGACCCACACCCGACACGGTTGAAGCCGTTTATGCACATGATCAATTATCGGATCTTTTACCCGAAGCCGATTGGGTTGCTGTGTGTGTGCCCCTTACGGATGAAACACGCGACCGATATCACGACGCCGAATTTGCCCTTATGAAAAATACCGCCTACATCACCAATATTGCCCGCGGTCCAATTATCAACACGCAGGCGTTGATGCGCGCATTAGACAACAACCAAATTGCAGGTGCAGGTCTTGATGTCACCGACCCAGAACCCCTTCCTGTTGACCATGCTTTATGGGATTATGAAAATGTTATCATCACCCCACACGCTTCGGGACACTCACCTCAAGCTGATGATCGTATTTTAGACCTCATCTGTGAAAATGCTCAACTTTTTATCAATGGTGAGCCCCTAAAAAATCAGGTACACTTTGATCTGCGCTATTAAGGACTTGTTTTGGGAAAGGGTCTTCTGTTCTGCGATGGCGCAGACACGGGAACCTGCCCCAACGAAAAGGTGGCGCTTTAAAAAGTTAAAGTAATGAATCATATATTTGCATTTCTCAAGGAGCCCTCATGATCATTGACACACACACGCATTTTTACGACCCCACGCGCCCACAAGGTATTCCTTGGCCGCCCAAAGACAATGCTTTGCTTTATCGCCAAGTTTTACCGACGCATTTTTGCGCATTGGCCGAGCCCAAAGGTGTTACGGGCACCATTGTCGTAGAGGCCAGCACGTGGTTGGAAGACAACCAATGGATTCTTGACTTGGCCCAAAATGAACCCTGCATTGTGGGATTTATAGGCAACTTGGACCCTTCGGATCCCAACTTTGAATCGCACTTGGATCGCTTCAGCAAAAACCCTCTTTTTCGAGGCATACGCTTAGGCGGGGGACGCATCAAGAATTTTTCGTTGGATGACTTCTACGGCGTTGCCAAAAAACTTACAGACCGCAATTTGGGCATCGACTTGCTTATTCGCACACCGGAACTGGCCACAGCATCTCAACTTGCAGCGCGTATTCCCGATTTACACATTGTGATCAACCACATTGCTCACGTAGCCATCAATGGAAAGCACCCCGATCCTGATTGGATCTCGGATATTCGTGCTTTGGCACAACATCCCAATGTTTATATGAAAGGCTCTGCCTTTGTTGAAATGGCACAAGACACACCGGCTCCCAGTGAGGTATCGTATTATGTACCCACTTTGGATATCCTGTGGGAAACCTTTGGTGAAGATCGCATTGTTTATGGCAGCAACTGGCCTGTGTGTGAACGTGCCGCACCCTATGCAACTGTGATTGATATTGTCTCTGAATATTTCAAAAACAAAGGTGAAGACGCGACCGAAAAATACTTTTGGAAAAATGCAAAATCGGCTTACAAATGGATTGATCGATCATGAACTTTTCTCGCTACATGTATGCATTTGTATTGCTCTGTATTTCGAGCGTTGTTTATGCACAAGTGACACTGTCTAAAATGCAAATGTCCGAGCGCCCAAAAGATTTGACCACCGTGACTTTTTATGCATTGGGCGATTGGGGAACGGGTTATATCAAGCAAGAACCCATTGCCATTGCTTTGGCACGCAACATCTCAGATTTACCACAAAACAAACAGACACCGCCTTTTGTTATTGGATTGGGCGATAACATTTATGAATCGGGTTTGCCTTATCACAAAAATTCGGATGCCTTAATCTATGCGTGGAACGACCCCGAAGTTTTCAATGCACTTGAAAACACTTTTGGGCAAGTTTATCAATATGTCACATACAAAAATGTGCCTGTCACCTTTCATGTTATTCCCGGAAACCATGACTATGATGGCAACTCACAAAAAAAAGATGCCAAATATGGTGATGTGTTGTTACAAGAAAGCAAGGCCGAAGATTTATATGCAGGATGGTGGAAGTATTATCCTATTGATCACACGGTTGCCAAAACCACCGACACAAATGATTTTAGAGAATATGTACACTTAAGATCTTATGTGGATGATCATGGCATGTATGATTTAACCTTACCCCAAAAATTAGACTTACCCAATCAAGATGTTATGGTAGCAGTTGCGTTAGACACACAAATATTATTGGAAATGTATGAAGAAGATGCCCTTGATTCTATGGAGAAGCATTGGGCCCGTTTGGATGAAATACTTGTGGCACACCAAAATGTTCCGTGGAAAATCATTGTGGGACATCACCCCATTGCGAGTTGGGGCGTACACGGTGGGGCTCAAAAAGGCCTCAAAGGTGCGCTGCGATATGGCGTGGGGATTATGCAAGATCTTAAAGATGGGGATTATAAAAAGTTTCGCAAACGCTTGGCCGATGTTATGCAAAAACACAACGTAAGTGTTTATCTTTCTGGCCATGAACACAACCTTCAATTTATAGAACTCAACCAACACGATCCAGATTTGCTTCAAATCGGTTCTGGTTATTTCCAAATTGTATCGGGTAGTGCAGGTAAGCTATCTCATGTAGACAATGATCACAAAGCCATTGCTGTATATGACAAACAAAACGGTTTTGTACGTTTTGATGTTACCAAAACAACCTGCTGGATCGAACTTTTAAGTTATCACCCAAACACAAAAATGGACGTTTCCCTTGGCATTTGGAAACTCACAAAAGGAGCCACACATGAAACCCAATAAAATGAAGGCCAAAATTCAATCTGGCCAAACCGCATTTGGTGTCTCTATCATGATACCTTCTGTTCAAATTGTTGAAATGATTGGGTATTTGGGTTTTGACTGGGTGCTTATCGACTGCGAACACGGCAACATAACCTTAGAAGCTGCCGAATCGCTCACCTTGGCTGCCGAAGCCGTTGGTCTTACCCCCATTGCTCGCCCTCGCACAAATGCTCCCGAAGAAATTTTGCAACTTATGGATCGCGGTGTGATGGGTGTGCAAGTTCCTCACGTTAAAACCGCGCAAGATGCGCAAGACGCTGTCAACGCCGTAAAATATTATCCACTTGGCACGCGTGGTTTAGGCGGTGGCACACGCGCGGCTTCTTATGGTCTTTCTGGCTCGATGGATGACTACATTGCTGCCACCAATCGCGAAACACTCGTCTGTGTTCAAATTGAAGAAGAAGAAGCTGCTCATAATATTGACGAAATCCTCGAGGTGGAAAACATCGATGTTTTCTTTATTGGCCCCAACGATCTCTCTCAATCGATGGGTTACCCTGGCAATCCAAAAGAACCCAAAGTGGCCAAATTGATTGATCAAACTTTTGATAAAATTAGAGCGGCAGGAAAAGCCCCCGGCACCCCAGGTACCATTGATAATATCCAAGAGGTCTTAAACCGAGGTGTTCTTTATACCTACAACCACATTCCCAAACTTCTTAACTCTGCATCTCAAGAATTTTTCACCAAAGCCAAAGGATAACAATGCCCTGGAATAAATTAGCTTCGCTGAACTTGCGTTTCCAGTGCAACAATTGAAAAGTCCTGCGGACTAAAAACACATAAC
>JAYODI010000145.1:0-7777 GCA_038279365.1 Candidatus Latescibacterota bacterium | reverse complement strand
GTTCAGAGGAAGTATAGAGTTCATTTCATAAGCCACTGACCTGGGGGACCAATCCATCTCTGATTAGACGCTTTGGATGCAAGGTATTCCGCTATTTGTATGTCGGCCTGTGAGAGTGCCCCACTTAGCGCAACTACGAATTCGTCTACCCACAAATGCATGTATAAGAGTTCATGGTTCTCTTACGCTTTTCCAATGGTAAATGTCACTTGAGGGTTTTGTGCAAATTCATGCCATTTTTGATGCGGATTTAACAACAACCTCTTTTCAATCCTCATTCATGCATTTTTGATGCGGATTTAACAACGGTATTGGATGGAAATTTCGTGCGCGTATGTGGTTGGTATGATAATGAATGGGGAATTGCAAATCGGGTCTTGGATCTGATTAAAAAAATAGAAGGCGCCTGCTGTTAGAAGATAGAATGGCATCTCTAGGCGGGCACTGGACCTGACATGGATAGCAAATGCCGATGATCTACTGGTTTAAGGCCTCTATGGCTTCTTCAAGCTGTTGAGGCCTTGCTTTTGCATATCTGAGCACCATAGCCATGGATCTATGTCCCAAAAGTTCTTTGATGCGATCCAGCGGCACGCCGCGATCGCGGAGACGTGTGGCAAAGGTGTGCCGCAGCATATGCAGGTGGACATGATCGACACCTGCGCGTGTGCCAGCGCTATGCAGAGACTTCTTAATATCTTTCCAGGGCAATACCTGCACAGTTTTCACTTTGGCGCTCCGGTTCTCTTGGTACAGGCACTGTAGCAGATCATACACTCTGTTCGTCATGGGAATGATGCGAAATTCATCGTTTTTTGATTCAGAGCCTCGCACGATGATGATGCGGTCACCGTATTTGACATCGGACCACTTGAGCCGCGACATTTCTGATCGGCGCATACCGGTATCAACAGCAAACGTGGCGATTGTTCGAGCATAGTCGGGCAGTTCACATAGGAGGCGATCCAATTGCTCCTCGGTCAGAGCCTCCGGGATTTCGCTTTGAGCGCCTTGATGGGTTCTGCTGGATTATAGCCTTCAACAAAAACGTCAATCGCGCACAGATCCAGGAGTTGGCTACCTGTGCCTTTATGAAGGAAAAAGTCGCCGTGCTCATCGCCGGTCCCTGCGGCACAGGCAAAAGCCATATCGCACAGGCCCTTGGTCACTGCGCCGTGCGCCAGGGATACGATGTGCTTTTTACCACCCAGACCAAGCTGCTCGGACAACTGCACGCCGCACGCGCGACAGCCACCTTCGAACGACGCTTTCAAACCATTGCCAGGGTGCCCTTGCTCATCATTGACGATTTTGGCCTCAAACCCCTCACGCCACCCTTTGAAGTAGATTTTCACGATCTGATCGCGGAACGCTACGAACGCGCCTCTACGATCGTGACGTCCAATCTCGACTTCGCGGAATGGGGGGATGCCTTCTCAAATCGCCTCCTGGGTGCAGCCACTCTGGATCGTCTGCGTCACGCCGCTTACAGAATCATTCTCGATGGTGAAAGCTATCGCGCACCACGTCCGATGCCGGAAAACCAGAAGAAGGAAAACGCTGTCAAAAACTCAAAAAACTAATCCCGTTTGAGACCCGAAAACGCTGCCTCCAGATGGCCTGATTACACCGATTATTGGTGGCCTGATTACAATGATCATTGACATCCGTCGTTCCATGTGAGGATTCGGTATTGAATGATCGCTGAAAATACAGACTATTTGACCCTCTCCCCGCGTAGGTCTTACCCGAAGTCTGTCTCGGTAGCAGCAGAATCAAGCTGAGGTTGGGCTTGTTATAGCTGTTATCGATCGATCTTGTGGCTAAAACTGTCAGTAATGGAGCAAGGGGAGATTTTGCGTTATGGAGGGTGCGAACTCTACTGAGAGTTTGAATTCGCTAGCTATTGCATATCTCAAGAAAGAAGTAGGAGGTGATGCTTCTTGGAGGCGGTATCTCAACCACTTCGATTTGGAGGAACCAATACCATACGGGATCCATCTGGCTGTGTTCATTGAACCTTATCTGCAGTTCATCTTGGATGGTCAGAAAACCGTCGAATCCAGATTCTCTGCCAATCGCTCTGCTCCTTACCAGCAAGTAGGCAAAGGAGATGTGGTCCTTCTAAAACGTACTGGCGGACCTGTCATGGGTGTTGGATCCGTGTTCCTGGAATGAGATACGAACGGAGTTCACCAGGGCTCTTTGTGCAGAGGATCCTGATTTCTGGGACAGCCGGAAGGGGGCCTCCTTTGCAACCCTGATGAAGCTAAGTCATGTTCGTTCTACTAAGCCCCTGCGAGTTCCAAAGCGAGATCGGAGGGGATGGGTCGTGCTGCAGAGGGCCTTTGAATTCCCTTTTAGCTCGGAGAGAGGGAACCGGTCATGACTTTCCCTGTCTTAGGCTTCGCTGGCCAGATTGGTGCTGGAAAATCTACGATATCAACCCTTGTTGCCGATGCCCTTAATGGCCCTCGAGTGGCGTTTGGAGACCATGTTCGCAGCGTGGCCAGACAGCGGGGGATAGAAACTTCCAGGGAATCATTGCAGATTCTTGGAGAGGATCTTGTTTGTAAAGACTGTAGAGAGTTTTGCCGTGCGGTGTTAATGCAAGCCAATTGGCAGCAGGGCCAGCTACTGATTGTTGACGGGATTCGTCATCTCCAGGTCTTGTGTGAACTCAGACGGATTGTCCATCCCCAGCGATTCCTTCTTGTATTCATCAACGTGGATAACTCAACTCGTCGTATCCGGGTGGAGTCGAGGGCTTCTGATGATTCGACGAGGGTAAACCAGTTCGACGGCCACGCCACCGAAGTGCAAGTCAAAGACTTGGTCCGGCAAGAGGCGGATCTTGTTGTTAATGGCAGTTTGCCTCCAGTTGAGATTATGCGCGAAATTGTAACGTGGGTAAGGTATCAGTCGATGATATGAGCAGGGAGGAGAATAGCTTTTCAGGTCTTCCAAACATCGAGATTGAATAATTCTCTGAACTTCCTTTTGCCTTATGATTTTTAGGCTGGTTTGTCAAGATCTGTCCGGAGACCATACTTATTGTTACCTATAGACCCCCATTAATTCCCATTCTACAATGTTACTCTTGATGTTACGTTCCTTTAAACTATTGTAAATATTAAAAAAACTCCTGCCCTACAAGTAGGAGGGCGGCATCGGTGATGTTTTGAAGTTGGCTATAGGCGGTTTGCCAGTTGTCCATGAAGCGTTGTTGAAAGCGAAATGACTTGGGTGAACCGGGTTGCATGTCGCAGATGTGGAGGAATGACCAGGGTTGCATGGGGCGTCCTTTTAGTTGGATGTGTCGCTATGGGTTTGGTAAAATGAAAGTGTGTCGGCAGGTGTGTTGGGTTGTGTGCCATGGGGTAAGGCAATGGTGATGGCATTGGATGAAGTGTCGGCAATGCCTGTACGCAAATCGACATTGTATTCTGTAATGCCGTCGGGCTTTAGGAAGGTGGTTTTGTTGGGATTGACGGTTTTCATGAAATTTGTCCAGATGGGGGCTGCACCGCTGCCCCCTGTTATTTGTGCGTGGGTGCGTTTGTCGATGAGTTGACGGCGACCTTGGCGGTTGTCAAAACCGACCCACACGCTGGTGACCAAATCGGATGTGAACCCCGTAAACCATGCATCGGTGTTGTCATTGGTGGTACCTGTTTTTCCAGCAGTGGGTGTGGTAAAACCCAATGCCCGAACACTGCGCCCTGTGCCGTGCTCAACAACGTGTTGCATCAGTTTGTTGATGATGTAGGCATATTCGGCATTGATAACGGGTGTGGGATTGGGCTGGTGTGTGTAAATGGTGTGGTTTTCGGAGTCGGTAATTTTGCGTATAAAGGTAGGGGTGACTCGAAATCCATATCGGGCAATGGTGCCATAAGCGGTAACAAGGTCTAAGAGGGTGATTTCTTGAGCCCCTAAGGCAATGCTGGGATAGGGTTTGAGTGGACTTTGTATGCCGAGGCGTTTGGCGAGGTCTACAATTTTTTGAGGGCCAATTTGAAAGGCAATTTGTACGCTGGTGGCATTGGCCGATTTGACCAGGGCTTGTGCGGTTGTGGTGAGGCCCAAGTAGCTGTCTTTGAAATTTTTTGGTGTCCAATCTGTGTTGTTGACGCGGTATGTGTGTGGCATATCCATAAAGAGCGTGAGCGGCGTGATGGTTTCTGTTTCGAATGCGGCGAGATAAACGATGGGTTTGAAACCGGATCCTGGTTGTCGTTTGGCCTGGGTGGCGCGGTTGTAATAACTGACAAAGATATCGCGCCCCCCAACCATGGCTTTGATGTGTCCGGTGCGTGGATCGAGGCAAAGGAGTGCTCCTTGCACATAGTTGTCTCGATTTTGAGAAGATGCGGTTTCGTAGGGTGAAAACCCCAAACGGGTGTCTAAATTGGACAATCCTTCAGAAATGGCTTGCTCGGCCGCTTGTTGATAAGCGAGGTCTAAGGTGGTGTAGATATTGAGCCCACCAAAATTGAGGGCTGAACTGCCCCATAAGTTGACGATTTCTGATTTGATGGTTTCGACAAAATAGGGTGTTTTGTTTTGTGGGGTGCGATTGGGGTTGAGTTGCAGGCTGTCTGATAAGGCTTGGTCGCGTTCTTTTGGGGTGATAAAACCGACCGTGACCATGCGGTTGAGCACATGTGCAATGCGTGTTTTGATGCGGGTAATGTCTTGTCGAAATGGATTGAGAGCACTGGGGGCATTGGGCAAGCCTGCTAAGAGTGCCGATTCGAGCAGGGTGAGTTGAGAAGGGTGTTTGTCAAAATATGTTTGGGCGGCATCGGCAATGCCGTAGGCATTGGTGCCATAAAAACTGCCGTTGATATACACTTCCAATAAGCGGTCTTTGTAGGTGTTGCCATAGTGGTGCTTAAAGATGGCTTCCAACTGTGTTGCCAAAAAGATTTCTTTGAGTTTGCGGGTATAATGTTTTTCTCGGGTGAGAAAAATATTTTTGATAATTTGCTGGGTAATTGTACTGCCCCCTCGTGTTCTTTGCCCTGAACGCAAGTTGTCGATGAAGGCACCTGCAATGCCTTTGAGGCTGTACCCGCGGTGGTGATAAAAGTCGAGGTCTTCGGTGGCCAAGATGGCTTTTACAAAATAGGGGTTGATGTCTTTGAGTTGAACGTGATCGATGCGTTGGTTAAAGGTATAGAGGAGTTCACCTGATTGGGCATAGATGTTGATTCCCGATTGGGTCAGCAAAGATTGTGGGTTGTCGGGCAGGCGTGGCAATGTGATGACGAGATAGGCAAATGTGCCTATTGCGATTAGAAAGATGTCGGCAAGAATAAATAGGGCAAATAAAAGGCTTCGTTTGGATAGAAATTTCATAGGAATAGATGCTGTAATTGTGTGCTATGGCGCTATTTGGATGCTGTCGGGAGGTTCAAATTGAAATATGTTTGCGACTGCTGCTGTTGAAATGGCAAATGGAATGGGTGTTTCGGGTGCATGATCGTGATAAAGCTCCCCTCTGTAACGTCCTAAATCGCGATAGAGAAAAAGTTGTATGGTGTGGCCTTCTTGATAGTTTTTCAAGAAGGCTTTTCTTTCTTTTTCTTTGAGTGTGGGAATCATTTCGGTTGCCAATTCATCAAAGACTGCCGCTTTTAGGTCTTCGGGGGCAAGCGCATCTAATGTGTCTCCATTGGCGATGATGAGTGTATCTGTGGCAACGGCATTGAGGTCGTCAAATTGTGCATAAAGTTGTTCCAAGCGGGCCCTGACTTGGCTGTGAAAATGTACATCGGGCAATGTGAGGGCCTCAATAACGGCTAGGCCACGTTGATAAATACGTCGGCTGGTGATGATGTCGTTGAGGGATCGGTCGTTGATGTTGGTGTTGGGGAGGGGGGTTTTCCAAATAGAGACATAGCCGGGTATGCCAGTGTCGGGAATCTGTTCGCTTTCAAAACGGTTTTGTCGGATGGGATCGGGTAGGCCTTTTTGTATGTCGTTGAGGGAGAGGGTTTCGTTTTTGTCTATGGTTTCTTGTGTGCGGGCTTGGGCTTCGATGCGTTGCCAAATGTTGCCCACTTGGGGGCGCAAAGGGTTGCTTGCCATGAGCAATTTTCCTAAGCGGATAGAAATAAAGTTGGTTTGGTAGTCTAAAATGGCCAAAGCCAATATGAGAAAAAAGACCCCGCTTAAAAGACCACAGGTAACAATCACTTGGGGGCGTTTGATGAAGGTCAGTGTACGATGGATGTATGGACGAAAATCTTTCATAGATCAATAATGGGGTTCGAATTTGTTGATGTCAAAAGAAAACAAAGCCTGTTGTGGGAGTGCTTGCATTGAAAAAAGGATGTAGTACATTGATGAAACGGGGCAAATGGCAAACGTGAAATGGCAAAAGACCCCACTGCATCACCCCAATATGGTGATGGCTTCACATTTATTGTTTGCCGTTTCACTTACTTTAAAGGATGATACCATGACTTCTAAAGATTACGAGATTAAAGATGTTGAGCATATTTTGCTTCATGTACCGTTTCACGAACGTTGTCGGGTGGTAAAAGAAATTCGGGTGCCTTTTTGGTCTTTGGTGAATATTTGTAAAGTGACGACAGCAGCGGGTGTGGTGGGTTATGGTGAAACGTTGACCCAGTACACGTGGGGTGCTTCAAACGATAAGCAATTTGATCGGGTGCGTGGTAAAAATTTGTTTGATTTTTTGTGGGATGACAGTTTGGGCGCGGGGTTGCAAATGGCGTTGTTTGATGCGGCGGGTAAGACATTGGGTGTGCCGTGTCATAAATTGATGGGGGTTCAGCATCGCGATGCATGTCCTGTGTCGTGGTGGGCGCAAGATATGACACCAGAAGATTGGGCTAAAGAAGCCCAAACGGCCATTGAACACGGGTTTACAACGATGAAAGTAAAAGCCCGTCCTTGGTTTGACCCCGATGAGCAGTTGGGTGTGGTGAGTGCGGCGGTGCCGCCTTATTTTAAGTTGGATATGGATTTTAATGGGTTGTTGTTGGGTGTGGATCAGGCCGCGCCATTGATTCGGAAGTTGGAGTCGAAGTATTCAAATTTGGCCATTGTAGAGTCACCCATTCCGCAAGCCGATGTGGCGGGAAATGCGCTGTTGCGACGCAAGATTCAAAGCCCAATTTCGATGCATTTTGGAAGTCCGCCAGTTATGACGGCTATTCGGGAAGGGGTTTGTGATGGATTTGTAATTAGTGGTGGGGCCACGCGGGTGATGAAGCAGGGCACGATTGCTGAGCAAGCCGATATGCCGTTTTGGTTACAACTGGTGGGGTCTGGGTTGACGACGATGTGGGGCGTGCATTTGGGAGCGGTATTGCCCAGTGCACGGTGGCCAGCCATTCCGTGTATTAATATTTGGTCGCATCCTTTGGTGAAAAGTTTTGAGGTTGAGGGTGGGTTTGTTTCTGTTCCGGATGCACCAGGGTTGGGGGTGGAATTGGATTTTGACGTGATAGAAGATTTTCGGGTGGATTCGGATTATGAGTTGAAGCCCAAACGGCAGATTCATACGATTTGTTGGCCAGAGGGGCGGCAGACGCATTATAAAGATGGTGGTTATCGCGAAGATTTTTTGTCGGGGAAATTGTTGGGGTTTTTGCCGGGGATTCGGTTGGAGCGTTTGTTGGATGATGGGTCTGAGGTGTTTGATGAAAAATATAAGGGTTTGTTTGGGTAGTGTTTTTGGAGTTTGGTGCTGAACATTGTCATTTTGATTTACTTTTTATGTTGGTTTGCCTTCGGCGAC
>JAYODI010000043.1:0-45979 GCA_038279365.1 Candidatus Latescibacterota bacterium | reverse complement strand
CGCTTGGGCGACACTTTTTGTGCCGTACCCAATTCTTGAGCAAAAACAGACACGCGAAATTCTTCTAATAACCAACGCAAATCTTCAACTGCCACACGCTTGGCAAACGACATCTCCAAATCCATCATTTTATCTACTGCATCTTGAAACGGTTTCACCTGCTCGGCCTTTTGCAAATCTTTTCGCGCATCCACCTTGGCCCGTTCGGCGCGCAACTGAATCGCCTTTAAAAAACGACTTAAATGAGGCAGCTGATCAAAAGGTGTGCGCCGCAAAAAGTCGGGCGGCATCAAACGCGACACATCGGCCTCCAACTCGGGATATGCCTTGGGCATCAAGCAAATTTCACGATAGGTCTCAAACAAAGAACCAATCGAACTCAACAACTGTGGTACCATATACTGAAGCTTCGTGCGTGCATCTTTCACTCGGGCTTCAAATCGTTCGGTCGTTACAGGTAAAGGGGCATCTTTATCAAACAAAAATGCCACCAAATTTTCATACGCCGCTTCGCGCAAAGCCTCACTGCCTCCTTCAAACAACGCCACCTGCGTGGTTTGTTTCAACTCGCCCAACGCCCGTTTCAAAGCCTTCATTTCTTCACGCATTTCACGTTCACACAACCGAATCCACCCCAATCGCGTTTCATTTTCGGCTTCATCGGGGCGCTTAAACAAACACACATCCACCCGATCCCCTTCGCGCTTTAAGCCCACATACCCAAACACCGTCATGCCACCCATTTGTGACACTTCCACACGCTCAGGCAACGCACCCAAATCGCGCCCCACCACATCTTGCCGAGACACCAACTTCACCGCATCGGTCCACGCATCCGACTCTACCGATTCTTCATGTTGCTCCAAGCGCTCACGCAACAGGGCCAAATCACGCGCCGATGCAATCGTCTCTTCTTTTTCACCTTGCACCTCCACACGCATTCTCAAGTGTTCAGGCAAATCATCGGTCTTCCAATCGCTCACCGCCGTCTCAATACCATATCGGCTCAAAATATGGGCCGACAATGACGACAAAAAATCACCGTGTGTCGGTTGCAAACTACGCGCTATTTCCCGCGCTTTATCGGGCACAGGCACAAACTGTTTGCGAATACCTTTTGGGAGACCACGCAACAAATAGGTGATCTTTTCTTCCAACAACCCAGGTACCAACCATTCCAATACATCACCTTGTAGAAAATGCATCATCTTATAAGGCAATTTGAGCGTGACGCCATCTTCATCTTGGCCTGGACGATAGGCATACACCAAAGGAATTTGTTGGCCATCCACCTCCAAATATTCGGGAAAAGAACCCCGATCAAAATCCACAGCATCACCACCCGACAAATCGGCCTCAGTCATCATCAAATAGTCTGCACCATTATCGCGTACCACACGGTTTAAATCGTGCGTTGATGACACGCCTTCTAATCGCTCGGCATAAAATTGATACACCGCCTCATCCAAATCTAAAAATTGCGTATGTCGCTGACGCATTTGCCACGTTTCCACACGCTCACGCAATTCGCGATTATGCGTCAAAAACTCATGAGGCAACGTCACCTCATCATTGACCAAAGCCTCACGAATAAAAACCTCTGTCGCCGCTTTGGGATCAACTTTGCCATAACCCACCCGCTTTTTCTGCACCTGCAACCCATGAAGCGTCAAGGTCTGCGTAGCCAACACCCGCCCAGACCGCGCACTATAAAACGGTTCTTTATACGTAGCCTGACACAGATGTGCGCCCAATTCTACCAACCACTGCGGTTGTACGTGTGCCACCGTGCGCGCAAACAAACGAGAGGTTTCAACCACCTCACCTGCAATCACCCAACTGGGCGTGCTGGCCTCTTTGCCTTTTGACTGTTCTAACTTTTCCTTTTCTTCTTCTTTGCGCCGCAAAAACAAACCCGACCCCGGAAACAACATCACCTCACGGCCTCTTGCCGCCCGATAAATATTGCCCTCTTTTTTTTGCGCCACATTGCTCAACAACCCACTCACAATTGAACGGTGAATAGAATTGTAATCGGCATCATCCTTATTAAATCGAAAACCACCAATCTCGCGCAATGTATGACGAATTTGCGTATAAATATCACGCCATTCACGCATCCGATTAAACGACAAAAAATGCTGGGCACAAAACTTGCGCATTTGGCTCTGCGTTTTCAAATGCTCCATAGTTCCGTGATACGCATTCCAAATATTGAGCAACGACAAAAAGTCTGACGTTTTATCTACAAATCGTTTGTGCTCCTGATCAGCGGCCTTTTCTTGCCCCAATGGGCGCACCCGTGGGTCTTGAATCGAAATGGCCGACGCAATCACCAACACCTCTTTTAATGCCTGCTCTTTTTGTGCTTGCAACACCATTCTGGCAACTGTAGGCGCAATGGGCAACCGCGCCATAGACCGCCCCAATTGCGTCAAGCGTTTGTTTTCATCCAATGCACCCAATTCGGCCAACAATGTAAACCCACCCGCAATCGCTTGCGGGCGAGGTGGATCAATAAATGGAAATGTTTCCACATCGCCCAAATTGAGCGAAATCATGCGCAAGATCACATCGGCCAAATCAGACCGCTGAATTTCGGGTTGGGTATATTCTGGACGCGACAAAAAATCCTTTTCATCATATAACCTGATACACACCCCATTGGCCACACGCCCACAACGCCCTGCTCGTTGCTGGGCACTGCTTTGTGAAATAGGCTCTACAGGCAACCGATGTGTTTGGGTGCGCGGGTTGTAACGGCTAATGCGCGCCATACCCGTATCAATCACATATCGAATGCCCGGAATCGTAATCGACGTTTCCGCAATATTGGTGGCCACCACAATGCGCCGATAATTTTGAATGTGAAACACCTTCTGCTGATCACCTGCCGTCAATCGCCCAAACATCGGCACCACTTCAACCCCGCGAAACTGCCGCCCCTCCAACCGCCTACGTGTTTCATGAATGTCTTTTTCGGTGGGCATAAACACCAAAATATCGCCCCCGTGTCGAGGGGCTTCGGCCACCACCGCATCCACAGCGGTTACCGCCGCGTCGATATAAGTGGACACATCGTCTTCGCCCAACAAATCGTCCATCGACCAATATTGGATATCTACAGGATACACACGCCCCGACACTTCAATAATGGGCGCATCGTCAAACGCTTCAGAAAAGGTTTTGGTGTCAATTGTGGCCGATGTGATAATCATTTTTAACTCAGGACGACGTTCACGCAACTGACGCAAATATCCCAACAAAAAATCAATGTTCAAACTGCGCTCATGCGCTTCATCAATAATAATCGTGTCATATTCATATAAGTCTGGGTCACCCTGTATTTCGGCCAACAACATCCCATCGGTCATCATCTTAATGCGTGTATCAGGTTTGGTATCATCTTTAAACCGAATCTTACAGCCCACCTCATCACCCCAATTGACACCCAACTCTTCAGCAATGCGCCGCGACACCGAAAGCGCAGCCACCCGACGCGGTTGTGTACACGCGATCTTGGCATCCACACCCCGCCCCGCATCCAAACACATCTTAGGCAATTGTGTCGTTTTACCAGATCCCGTTTCACCCGCCACAATCACCACAGGATGGTTCTTAATCGCCTGAACAATTTCATCTTTGCGCGCACTAATGGGCAAATCTTCAGGATAGGTCACCTTCAAGGGCTTTTCTCGCCGAGCTTTTAACAGTGCCACAGATCGCTCTGCACGTGCTTTCAGCTTTTTCAACTGTGCTGGGTCGCGCTGACGTTTTCGTTGCAACTTCTTCAACTGCTGCGAAATGGCCACACGATCTGCCAGCATACACTTGGGCACAAGCGACCACACCACCGACATCAAACTGGGCCGATTGGGGCGTGGGCGACGTTTTTGTTCATTGTCTTTTTGATCAACAGCCATAGACCTATCCAAATCATCACATGATAAAAATTTTCACAGCAGTTAAAAATACACTATTTCCAGCAATTGGGCAAAATATGACACCGCGACATGCCAATTTCCCAAGCCCAATATCCACACCTCACAAAAAATAAGAGCCGAGACAATTTCTTATCTCAGCTCCTATATGCCTCTTCTGGAAAAGTTTACAAACCCACCGCACGCAAATCCAGTTGCCCATCTTTCATCGGTGGACACCAAAAATAACTGCCCGAAACAGGATATGTAAATGTAAACAGGGCATCCAAAACGCCATCATCTTGCCCCATCATACGATGAAGCAGGGCTTCAAAGGCATCAAATGATTTGCCAAATGCCACAAAAACCAACCCTTCACGGTTTTCACCCGCCCAAGGCATAGAACGCCGCACCACAAAGGCCTCAGGTTCAAAATCTTCTTGCGCCGTGCGTTTGACATGCGCCGAATCGGGCGCATCTTCAATTTCTTCATTGTCTGCCAACCGCCGCCCAAAAGTATGATCTCGCTGACTTTGAGACATGCTTTCAAACCGATCCAAATCATGTACCCATTGTTGCACGGCCACAAAACTCGACCCATCCACCCCGTCACCCACGCCACTCACAAGGGCCGCAGCCACAGCGTCGTCCCCTTTGGGGTTCTCTGTACCATCTTCATATCCACCCAGATCTCGGCTGTCGCGAAATTGAAACCCATCAATCACCTGCGCCACCCGAAAGGCCGATGCAACAGCCGACCGAATCATACGCGATTGGTGCAACAACTCACCCCGATCCGTTCCCCGAATCCAACACCACAAAGCAAAGGGCGTAGAGGGCACATCCACACCACCCCCCACTTGCGGAGTAAAAATACGCAAGCCATCCACCTTTTTGCCCAAAGCCATCACCACCGACTGACCAATGCCCACCACCACAGAATCGCCATCCACCAAATCAGCCAACTTTTTCAAAGCCTCTTTAGGATCTGCTTGTGGTACCCAAGAAAAAAACAAATAACGCGCCAACCGAGGCACCTCTGCCAAAATACCAGATTGTGAGGTACTCATCACCATCCCCTTTCCCAATATTTTTAATCAAATACAAAAACGCCTACAATCCTTCCCAATAGGTCCACATATCTTCGGGGTATTCAAATCGAATCTCGTTCAAATCTTTCCGCGAAAACCGGCTCACCAATGCCATGCGAATATCTCGACCACAATTCACCCCAGGGCTGTGCAACATCAAATTGTGCCAAAACGTTACCGTTCCCGGTGGCCCCGTTACATCCACAGGTTCTGGCAAGTTTTCATATTCGCCATCGGGTCCACGAAAGGCATCCACGCCTTTCAAAATACAATGTGTTCTAAAATATTCATGCGCCCGCTTATGAGACCCTGGCCAAACCGTAAACCCACCCGAACGTGGCTTGATATGATTGATATTCACCGTCACGGCAATGGTAAAGGCATCGTACACACCCTCACACGTAATGCCATCCAAATGCATGCCTCTGGCTGTTGTCCAATTGTCATGCCCTTCGGGATAAATCATTTTTGTAAATGTATGATTCGAGACACGAAGTGTATCTTTGCCCACCAATTCTTCACACATCTCTTGAATTGGCGCATCCGTTAATGTCGCGCGCACATCAGGGTGGTTGCCACATTTCAAATTGCCCTTCGGCCCTGCATTAATCCATGTTTTTGGATCATTTCGATCGGCTTCAATCTCATCCCAAATCGCATCCAGTGCCTTATCAATCAAATCCATAGACACCACATCGTGCTTCACCACATAACCTTGCTCTTTAAAATGATCTTTTTCTGCATCCGTAAAATAAGCCATCTGGCACCTCATAAATTACGTAAGTAAACCGAACACATCATTTCGCCCAATATATAAACATCATCCGTGTCAATCAAGCATCACGCAACAGCCATCCGTTCACGTACAATTTCTTCTTTAACCCCATGAGCATCCAATCGTTTTGTCATCTCATCTCTTATCTGTGCCCACTTAGGTTCTTCAAATAGGTTGACAAATTGATGGGGGTCTGCATGCAAATCATACAACTCACCATAATCTCGGTTCTCATATCGCACCAATTTATGCTCCCCTTCAACATAAGTACGTTGCATAAAGTTGCCATGTGAGGGGCGAAACTCGACCAACGCCCAATCACGAGCGTGATCACTTGCATCTATCCAAGAAGCTGTTTGGCATATGCCTTGACTCTGAGAACCAGCCGATAAACCAGCCACATTCAAAAAACTGGCTTCCAAATCCACCAAACTTTGCAGAGCCTTACTCCGCGCCCCAGGGGTTTCACACTGTGGATGGCGAACAACAAAAGGTACGCGTTGCATACACTCATAAGTGGGCAACCCTTTGCCCCATAAACCATGATCGCCCAAATAATCTCCATGATCAGAGGTAAAGACGATCAGCGTCTCATCCATCAATCCACGTTTTTCCAAATGGCCCAACAACCGTCCAATATGGTGATCCATCAAGCTCACCATGCCATTGTAAACCGCCCTTACCTGTTTCACATTCTCCTCAGTCAATTCGGGACGAATCTTACAATCACCCCACCCACGATCTTGCAAATCTGGATCATCCCCATAAAAATTGCCATTTATCAATTCCGTATAAAAAGGGGGTTTGCCATTTGTTGCCCTGCTCTTCATAACAGGTGCTGGCATGTCAGCACCGCAATACATAGAAGCCCAAGGTTCTGGGGTCACATAAGGATTGTGAGGATCTTGAAAACTTGCCCATACAAAAAATGGGTGATTGTTATCTGTTGCCCGATCAATTGCCGCCATAGACCGATCAGCAACCCATTTAGATCCATGAAATTCTGCAGATAAAGACCATGGCCCATAATGGTCATAGTCATGAATATCAAAATGTTGTTTTAAATCTACCCCTTGATCAACCAGCCACGCCCCATAATTCATCCCACCCGCATGAGGTTCTGATGTGTGTCCAATAACCAGTTCTGTATGTTCAAATCCAAAATAAGGCCCTGTCCAATTTCTAAAAAAATTCAAATCGTGTATATGCGGTGCTGCCTCAAAACTTGTAGGATCTTTACATGCTTGAAAATGCGCCTTACCCAACAGGGCCGTGGCATATCCTGCGTCGGACAATTGATGGGCCACTGTTGGACCATAGTCAGTGGGCAAATTGGTTCCGACATGAAAACACCCATGTCGAGAAGGATACTGCCCCGTCAATATGCTACACCGCGAAGGCGTACACACAGGATTCACCGTATAAGCCCGCTCAAACAAAATCCCTTCTTTCGCCAACCGATCCAAATGAGGTGTTTGAACCGAAGCATTCAAACACCCGATCGCATCGGGGCGTTGCTGATCACTTGTAATCAATAAAATATTCATATCATGGCCTTTATTGAGGTTTGCGGTAAACAGGCTAAAAATATAGCACAATCCCACCAGCGTCAAACCCATAAACAAAAGTGACCGATCATAAAATCGGCCACTTTTACATACACATACTTTGTTGTGATGATTGCAGGCCCCTTTACATCACACAACGCACAATTTTTTGTATAACTCAGTATCCATCAACTGAGCACCAGCCCAAGCATTGCGCTCTACTTGCGACACCTTCGTAGCGCCAGGAATCACCACGGGATTAGACTTGTGTGCAATCACAAACCGCAATGCTGTTTCTACCAACTTGGCATCATCACCCACCACATCACGCACCATTAATCCATGCGTCCTATGCGCTTTTTCCACGCAGGGTATCCTTTTTCTATCAATTGCCTTGGCCAGCCTCCATACCACCCATATCCCGTACGCCGTTCCAAAGCAACTTCAGCCAATGAATACACCACCACACCATCGCGGTTACACATAAATGGGCGAAAAGTATCTATCTCATGAAAACGCGCCCACAAAGGTGGCGCATTGGGGTCTTGCACCACCACACGATCGGTTTTTGCTGTATGATTTTTAAAGCGCGTTGCATCAATTTCCACTGTCTCAATCCGAATGCCCTCAATCTTAGACACTTCAAACCAGGCCATCGCATGATCGATGGCATCAACCACTTCTGCAGATGGGTTTTCAATATCCATCAAAAACCAAACAATACCCGCACTTTCGCCAGGGCAAATAGATGGCAATTCATAACTGCGTGCCTTGGTGGGCAACAACGTTTCATGATCGTGCTGTTGGCACCACGCTGTCTTTTTGCCGTTGACCACAATTTGACATTTAAGTGTCACATCAATGGCCCGATCAAGTGCCATTTTCGCCTTTGCACGATAGGCCTCATCCACCCACGCAAAATGAGGCTCACCATTGACAATATCGCGCATCGTGCGCATCGTGCCCAACATCACATCATCATTATAGGTAATGGCATCCACATCCCACCCACGCCACCCACCGCTGGGACGTTGTTCGCGAAAAATATAATCCAACCCTCGCTCAGCAGCCTCGCGATAACGTTCCAACTGGGTCACGGTATAAACTTTAGACAAATAGGCCACATGTGTATAGGTGCTGCGATTGTCCAACGTACTGCGCAAAGCACGCGCACCTTTAATCGCCCGAACGGTATCCGGGTCAATATCAATCTGCCAATCCACATCCTTTGGCCATCCACCATCTTCATTTTGCAAACCCAATATGTTTTCGGCAATCAACACAATTTGCGTGGGAGAATACATGCGATCGTTGCGGTCTCGTCCATACCGTTTGCGCCAATGGCTCATACTATCTAATAACGGCCGCAAATCAATGGCTTCATAACTCCTCGACTTTGCCACCGTCAATTCCTGATTCTGCGCACCAACAATACCGCTTCCCATCAACAAAACCATCATCACACAAAACAATCGCTTCATAAAACCCTCACTTAAGAATTCACATCATTTGCCATTTGCCGTCTGCCATTTGCCATTTATTATTTCTCACCAATTATGCAAATTGTGCCCATCATCGGGAAACCACACATAATCCACAACCGAAGATGTGCCCAGTGCCACCACATACCCCACCACCAACCCAAAGAAAAAGGGCCGTGCACGTTCGTATAAGGAAATTCCACCCACACGCAAAATAATAGACTTGGCTGCCCACACCAAAAAAATGCTAAAAGCATACACCTTAGAACCACTCATCGTTTGAAAAGCAAATCCCAAAGGATGCAACGGCCACCACGCCAAACGATTTCGCAACATCATCAAACCCCAAGCAACCGCCCCACCCAAAAACCACACCCCACCCTTTGCAGGATCAAACACTGTCTTGTCGGCATTCACTATGGCCGATACCATCTTGTCATAGGTTGAAATATTGGCACTTCGAAAACCCGTTAGCCCCAAATTTTGCCCAGCAAAGTGATAGCCCAAATAAATAATAAACAAACACGACCCCAAAAACCCAGCCGAAAAAGCCAAAACCACTGTCCAAAACGCCCATCCCTTACGTGCCTGTAAACCTGAAAAAAAGCGCAAATGATGGGGCAATGCAGGCCACGCAGGAATACGCGCATTGCCAAAAAATGCACTGGAATTAATCAACCCCAACCCCACCATATTGGCCCGCGTTAATGTAGACGTGCCAGCCAAGCTTTCGATAATGCCGCCGCCCTTTGTGCCCACAGGAAACAAATAGGAACACCCTGTTACCGCCGTATATTTGGCCACCACAAAATACCCCACATACATCAGCCCCAATTGAAATATGGCCAAAAACCACGATAACCCCATCCCCACAAAACAACCCAAAATATAAATCGTCGAAAAAAACAAACCCAACAAAGCCAACCGATATGGAACCATGCCATCATCATCGGGCACCCGCACACCTTGCCAAGCCACCTGACACACCCGAAGCAAATGATGACGCGCCACCCACACCGAATATACCGCCAAAAAGACCATAGCCCCATGTGAAGACAACGTCATAATCTCAGCCGCTTCGGCCTGTTGCCCAGCATATCCCACCGCAAACCCCACACGTGCCATCAGACCTTCTTGCAAAATGGCCACCAAACGCAACACCCAAAAGCTGAACAGAATATCCAAATTGCACAAATACATCAACCCAATAACAGGGGGTAAAACGCGCAAATAAATAGGTGGAAAAGACCGTGCAAATGCCACCTCTTTGGTCAAATAATCGTCAAACAAACCAATACGTGGCAAATTGGGTGCAAAATAACCCACCATATTCCAAGCATACACACCAAATACAACCCCAAATCCAACCAAAAAGAATGGGTCACGAAAAATCTTGGGCAACCGATTGCCCTCATCAAACCCTTCGGTCAATGCCACAGGAAAAGCCACCAATGGAAACGTTAACCGCTCAGACTCTTCCCATTGTTTTTGAAACAACACCGAAATGCAAAATCCAGCCAACACCAATGCCAAAGAAATAGAAAACCACCAATAAAGCGTGGGAATCCAGCCAAAAAACGGCATCGTTGCCCCATCGGGCAACCCTTCATAAAAGGGTCGAATCACATCTTGGCCATGGGGCAACATCCACCACGGCAACACATCAAACAACACTTCTTCCCATCGGTTTTCTGGCGATGCAAAAAACGTGGGGGAACTCAACACCCCACCCCAATAGGCTGTCCACCCACTGGCCGACACCGTGCCCACAAGCCAAGACATGCTGTAAATAACCAACAACTCAGCCGAAGACAAGGCCATGCGTGGCCACACCCACTTCAAAATCAAATTGATACCAATCCAAGCCACAAACGGCATCAACATCGCAATGGGCAATTGCGACTTTACCAACGATGCAGAACCCAAAATCAAACCCGCATAGTTGCTATAAATGTTTAAACCTGCTGCCGTAAGTGTGCCCAACACCACCGCACGCCATGTTATGTGCTGCTTTGGTTTTTTTGACAAATCAATGATGGGGTCGATTTTTTGCTGAGCCATTGACACTCCCCAAAGACTTTGGGTTCAGGTGCATCACACAAAGCGTATCCGATAGACCGTTGCAGATTACTGTTGTAACAATGAAACCGTCGCGGTTTTACCTGCCCATTCATTTTGAGGCAAGTTAACCAAAACCACACAGTTGTCATCATCTCCAACAACATTGTCACCCATCAATAAACGATTTAAGGTCACTTGAATCTGAGTGAGTTTTTGTGTCGGATCAGCAACCGACAGGGTCCATTGATTTCCATCTCGTCTAAGCATAAGCAAACAGGGCGCACTCACAGTCACATCCAAACCGCCTAAGACCTGCACCTGACCCGCGTCAAAAAATACCACTTGCGCCAAATTTTGATTTGCAAATTCAATGGCCTGGATACTGGGCGTATTTTTCAATATGGTAAATGGCAACCGATCTGCCTCGCTCTCAAACATATCACGTACCATACCCGGCATCACGACATAAGCATATGTATCATCCAAAGGCCGTTCACCATGATCCATCCACAGTGCAAACACATCTTTTTGTATTTGCTCTTTGCGCGTACTGTTTTCTTCCAAATCTTTCCAACTGCCCCGTTGGGCATCTGAACGTATCACCACTTTTGGCTGATCTAAAAAATAATACCCCACCCCATTGTGATACACACCGCGCACATCGCCGCCCACCATTCGACCACGCCCCATAGCCGTAAGTGACGCCCCCAACACCAACACATCTCCATTGAGCAAACATTGATTCATACCGGTAATCACATTTTCGTCTCGATCACCTGATATCCCCGCCCCCAAACACACAAAACCTTGCTCAAAAAAGAAATATGCTTTGCGTGCAACCACCTCATCCTTCACCCAATCCATCGCCGTCACACCCACCTGTCCATCGGACACACCGCCCACAAAATCGGTCTGACCACGCTGAGACACATCTGCACCATAAGGAAATGGATCGTTCGTCTCAAAATAAGTCACTCCTGGCAACTTGCGCCAATCCCACACCGGCTGAATTTCCAAATATTCATCGCCACTTTGCATCACAAAATAGGTACCATCAGACAAATGATACCCCTTCAAATTTTCGCGATTCACACGCACTTCACACGCATAGGTACGCGTAGAATGCATACGAACCGATGTGTGAAATTTTTCTGTGCGGTGAACCATCACATCCGACCGATAAAAATGTCGATTGCCTTTGGGGGCCTGATCATTGGGCGGCATCTCATCTTTCATGCGCGCTACAAAAGAATCATATTCTGCTTTGTGTTGGGGATCGATCTTGGCCATACGTTCGGCAATCACACGTATGCCACCCGCGCCACCTGTGCCTCCCGTGCGCCCCGCACCACGCCCCATGCCATGAAAGTCTACCCGATGCCCCCACACAAACCACTGTTGCCCTTCACGCACAAATGCCGAGAGGGCCAAAATTTGCTCAGCAGACAACGCAAACTGGGTGCCTTCAAAAAGCAAGGCATGTTCGGTGGCATCCCGGGCAAACACCTCGGCATAACTCGACATTTGCAGTTGAGGACCATGCTGGTGAAAGCTGTTGTCCACCTGAATGCCCTCTTCCCCAATGGCCACTCGTATTTCACCCGTCAAATGACCAATGGACGCTTGCAACAAATCCACATCTTGTGTTGCACATGCCAGCACCAACAAATTACTCGCTTCATTGGTCAAATTGGCACCCGTGCGTTTAAACGTACTGCGATGCACCAACTTTGCCGTTGCCGCTACCAAATCGGGTGGCACCGCATCGCCCATCAAAAGCAATGTCTTGCTCAAATCGCGTGGGCTCGAAATACAGTTCCACCACCAGTTGTCGCTTTGTGGATCTTGTTGCACCCAAAATTGCAAACCGCGTAAAACCGCATCTTTAACTTTTTTATCCTTTTCTGCACCATACACTTCTGCCAGTTGCGACAAACGTACAGGATGCTCAGCGGGTTGCCAATGTGTGCGTGAGACATCATTGTAATCAATATCTGCCCAAGCACCTGTTGCATCCAAACCATCCAAATAAGTTTTAACACGGTCTTTTGAAAGTCGGTTCTCCATCCACCCCATTTTCAACCGCTGTGCAATAACCTCTATATCTTGTATCACTTCTTGTGCCATAATTGAACACTCCATAAAAAACAGGGCCATCAAAACCCAAAGACATTTTGTGCACACCACAAACCTCTCTATGCCTCTAAAAATAAAGCGATGCATCAACACGACGCACCGCTTCAGGATACCGCTATCAAATAGAGAAGTCAATCAAATCAAAATCGTCCTGCCTTTGCAAAACATATTTTTTATACAAGATGACAACCGATGGCAACATGTTCTCTATCGGTTTTCACACATCCTCAAAAATAAAAACAACTGTTTAGATGGGATAATATTTATTTAACCACGCCATGGCGCGCACCAACTCAACTTTGGTCATATCCCGTCGGCTCTTTTGAAATTCGCGCACAATCGCTTTGTTTAAAAAACCGTGTTCCAAATTCTTTCTATTTTGATACCGCCGACAATAATTCTCAATTTGTTTGCGCAAATACTGCTCCTGTTCACGTGGCGTGAGTGCATCTTGCAATTCTTCTACTTCAACACCCGTCTCCTTCATCGCCGCAATCTTTTGCTTCAACTGAACAGGGCTGCCCCCAATGCCATTTTCCTTCATAAAATTGAGGTACATCTGATTCTCTTCATAATCCAACCCACCATGTTCACCCAAATCGCGCCCACGGCTGCGCGTGGCTTCCGACTCTAAGGCCATCATGCGTTCTTCACCAGGCACAGACGGCGCTCGCTCGGTTGGCACATATTCACGATTTTCTCTGATCTTCAAAAATGGGTGTTGTTCGTCTTGTATCTTATTGATACAATGATGCAACAACGGATCATCGGGGCAAAACACATATCCATAAAGCGATTCATATTCACCCGCCTCACGGTCAACCCGACACGCACGTGCCACCATTTGTTCTATCCACGGACGGCTGCGAATATGCGTCAGACACGCAATATGAGTAATGGCAGGCACATCCAACCCTTCGTAGGCCATGGCCACAGTGACCAACACATCGTTCTTTTCGGCATCATGTCGCTTAAACTTTTTGATGGCCTGTTCGGCTTTTTGTGCTTCATCGCTGGTGGCCACCTCACACGGCACACCCATTTCAATTAGTTTTTGTGCATAATCTTTCGCTTTATCAATAGAGGGTGCCACCACCAACATTTTAGACCGTGGGTTAAATTCGCGATAATGTGTCCAATGATCCACACACGACGACAACAATTGATAGGCATAATCGGTGTGTAAGGCCGTAAAAATAGCCGCATTGGTCTCGCGCCCCGCTTCGGCCAAACTCTCAATTTCGTGCTCTTGTCCATCGCGCCCAATCCAACGGGCACGCCCATCAATATATTGAAAGTGCATGGGAATAATGGCCTTATCGCGTAGGGCATCGGCACGTGAATATTCAATCACGCGGGTATCGGGTCCATCAAACAAATCGGGCTCGGCCCCCTCTCCCGATTCGGAATAGGGCATAAACGCAATGCGATTGCCCGAACTGCGCTCAAATGTACCCGACATCAACACCACCAAAGCCGCCCGTTCAACCATGGGCCGCAATGCCTGATGCCAAATCCCTTCCGACTCAACATGATGCGGTTCGTCCAACACCAAAATGTATCGGTTTTTTGTAAACTCCTGCGCATGCAGTTGGGGCTGTTGTGACACCGCCTGATAGGTGGTCACATACCCCGAACACCCTCGCCCTGGGTTTTGCTCATTGGAACTGGCCCGCAACTGATGGTTGTGCCCCAATTCTTTGCGAAAAAACGGGTCCATAAATGCCCGCTCACCCTGCTCTTGCAATGCCAAACGCGGCACAACCCAGCACAACTTATCGGCCACAGCAGGCAACAACTTTGCCGCTGCAATGACGGGAATCAAACTCTTGCCACCACCCGGTGTGGCACTCACAATCACCTTTTTAATGGTACGATCCAAACGAATATCAGTACAAATATTTAAAAACGCAGCCTGATGTTTCCTGAGCTTCATGGACAAACCTATCCTTGATAATCCTGATCTATAGGAAAATCCGTTGTTGTTTACTTGAAAGTTTTAAAAATGGGATATACCACAAGAACACAACCCGTTGCATCTTAAAAAAAACCAGACACAAACACACACCAACCCCACAAGCAACCACCAAAGGTTGTTTTGGGAAGATTTTAAAATAAGGGGAAATAAAGACAACAACCGAGTAGGGGATACTCGGTAAGGGGGCAGGAATTTAACGCCAAAAATGGGTGATGTCAACCGAAAGATCGACAAATTTTGGCGACCTAAAACCACATGCTATCATGTTTTCCTGCAATGCATCACATTCAAAACAAGCTCTTCCTTTTTGCAAATGAAAACCTAACCCATTGGCAAGCTTAGATTTTACACCCATATTCATCACACAAAATATTTGAACCTGTTGACACAAAACAATACTATGTTTTAAAATACATGCCCATTTAAAACCGAAAGCATAACAAGATGAAAATTGCCGCCTACCAAGCCCCCCTCCTAAAACACGGTTCCATGGATGCCTTGGAACACGTCAAACGCCAGATCTCCATTTGTGAAAAAAATAACGTTGAAATATTATGTTGCCCAGAAGCCGTTTTGGGTGGCCTTGCAGACGATATAGATCAACCATTGGATATCGCACTGCAAGTTAACAACGGCCAATTAGAAACCTTTTTGTCACCCCTAAAAAGTGACACAGTGAGTCTCATTATTGGGTTTACCGAATCGACCCCATCAGGAACTTTGTATAATGCCGCCGCAGTGTTTCATAAAGGCAAAGTGATAGGCGTTTATCGCAAAGTATATCCAGCCATAAACAAGTCGGTTTATGCACCGGGTGACCAATTGCCCACCTTTGTCATTGGTGACCTCACGTTTGGCATCATCATTTGCAACGATACAAATTATCTGGAACCCGCCCGTATCATAGCCGCCCAAGGCGCTGCCGCCCTGTTCATTCCAACCAACAATGCCTTGCTTCCCCACCGCATAAATGCAATGTCCAAAAACCTGGCCAGAAACAAACACATTGCAAGAGCCGTAGAAAATGGCATATCCGTTATCAGTGCCGATGTGGCCGGTCACAGTGGCAATTACACCTCCTATGGCTGCACCAATATCATTGATGCCGATGGCAACGTCATTGCTTCATCAAAACCCCTTGTTGAAGAGTTGCTCATCGCAGACATCGAACCCCAACCACACACCTATTTGCGTGGTTGGGACACCAAAAGAAACCCCGCCGTTATCCAAGCCTTTTTAAAACAATATGCCCCAGATACACACAACGTACCAAAAACTTAAATGTAGTAAGATATTCACTTATACAATAATTACCCATGACAAATCCAATTCTTTTCCTTATTTTACCAAAGTTATCGAAAAGGTTCGTAGTCTAAAGAAATACACCCGATGTCCGAACCTTTGGTTCGGACATCGGGAAGTTATACGCCAGCAGCAAAATCAAAAAAACTAATCACGCGCGAAAAATCAAAATCAGCATCCAACAACCTTTAAAAGTGACATTATATAAGGTGTAAGCATGACTGTGCACGTCCCAACAAATCTGGAAAACTTTACACCCGAGTGGTTCACTCAGGTTCTAGGAACGTCTGGCACTATTGAGAACACCTCCGTTACAGCTATTGAAGGTGAAAGGATAGGTGACGGACAAGGATTTGTCGGACAGGTTTTTCGTTTTGAACTCACCTATCAAACGTATAGAGAAAAGGCACCAAAATCTATTATTGCCAAGATATCTCTACCACAAAACCAACGCGAAATTCTTATTGATTTATACAGAACTGAGGTCAATTTTTACAACAAAATTGCCAACAAAACGAATATACGTATTCCACAGTGTTATTATGCTGCCTTTGACGAAACAAACGGAGATAGTGTAATCCTACTTGAAGATCTCAAGAAAGGACGTATTGGGAATAGTATTGCAGGATGCTCATCAAATCAAGAATTAGAAAATATAGCAGATTACCTTGCATCACTTCACGCAACCTGGTGGGACAAGCCGAAAATTGAATCAATGGATTGGGTTCGTACCCTATCTCCTTTGGACAATATCAAAGCCAAAGAAAAATGGCAGCGTAAGCAGAACAAAACTTGGGAACGTTTTGCAGAGAAATTTGAAGGCCAAATACCAAAGCCGATAGAAGAAACTTGGCCGATATTCGTCGAATATGGAGATCAAATCCGCAAACAAGCACTCATTTCACCATTGACTCTATGTCATGGGGATTTCCGCTTAGATAATCTTTTCTTTGGCAATCCTGAAGATGATCACCAACTCGTGGTTTTTGATTGGCAAGACCTCATCCAAGTTCAAGGCCCCCATGATTTGTCTTACTTCATGATTGGTAACTTGACCGCAGAACACCGCAGAGCAGTAGAATCCGATCTGCTACTGAGATATTGCGATGAATTACAAAAGTTAGGTGTGCAAAACTACAGCTTGGAACAGTGTTACCACAGCTATCGAGTAACCTTATATGACACCATTATGTTTCGGCTTGTGACTGCAGGTGGAAGAATGAAATTCCCCAGCAAACGGTCACGTACGCTATTTGCCACTGGCTTAGAAAGAGTTAGTAAAGCGATTATCGATTTTCCTATCTCTGATCTGTGTTGACAGAATATAGAATCAAAACAGGAGACGATGGCGCGCGTTTTATGGATTTCCCTTTAAGGGCTTCGCCGCGAGGGGTCTGCCGGCGTATAACATGCGGTTGCAGTTCCACACACAACCACATCCCAACCCAAATCGCCGCTATTGATTTATTGGGCTGGTTGTGAAATGCCCTAATCTCTTTTATGACAAGCGGCTACTTCTGCAACCGCAGCCGTTATCGGCAAGCAGCGCAGAGAACCCAACCACCCTACCCCAAAGTTTGCGCACAAAAACCCAAAACATCTCGCCAAACAAGCGTTCTCAACCCTATCTCTGACTTTTCTCAAATGTCTACCAATATTTCCATTGTTTTTATACGGCAATGCCGTATAATTATTACATGCATACTTTCATTGAAACAAATCTCTTTACTCGCCTTGTACAAGAATACTTGTCAGATCAGGAATATGCTGAACTGCAAAAGGCTCTCTTGAAGAACCCCGAATCTGGCAGTGTCATTCCAGGTTCAGGTGGCGTTCGTAAACTTCGATGGCGAGCAAAAGGACGTGGGAAACGCGGGGGCTATCGTGTCATTTATTTTGTGAAGGCTACTTCGTATACGTTTTGGATGTTGACAATGTATCCTAAAAACGTGACAGAAAACATATCGCCCCAAATCCTGCGACAAATCCGAAATGAGGTAGAAAATGAATGAGACAAACAGAAATATTGGCCAAGAAATCCTTGAAGGGTTACAAGAAATCAAGCGTGGTGAACAAGGACGAATCATCAATGTACCCGACGTGTCGCAAATTCGGGCAAAAGCGGGTCTTTCTCAAATGCAATTTGCCGAACTTTTAGGCGTATCAGTACGGACACTACAAGATTGGGAGCAGGGTCGTCGAAGCCCATCTGGTGCGGCAAGAACGCTTTTGATGGTTGTATCAAAAAATCCACAAGCAGTATTGGACGCCGTTTAAGAATTAACCTACTAACAAAAAATATTGTTGATGGTGTGCGCTATAGATGTGCCCCTTTATAGCTTCGCCTTATTGGGGCGCGCTGCCAGACCGATAACACGCGTTGGCAGTGCCACACCACAACGCCCAACCACATACAGGCTGTTGACTAAATGCTTTGCTTATTATCAAAAAGCGGTTTATCATTTTCTCGCAACAACAGCCCGTCTGCCACCGCAACCGTTAGCCAAAAGCGCCCCAACACCACCCAGAAAAACTCACGGCACACAAAACAAAAACCCGCAATTCAATAACAATTGCGGGTTGAGGATCTTTACTTGTGCTTTGTGATCGTTTACGTCTTTTGATAAGGCGTAATGATGTCCTTCAACATTGGAAAATGTTTATTGTTTAGTGTGACCAATTTCGCTTGGCGTATATCAGCCGTCGCGGCAATCAAAGCATCTGCTAAACCCGTGCCATGACTTTTGTAATAATCTCGACGATAAGTGCCACCCTTAATGGCGATTGCCTCATTAACTGGCACTATTTCGAAGGCCTTTAAAAACGTTTCTAAAGCTTCACGCTCTGATTCATCACGCAGACCAGAATAAAGCTCAGCAACGACAATCGAAGAAATCAATAATGTCTCTGGTCGATTTTCAAGATATTGCACTGCATCGGCTTGATCGCGCAAATAATCAATGATGACATCTGTATCAAAAAGCAGTCGAATAGCCATATTTTACAGTCTGTCCCATTCGCGCCGAAGTTCTTCTGGTGAAGGTAAGTCTGTTCTATTCTTCCATATACCACGCGCACTCTGAAGAAGAGCTTGTCGATCTTCTTGTTGAAACTGAGAAATCAAGTCTTGAATTGCATCATGTAACAATTCATCTTGGCTCTTGCCTTTATGACGTGCAATGGTTAAAAGAGAATCATTTTCTTGATCTGTTAGGTCAATATGAAGAGTAGCCATACATTTTCCTTTTTAGAGGTCTCAAACAATATGAGAAATATAACCTATTTCGGGGTATATGATCAAGAGGATAATAATCAAAAGAAAAACAGATATAGATGGCGTGTGCTGTATTTTCTCCCTGAATGTAAACTGATGGAGGCAAACCACCCCGAAGCGCCTTCGGCTAACAAGCAATGGCAGTGCCACACCCAACACCCCAACATCCCACAGGTTGTGAGTTTATTCTTTAGCTGATTGTAGAAACACCATTATCACTTTTCTGAACCACAACCCGTCTGCAAAAATAGACGTTATTCAAAAATAGATAAGAAATGTCCAACAACCCAACACCTGAAATTCGAGCAAAAAATCACAACCCCAAATCAGAGAAATCTGATAAAAAAGGATGACCAATCATTGAATACTGACGTTATACATCTGGGCAATGATACAATTTTGTCCAGAGTGGGTTTTCCATTTATGGTTCTGTTTAATGTTGCCTTGGGTATTTTACACTACGACTTAGCTAAGGTGCCTTGGTTTCTTGAGGTAACCATACCAATCTGTATCCTTGTATCCATAAAAGCCATTTATGAAATTTTATATATTAAAAACCATGGAAGACTTAGAGTAGTTTTCTCTGAGAACGGTTTGGAATATAAAACAAAGAGATCTCAGTTGGCACAGAACATTTCATGGCAAGATATTGCATGTATTCGCCTTACATCAAGCGCGGTAGAAATAATTCTTAAATCCCAAAATGTTGATCCGATCAAAATACTTTTTAGAACAATTTCTATCAACCAGGAACTTACAACAAAATTCAAAGAATATGTTTCTAAGCGAGATATAGAACTTGTAGAGCAGGTGTGATCGCTTTCGGAATATCAACTCTATAATATCTCAGGACATTCGGTCAAAAAGTGATTTGCCCACTGGCTTCATGAAACTTTCCATCCAATGAATACCATCGTGTTTTCCATACAATACGAGCGAGAAATGCGCTCTCAATTCTCTCGTTACCGACGATCCTGATGGGCACAGAGGGTGGCACATGGATGGGATCACTCCATGTGCCTTCGAAGAGACGACCACCCGTCATCTCAAAATCAAGAACGTAGCTGACATCTCTGGCATATTGTGTACCAGTATTCACCATCATTCCCCAAAACACCATTCCTCTTTTCTCATCTTGACCGATGATTAGAATGTCGGCAAAGACCACCTCGTCAGTTTCCATATGCTTGGCATCTGAATCATTTGGAATCTCACCACACCCCAAGAGTATAAATGCCCCAGTGACGATGAACAACATATTGAATACAGATGCCATAGTAGACCTCATTTTCCGTTTTCTGTCGTCATAACGATCTCCATTTCTGTGGGACCCGTGCAAACGATATGCCACTTGCCCATAGCAAAACACAATGCTGGTTAACGACTGCTTCCAAAAGATATTTCGAATACATCCCACCACGAATTTATAGTGAATTTTTCCAACAAGTGTATCGATTGGAACACACAGAATGCCATGCCGGCCGTCTTGACACCTCCCCTCCCCACAACCACCCAACCCAAATGGCCGCAACCCAATCATTGGCTGACGGATAACATCTTGATCTCTTTTTTGAAGTGCGACCACTCTCTGCCATGACAGATGTTATCGGCAAGCAGCGCGAAAACAAACCCTACCTCTAAAAACTGTGTACACAAGCAAAAGGAACTTCTTCCGAAATGATATTTTATCTCAAGCTGCCACTTGACGATAATCCCTACATCAAGTTACTTTAATCTCAGGCAATGGTGTGCAGAGCAGTATAACATTGAAAAAGGCTGGTCATAAAAAAATTTGGGCGTATAGATTTTTGAGGCTGAATAAAAAACTGAATGGTGCCTCCCTGCCACTCTCCCGATTGTGTCTCATACCAACTCATACCGCAACAATTAGCCACTTTCCCCGCAAGCAAGGCCTTCAATCACATAAAAACGCTGGCTGGATAGGATTAATTAATTATATTTATCCTCTTTGCCTTTCTTTCGCCATACAAGAACCTTAACCACACATAGGCAGGTCGATGTCCACCTACAACCTTACCCATCTGAAACAGCTTGAAGCAGAGAGCATTCATATCATTCGAGAAGTGGCCGCCGAGTTTCACAATCCGGTCATGCTTTATTCGATTGGCAAGGATTCCTCAGTCATGGTTCAACTTGCGCTAAAGGCTTTTTATCCGGCCAAGCCCCCGTTTCCACTCATGCATGTGGATACAACCTGGAAGTTTCGGGAAATGATTGAATTCCGAGAAAATTATGCCAAGAAAGAACTCGGCTTGGAAGTGATCACCTACACCAACGAAGAAGGCAGTAAGCTGGGAATCAAACCTTGGGAAGACAGTGAAAAGCATACGGAGATCATGAAAACCGATGCGCTGAAACAAGCACTGGATAAATACAAGTTCGATGCCGCCTTTGGTGGCGCGCGGCGAGATGAAGAAAAATCCCGTGCAAAAGAACGCGTCTACTCGTTTCGTGATAAAAATCATCGCTGGGACCCCAAGAACCAACGCCCTGAGTTGTGGAACCTTTACAATGCCAAAGTGAACAAAGGAGAGAGCATTCGGGTCTTTCCGCTCTCGAATTGGACGGAATTAGACGTGTGGCAATACATTCACTTAGAACAAATTCCCATCGTTCCATTGTATTTCTCCGCAAAACGCCCAGTCGTAAATCGCAACGGCGTACTCATCATGGTTGACGATGAGCGTTTGGAATTGGAACCCGGCGAAGAACCACAGATGAAAATGGTCCGCTTCCGAACACTCGGTTGTTATCCCTTAACCGGAGCGGTTGAATCGGAAGCAACCACACTGCCAGACATCATTCAAGAAATGCTATTAACAAAAACATCTGAACGACAAGGCCGCGTAATCGACCAAGACGAAGGTGGCGCAGGAATGGAAGCCAAGAAACAACGCGGCTACTTCTAATCGTTCAACAACAAATTGGTACGCAAACTTTTAAAAAAAACGAGCTCATTATGTCACACCAATCAGATCTCATTGCCAAAGATATCAACGCCTATCTGACTCAGCACGAGCACAAAGAGCTCATGCGATTCATCACGTGTGGCAGCGTTGACGATGGCAAGAGCACACTCATCGGACGCTTGCTTTACGACTCCAAGATGATCTACGAGGATCAACTCAAAAAACTCGAAGTGGAATCGCAAACGCATGGCACAACGGGGGGCAGTTTTGATCCGGCTTTATTGACAGACGGATTGCGCGCCGAAAGAGAGCAGGGCATCACAATCGATGTGGCCTACCGATACTTTTCCACAGCCAAACGCAAATTCATTATCGCCGACACCCCCGGTCACGAACAGTACACGCGAAACATGGCAACTGGCGCTTCGACCGCAGACTTGGCAATCATCTTAATTGATGCCCGCCATGGCGTACTCACACAGACCAAACGGCACAGTTTCATCACGTCGCTGCTGGGTATCAAGCATATACTGGTTGCAGTCAACAAGATGGACTTGAAAGATTTCAGCGAGGAGGTCTTTGAACAAATCAAATCCGACTACAAAGACTTCTCCACACGTCTCGATATAGGCGACATGCATTTTATCCCAATCTCAGCCCTCCTGGGGGACAATGTGGTTGACCGCAGCGCAAACATGCCTTGGTACGACGGTCCGACACTGATGGGATTCTTAGAAGACGTCTACATCGGATCCGACAGAAACTTGAAAGACTTTCGCATGCCGGTTCAGTATGTCAACCGCCCCAACCTCGACTTTCGTGGTTTCTGCGGCACCATCGCCTCTGGCACCATCCGCCAAGGCGAAGAGATCATGGTACTGCCTTCGCGAAAAACCAGTACCGTCAAATCGATAGTCACCTTTGATGGAGACCAAGAAGAAGCGTTTGTGCCGCAGGCGATTACACTCACTCTGGAAGACGAAATAGACATCAGTCGAGGCGACATGATCGTAAGACCGGGAAACTTGCCCCGCGTTGCCGACCAGATCGAAGCCATGATCGTGTGGATGTCGGAAGACCCGATGGTTCCGGGAAAGACCTATTGGATCAAGCAAGGCACCAGCATGGTCACAGGCACGGTCAACACCTTGCGCTACCAGGTCGATGTGAACACACTACACCGCAAAGATGCCCCAACCCTCAGTCTCAATGAGATTGGTCGCTGCACATTGAACCTGAGCCAGCCGATCAGTTTCGACGATTATCGCAACAACAGAGCAACGGGTGCGTTCATCATCATTGACCGCCTAACAAATGTCACGGTCGCCGCTGGCATGATCCAAACCGGAAGCGGTGGCAATGGTCGCACCGATCATTGGGATTCGGAACCACAAAGCAAAACACTACACGGTGAAATCAGTCATGTAACCGAGGAAGAACGTCTGGCTCGATTTGGGCAAAAACCAGCAACGATTCTCCTGACAGGTTTGACGGGTTCGGGAAAAACGAGCATCGCTTACGCCTTAGAGAGACGCCTCTTTGAGCAAGGTCGCGCCTGTATGGTACTCGATGGACAAAATATGCGATTGGGGATCAGTCGAGATCTTGGCTTTGGTGCCAATGAGCGTTCCGAAAACCTGCGGCGCAGTGCCGAAGTTGCAAAACTGTTCAACGACGCCGGGCTCATATGCATAGCCGCCTTTGTTGCCCCCAATGAAGAGGTGCGCCAAAAAGCGGCCGAGGTCATCGGGCGCGACCGCTTTGTCGTCGTACACGCAGCGGCCCCCGTGGAGGTCTGTCGAGAGCGAGATACCCGCGGTCACTACGCCAAAGCCGACACGGGTGAAATGCTCAACTTCCCCGGTGTTTCTGCGCCTTACGATGTGCCAGAGCATGCCGACTTGGTCTTGCCCACGCACGAAATTGGAGTCTCTGAGTGTGTTGACAAAATCGTCAAACTGCTCAAAGAACGTGACATCATATAGCATGTGTAGAAAAGATATCACACATCCCCAATACAGCGCTTTCGACCTGCTTGTGGACTAAAAAATAAAGGGTGGTTGATCAGATTTGGCGATCAACCACCCTTTTCTATTTTATACCATCTGCTTTTCTAAAAATCTTTTAAATCACTGTTCTACCTTTTGAAAAGGTTGCCACGCTTCACCCGCAGCGGCGGCTTGGCGCTCCAACTCAGTACGCCACCCCAATACTTCTCCCGCTTTAATACGCTTGATATCAAACGGTGCATACCGATCTTCGAGGGTATCTCCTAACTTTTGAGTTTCTGCCCACCGATCCCAAGCCACTTTCATCCACTCATGTGGCAGTGCATCTCGCACAGCGGGATCGAGTTGCCACGCACTTCGAGCATCCGTCACTTCAATTTCTTCCGTAGGGGGCCCCGACCACTTAGACCAACCAATAGACAGTGTGTTGCGTTCTCGTTCAGGTACGGTGTGCCCAGTATGAATATTAGAACCCAAACGGATCAATGCTTCGCCGGCCCGAAGGCGAACCGCCACTTGGTTGGGCAAAGGATCTGTGCCATTCCAACTGGGTGTATGAGGCACCCCTTGCTCTTTCATCTTCTTGGGAAGCAATACATCGTGCTCATAGGGTGTGCGCCATCGGTTGTGGCTCGTAGGAATCAATTCATGACACTCATCATCTACCAAAGCCAAAAACATACTGACCCCATTGCGTTCACGCACAGACTTTTCATTCTTTTCCTGAATCTCTTTCCAACGAATCTTTTCAAGTTCCTCCGTATATGCCTCAGGCCCATCGCCTCGCACTTCCTTTTGCGACAAATACGGTTTTCCTGTGCCCCACCACGTCACATCTCGGTGCCAACTGAGGCTGTGCTCATTCTTGCGCGGGTTACACCACAAAAGCATGCCACTCATCACCAAATCTTCGGGTTGTAAACCATGACACCAAGAAGCCACAAAGTCTAACATTTCTGTAGAACCGTGAAACTCGGCAAAACTCGGCTCTTTAAACGCTGGGTGGATCAAACCGCGAATCGCCCATGGCTCATCGGCTTTGGCACGGTGAATATATCCCTTTGACAAATCGAGCTTGCTATATCCGTGTTCAGGTGCGCACGCCTCAGTCACGCGCCGACCCGCCTCTCGCAAAATGGGAATCCAATCGCTATCCACAAAATCATTAATGATCACAAAACCTTGTTCTTCCAAATGTGCCAAACGCTCAGGCGTGGCCCCAGGTGCCGAATGCTCGGGATTAAAATCGGCAAACGCGGGTGCGCGATAAGATGTAGAAGTACCCATTTCTTTTTCTCCATAAAGAATGACCACATTGACGTATTTGAAAAGAAATGATAACACGAAAAAAATAAAAGCAAAACACATTTACGATGGGTTGCCATTCTCTTTGCGTGTATGAATTTGTGTTGCGTCTTGTATGGCCTCACCCTATCTTCGATCATCAATTTCTGCATCACAAAACAACAAAACCAGATCGATCACTTATTCCAATAGACAACAATGGGAGTTTTTTATGATGGCCAAATCACCCGCCCAGTGGGTTAACCCACTCATTGACACCGCCAACCGCCGATTCTTCTTTTTTAGCTCGGCCTCACGCCCATTTGGCATGGTCAACCTCAGCCCAGACACCGCCGCAGGGGGTGGGGCATGGGAAGCGGGTTATCGGTATAACAAAAACACCATTTGTTGGTTCAGTCACATTCACGGTTGGCAACTTTCTGGCATTCCTATTTTACCCACCATAGGGCCCATGCGCGGTCACGAAGGGGTAGACGTTTACAAATCGACCTTTAACCACGACAACGAAACTGTTCAACCCGGTTATCACCAAGTCTACCTCGACAGCTACAACATCAATGCCGAACTTACGGCCACAGATCGTGTGGGTTTTCACCGTTACACCTGTCCCAAAGCCGAAGACGTTCATATCCTTTTTGACCTCACCACCACCATTGGCCCATCAGACATCAGTGATGCATCCATTGAAAAGACGAGCGACACAGAACTCGTCGGTTATGTCGTCAACGCCCCCACACGCCGCCGCCCCAAAGCACTCAAGATCTACTTTGTTGCGCAATTTGATCGTCCCATCAAAAACTTTGGTGGATGGCAAGATGGCGAGGTCATTAAATCTGCTGAAAAAATAACCGGCCCAAACACAGGTGCATTTGTCCACTTCACAACAGACGAAGGCGACACCATCCACCTCAAAGTGGCCATCTCTTATTGCGACATAGATGGTGCGCGCAACAACCTCAACACAGAACTCCCACACTGGCACTTTGACCAAATTCGCCAAGAAGCCACCGATGCATGGAACGGATATTTAGGGCGCATAGAAGTAGAAGGCGGCACTGACGCACAAAAAACAAAATTCTACACCGACCTTTACCACGCCCTTTTGGGTCGTCGCCGTGTCAGCGACAAAGATGGTCGCTACATTGACAACACAAGCAACACACCCACCATTCGCCAGATTCCGCTCAACGAAAAAGGTATCCCATTATATGAACACCATAACTCCGATGCCTTTTGGGGGGCACAATGGACACTGAACGTCCTTTGGCCTTTGGCCTGGCCCGAAATCACACACAACTTTTGCAACACCTTTCTCGACATGTACAAAAACGGGGGGCTCATTCCGCGTGGCCCCTCAGGAGGTAACTACACCTTTGTCATGACATCCGCAACATCCACACCCCTTTTTGTATCGGCCTACCAAAAAGGCATTCGCAGCTTCGACATTGAAAAAGCCTACGAAGGTTTGAGAAAAAACCACTTTCCAGGCGGTCTGATGAGCAAAGCAGGGTATGAGCACGACACCTTTATTGGAGGAGGGGTCGAATACTACATCGCGCGCGGCTACATTCCCATGGGCATTAAAGCACACGCCTTTCATTGCGACGGCCCTGCACAAACCCTTGAATGTGCCTTTCAGGATTGGACGCTTGCCCAACTGGCTCAAGCACTGGGCAAAACCGAAGACGCCGAGCTTTTTCTCAAACGTGCGCACAACTACCAAAACCTTTACAACCCCAACACGCACTTTATGCACCCACGCACCATGGATGGCGAATGGCTCAAAGACTTTGATCCGCACAAATCGGATGGCTGGAACGAAGGCAATGGCTGGCACTATTTATGGTGGGCGCCACACGACCCAATGGGTCTGGCAAAACTCATGGGCGGAACAGACACATTCATCAAGCGCCTCAACGAACAATTTGAAATTGCCGCCGAAAAAAACTTTATTGCACCACACGCCAAGCACCACGAAAACGTCATCGAATATGGCAACCAACCCTGTACACACTTTGCCCATTTGTTCAACTATGTGGGCGCACCGTGGCTCTCTCAAAAATGGACGCGAGAAGTCATGAAAGCCGCCAAAAGCGACATCACCCCTCAAGGGGGATATGGGGGCGACGAAGACCAAGGTATGATGGGCTCCCTCAACAGCCTCATGGCCTTGGGCCTGTTTGCCATGCGCGGCGGTTGTGAAGCCGACCCTATTTACGACATCACCTCGCCCATCTTTGACCGCATCACCATTCACATGTCACCTGATGAAACATTCATCATAGAAACCCAAAACAACACACCCGAAAACATCTACATCCAATCGGCCACGCTCAATGGCAAAACACACGATCGGGCGTGGTTTCGGCATTCAGACCTCATCAATGACGGCAAGCTCACCCTCACATTGGGGCCAGAACCCAATACCGAATGGGGTGTCAAAAAGCTTCCGCCCTCAATGACCCCTTCAGATCAGGCATAAAACAATCAAAGATCCTAAATTTTAAAAACCTTCACCCAACAGACACAGAATCACAATCTGTTTGTCACACAAAAAGTGCATCTTCATCACACACTTGCACAAGTGGCTTATCATGTGATGTGTCACCAACAAATGATTCAACCCAATCTTTAGGGAGCGATACCATGCCACGATTTCTCTGTTTGATCATCCTATTACTCACCGCCCAAAACACCCTTGCACACGAATACCATCGAGCAGCCATCGATTCTTTGCCCACCGAAATTCCCGACCGCATCGCCCTTACTTGGTCGGGTGACCCAACCACTTCGGCCTCCGTCACGTGGCGCACCCACACCGCCATCGACGCTGCCGTGGGCGAAATTGCAATAGCCGACGCATCGGCCAACTTTACCACCTATGCCACCGCAGTAAAGGCCACCACCGAAAAATGGCAAGAGGGTGAACATGCCGCAAACTTTCACTCGGTCACCTTCACAGACCTCAAACCCAACACCCTCTATGCCTATCGGGTGGGCAGTGGCAACATTTGGAGCGCGTGGTATCAATTTAAAACCGCACAAAACAAACGTGCGCCCTTCACATTTATTTACTTTGGCGATGCCCAAAACAACCTGCTTGCACTTTGGTCGCGTGTCATTCGCTCAGCAGTGCTCGACGCCCCAAAAGCCGACTTCTTACTACACGCGGGTGACCTCATCAACACCGCCAACAAAGACAGCGACTGGCAAGAATGGTTTGAAGCAGGCGAGTGGATTCACGCACAAATTCCCATTGTGCCCACCCCCGGCAATCACGAATATGCCCGACAAGGCGAAAACCAGCCTCGTCTCCTATCTTCACTTTGGCGCCCACATTTCACCTTACCTCAAAACGGCCCAGAAGGCTTAGAAGAAACCGTCTATTACATCGACTACCAAGGCGCGCGTATCATCTCACTCAACTCCAACCAAGACAGAGATGCACAAACACCGTGGCTGGAAAACGTGCTCAAAAACAACCCAAACCGCTGGACATTTATTACCTTTCATCACCCAATTTACTCTGCATCGGCAAACAGAGACAACACTGCACAACGCGAAGCCTGGAAGCCCCTCTTTGACAAATATCAAGTGGACTTGGTGCTACAAGGACACGACCATACCTATGCCCGTGGCAGCAACATTGGCAACGGTGTCACCGTTAAAGACCCCAAAAACGGAACCGTCTATGTGGTATCTGTGAGTGGCCCCAAACAATACAAACTGCGCGACGACCGTTGGATGAAACGCGGTGCCGAAAACAGCCAACTCTACCAAGTCATATCTGTCAACCAAGACACCTTACATTACCGGGCCATGACCGTTGTAGGGGAGCTCTACGATGCCTTTGATTTGGTCAAACAAAAAAACAAACCCAACAAACTCATCGAACGCATTCCATCTAAAAAACCAGAACGCCGCTGGGATAATACGTTAGAGAAAAAAGACAAAGACACAAAAGTCTATTGATCAATATCCACCAATAAAAAAGGCGCGTTTCACTCGAAACGCGCCTTTTTTGTCATCTCATCCTCAAGCTCACACATCCAACCGCAACTCTTTCCCACTGACTTGGCTGCGATAAATGCCATCCAAAATGGCCATCACCTGCAACGATTGTTCTGCAGGAACAGGAGAGGGGTTGCCCTGCGCCACAGCACGCGCAAATTCTACACACTCCAAGGCATGGCTTTTCATAGGATCTGCTGTGTTTTTCAACGCATAGTTATAATGCTGTTTTTGCTGATTGTCTGAATAATAAATTTCACCCTTCGGCAAATGTGCCCCACCCTTTGTGCCATAAAGCCAAATCTGTCGATCCGAATCTTGCCCGTGGTGCAACATCCAACTCGTTTCCAAAACAAGCGTGGCACCATTTTCAAATCGCACAAATGCCGCCGCAAAATCTTCCACATCAAATGCATCCGAAATATCACCTGCTCCACGCCCCATCGTACTAAAAGCACCCGGTTGATGCGCCAACTCAGCACGTGCCACACCCGTCACCGCCACAGGCTTGGGGTTGCCCATCAGCCACAGTGTCAAATCCAACACATGCACACCAATATCAATACAAGGCCCACCACCACTGTGCTGTTTCATAATAAAACCCGGTCGCCCAGGCACCCCAGAACGACGCAACATCCAACACCGTGCATGATACACATCGCCCAACACACCCTTGTCCACCTCCGCTTTCATCGCCAAAGAAGCGCCCGCAAACCGCGACGACTGCGCACACATCAACAACTTGCCCGACTTGTCACGGGCGGCAATCATCTCCTTCACCTGATCGGGCGTGGGGGCCAGCGGTTTTTCACAAATCACATGTTTGCCCGCATTGAGCGCCGCAATAGACAACGGTGCGTGATAATTATTGGGCGTACACACATCCACAATATCAATATCAGGATCGGCAAACATATCGTTGGGGTCGGCATAAAGTTTTTGCACACCATGTTCCTGGCCCCATGCCTCAAGTACTTCTTGACTCACATCGCTACCTGCTGCCAACTCGGCATCTTCAGATGCCATCCAACCCGGGATATGAGTACGCGCAATGCCACCCACACCAATCACACCTACTTTTAACATAATTCACTCCAATGAATCAATGGATTGATAAATGCTTCACGCCCATAAATAAAAAAAGACCTGCCATTTGTCAAACACAGGTCCAAGCGATACACATATAAAAAGAGGACGTGCCCTAAAAAACACGCCCTCCTACCTGGAAGCGAATACACCAATAAGATACAAGCCCCAAATGACAAAACCGTGACAACGGTATGCGCATCGTGTGACATTTACGGATAAATTTCTATCGGCGTACCATTTTCCACCGACTCCCAAATGTCATCCATCGCCTCATTAGACACCGCAATACACCCATCGGTCCAATCACGCCCCAAAAACCAATAGCGCCCCCACATCGCACCCGATATGCCACTGGGAAATCCGTGAATAAAAATATCCCCCCCAGGCGAAACACCCAATGCTTCGGCCCGTTTTTCATCTTCACGGTTGGGATAGGAAACATGAATAGACAAATAATATTTGCTATTGGGATTGCGCCAATCCAAAACATACGTCCCCTCGGGGGTGCGCGAATCCCCTTCGCGTTGTTTATGCCCCGTCGGTTCTCTGCCCAAAGCAATGGGATACACTTTCAGCACACTATCCCCTTCACACAACTGAAGCACACGCTTGGCCTTGTAGACCACCACCTTATTCACCCCCACGATTTGCTCGGCCCAAATGGAACTGGCAAGCATCAACACGCACACCCCTATCAACGTATTTCGCACACAAAACATGCTTTTTACCCTCTGTTTTTAAGGTATATTTTCTTTAATGCGGCATACAACATATCGCATGTCAATCCCCTCAACCAGCGTATAAATCTTTCCTTGTCCATTGTCACTTTGTACATACATTTCACACCCAACCACAGAACACGAAGATCTTCAAAAATGTAACAAACAAGGACTCAAAATGAAAATCAAACAACACGACCCAGTTATTGTGTCTCAGGCACCTGCCGAAATACAAAACTGGGGGCCGTGGCAATTTCCGGCCATTCAAAGACTGCCAGACAACCGACTCGCCATTGGCTACCATGTAGAAGCCGATTCGGCAACTGCCTATGGCAAACCAGCAGGCATGTCGATCTCTGCCGACGAAGGACAAACGTGGCATCCTGCAACACCAAATGACAGACCCATCTCTGCCAATGCCAAAATACTTACCCTACCCAATGGCGACTTGCTTCACCAAATGCCCCTGCGTTCCGTTGCCCCAGAAACTGTGCAAGACCAACTTCCCACCTCCATAGGCAAAACGTTGGGTGGATATCGCAACGAAATCATCGCCTTTGATGCCGCCCAAATGCCACCACATCTTGCAGGATATCGTTTTGCTCGGTTATCTGCAGGAAGCAATACGTGGCAAGAAGAACAGGCCACAGTTACCATTCCCGGTGCCATTCGCACCATCTATATGGGCGTTTTCACCTTTCCGTGGATGCATCGCATCAGCCTCGCCCCCGACGGTAGCCTGTGGGGCATCATCTATTCAAAGCGTTTCTTCAACAACAAAATTGCGCAATATTACGAAGCCATCTTTTTACACTCAACCGACAACGGCCACACCTGGCAGTGTCGCAGTAGCATTGCCTATCAGCCCACATCTTCTGCTGATCCTCACGCCCAAGAACGCGACGGTTTCACAGAACCCAACCTTGCCTTTTTGCCCAACGGCACCATGCTCTGCCTCCTGCGTACCACCGATGCCAATGGCATCGGTCCGCTCTATATCTCCCATTCCACCGACAACGGCCTTACTTGGTCTCCCCCAACACCCTTTGACGATTGTGGCGTGTGGCCCGCACTGGTCACCCTCAAAAATGGAATAACCCTATCCACATATGGTCGCCCAGGGCTCTATTTGCGTGCCACCAACGACCCATTAGGCAAAACGTGGAACAATCGTATGGCCGTCGTGGAACCCACAGAATATCAAAAAGACACGTGTTCGTATTCCGACTTGCTCGCTATTTCTGATCACGAAGTGTTATTGACCTATTCCAACTTCACCTGCCCAAACAAAGAAGGCAAACCGTGTAAAACCATTTTGGTGCGAAAAATCACCATTGAATAACCAATATCCTCACGTTTTAAAAATCAAACATGCCAAAAAAGGGAGCATCCAAAATGACACTGGGCGAACAACTCAAAACCTGTATAACCATTCACTACCTCAGTACAGGCCACCCTGTTGAAACCACCGTCGCAAATGAATTGCACACATTGTTATCTCCCAAAACCGTTCTGCACAACACCAGCCCCAAACCCGATCAACAAACAATCGTCATCGGCCTAAATGGCAATTCATCCATCAACGGCCCACAAACCCCACCCGAAAAAGACTGGGCCTTTTTCCGTTTTGCCAACGGGCGCGGCGAACTCTCGGCATCTGCCCCTCACTTGCTGTATCCACTTCTGTGTCGGTTACGTAACGATTGGCTCACAGAACCTGTCGAAGCCTTTGCACAGGGTCATCTCATTCAACCCCACTTTCGCTGGTTGGCAGGGCGCGACGAATTCCTCACTGGGCGATTGGGTTTTAACACGCGCCGTAAAAACCCAGTCACCCCCACAGACCTTGAAAACAGCATGCGCGAGTTGGCACGCCTCGGGTGCAATCACGTGGTCATTAACGAACTGGCACGCCGATCTGCCGAAACCGGTCCCAATGGCGAAGTCTATTACCGTTTTTACGACTACACCCCCGATATTGACCAATACGTCGAAACCAAACTCAATGCAGGCACCTATCCGCGTGAATATTTACAAGCCAACCTCAGCTTGCTCCAATCGCTGGCCAAACTGGCCAACAAATATGGCCTCACACCGGGGTTTTATGCCGCACACCCTCGCTCTGCACCTGAAACCTTGCTCAAAAAATATCCCTTTTTGCGTGGCGCCCGCATCGACCACACCTTCCGCTCCTATCAACCCCGCTACACCTTAAGTGTGGCACACCCTGCCGTACGCTGGCACTATGCCGAACTCATCCGCACCTTGTTAACCGAAGTGCCCGAACTCGGCTTTATCAAAATGTTGCTCAACGACTCAGGCTCGGGTTTTGAATACACGGCCAGCCTTTATCCTGGGCGCAATGGTGGGCCATACATCGTTCGCGAATGGCGACCCGATGATGAAATTGCGCGCCTCGCTGCCGAAAATGTCATTCGCTACTACCGCACCCTGCGCGATGCCGCCCGACAAGTCAACCCCAACTTTCATCTCATGACGGGCCTTAAAAACATTGCCGAAGAACAAGACCCCATTCTTGCAGGCATGGACACAGGCATCAACTTACAAACGCAATCACAACGCGCCGACGTTGATGACCCCGAGTGGCAAGAAACACGCACCAGCCTCGAAAGCCGTGGGGCACACGTTCTATCAGACACAAACGCCACAGGCAGTTCTTACATATTAGGCGTGCCCAGCCCGTGGGTGGTCGCAAACCGATTGCAAAACGAAATTGACCGTGGATTTGATCGCATCGACGTTTATCTCAATCCCTTACATATGGCCCCCTTCGACATCAACCGCGAAATCGTTGCCGCCTATCAAACCAGCGAAAACACCATTGACACCGATGCCATTACAAAGCGCGTTGCCAAACGTTGGGTGGGTCCCTCAGATGCCGAGGCCTTGGTCGAAACATGGCGTCTTACAGACGAAGCCGTGTCTAAAGCACCCATTCACTTCCTCTACGGCTGGCTCGGTTTTACGTGGTATCGTTTTTGGGTGCGCCCATTGGTGCCCAACATTTCTGCCATTCCCGAATCCGAACGCGCCTATTACGAAGAACCCATGCTCACCCTCTTCAACAACCCACACAACATCGACCTCGCCGCCGACGCCCTTTGGAAACTGCACACCATTGAAGGGTGTGACGCAGACATTGCAAAATTTGAAACCGCCGTGTGGCCCATGCTCGACCGTGCCGTTGAAATTGCCACCACCAAAGCGCAAAATGGTCACGCCGTTTGGGTCGATCTGCGAGACCGCTTAGAAGCCTACCGCTGTTATGCCGAAACCATGCGCAACATTTGTGCTTGGATTGGTGGCGTACACGGTTATATGGAAGCCAAAGACGATACCGAACGTCAAAAACGACGCGATTTGGTCAACGATATGGTGACCCGCGAACTGGCCAACAGCCGTCGTTTGTTAACCTTGTGGGAAAACAGCGACATCGACTTTATGCCTCTCCAAAGCCACGGTGAATCGGTACACAACTACGGCCTCAATTTGGGCACATTGATACAGAAAAAAATCACACTCATGGAAACCTATGGAGATTGTGAACCCAACATCGACCCCAATTATATGTTTCGAGCACCCGCAGGTTTTCCACTCTCAGAAGATGAATATATGCACTACTAATCGCAACACCATCCAACAAAAAAGCCCAGTACGCAATTGCGCACTGGGCTTTTTTATGTCCAATTAGAAAGACCGCACAGCCATCACATCTAATTGGCCTTCTCTCTCAAAGCGTCAATCTCATCCAATGTCACAGCACGTCCATCGCTACTTCGTGCATTTACTTCATCGTCTTGCTTGACATCCGAAGTGCGGGATGTGGCAATCACATCTTGCGAAGTTGCTGGAATATGGTTTGCCAATCGTTCATTTGCAGCAATAAGCTTATCAACAATATCACGCCCAATTTCACCCAATAACTTTTGATAAACTTCATTGTGCTTTTTTTGTAACCCCTTCAAATCCGACCGTGTCCATTCCCTGCAGAGCACGGCATCGTCGGCAATAACCGTTGCCGATACAGGATTGTTTGTAATTAGACTCATTTCACCCACAAAATCACCGCGGCGATTTTGTGCAATGGTCAAACCTTTTTGCACCTGTATATCCACGGCCCCCTCCAAAATCAAAATTAGCCGATCATTTTTTTGTTCCTTTTGAAGCAACCTTTGTTTGGCACCATATTTAATTTCACGCCCGATATCCCATAAATAAAAAAACTCGCGAGGGGTCATTGTATTAAAAGCCAATGCTTTGACATCTTTCAATGCCTCAGGTACGGTGACTTGACGCGACTCCAAATACAATTCATATAACCGATACGCATTCAAAATTAAAAACAAGGCATGCCAGATGAACATATTCAAATTATCCAAATACACATACGCACGCCAAATCGTTACTGCCTGATAAAAAATTAACAAAGAACGCAGCTTAATTTGACTGGCCACATACATAGCCACAAACATTGCGGCATATCCCAGATTCATCAAAATCAAATCTTGCGTCATATCATCCCTAATAGTTACCTTGCGTTCATATACGTGTGCTTCTATCTAATATAGAAATCAAGAAGTATAAAGGCAATTAACGGCCTTTACACGCAACCGAAAAACGCCCAAGTGCATCCAAAAACATATAGGTATAAAAAAGTACCTCAACCCTTGGCCGTAAATGACAATGCTTTGCTCACAACTTATATTGGCAACCACACGTCGTCATAAACAAACCATCAAACACATTCGAGTAAGTTTCACAACTTATTATTACATACAAAATCGTGAATTTCACTTATAAAACAAACAAAAAATATAATTTGCTCTCAAAAACATAAATTTTTATAAAAAAAGATCGTGCAAGATAATTGCGCATGATCATAAAAAACGTCGTCTATTCATTTCCAAAACAGACCCAAATCAAACCGATGCCGTTTGAAGCACCTCGCCAACCTCTTTAAACACCGCCACAGGCACATTGCTGTGTTTGCGATCAAACACAAAAAATGCTTTGTTATCTTGTAATTCCAACACCCACACTTGCCCATCATAATCAATCACACCGTCGCCATAAACCCGAACAGCTTCATGAGGCACACCTTGTTTCCACCGTTCTACCTTGCCCACCGCACTGTCGGGTGATTGCCCAGCCAGCAACCAATGATAGGCCACCAAGTCTGCCGATTCCACATCGGTCTCCATCAAGTATGCGTGCAAATACTGCGCCCGGCGTTTCAAACTCATCGGTGGTGCAGGGTCGGTTTGATTTTGTAAATAATTTAAAAAATTCAAATAAAAATAAACGTCCTTCTCAACCGCAGCGATCACCGCAGGTTGTAATACGGGCTGATTAAAAAAACGATCCACAATGCGCGACAAACTCACCGTGGTTTGCACATCGGCACTGGGCATTTCGGGTGTTGCCAAAACTTCATAAGGCGGGTCAGGGGCATGTTGCACACCATATTCTGCCGCTTGCCGTGCAACGGGTGTACCCGGCAATACTTTTAAAATTTCCAACTGAATTTCCGCTGGACGCAACAAGGTCAAGTCACCCAAATCACGCACCTGATGATCCAAGTTTAAAAAGGGCAATGCACCAATTAAGTCGGCGTGTACATCCACATTGGGTAGCCCACACAAAAACGACAACCCTTCCCAATTCACAGCAGGTTTCCCCGCGCGCCCTGCCGCCACCAATGCTTCGGGGTGGGTTGTTTGCAACCCCACTTCCAAATGCAACAACCCATTGGGCATCTCCTTGAGGGTGTCACGAAAGTGTTGCGGCAAAAATGCGGGATGAATCTCAAGGTGAAAGCGCAAATCCGAAAACTCATCGGCAAACAAACGCAAGCGATCAATGGCATGACGCGGCGTGGCATTAAATGTGCGATCCAAAATCCGAATCTCTTTTACGCCTTCTTCACGAGCCTGAGTTAAAACCCGCCGCAAACGATCCAAAGGTGACCAACGTGTGGGTCCCGTTCGATAACTCGTGCAAAACGTACAAAACTGTGCACACCCGCGATTGGTTTCGATTTGAATAAACGGCTTTGACCAATCAAAAAATGGGCTGTCCGAAGGCGGTGGCAATGTATTCCACTGATCTTCGTTTAAAGCACCCGTGCCATTGTCACAATATGTGCCATAATTATCCAACCAACACAGCCCCGGCAAATTTGCCCACGCCGACTTGTTCATTGTGTTCAGCAACAAATCGGGCAAAGCCAATTCACCTTCGCCTCGACACACAGCATCTACAAAACTTTCACGCCGTAAAAACGCTTCATTTTCACCTAAAAATTCAGGCCCACCCAAATAAATATGCACATTGGGCAACAGCGCATGCACACGTCGAAGTGTGCGCAACATGTGAACATGGGTAAATAAAAACAGCGTTCCCAACACAACGTCGGGTTGGGTTTCAATCACACGCGCAGAAATGGCATGCACATCATCACCAATGGTCGCATGAACCATCGACCACTCGGCATCCACCTTCCCCTCACACGCAAGGTGTAACATAGGCAATGCCAAAGAGCGATGGGAATATGACGCACTGATATCCAAATAACAAATTCGCATAATTTCAAATGCTCATATTGGTGTAGCCATCTGTGTTAAAAAAATCGCAAAATAAACAGCATTCACAATCACGAATCGTGCTGATCCAAAATCTTTTCAACCGTATCCAAAGCTTGTTGCACACAATCAGGAATGCCCGAACCCCGATAGGCACTGCCCGTCAAATACACACCACCCAAACCCAACGCCATTTTTTCCATTTCTGCCACGCGATCCAAATGCCCCACATCGTACTGAGGCCGTCCTTTTTTCCACCTAAAAATACGCGTCAATTTTGGCTCTGCCCGCACCCCCATCAAATCGGCAATCTCTTCACGTGAGAGCGCCACCAATTCCTCATCACTCAAATCCACCAAATCTTCTTGCCCAGTGCCCCCCACAAATGTGCGCAACAACACCCCATCTTCAGGTGCCCGATAATCAAGCTTGGTGGAAGCCCACGTACATCCAGAAATGCGACGTCCTTCGCTCTTCGGAATCAAAAACCCAAACCCCTCAAAATCATGTTGCCCTTCCACATCATTCTTTTGATAACCCAAAGAAATTGTTGCGGTTGATACATATCGAATCGCGCGCAATGCTTCGGCCAATTCGGGTGAAATATCTGCCATCAAATCACCCGCCACATAAGCCGGCGTAGACAGCACCAGTGCATCGGTATGAATCGTTTCGCCATTTACACACACATCATATCCCGCACGGTTCTCAGCAACCTTTTCAATGACCGCATTGGTTCGCAAATCACCACCCAAATTTTCAACAAGCACATCTACCATTTCACCCAACCCACCCATCAAACTGTTAAACATTGCTGGGGGTTTTTGACCCGGTGTGGGAGCTGGGCGATTCTTGCGCATTTCACGTGCAGCCTTAATGAGACTACCGTATTTTTTTTCCATCATCGCATACATCGGAAACGACCCTTGCAAACTCAACAACTCAGGGTCGGCACTGTGAATGCCTGCCAACATCGGCCCACCAATTTTATCCAATGCTTCATTGCCCAACCTTCGCCGAATAAAATCGGCCAAACTTTCATCGCCATCTTCTTTTCGCGGCGGAATAAACAAATCCATGCCCATTCGAATTTTGGCGGGCCAAGAAAACAAATTGGATACGGCAAATGGCCAAAATTTGGTGGGCACCAATGAAAAGTCAGCAGGAAATTGTACCAACTTCCCTTTCTGCACCAAAAAGGTCTTCTGCCGATCATTGTTGGTTGGAATCAATCGGTCACCCAAACCCAAATCTTTGCACAGTTGAATACCCGCAGGTTTTTGTGTCAGCAACAAATCGGGGCCACCCTCAATTAAAAAACCATCCACAGATTCTGTCGCAATCTTTCCCCCCCAACGGTCACTGCTTTCCAACAACGTATACTGAACCGATTTGCCCTGTTCCTTGGCCTTTTTTTGTAAATAAAAAGCGGTCGCAAGCCCTGCAATGCCACCGCCAATAATCGTCACATGCATATTCATTACCCAATCAAAACGAAATGTAAACGCTTAAAATTCAGTATAAAACATCACTTATCCATTGCTTTTTCTATCGCATCTGCCACAGCACCAATAAACAACGGATCGCAGTTCATCATTTCCACACGCTCCAAATGCACACCGTGTTTCTGAGCGATTTCTTGGCACCCAATATCAATGTCATAAAGCACTTCCACATGGTCACACACAAACCCAATCGGTACCGACAACATCTTTGTATACCCTGCCTGTGCCAAATCGGGAATCACATCTTCAATTTGAGGCCCCAACCAAGGTTCACCAGTTTTTGCAGCACTTTGGTAAGAAAACATCCAATCCACTTGCCCCAACCGCTCGGCCAATGTTTTGGCATTGTCTTGCAATTCATCGTCATACGGGTCACCCATTTCTTTCAATCGGGCGGGTAAACTGTGTGCAGAAAACACCACCTTCACCGGGTCACCTGTATCAAACTTGGCCAAACCCGATTTGGTTTTGGCCAACTGCGCATCCAACAATTTTTCTTCCCGGCTCCAAGAATCGACAAACTTAAAACGAATCGCACTGCCAATGGCTTCTTGTGCCTCGTTCACTTTTTGCCAATAGCGTCCAATGCTCATACGTGAATAATGTGGTGCCATCACAATGGCCACCGCATCTGTCACACCATCGGCGTGCATATCGGCCACCGCATCTTTTATCCACGGCGTCCAATGGCGCATGCCCACATAAACCTTAGCATTTACACCCCGCTTTTGCAACTCAGCTTGTGTTGCTTCACCTTGAGCAAAGGTCAATTCATTGAGCGGAGACTTGCCCCCAATTTGTGCATATCGCCCCCGAAATTCTTCCACAAATTCAGGCGACATCGGGCGACCACCACGAATGTCGTTGAGATAAGCAGCCATATCATCCAAAGATTCTGGGCTGCCATACGCCATCATTAATATGCCCACTTGACTCATTTTTACACCTTTGTATAATCGTGTACAAAGTCGATTAATTGCCGTACATTTTCAATAGGCGTATGTTGCAAAATGCCGTGGCCCAAATTAAAAATATGCCCCGGTCGCCCTTTCACGCTGTCCAATATGCGTGTGGTCTGGCGTTTGATCTCATCAAAGGGCGCAAACAATATGACAGGATCTAAGTTGCCTTGCACGGCCACATCGCCCAAACCATCCCAAGCCACATCCAAATCAATGCGCCAATCCACACCAATCACATCCCCACCGGCCTCTTTGATCAAGTGCAAAATGCCCGCCGTGCCTGTGCCAAAATGAATCACAGGCACATCGCCACCTTCACGTGCCAAATCAATGGCCTTTTTAGAATACGGCAACACAAACTCTCGATAATCAGCTGCGCTCAATGCGCCTATCCAACTGTCAAACATTTGCAACGCCTGTGCCCCTGCGCGTGCTTGCGCGGCCAAGTTATGTCCAATGGCGGTCGCCATCATGTCCATCAACCTGTGCCACTGATCTTGTTGGCCATACATCAAACCCTTGGCAAAAGTATAATTGCGTGAACCGCCACCTTCAACAGCATAGCTTACCAATGTAAACGGCGCACCTGCAAAACCAATTAACGGCACCTTGCCATCCAATTCTCGGCGCAGTTGGCGAATGGCATCAAACGTATAGGGCGTGGCCTCTTCGGCAGGCTTTATCTTTAAAGCATCAATATCGGCCACACTGCGAATCGGGTTGTGAATCACAGGGCCTTCACCACGCACATATTCCAAATTGAGCCCCATCGGCTCCAAAATAGGCAACAAATCTTGAAAAATAATCGCAGCATCCACTTCATAAGCATTTACGGGTTGCAAGGTCACTTCAGTTGCCAAATCGGGCGTTTTTACCATTTCCAAAAATTCGTACTTATCTTTCAAAGCCCGATATTCTGCCATATAACGCCCTGCTTGACGCATCAACCAAACCGGTGTTGCATCCACGGGCTTTTTCCGACACGCATTCAAAAAACGGTCTGCTCTTGACATAGTATCACCTCAAAAAAACAGATGGCAGAAAACAGATCTTGATTGTCTGCCGTCTGCCATTGTCGTTTGCCTCATATTCAAGCCCACAGCTTTAACAAGATGGGTCTCAAGTCGCAAGTCTCCAAGTCACAAGTCGAAAGCAACAAACCTTTTCTGACCTGTGACCAGTGATTGACTTTACCCATCAATCTCATCATACGTGTGTACGATCTTGCTAATGAGTCCATATTCCAAAGCCTCATCGGGGCTCATCCAATAATCGCGATCCGTATCTTCTTGTACCTTTTCAAATGACTGACCCGTTTCGTCGGCATACATCTGATTGATTTTCTTTTTAATTTTCAACACTTCTTCAGCCGTTCGGCGCACATCTTCTGCGGCACCTTGAAAACGCATCGAAGGTTGATGGATCATAATGCGCGCATTGGGCATTGCCATGCGGTTCTCTTTATCTGCCGCCAACATAATCACTGTGGCCGCACTGGCCGACAACCCCGAACTGATAATTTTGACCTTCGGGCGCACAAACCGAATCATATCATAAATGGCAAACCCATCATACACACTGCCACCGGGCGAATTAATAAAAATGCGAATGGGTTTTTCTTGGTCTTGATGATCTAAAAACAACAATTGTGCGGTCACCTTGGCCGTCAACTTATGATCCACAGGATCAGAAATCAAAATGGTCCGCGCATCCATCAACCCCTTGCCCAAAAAAGAAGGCCCTTCTTTTGCGCCCTTTTCCCCCCCCTCTTCTTCCTCTTCTTCCTCTTCCTCTTCTTCATCCTCATCTTCAAGGATCAAAAGCTCCTCATCAACCATCCTATCCTCCAGCAAAATAAAGTAACCTGTCAAGAATCTCTCTTATATCCGATTCTGTTCCCGTTTTAAAATCCTACTTTTATGGTATTACATTCCGATCAATTTATCCCATACCTTCATTTAAGTCAAGGGTTTTAAAGTAACTTACCTTGACATAATTCCACCAAGCGGTGTATTTTACGAAGCAAAACAATTTATGAACAATTTCAAAACCGAAAGCCAATATGCCCAAAACCCCACGCCAGCTTGCACTCGATATTTTATGCCGTGTCGAAAACGGTGCTTATGCCAACCATTTGCTCGAAACACAACGCAACATTTTAGAACCTCGTGACCGAGACCTCTTACAACATTTGGTATTAGGAACACTCACTTGGCGACAAAAAATCGATCATGTACTCAACGTTTATTTGCCCAATCCTGTAGACAAACAAAAAATACCTTTGCGCAACCTGCTTCGTTTGGGCGTTTACCAATTGCAACACCTCGACCGCGTACCCGCTTACGCCATTGTCAACGAATCGGTATCCCTTGCTCGCCAAATAGAAGGCGCACCAGCCGGTCGTTTTGTAAATGCCATCTTGCGTGGTGTTGCCGAAAATCGCAAAACAGTGCGCTATCCCAACGCCCAGGCCCAACCCATCGATCACCTTGCAACCACCGAATCACACCCCCACTGGATGATCAAGCGCTGGGTCGCTCGATATGGGTTTGAAAACACAAAAAAATTATGCCAAATCAACAACACAGAACCCATTCTTACCATTCGCACCAACACGCTCAAAAACACACCACAAGACCTACAAAAACAACTTGTCCAAGAAAATATTCAGGCAGAAATCACCCCTCATCATCCCCATATGCTATCCATACCACATCCAGGGGCACTCTTTCAGACCCAAGCATTTCAAAATGGCCTTTTTTCCGTGCAAGGCGTGGGCGCCGCTTGTGTCATCCATTTACTCGATCCTCAACCCCACGAAACCATTCTCGACATGTGCAGCGCCCCAGGTGGCAAAACAACAGCCATGGCAGAAAAAATGCAAAACACAGGAACCATTGTTGCCATAGACCTTTACCCTGTACGTCTTAAAACTGTTTTGCAAAATGCCCAACGCCTCCACATCACCAATATCCGAGCCTTTGCAGCTGATGCCAGCCAAATTCCTTCAAATCAACAATTTGACCGCGTTTTGCTCGACGCCCCTTGCTCAACACTGGGCATTCTCAATCACCACCCCGATATGCGCTGGCACCGCAACATCCACGATATTCAAAAGCTTGCCCACCAGCAACAAACCTTACTCACACAAGCTGCCAAACATGTCAAAAACAATGGCATTCTGGTTTATAGCACCTGTACGCTCGAACCCGAAGAAAATGATCAAGTCATCGACACCTTCTTAGCAAACCACCCCCAATTTCAGTTGGAACCCGCCAGCAACCACCTCCCAAACACACAAACCAACCATCTCCAATACGCCCCCCACGAATACGGATATGACGGCGTCTTTGCCACCCGTCTGAGAAAATTACAATAATTCACCCCAAACCACCAAGCACCGTTTCCACCCACAACAAATCTTGTTACATTATGTGCGAAGAATCATACTTAATCCACCATCCCATTAAGATCACGAATTGCGAAATACCAACAGCGACAAACCAAACACCTTTTCCCGCTTCAGCATTCGCTTAATTTGCCGATAAAATAAAGAGATAGGCAAAAAGCCCAACACATTAAAAAACCAAATAAACATCCCACTGCGTTTGCCCTTAAAAGGATCTCCCCCATGATACGCACAATCCTTTTGGCCATGCTCTTGGCCATATCGCCACACCTGCACGCCGCAGATCGTCCCACCGTAGCCATTTTGCCCTTTGGCATTGCCAAAGACCGCAACACGCTCCAATGGCTCAGCTTTGCAACCGCCTCAACCCTCACCGAAACGCTCCGTCGCAATCCATCCGTACGCACATTGCCTTTTGCCAATATCGTACAAGAACTGCGTTCTGCGGGCATCACCCCCATGCAAGCCGCCTGGACCCCCGCAGTTACCACCGAACCCCTCGGCCAATGGCTCAATGCAGACCGTGTATTATTGGGTGCCATTGGCAAAATAAGCGACCAAAAAGCAGCCAATATCATTTTACAAGCACAAGAACCACCGGCCCCACAAAAAGGCTCTCAAATTTGGCTTGCCGCACGCGTGGCCAACATCGCCAACGGGCAAACTTTGGGCTCTGCCTATGTCGAAGGTCGCACAGAAGACATGCTTCAACTTCAAAACAAACTCCTTATGCAACTGGGCAACGCGCTAAACATCGATCCCCTATTTAACGCACAGTCCCCCATGCAAGCCTCTGACTTTAGCACGTATGAAAACACAGCAGAAGTTGAACAATACATTTTTGATCTCCCCACATTAACCAGCGACAAACAACGCGAACGCACCCTTAAACGCGCCAGCAAGCAACTCGAACGCATCTTACAACGCAATCCTGAATTGGCTGTGGCACACACTTATCAAGGCATCATTTTTGGCCTTCAAAACAAACCCCAAGCCGCAATGAGAGCCTTTGAAACAGCCATAAAAAAAGATCCTGCATATACCGCACCTTATTACGGCCTCATTGATATGGCCTTGCAAGAAGAAAACTTACCACAAGCAGTGACATGGCTTACCACCATCACCCAAGTCACTCCTTGGGACGATGATGCCTTTCACTTACAAGGCACCATTTATCGTTTGTTAAACCAACCCGAACAAGCACTTTTGGCTTACGAACAAGCACTCGAAGCATATAACAAACGCCCCGAAACACATTATGAAGTGGGTAAACTTTATCTTTCAAAAGACCAAAGCCGCAAAGCCATTTTACACCTTCAACAAGCCGTGGAACAAATGCCCGGCGAACTCACATATCAAATTTTGCTTGCCGATGCACACCTATCTGCCCAAGAAACAGCACGGGCACGTGTGGTCTTAGATCGTATTGCAACCGTTTCCGAAACAGACCCCGAATACCAATTTGTGCGCGGAAAGTTTGACCATCAAATTGAACAATATGAAAACGCCCTCACCCATTTTAATCGCGCCATAGAATCACTCCCAGACCGTGCAGACATTCATGCTGCAATGGGCCAAACATATATGGCACAAAAGCGTTATACCGATGCCATCAATGCCTTTATCACAGCCCAATCGCACGGTATGGCATTGCCCCAAATAGCACTGCCATTTGGTAAAGCCCTCGAAGCAGAAAACCAAGTAACCGAGGCCGAAGACCTCTATCGTCAAACCCTCCAACAAGACCCAAGCAGAGCAGATCTGCGCTTGCGTTTCGTGAAACATCTGCTCAATCGCAAAGCAGTAAAAGAAGCTATTGAAACTTTGCTTGTAGGCATCAAGTTACACCCCAACCGTGGTGATTTTCATTTGC
>JAYODI010000144.1:0-8135 GCA_038279365.1 Candidatus Latescibacterota bacterium | reverse complement strand
GAACCTGCTCATAATCTAATTTGTGACACGTATAACAATCCGTTGGCGTCCCTAAAAATACACCATTCACATGACAACTGGCACAATCAGCACCCCAGTGAGCGCCATTTAGAACAAAGCCTGTCTGATTGTGATCAAAGGTCGATGGTTTCCACGCGGGTGTAGAAACAGTGTGACACTGCTCGCAGTTGTGATCGAAGTGGGCAACTGTGTGATTAGGAAATTTTGCATCTTCGTAATCTTTCAAGTGACAAGCAAAACAATCCGTTGCAGTGCCGACAAATTCATTACCTGTTTGATTTACATGACAACTCTGACAATCCACAGTGACATGCACACCTATCAAAGGAAAACGCGTCATCTGATGCAAATCAAAAGCCTGGGTCGGAATCCACCCACGAGCATCATGGCATCTTTGGCAATCAGGTCCATTTTCTGAATGATGAACATCTTTATGACATGTCTGGCAATTGCTCTGAACAGTTACAAAATCTCCATTTGTATGGCAAGAAACACACGAAACATTGCGATGCCCAGTTTCGAGTGGAAAACTGGTTTGATTGTGGTCAAATGGTATTGGATTTTTTAGAATCGTCCACGAATCAGTTGTGTGACATGTTTCACAAGACAAATCCAGTCCGCGATGCCCTTCAGGCATCTTTACCGCGCTTGCTGAACAAACAGCAAACAATATGAGTATCAAGGAACCGATTATTCTATACTGCATATTTTTCATGACGCATCCGATGAAAAAAGAAGAATGGTATTTTATACTTTTATTTAAACACCCATACCTTTACAAAATGTCACTTCAATCATTAAAACATCATTAGAGTTTTCTAATAAAAAAATGGGCGGTTCCGAAGAACCGCCCATCTCAAAAACACCACTTAAAGAGAAAATATTCACACTCCACCACCAGGTTGAAAGACATATCCAACACCGCGCACCGTTTGAATCAACGGCAAATGGGTGTCATCTGAAAGCTTTTGACGCAAATAATTAACATAAACGTCTATCACATTGGTACCTGTATCAAAATTGTAATGCCACACGTGATCTCGCAATATTTTTCGCGATAGCACACGGCCTTGGTGTCGCATCATATACTCCAACAATGAAAACTCACGTGGCGTCAGATCCACTTCGCGTTCACCCCGTTTCACTTTTCGAGTAACAGGATCAAGAACCAAATCTTCAGCCCGCAAATAAAATGCGTGTGGAGATCCCTTGCGACTTAAAAGAACACGGATGCGCGCGACCAATTCAGGCAAATCAAAAGGCTTGAGCAGATAGTCATTCACACCCAAATCTAAACCGACAATGCAGTCTTCAACGTGATCCAAATCACTAAACAATAAAATAGGCGTCTGCAATCCTTGTTTGCGCAACAACTGGCAAACACTCACACCGGATTGTTCAGACACCTCAATGTCCACCATAATCAATTGATAACAACCAGCTATAACGTGGGCATGCCCCAATAGGCCTTGGGTTACCACGGTCACACAAAACCCCTTTTCTTCCAAGCCAACTTTTACTTGTGTTGCAAAAACATCATCTTCCACAACCAGCAAAATTTGCATGCGCTCCCTCCCATAGGAATGATTACTTGAACCACCAGATACTACGCATGCACCGTCTTGGAAATAGGCAAATCCTTAGAAAAGGGTTGATATACAATATGGAACCAAGTGTTATACTCCTTTATTTTTTATTGGTTCCCAAAAAATAAAGACATCCTAAAATTTATTTTCACATATCTTGTATCTGACTTTTAATTACAAGCCCAAAACACCACCATATTTTAACATCACCCCATACTTATCTACATTTTTGTCCATAATAAACTCAAAAACGTGCCGACTAACAAATCAGGCACGTTTTTGAGAAAGCACTTATATTTTTATAACTTAGAATTGATACTCCCGTTGCTTTTGGGTTTTTGAAGGATTACTCGATGCTGGTAATCCTTGAGCACCCGATGTGTGTTCAGGGCACGGTCTTTTGGGTTCAGTACCAGGCTTAAACACTTCGGTATATTTTTTAGGACAATAAATAGATGCCACTTCATAAGTATCTCCACACACTTCTACGTGTGGAATGGTTGCTGGCATTTCAAATTCTTCTACAGGTAAGTTCAAAGCCAGATGCGCCCGCTTCATAAATTGTGCCCACAACGGCATTGCCACCGACGCACCTGTCATTTTGCTACCCATAGACACCTTTGAATCAAAACCTACCCATACCCCACAAACAATCTGAGGTGTATACCCCACAAACCAGGCATCGGCATAATTTTGCGTGGTTCCCGTCTTGCCACCCGCTGGGCGACGAAACCCCCAAGCCGTTCGTGCGCCCATACCCGTACCATTTAAAATGGCATAATCACGCCCACGGCGCATATCCAAAACAGACTGCATCAAATTAACCGTAATCGCAGCTGTTTCTTCACTCAATACAACCTGTTCGCGGCCTTGTACCTGTTCTTCCAACAAGTTGCCGTTTTTATCTACAATTTTCAAAACAGATATTGGATCAACATGAATACCTTTATTGGGCAGTGTGCCATAAGCAGAAACCAACTCCAGCAACCGCACCTCACTTGTTCCCATCCCCAATGACAACACCGGTCGAATACTTGATTGAATACCCATCCGATTGGCATATTTCACAACCTTTCGGGGGTCTACTTTTTGTAACACCTGCGTGGTCACCACATTGCGAGAACCGGCTAACCCTTCTCGCATGGTCATCCACCCCAAATATCTGCGATCATAATTTTCGGGTTGCCAATATGTGCCATCATGCATCTGGATAGAAACAGCCGTATCGGGCCACTTCTTTGTGGGGGGAATGCCTTCATCAACAGCAGTCGTATAAATAAACGGTTTAAATGAAGATCCTGGTTGGCGCAAAGCTTGTGTGGCGCGATTAAATCGGCTTTCAGAAAAATTACGCCCTCCCACCATGGCCAAAATATGCCCCGTCTTTGGATCTATTGCAATAAGCGCACTTTGCAAAACCAAATTTTCCAACGTGTCTCTGTGTGTCTTAATTCGTGCCCAAAATTTCGAATCCGGTGGGTTGCGTTTCCAATTGGTCTGAACAGCATCTTCTACGCGTTCCAAATTCCGAACCAACTCTTCTTCTGCAATTCTCTGCACACGACTATCCAATGTGGTGTGTACCGTTGCCCCATCATAGAGCACATCCAAACCATACGTGTGCTCCAAATACTTTCTGATTTCTTCGGTAAAATAAGGCGCAAGTCCTGCATCTTCTTCTGGCTCTCTAAAAATAACTCGGGCTTCTAATGCTGTGCGATATTCGGCATTGGTGATTTTGCCCATTTCTCTCATACGTCCAAGAACAAGATTGCGTCGATCAACTGCACGGTCATAATTTTGTTGACGCGAATATGAACTGGGAGACTGGAGCACCCCCACCAAAAATGCAGACTCATGGAGTTCTAACTCATCAACGTCCTTATTAAAAAAACGAGACGCCGCAGCTTTTAAGCCATAGGCTCCTCGGCCAAAGTACATCTGGTTAAAATACATCGTCATAATTTCATTTTTGGTATACGTTCGCTCCAACAAAACCGCTGTCATTTGCTCTTTAATTTTACGTTGCCACGTTTGATCCAAAGTTAAAAATAAATGACGCGTTAATTGTTGTGTCACCGTACTGGCACCATGCCCACCCAAGCTGGATCCACGGCTGACATAAATATTGCGAAAAATCACCCGAATAATATCGGGCACACTCACTCCCCAATGTCGCCAATATCGTTGATCCTCGGTAGACACCAATGCATTGACCACATCACTGGGCAATTGATCAAACCCAATAGGGTCACGGCGTTGAATCCAAAACTTCTTCAATTCAACACCATCTGCCGAATAAATATTGGTTGTCTGTGCCGGATCCACATCTTCCAATTTGGCAAACGATGGCAAACCATCTTTAAACTGATAGATCACGGCTGCCGCAATGCCCGAATAGATTGTGGCACAAATCAAACAATAAAGAATGATGCGAAGCAAATAACGTTGGAGCATTTTTTGTTCCTTAATAACACCTTACCAATTTTCAAGTTATGCCTATCCTGCAAGCACCGCCAAATTCTCCTGTAATTTGGCAAGGGTTGTTTGATATTCAACCTGTCTTGCACGCTCAGTTTCTACAACTTCTGCAGGTGCATTTTTTAAAAAGGCTTCATTACCCAATTTCTTCTCCAAACCACCCACCGCTTTTTCTAATCCGGCAATTTCCTTTTCCAATCGTTGACGTTCCACATCCAAATCAATCACACCAGCTAATGGCACAAAAATTTCAATATCGCCAACAACTGCACTGGCCGATTGGGCTGGACGTTCGACATCGCTACCAATCGTCAAAGATTCAATACGCCCCAACTCTTTTATATAATTCTGCGTCGCCAACAAAATTGCCTTCGTGTCTTCCGTGGTGGTTTTGAACACCACGTCCACACGTTTTCCAGGTGGAATACGCATCGTACCGCGAATATTGCGCACAGCACCCACCACATCTTGCAATTGCACCATCTCCCGTTCCGCTCTATCGTCTAACCAAGATTCATTAGGTTCTGGCCAAGAAGCAACAATTAATGCCTCGCCATCGTGCGGAAAGGTTTGCCACAAAGCCTCCGAAATAAAAGGTGCAATCGGGTGCATCAATCGCAGAGTGCCTTCAAAAATGACACACAAAATAGACTGTACCTGTTCACGTGCTTTGGCATCACTGCCATTGAGGCGCACCTTCGCCATTTCAACATACCAGTCACAATAAGAACTCCACACAAATTCATATAAACCACGAGCGGCCTCATCAAATCGATACGTCTCCAAAGACTGTGTCACCTGACGCACCGTTCGATTATAAAGGCTCAAAATCCACCGATCTGCCAAATCGGATATTTCTGGCGGAAGGGTGCGCAAAGCAGAGTCATTCATATCTCGCTCGCTCATATTCATTTGCACAAAGCGAGCCGCATTCCAAATTTTGTTGCAAAAATTGCGACACATTTCAGCAATGGGTGAATCTTGTAATTTATTGTCTTTTACTTCGGCATCAAAACGAATGTCTTGTGAACTGCCACATTGATACAGTAGTGATAAGCGTGTGGCATCGGCGCCATATTGATCAATCAATTCGCGGGGGTCAATACCCGTGCCCAAAGACTTACTCATGCGCTTACCATCACGGGTTTGCACGGTGGGGTGTATAAGCACTGTCTGAAATGGAATCTCATCTTCAAATTCCACCGATGTCATAATCATACGAATCACCCACAAATACAAAATATCTCGTCCCGTAATCATCAGGGCCGTTGGGTGATATGCTTTTAAGTCTTCGGTATCTTCGGGCCACCCCATGGTTGCAATTGGCCACAATGCAGAAGAAAACCACGTGTCTAACACATCGGGGTCTTGTATCAGTTTCTGACTACCACAAGCAGTACAAAGTTCAGGCGTATCGACGCTCACAATCACTTCATTGCAGTCTTCACATGTCCAGACCGGAATGCGATGCCCCCACCACAACTGCCGAGAAATACACCAATCACGGATATTTTCCAACCATTCAATCGAATATTCTCGAAAACGATCGGGCACATATTCAATTTTCTTTTCTCGCAAAATGGGTAAGATCAAATCGGCTAAATCGCGCATCGACACAAACCATTGCTCCATGGGCAAAGGTTCAATAACGGTGCCACACCGATCATGATGCGGCACTGCGTGGGCGTGATCATCAATTTTGACCAACAAACCCAATTCATCCAATGCAGCAACCACAGCTTTGCGACAGGCATAACGATCTTGTCCAGCATAAGCACCCGCATCTTCTGTCATCGTCCCATCTAAACCAATCACCAAAATCTCAGCCAAATCGTGTCGTTTGCCTACTTCATAGTCATTTGGATCATGAGCAGGTGTCACTTTAACGGCACCACTGCCCATTTCTGGGTCTGCATATTCATCGGCCACAATCGGAATCGGGCGATTCATCAAGGGTAACATAACCTGTTTGCCAATGGCATCTTGCCAACGCGTGTCGCTTGGGTGAACAGCAACCCCAGTATCACCCAACATCGTTTCAGGACGTGTGGTTGCCACCACAACATCGGGCGCACCGTCAACACCTTGATAACGAATATGCCACAAATGGCTCTGAATCTCATTTTCTTCAACTTCCATATCAGAAATAACCGTGCCACATTGGGGGCACCAGTTAACCATCCGTTTGCCGCGATAAATCCAACCTTTTTCATAAAACCTCACAAAGGTTTCTAAAACCGCACGGGCATATCCTTCATCCATTGTAAAGCGTTCACGAGACCAATCGTAGCTGCAGCCCAATTCACGCAATTGTCGCAAAATGGTACTACCATATTTTTCTTTCCATGCCCATATACGCTTGAGTAACTCCGCTCGCCCAATGTCATGTCGTGTTTTTTTCTCCGTCTCCCAAATTTGTTGTTCCACCTTCATCTGCGTACCAATGCCTGCATGGTCTGTTCCTGGCAAGCACAACGTACGATACCCCTGCATACGCTTAAAACGTATCACCGAGTCGTGAATCGCATGTTGCAACGCATGGCCCATATGCAACTCACCCGTCACATTGGGCGGTGGAATGGTAATGGTATAGGGTTTACCTTCCGAACGAAATTCCGGTTGGAAATATCCTTTTTTATGCCAAAAATCATACCATGTTTTTTCAATTATCTTAGGATCGTAAGACTTTTCCAATGTTTCTTGATCACTCATTTAAACAATAGCTCCTTGCCTCAATATTCAATAAAAAAATCCATAACCATTTACACAGAATAACTTCTTAAACTTTCATAAAGTGTTTGTGCAGACACTTTGATAACTGCAGTTGCGGGTACAGCCAATATCATGCCCACAGCACCAAACAATTGGCTGCCCACCAGCACCACAAAAATAACAACCAAAGGGTGTAAATTGACACTGCGTGCAACCACCACGGGGGCCACAAAAACGTTATCCATAATTTGCACAAATAAAAACACCATCACCACCGGTAATACAACCCCCAAACTCAAGGTTGAATATTGCAAAGCCGCAGCAATAACCCCACCCACAATACCAATAAGAGGTCCTAAATATGGAATAACATTGGCAACCCCAGCCAATGTGCCAATGACCAAAAAATATTCCAAACCAATCAGATAAAGCCCAACAATCGACAACACAGAGATAATAATCACCGACAAAACCATTCCCCGAATATACCCACCCAATTGTAAATCAATACGATAGAGAAGATTCAGCACCATTTCAAAATATTGATTGGGCACCAACTCTATTAAAGCGCGCTTGATGGCACGACCTTCTCCCAAAAAGAAAAACAAAACCAGAGGCACAATGATAACAAACGTAAGCCCAGATAACAGTTGCCCAACAATTTGAGGGGTTTCTTCCAAAAGATTTGTACCAATTCCTTGTAATTTGGCATTCACCTTGCCCGCCAAATCAAACCCTTTGAGCATGGGCACAGATCCTTCGAGTCTTTTTTGGGTCACCCGGTTATAATCTTTTAACAAAGCCAAATACCCTGGTTTGAATACGCCAAAAGCATACCACGTATTTGACAAAACAACCTTGCCCGTGCCCAGATCAACTTCTTGAGTGGGTTCTACAAGCAATGTATCGGATGGATAAGGATGATTGCCAATCATCTGCAAAACAACAGGTAATTGATCTAAATCATTTTCACGCCCCAAAATCTTAATTTTTCCTTCACGGGTTTTATACACCTGAGGGCTAAACCCAATAATCAATGTGTCGCGTTCACCTGGCGCCAAATCAGTAGGCAAACCACTTACATCAAAATCTTCTATGCTTGAATCAAACCGATGCAACGAAACGGGCGTTGTACCGACATTTTCAACAATGCAAGACCATGTGCCCCGGTCTCCGACCATGCGGCCTATTAGATCTTGTGTACCAGTAACCAAGGTAGGAATTGCCAATGCAAGCGGCACAACCACAATGGCAAAAACAACGCCCATTACCCCCACAGAGGCGAGCAAGCGGTTGATTTTGTGTGACTCCAAATAATCGACCAAAGGCATGAGC
>JAYODI010000042.1:34902-46704 GCA_038279365.1 Candidatus Latescibacterota bacterium | reverse complement strand
CTTCATTCGCGGCAAAATCTTCACGTCCATTATTACTCAAAATGGTCGGCTCGTATGCGATTGCTACCTTTTCTCCCGATCTGTCCGTAACAATCAAACTATCAATCACCATTTTCCCAGACAGTTCAGTGCCGTCTGTTGGGGCCAAGAACAATTCTAAAATTTTACCTTGCCCAAGAGCAATGGCGTTATTGCCACTCATATCAGCCAATATTAACCCCAAACTCTTTTGTTGGGGATGAACAAAAACCTGCCAACTGCGGGCTCTTTGAACGGGCTGAATGTTTTGAAAGGCCAGTCGAGAATCTGGCCAACGAAGCACCATTTGAATAGCGGAAACTTCTTCTAGGTTTTTTAATTCGACATCCATACGCAAAACATTTTGAGACATCCACATTGCTTGATGAAGACGCACAACTTGCTGCGTTACAACAATTTCCCCAGAATTGATTTTTCCAACACGTTCATTTGGTGAAAATTGACCATCTGTAAATGAAAAGTCTGTGCCATTTAGTTTAATTTTTCGTTCTTGATCCATTTGGTTAATTTTGAATTTCATTACCACCAACACATGATTTCCAGGCATCAAAACAGCAGTTGTATTTGGGTTTAAAAAAACATAACTCAAAGATCCTTGGATATTGCTTTCAAAAACATTAAAAGGAAACACGACCTGCTCCGATCCCAAATATTCCACGTCTGAGCTATTGTAAGACACCACAAATGCAACTCCGGATAAAGATTGAGATGATTGGATTTTGACCGGAACCTCTATGGTATCGGATGGCATCCCCAACGCTTGCCCAATATCTATTTTTACACTTGAGGATTCAGCCCAAGATACCCTTTCAAAAAAGCAACACAGAATCAAACAGAATACTATTCTCCTCATCGCAGCACGACCATCTTCAGCGTAGAAACATTTAAAGCTCCTTTTAATTGCACAAAATATAATCCACTGGCCACAACTCTCCCCTCAGCATCGTAACCATTCCAAGTGGTTTTGTGCAAACCATTTGGCATATAACCATCATATAGTTCACATATCCATTGTCCCGTAATATTATAAACATTAATAGTGATTGCCTGTGGCACTGATATGCGGTAATCTATTGTAGTAGAGGGATTTAATGGATTTGGATGTGACCCCAAAATCTTTACACCACCGCCGCTCTCATCTTGAGATAATAACAAATAACTACTGCCATCTAATTTCCATGCCATCCATTCAAATGCCTCCAATGCCGATGCCCCAAATACTTCAACTGTTTGAGATTGCCAAACCACCCCCATTTCTTCACCAGGCAAAATGATCCCCTTCCCCCCCATATCATCCTGCACCCAAAAGATGTGCCCACTTGATGCTTTAATGCTTTTGTTTTGGTTGGACATTGTTTTAAAGGTAATAGCGATCGTTTGCGAAGGTATATCCAAAGAAACACCCCCAATCCGTTTCCTCACCCCGATATTTGATCTATTTTCTGCCAATTTATTGGAAACAATCTCCCCCTGAAACATCCGTTGAATCACCCCAATAAGATCTCGTATATCCAAAACACCATCTTGATTAAAATCTGCAGATTGCTTCTCAAAATCTGTGGCTTGGGGTTCAATCCCTAAAATTAAATGCACAACCCGAACTGCATCCCAGATGGTGTGTTCACCATCTGCATTGAGATCCCCATAAGCAACAACCTGAACATTTACACGCCCAAGCAAATCCCCCTGCCACACAGTTACCTCACAAGAACCAAAAGAAAGCGCTTGAATCTCCCCATTCACAACACGTGCGATGCCAGAATCGCTTAATGCAATCTGATATCCATCTTGCAAAACCGTTTTCTCAGATTCAGAAATAACACCTTCTACCCGAAGCCCATATGTTTTTCCTATCAAGAGCAGTGAGTCCTCTATAGAAACATCCAATCTCACCATCTTTGGTGGCAGAACCCTGATTAAAAGGGTGTCTGATAGAAAGCCTTGAAAGTCGGAATATATTTGGATAACCCCTTGTTGCTTGCTCACCCAAACACCGCTATTTTCTTGGATCATTACATTTTCAATGGATGTATGCCAATTCAAATCTTCGTTTTTGATAGGCTCAGAAGACCCGTTTGACAAAAACTTCATAACAGGCAAATGCAATGAATCTCCAAATGCAATGGATGTGTCTTGGCTCATCACTTTAATCTTGGTCACAACGGTTCTTGCCGTTCCGGGTGAAAACAAATCGTTCTGACCTGGAAACTCAGTGTGCAAGTACCAATCTCCAATACCTTCAGGCCACCTCACCAATGAGGTATTTTTATTCCCCTCAGCACCATAAGTCACAAATGCAAGGGTGTCATCAAGGGTGGGATCAAAAAGAATGATCTCATCACCAGAATTGCGAAACCCACCACCTATTCGGCCATCATCAACAAAAACTTTTCCCAAAATACCCTTTGGTTCTCCACCACCAAACACCACCGCACGTTCTGATGGGCCTATCCAAGTTTCAGGAGGAAATGTCAATCGATTGCTTTGAGAAGCGCCCGCATCAAAAATTTGCCATCCCCCAATGTTTATTGGATACTTTCCTGTATTTAACAACTCAACAAATTCATCTTCATTGCTGTTTCGAATGCCATCACCATTGGCATCACCTGATAAATTAGAAGCTGGATCAGCAAGTATTTCGTTGATAACCACCACTTCTTCAACCCCTTCCCCCATCAATGGCAAATAAAACGTCCCAATATTTGTTTCTAAAACCACTTGCCCCGAATCCTGGTTGACACCCTGCGGAAAAAAAATCACTGGCACCCACCTCTCTTCACCTGGGGCCAATTGACTCAGAGCACCCGAAAAAGGCTGTGATGGCAAAGAGAAGACGGTGTCCGATACAGTGGTTTTGGAAATCATCATGTTTACCAAATTCTCATTTTTAAAAAGGAGTGTATCCAATTGCTGAGAGCCTATTCTCACACGACCAAAATCGAGTGTATCTGAAAACCCTTCTGTACTGAAAATGACCACGCAGATCAATCCAATACATGCCCCAAAAGAAAACCATCGAATCATTGCCTGTCCTTTTTCACTTTGTTAATGCAAGACAGGTGCCAATATCGATTTTTTTTCATAAAGCAATAATTAACAAGTACTAATGATTCGTTTTGATTATTGAATGATTGTAAAAAAATGGCACACATTGTTCAATAAGGCTTATCTGCCGTTCACATTTAACACAAAAAAAACCTCCGATCTATAAGACCGGAGGTTTTTTTGAAAAGGTATTTCAATTAAAACATACTGCTCACTTGTTGTCGAAATGCCGACATAAATCCACTGAGAAACAAACTGATAATTGCAATGATCGCAAAAGCAATAAGCGTCTGTGTTTTTTGCTCTTTAGAAGAAAACAATTTCTTTTTGCGCTTCTTTTTTACACGATGTAGACGTGGTTTTTCTTCTTCAATACCCTCTTTTTTTCTTGGTGCCAATACCTGAGGTGAACTTTGAAGAAATTCATCTAAGTCAACAGCGTGTTCCTCTTCATTGGGAACGCTTTCGCCTATGGTTTGTTCAATAATTTCTTTGATATGAGATACTTTAAATGGCTTATAAACAAAAGCCGATACATTAAATTCCGCAAGATCTTGAGGGGTGCGTTCTGTAATACTGGCTGAAATAATGATAACGGGTGTTTCAAGACCATTTTCACGAATAAAACGCAACATTGTCGGCCCATCAATTGTGGGCATCTCAAGATCAAGGGTAATCAAATCAAATGTTTCATCTTGGAGTAAGTCCAGAGCATCTGTCCATTGGGTTGTCATGCGTACATCGTAATTGTACAACCTAAGAATATGCTCAATGGGCTTTGCGACCGTCTCTTCGTCATCAATAACCAAAACGCGTTTTGCAGTAGCCAAAGTTTCTTTTCAAAGTGACACTTTGATCTTGTTTACCAGAAAAACGTAATCTTTTTTTCTGATATCCATTGACGAGACCAAAGTCATTGGTTTTAAATTTCTTAGAATTATGAACTTGTAATTAACCCACGAATTGCATTTTTGCCAACTTCAAAATAATCTGTGTTTTTTTTGGCTTGACGTTGGGATTCGAAAGGCATTTCTTGTGTGGACATATGCCCATCAACAAGGAGATCGTATGGAAGTTTTATTGCCCGAAAATTTTTCAGATGTACTCAAAATTGACAATGCCACACAAAGACTTAATGAAGCAAAAGATGTGGCACAGAAGATCCTTGCGGCGGGTGTATCGCTTTACCCCCAAATGGATCACGCGGCCATTTTTACAGACCCACCTCACTTGGTCTCTGGTCCGTTAAAAAAAATGGGATATATTGCAGGTTGGGACACCAAATGTTACCCATCGCCCGTTGATGGGCAAGACTACATTAATGTCCCTTCTGGGTTGCCAGCAAATCACCCAGCCCTCCAAAAAGGGTGGTTCCGGTATGTTGCTGTCGTTCATCCTGTAGACAGTGATGCACGAAACGAAATGCTCAGTCAAGGATATGGAAACCCATTTATCCACCACTTAACTTGGGGCATCACCCCACCCAAAGATACAGCAAATCATGAATTTGAGCAGACCCAAAAAGCCATCCATTACATGATTGACATACGCGAAAAAATTGGCAAAGCGATCAATAATACCCCAGGAACCCTCATCATGGCCTTGCCCGAATCCGTACTAAAAGACCCAAGGGGTGATGACATGCTATCAAATGCATTATCGGGATTAAATAAAAATACCTATCAGGTAGAAACGATGCAAGGCGGGGGTATTTTGATGCAGTTTTTTGTACTTACAGGCGGGCGAATCGAAGTGGCCTTGCGAATGAACACACGACAAACATTTAACCCCAAAAGCGTTCATAAAATCTCAGAAGATGAAATCAGTACACACCAAACAGACCATTAAATGCCATTACCTTCATCTGAGTTTGTCGTATCTGCCCCATCTAATATCCCTATAGGACTGCCAACATTAGCTGAAATATTTTGGTGAACGTGAGATGAGACCATCACCTGAACCACATAATCTGTAGAATCAAGATCTCCGCCAGCCAAATAATACTTACCTTGACCAACATTGATAAAAACATACTGCCCAGAGGTATCTACATTGGCAACCCGCAACCGATGTTGTTGAATAACTTTTCTAATATCTTCGGTTGCGGCCTCCGTAACACGCCTTCTCTTTTCCGTAAATTGCTTTGCCATCTCTTCCTTGGCTTTTGATCGCCCCGTTTTGGCACTTCTTAGCCGTCTCACCCGCGCCTCTGCCTGATTGACTTCGGCTTCTATTGGCACCAATTCCGCTTTAACAAAACGCCGAATTTGCCCCTCTGTTTCGAGTGAAAATGCCCGCCCTTTGTAAAATCGTCCTGGAATTTCATTTAGCAGTTTTTGCGTGCTCACACCCACATCTTCACTTGAAAAGACGGGATTTCCCCCAAATGATCGAAAGCGATGCATTTGTTCAAATGCCCTTGCATATTTTTCATTTGCCAAACGCAGTGCTTGCTGCGCTTTTTGTATTGTTGGCCCCAACTCAGACGCACTCTTTGAAACAGAATCTATCGCAGCAATTTCACTTTTTTTCAAAAAATCCATTAGGTGCTTAAATTCTACACGCACAGAATCTATTGAAACTTGGGTTGTGCTGTCCAATAGTGCAACCTGTTGAAGTTGCGTCACTCCATTTAGCCTATAAGAAGGCTGGCCACACCCCATCAAAAAAACAGCCAGGACGAACCCAGCTGCTGTCAAAAAATACCACTTGATCATCAAAGTCACTCCGAGGATTGCCTTTTCATGATTATTTTTCCCTGACGGGCCATCTCTTTTTTTGTCGTTTCAACTTGAGATTTGAGTTCGTCTCGCATTTGCTCCAACGTCTTTATTTCTTGATCCATCGTTTTGGCCTGTGCGGCAGAATCATCTTTAGAGGCCATCAAAGACTCTACTTGCGCCTCATATTGCAAGCGTTCTTCTTCGGCTTGCTCAATTTTAGTCTGCCAAATAGGGGTTTCACTCATGTATTCGGATACGATCCGAAACAAAAATGCACCACACCCCAAAGCCAAACCAATAAATACAAACTCCATAACAATCACCTCAGGTCAAATCCGCAACAGAGTTAACTTAAATCACTTTTCGATGCCTGGCAGGATTAATCTTTAGCTGATCTCTATACTTTGCAACTGTTCGACGTGCAATATCAATTCCATCATCCTTCAAAATATCGGCAATGCGCTGATCACTTAAAGGGCTTTTTGTATCTTCTTCCTGAATGAGTTTGGCTATTTTTTCTTTGACACTGCGTGCTGAAATATCATCGCCATCATCACGACTAAGCCCACCGTCAAAAAAATATTTCAGCTCAAACACCCCATGTGGCGTTTGAACATACTTTCCATTGCTCACACGGCTAATCGTTGACACATGCATGCCAACCTTATCTGCTACCTCTTGCAAAACCATTGGGCGCAAATTACCCGCGCCTTTTTCAAAAAAGACCCTTTGGTTTTCAACAATGCACCGCATGACCTTCAACATGGTTGCGCGCCGCTGATGAATGGCACTAATAAACCACCTTGCCGAATTGAGGCGATCAACCACAAACTTTTTTGCATCGCGCCCTTCCCGCTCGGACTGACTCAAAACAGATCTATAAATAGGGCTAACACGTAAAGCAGGAACGTTTCGATCCGTTAAGGAAACCACAAATTCATCACCAACAGCTTGAACTTCCAAATCTGGTATGACATGATTTAGGTTTACGGTGGGCTCTAATTCGACATTTGGCTTGGGATTGAGCGCTGCAATAACAAGTTCTGCCTCACGTAAGTCGTCAAGATCCACACCCAACGCACGCATAATTTTGCTATGGCGACGATTGATCCAGTCATCTAAATGATCACGCACAATTTCGACAACCATACCACTGGTAAAACCTTGCTCTTTTAATTGAATAAGCAAACACTCTTGTAAATTACGCGCCCCCACACCGGGTGGTTCTAAGGTCTGGATCACAGCCAAAACGCGTTCAACATCGGCTTCATCAACACCCAAGATATCTGCAACTTCAAAGGTTTGGGTACATAAAAACCCATCTTCATCAATATTACCTATCAAATAATCGGCAATTTCTTTGTCATTATGACTCAAACCGGTAAGCAAAAGTTGTTCATGCAACAGATCTTCCAAAGATCTCAAACTGGCCCCATCATGGGTCCAATCTTCAACATTGGGGTCAAATTCTTCTCTTGGACTGCTATACCCAGACTCATTGAGATAAAGATCCCAATCATCTTCGTCAAATTGGTCTTTGTTGTCCATATCGGCATTTTCAAATTCCAATTCATCCAAACGCTCATTATCTTCAACATCAGGTTCAGCCTCTTCCTGCTCCTTCACATCGGCTTCTGCTTCAATATTTACTTCAGATTCAGGTTCTGGTGCTTCTGCCTCTTCTAAGTCTTGGTTTTGATCTTCGTCTATTTCCAACAATGGATTCATTTCTAATTCTTGTTGGATCAGTTGTTCCAACTCCAGCGTTGGCATCTGTAACAGACGCAATGACTGAATCAGTTGGGGCGCCAACTTTTGTTGTAGGGAAGTCGTTTGTGTGTGTTGAAGACGAATCATAAGACCACTCAGTGAGAAGGGATACATCAAAAACTGTTCCAACGATGCACAGATAAAGATAATAACAAACCGCACCCAATGTAAATACCTTTTTTACCTGCTGGTTAGTCCAATCGGAAACGGTCCCCTAAGTAAATTCGGCGGGCTTCTGCATTTTCCGCCAATTCTTGAGGTGTACCGGCAACCAATATCTGCCCATCTGACAAAATATAAGATCGATCTGTAATGCTTAGTGTCTCCCTCACATTATGATCTGTAATCAAAACCCCGATGCCACGTGCCTTTAATTGCATGATAATACCCTGTATATCTTCGACTGCTTTGGGATCAATACCTGCAAATGGTTCATCCAATAACATAAATTTTGGATTTTGGACCAATGCACGAGCAATTTCCAATCGACGCGTTTCCCCACCAGAAAGACTTTCGGCTCGTTGTTTTTGCACATGACCAAGCCCCAGATCATCCAAAGCCCTTTCAACTTTCTGAACCCTTTTTGTGCGATCTTTTTCAATATGCTCCAAAACCGCCATCACATTGTCCCATACGCTTAATTTTCGAAATACAGTAGGTTCTTGAGACAAATAACCAATGCCCATTCGGGCGCGTTTATACATGGGCAAATGCGTAACATCTCTCTCTGCCAACATCACCTGACCGCGATCTGGGGCAATTGCCCCAACAATCATAAAAAAAGATGTTGTTTTTCCTGCACCGTTAGGGCCCAACAACCCCACAACCTCACCAGCCTCCACACACAATGTGATGCCATTAACAACTCGGCGCTTTCCATAAAATTTTTCTAAATTTTTAGCATCTAAAGTCACGGCATCTTTTCCGTTTTGTTTTGTAAATAGACCCCTTTAACTTGACCAACCACATCTATTTGAGACAATTCACCTTTTGCAAAATCCAAAACCAAAGTGTCGCCGCTAAAGTTTACTCGGTTCACATCTTCTTCGCCTCTGGCAACATAATGACAAAATGCATTGCCTACGATAATCATCTTTACAAGCTCATTGTTTTTAAACCACAATGTTTTTTTATCTCCAGATACCTGACTGACGCCATCGTCTTTGCCCTGATACTTGCCATCTCCAGGTCCATAAACCTCAAGGCTGTCCAAATTCCCTTCCGTAAACCAAACTGCCACAGAATCGCCACGCAACGTTATTGTTTGATCTTCTTTTTCAAAGTGAAGATTCGTGTTATCAAACACCCACATAGACAAAATATCTTTGTTTTGGAGTGTTATTCTGGCAGAATCACCTCTTACGGTTTGAACAGAACCCTGTTGTAACGCACTCAATTTTATAACCGTTCCCGAAAACAAAGCGAAGGAACGCAATTCTTGATCGTTAAATCGCATATCAATAGAATCGGCTTTGGCCCAAACCGAGTCTGCTTGTGATGAGCGCGACCAATAAATTTCAGGTGAACCACTGGCCTGCAATATTCCCCCTTGATAGCGTCCTCGGGTTGCAAACAAACCCATTCCCAATTGTTGGATTTTGGATATGCCCCAAAAAGAAAAGTTTTCTTCTTGAGATGCAAAATGCAAAGAATCAGTTTGAATACATAGTGAATCTCCTTGGTCACCAACAACCGTTGCCACAACATTTCCCAAACCCACACCATGATCGCGTTGACCATCATAAGTAAGTCGATCTGCTTTTACGCGCTGGGACCTTAACGTGAGATCAAAAACACTTCCACCTTTGGCCTCTATTTTTTGAGAATCGGGCCATACAACGATCTCTGATGCAGACAAAGATCCTTTTTTATCCTGAAAAAAAACATCACCTAAAAATTGAGCAACGTGTTCTTTTTCATTAAAACGCAATTCCTTTGCCCGAATGACCCGAACCGAATCTTGAAATTTGAGATTGGATACAAATACATATTCAGAACCCGTTACAATCGCGGAATCTGCTTCAATTTGTATAGATCCTAAAGAATCTTGATAGGCTACCCGTCCGATATACTTTCGAGAACTGCCCAGTTCTCCAAGGCGGGTTTCTACCCATTCTGCTGTCATTTGTTGCTGGGCTTGTATTGGCAGGCCACTAATAAATAAAACTCCGAGTATCACCCGGAGTTTTATTTGTTTTTTTACCCACCGCTGGATTAAGAAATATAGGATCACTGGGCTTTACCTGTCAGATGAGTCTCCACTTGCCTGAGCGTCCATTGTTTAAGGTCGGCAGTGGCCTCAAATCCAATACCATGCTCTCGTCCTTCGGGGCGAAAAATGGATACGATGCCATCACCGAATATGCGTTCCTGATCTCGATCCCATCGCAAGGAATCGGTTTCCAAGCGCGTGCTGTCAGATGCCAAAACGACCACATTGCCAACAACCGAAATATGGTCGCCATTGGGATCTACAGATCCGCGCGAAGCAGACAATAGGGAAACCGTATCCCCTTTTTCCCCCAAAAAAACCACACGCACCTCTCCAGCAAAAAGTGCTTGGCTTTTGACTGCCAATCGAGAAAGCGAATCGGCACGAACAATAACGCGTTTACGCCCTTGCTTTTTGAGTATGGTCTCCCACTGCTTCATGACCAAGTAAGGCTGGTTTTGGTCTTCAGGAGGCGCAGAGGTTTCCTCTATGGGGTGGCATTGCCACAAAAATACCATCAATCCGACAGTTGCCCATTTAATCGGAAGCGGCATCTTCTGTAACTTGCTCATCCACACGCGCATTGGCATGCTTAACCACGGCATCTACGAAACCATAAAACAGCGGTGCAGGTTGTTCTAATCGAGATTTAAACTCGGGATGCGCTTGCGTGGCCACAAAAAAAGGATGATCGGGCAACTCGATAAACTCCATCAATTTCGTACCATCTTCACGCCGATGATAACCAGAAAAAACCAAACCATACTCTTCAAGCAAATCTACATACTTTGGCGAAACCTCATAACGATGACGATGGCGTTCTATAACGGCTTTTTCACTTTCTAAAATCACACCCAACCGAAATGCTTCTTTTGGCTTTTGGTGCAAACGGGAAATACGCCAAGCATCTTCCTCCAAACGCCCCGTCTTTTCATAGAGGGCCAAAACCTTGCTGTCGCGTCTCAGCGCGGCCACATATCCGCCCAAACGCATCGTGCCGCCATATCGGCTTTCTTCAATAATCTCGCGCTGGCTAAACTGAATATCTATGACGGCATTGGGTGAGTCGGGATCATTTTCTGCAGAATTGGCATCCTTTAAACCGACCAAGTTTCGTGCATATTCGACCACTGCCATTTGCATGCCATAACACAAACCCAAATAAGGTATTTGGTTTTCTCGCGCATAACGAATGGCTCGAATAACACCTTCGGAACCTCCTTCACCAAAGGCACCCGGCACGATAATTCCGTCAAAACCACCCAAAACATCTACGGCATCTTGGTTTTCTAACTTGCGTGAATCAATCCAGGAAATCTCAATTTTGGTGTCTAAATTGGCCCCAGCATGTTCTAAGGATTGATTGACCGAAATATAAGAATCGGTTAGTTCATAGTCTCCAATTTCGACATATTTACCAACCATCGCAATTTTAACAGTATGAGAGGGGTTGCGAATGTGTTCCAACAACTCATTCCAACGCCCCCAATCTGGCTCAGACTTGGGTTCCAAACCCAAATGATCCAAAATTTTTAGCCCCACACGCTCTTCTTCGTAGTCGAGAGGCACTTGATAGAGAATGTCGGCATCGGGAGCAGATATAATGCGGTCGGCAGAAATATTGGCAGAAACTTCAATTTTGTGCTTCCGAACATCATCCAATCGTCTGACAGCACGACAAATAATAAAATCGGGCACCATGCCATGTTCCCCCAATAGCTTGATGGCATGTTGGGTGGGCTTGGTTTTCATTTCTGTAATATGCCCTGGCACTGGTAAGTAACTGACCAAGATATAAGAGATATTTTCTTCTCCTATTTCTCGCTCCAAACCTTTAACGGCAAACAAAAATGGCATATTTTCATAGTCGCCAATGGTTCCACCTATTTCGATGAGCGCAATATCAAAACCCGTGGCTGCCTCTTTGATACGGTCTTTAATTTCGTCGGTAATATGTGGAATGGGTTGAACGGTTTGCCCCAAATATTCTCCGCGCCGTTCCCGCTCAATAAC
>JAYODI010000042.1:0-34892 GCA_038279365.1 Candidatus Latescibacterota bacterium | reverse complement strand
GGGTAAGTCTAAGCCTAAAAACCGCTCATAATTTCCCAAATCCAAATCAATTTCTCCCCCATCATCGGTCACCCACACCTCTCCATGTTCAGTAGGGCGCAGTGTTCCGGCGTCGTAATTGAGATAGGGGTCAATTTTAATCGCAGTGGTTTTGTAGCCATAGTGTTGTAAAATTTTGCCAATGGATGCCGTGGCCAACCCTTTTCCGACACCGCTGATCACCCCACCTGTTACAACGATGTATTTGGGGCCATCGTATTCTGTTTTTTTCAAGACGTGCCTCCCAGTCTTTTTGCTTTTAGCCAAAAGAAATCGGCGGTGAATGTATCCACCGCCGACACGTTGCCTATTCAATTACCCGAGGAACCCGAAAGTGACCCTGCCCAGACAGCGGCGCATTAGCCAGCGCTTCTTTTTGAGAAAGTGACTGCCCCAACACGTCTGTACGAAACGCGTTTTCAAGGGGCAACACATGCGCAGTTGGGGAGACACCTGTTGTGTCTAATGCGTCAAGAGCATTCACATACGCTAACATCCGGTTGAGTTCGTCTACCATTAAACGCTCTTCATCCGGTGAGAAGGACAGACGAGCAAGTTGAGCAACCTTCCTAACGTCGTCCTTTGTAACGGGCATTGTTTCTTTTACCTTGGTTTATTTGACGAGAAATTAAATTTTAACAATCCCTTTTAATATGAGATAAAGGGTCGAGGAAATCAAGAACAAATTACCCCCGCAAAAGGGTTACAACGTTTTTTTTGACAACCGAATTTGACAGAAATACAGAGCGGAAAAGAACTTATAAATTTCCATTCCAAAATGACATTTTTTGTTTTATCCCGGCTGAAGATTTGCAAATTTAGCAACCAAGGTTTTTGTGCCTCCATCTTCAAAGCGCACTTTCAGCTTTGCACTTTGCCCCACGCCAGAAAGTGCCTTAATTTGCCCACGCCCCCAAGTAGGATGATAAACCCAAGCCCCCTCACGCATCACAAAACCCTCCGAAGACGTATTTTGAACAGATGCTGGCTTGGTTTTATGTCTTTTGACCGTTGGTATGGACCCTATTTCCGAAATACGAAACCCTGCATCAATCAAGTCTTCGGGTATTTCAGTTAAAAATCGAGAGGCATTTCCCGCCACAAAACCACCGTAACGACGACGCTGCATCGCATAGGACAAAAACAATCGGTCTTGGGCTCTTGTAATCCCCACGTAAAACAGACGGCGTTCCTCTTCTAAGGCATCCAATTCGTTTACTTCATCATCACCGGGTCTTAATATTGGGAAAAGACCATCTTCTAACCCGGCAATAAACACGGTTGGAAATTCAAGGCCTTTGGCACTGTGCAATGTCATAAGAGTAACAGAATCCATGTCATTGTGCCATTGATCAACATCTGATACCAAAGAAACTTTTCGCAAATAAGCATCTAAAGATACTTCTTCGGATTGTTCTGTAAATATTTGAATATCTGCCAAGAGCTCATTGACGTGGTTTTTTCGAGATTCACGTTCTTCGGGTGTCATTTTATCCATTTCAGACAAATACCCTGTCTCGTCTACGACCCGAGCTGCCAGCACGTCGGCAGGTAAGTGTGTCAATTCTTCGCGAAACCCTTCCATCATTTCATAAAAACTGCGCATCACACGAACGGTTCGGGCAGGGATAGTATCAATTTGAGCCAAGTGTATCAAAGCTTCATAAGGGGGTATCCCTTCCCGCATGGCATAATCATCCAAGCGTTCCAAAGATGTATTGCCAATGCCTCTTCGAGGCGTATTAATAACCCGATTGAAACTAATTGAATCTCGTGGATTTGCAATCAGCTTCAGATAAGCCAAAATATCTTTTACTTCTTTGCGTTCATAAAAACGCACATCACCCACAATTTGATAGGAGATGCCCGATCGCCGTAGGCCTTCTTCAATTGATCGCGATTGTGCATTGGTTCGATACAAAACAGCCATATCTTTATACTTATAACCACCTTGTTGCTTCAAATCTTGTATCACCCCAGCTATCCAACGCGCCTCTTCAGATTCATCAGGACATTTGCGAAGTCTAATTTTTTCGCCCCCACTGCGCTCAGTCCAAAGCTCTTTACCTTTGCGCCCCGCATTGTTGCGAATAACCGCGTTCCCCGCATCGAGAATGACTTCTGTGGATCTGTAATTTTGCTCTAACCTTACCACTTGGGCGTTGGGATAATCAGATTCAAAGTTGAGGATATTTTGTAAGTCTGCCCCGCGCCATGCATAGATGCTTTGATCATCATCTCCGACTACGCAGAGATTTTGATGTATTTCCGCCAAATACTGTGCAAATAAATATTGCGGGCGGTTTGTATCTTGATATTCATCTATCAGCAAGTAATCAAATTTTTCTTGATACTTTTTTCGAATATCATCGTGGTCGCGCAATACCTGTACGCTCAATTGTAGCAAATCGTCAAAATCAACCGCATTGTTTTGTCGCAACCGCGCTTGATATTGTCGATACACACGCGCAACGGTTTGCTCGTAAAAAGTTGATGCGCGTTGCGAAAAGGACACCACATCCATCATGCGGTTTTTTTCTTTGCTGATACGAGCACGGATTTGTCGTGGCGGATATTGCTTTTCAGACAGTTCTTCATCGGCAAGCACTCGCCTCATAAGCGCCATTTGATCCGTTGTGTCATATATCGTAAAATTAGATTGCAATCCTACCCGATCTGCTTCAGTGCGCAACAATCTCGCACACAGCGCATGAAAGGTACCAATCCACATATTCCTGCAAGACCGATGTAATAAACCTTCAACACGCTCTCGCATTTCACCAGCCGCTTTATTTGTAAAGGTCATGGCCAAAATGCGATCGGGTTCTATGCCCAACTCACCCACCAAATAGGCAATGCGCCGTGTTAGAACACGCGTTTTCCCCGAACCTGCTCCTGCCAAAATAAGCAGCGGCCCATTCACTGTCTGAGCCGCTTCTAATTGTGCATCATTTAATCCCTCCAACACCGACATGCCGTCCTCAATTCGCTTTTTTCCAGGTTTTTCTACGTGCACTTGCTGTCTTCTGTTTGGCTTCTTCATGTTCTTGAGATGTTCGACTAAAAACATGTGAACCATCACCGCGAGCTACAAAATATATATAGTCTACGTTTGCTGGGTATAAAACGGCCTCAATAGAGGCTTTCCCAGGGCTTGAGATGGGGCCTGGTGGCAACCCATTATGTCGATAAGTATTGTAAGGAGATTCGTATTGGTAGTCTTTATAGAACAAGCGACGTGGCTTTCCGGGTAATGCATATTGAACCGTTGGATCGGCTTGTAAACGCATATTCTTTTTGAGCCGATTGTGATACACCGCGGCAATTGTACTTCGTTCATTGTCTAATTGGGCTTCTCCTTCAACAATAGAAGCCAAAATAACCACTTCTTGAAGGGACATGCCTATTTTTTTTGCACGCTCTTGAAAGTCTTTGTCAAAACCAGCAAAAAAGTGGGAAACAAGTGTAGACAATATTTTCTTTTCACTTGTGGCAGCAGATACTTTATAAGTCTCTGGAAACAAATATCCTTCTAAATTGTCTGCCGGAACACCCAACGACTTGCAAAAATCGGGGTCAGCCATCCATCTTAACAGTTCTTTTTCATTCAAGTCCAAACGCTTGGCCAAAATTTGGGCCACTTGAGTCATTCGCATACCTTCAAAAATTGTGATATCGACCAATTTTTCGCGTGGTATGCCCAATTCTTGTAACACTTGCCAAGTGGTCATATTGCCATGAAATGGGTGAGGACCTGCCATGAGTTTACGCCCAGCACCATCTAATCGGGCAAAAACGCGTAGCAATTGAGGGCTGCGTATCAGATCGGCTTGGTATAAGCGCAATCCAATCTCTCCAACCGTCATACCAGGCTCAATAAGCACCACCTGTGCCTTGGCACCCGTTGCCCGGTTTAACCACCAAGCCGCACCCATAACGCCTATTACACCCCACAAAAACAACAGACCAATCCCGATTGCTATCCATTCTTTTTGTATTCGGCTTCTCCATTCAGACAAAACCAAATTCCTCCTTAATCAGATATACGGGTAGCCTGTTGTTGCAGATAAATTTCCAATAAATAAACAGCAGCCATTTTATCGACCGTTCCCTTATTGCCTTTTTGCTTAATACCCATATCCCGCATGATCTTTAAAGCAGAAACAGATGTCAACCGCTCATCAATTTTAACAATTGGCAGACTCATACGATCTTGTAATTGTTCCACAAATACTTCAACAACCTTTGCCATTTCACTTTTGCTGCCATCTAAGTTACGAGGCAAACCTACAACAATTCGATCTGGTTGTTCTTTTTGGATAACGTCTAAGACTTGTATTATCGCATTTTCCTGATTTCGAACAGAGAGCGTAGGTAAACCATGAGCAGAGAACCCAAGCACATCGTTTTTAGCAAGGCCAATGCGTCTTCGCCCATAATCTATGGCTAATATTTTTTCCATTATATAAAAAAACGGCAATGCCGAGCAATGCCGTTCGTGCCTCCCAACATTCTGTCTTAAATGGTAGGACCAGGACGATCCCGCAACTTGTCTCGTTTGGCCATGGCATCTCGATGCAACCGACTTACCATTTCTTGGGCCCCCACCTGACCATTCTTTGCCTGTGCCAACAATTGGTCACGCAACTCTTCCAATTCGGCAATATGTGCCCTAAGAATGAGTGGATTATTCACAAGGAGCCTTTCGAGCCTGGCCATTGACATGGGGTTTGGTGGGTGTGGGTGGTTTGTAGAGCGTCTGAACAAAAGACTCTGCCGGATCATTTACTGGGCGATCCCACAATCCTTTTAAAACGGAAGCCACCATCATCTTAAAGGTGCGTTTTTGATTTAAAAGACACAATTTACGAATATACTTCCGGGACGTGCGCTTGGGCTCTTCACGAACAAAATCTGCAGCACTCACACCCAAACCATGAGCGTGGGCCATGAGATTTGAAAATGCCTCAATATCAGCTTCATGATCTAATTTGGCCAATATCTCATCATCTTCTTTAAAATGAGATTGATCTGCCATGACATCCCTCCATAACAACATCTTAAAACTTAAGAAATTAGATAGGTGCTGTCAAATCTTGCCTAACGAATATACTCAAAGGAGACCTCTTTTGCCACCCGCCCACCAGATACCAAATCTTCAATGACCACAATCAACCGATTGCTTCCAGCTTGGGCATTGGATAAATCGACTTCCAATGGCAGGCGTTCCCAGGGTTGGTTTCCGACTTGTTCATAGGATAAGGCAACTTCAGGCTGTTCAATAGCTCCCAAAGGCCTAAACTTGGCCCGTTCGTCCACGGCTTTAACCGCCGTGGTAATCTTGTAATTTGTTTGGCCAAATTCATTCTTTTTAAGATTGTATACCTCACAATAAAAAGCCAAAGGTTGGGGAGCCATATATTCGCGTTTTGGATTGGGTATTACTTCCAAATTACCACGCCGAAACCGAATATCTCTCACAGTGTCTGACATGCTTTGCACCAACATCAAATCACTCATTTGCAACTTATCTTGCTCATATGCCTCGATATTGATATCTCGTTTCAAAATTCCCACACGCCCAGACATCAAATCTTTGACCGTTAATGTTAGATGATAAAATCCTGGAGGTACATCTTGCCGAATGGCATCTACAATATTTTTGTGGGCAATATTTGCCGTATCGGCATCAATTTCTATGCGTTTTTCCTGGCGATAAACCACCGAATAGCTTGAATCTGTAAGTGCTGTTGCACGCTCCAAAATGACTTGTGGTCTTTGGCCATTGGTGACAACCATAAGATTTGGCAGTGGCACAGCAAAAACCACATCAACCCGTGTACGCTGTGGTCCACCCCGAAAATCTGCCACATCATAAAAAAACTCTGCCAAAGGCAAAACTTGTGGTTTTCTAAAGTGATCCGCTTCATTTGAGACCGCGCGCTGAAACGCGATTGCAGGAGCATATTCTGCCATGCGAATGGTGGATTTAAGCATAGTTGGAGGCAGTGGCGGAATGGGTGCAAAATCATACCCAGACATGCCTCCCATTTCTTTTGTAAAATCAAAAACCAACCCACCGCCTATGTCCACATAAACCCAAGACTCCCAAGGCACAATGCTTTGGTCGTGTTGCATTGTTACTGGTGCATAAGCTTCTTGGCTGGCATTGTTTGCATATTGCCCATCTGTTTGATTTCGCCTCAAACCATCAGTAAACTGATTGTCTTCTTGGCCCTGCTCCAATACTGCAAATTCCTCTTCTTGGGCAATACTCACCGTGCGACCACTGCGCACTGGAAATACTGGCCCAATGAGTTCGCCATCGGGTGGATATTCATACAATTCACGATAGATGCGTTCTTTAACTTGCTGCACCTGCGTTGACGGCAGGGTCGGTGTCCACCCTGATCGCGTTCTATAATCTGGCTCGCCATAGCGGACATATACACTGCCCCGCTGATCCCAAGGATATACATCTTGCCCAAAATCTTGGCGAGCTACCCATACACGCTCGTAGTGAATCAGTAAACGCTCATTATAGGCACTTGAAAGATCTGGGTTCTTCTCCCGCCAAAACCGATCTCGATACACTTTTTGTTGTGATTCATCTAATGTCACATAGACAGATTTGTCTTCGTCTGGAATTATAAACTGTATATCTTCGTACAAATGGCGCTCTCGGCTATCGACCTGCGACAAAAACCGATTAAACAAACGCGTGGCTTCTTGAAAACGTTTTACGCGAATATTTTTAATCCCCACAACAGCAACAAGCTCAGCCGCTTCTGGCCTTGCCCGTTGAATTGGGGCTATGAGACGATCAATTTGTGCATAATCTTTTAGCCTCAACAACACACGCCCCAAGCGTTGTGCCACTTCTACGTCGTCGGGCTCTAAAGCAAGGTATTTTTGATAGGCCTCACTTGCTTCCCGATCTTCTTCCCTGGCAAGAAACCAATCGCCCAAAATTTGCCAGGCCAAACTAAATGATGGATCCCGTTTTAAGGCTTCAACAGCATACTTTTCACCATCGGACATATCCCGATCTAAGAATGCTTTTGCCAAATAGCAGTACGCATACAAAAATTCGGGGTCTTTTTCCAAGGCAATGCGAAAAGCAGACACCGCTTTGTTAAAATCGCCCCCCCGACGCAGGATAATTTGCCCCAAACCTGTTTGAGCCCGCGCATGGCCATCTGAAAAGGTCAGTGCTTTTTCAAAAGCCTCTTCTGCCTGCCTTAAAAGCCCTCTTCGAAAATAGGCCTCCCCCAAAGTGGCCCATCCCTCACCGTCTTGTGCATTAACACGCAACTCGGCCATGGCCCCTTCTGCGGCATCTGCGCCAAATTGGGCAAGATCTTCAGATAATATCGCCACAACCCCCGAAATGATATCATCCAGTTTATCATGACGCCATACACGCCGGCCATTAGATGCACCCATCCACATCAACAAACCTGTATGAACGTTTACCAAACGCAAAACAATGGCAATATTATCAGCTCCCCCATCTTTGCCAAAAGTTAAAAGACTGCCACACAAAACCGCGTCTGAAACCGTTGTTTCGTTGGCTTGTTTACGCAAGGTTTGGCTTAATCGTGAAAAACGCTGTTGGCCGCGCGCCCCTTTGAGTGCGCCTGGTACCAGTGTAAATATGCCATCTTGAATAACGGTCGTTCGAATACGGCCTTCACATTCTGCAGCTAAGGCCTGATATCCTCTTGTAAACAAAGGCTGAATAAGAATCTGCTTGGGCAACACCTCAGCTTTTAAGGGCAAGGGGCCCGTTTCGCTTTCGCCAAAACCCAAACGGTTTATGATTTCTCGGGTAGGTGTTTCACCCACTTCGCGGTTATGGGTCCAAACCCAAGACGGGTTATCTCTTACCTTGCCTTTCCAAACCACATTTCCACTTGAAAGATCCAATAACAAAACGTCAAGATGGTGAATGCCAGTTGATGTAATACTGCCCGTAAGTAAATAATTGGCAGGTATTTGCTGCCTTAAATGCTCTAATAATTTGGGTGAAACTTGGCTATCTATATTTAGTAATTGGTCTTGAATGTCATGGCTGAGCGTGTCTGTTTCAACCAAAACAAAACGGTCTTTGCCCAAAGCGGGAACATGTGTATGTGAATACAGTTCAAATGCAATACGGTCGGCCATAAACACGCCGTAATCTGGGTTAAATGGAGATTTAAACGGCACCACCGCAATACGTGATGCCGTATCTTGGGCACCAACTTGTGCGACCATTATTGTCGCACAAGTTAAAATGACAAAGCAAAAAAACCGCATCGCACTCCCTTAATAAATTGAAATACGAACTTCCAGATTGGCTGGACCAATGACAACATGATCAAACACACCAGCCAACCACACACCTGCCAGTATTCCTAAGGCCATATTGGCTCGATTGGCTTTCGATTGGGCGATTTGGAAACGTTGTTGATAAGGAAAAGGATCTGTTGACCCTCCATTGCGCAATTCAATATTTAACTCTCCAATTTGAGTTGCGCGATAGGCATTGTAAGCGCGTTTATAATCTTGATCACTGATAAACCAAAAAATGGTTGCAGCGGCAGTTGCGCCAATAAACCCATAAGCCCGTTTCCGGTGCCCCCGATAAAAATGCCCCCACCCAGGTAACACAAGTGAACGCCCAGCAGCCCCCAAAAAAGTTGTTGCTGAAAGATCCCGCTGGCGTTTCTGCTTTCTTAGTTGTGCCAAGCGATTCCTGGTTTCAAAAAAAGCATCATCATCGTCTAAACTCAAAATGCCTCTTTTGACATCACTATCCAGATCAAAAACATAGGTCAGTATTTCTTTTATTCTTGCTGTATCATTTTGAGCCAAACGAATTCTTGCCAAATCAAAAAAAATCTCGGCGCGCGTACGGTTTTTGGGGGAATCGAGAATCGGTACAACCCCTAATAGATTTGGGATTTGAGTAAGTATTGTATAGGCCTGTTCGTAATCTTTTTTCAGATAGGCATCTTCCGCTCTTTTTTGTATCTCTGGCGAAACTTCTTCGGCAAATACACTTACAGAAAAAAAAGAACACGTTAAAAAAACAATCAAAACGTACATAAACCCCTCATTAAACAATGAGCAACTTAAGGTATAAAAGACACAATGTCACCATGTCCATCCGTCACTTGTAACAAATTCCCAGAGGATTGATCAACAACCACATCACCATTTCTATAATCACCAAATGGCAGACCAAACTGAAAAATTGAAGTGCCATTGGGTTGTGCAACGATCATTTTTCGATTGTTGGCATCCAACAAAAATACCTGCCCTAAATTGTTGTGTGTCATCGCTACAATTTCTGCACCCAAAGGCAAAACTACGGTTTCCCACTGCACCGCAGACAACACCCCTTGATTAAATACAAGCACACCGCGTTCGACTCTTCCATTTTCCAATGCGACCCAAATACGATCTCCTTGAATGGACATATCTTTGATGAATCCTGATAAGGTTTCGTTACCTAATAAACCACCAAAAGAAGAAAATACGCGCAATTCGTTTCCTGCCGCAGCATAAATGCGATCTTGGTCATCGCGTGCAAGTGCGACATGTGTTGCGCCCAATGGAGCATCCCATCTATTTGGCAGGGACCAAACTTGATTCAACAAGGGCATATCAAAACCTACAATATCTATTTGCCCGTTGCCCAATAAGCCCCCCACATATAATCGTGGAAATACAGAAAATGAAGGCAAGGTCAATGGCCCTGCCAAATCGACAGATTTGGGAGAAAATGCCAAAGCACTTGGAAATGCAATGCCTACCAATGTGCGCAAGATGCGTGGAGAACCGTCAAAAGACAAACCAATTTGATAACGAAACTGATACAGAGAAAGTTGTTTTTCTCTTGCCACAATGGCGAGCGTGCCACCACTTGTTGTGGGTTCTCCAACACTTAGACGCAAACGTTCCGTATCCGTAAGGACAGTTTCAACAGGTTGTGTGGTGGCCAACCTATAAAAATGAGCTGTAACGGACCGACTGACCAATGTTTTTCCACTGGGCGTCAAAGTTCTTACAAGATATTCATAAGGTTCATTGCTTTGGATCGCCTGATCAACAAATGACGACTCAGTTGGAGAATTTGTCTCATAAATCACAACCGATTGCCCACCGCCAACAGAACGCATTACTTGATACCCAGATGCAACATTGGGATCGGGTAACCAACGAAACTGCACAGACAAATTTATAGGATCACGCACAGTCTCCAGAGCCTGTGCACCTGGTATGACGACATTTTTTGTTTGAGTCAACTCTTTTCCGCCACTTGCAAGCTCTGCAACAACTTGATAAAATACATTTTCACCAGCTATTAAGGCATCATCTTGATACGTGGCAACATATGCATAGTCTTGTATTTCGCCATCTGCAACGATTCGAGCAACAACTTCAAAGTCTCCCAAAATCCGACGATGAACCTCAAAGGCAGTAACTTTTGTAGAACCAATATATTCCCATTTGATAAGTACGGTACCCGAATCCAAGTTGTATTGCGACTCTAAAATATGCACGATGGGTTTGTTGTGCGGGTCTAAAGAAAGACTTCTTTCAGGGCTATAACACCCGAATACAAGCAACATCAACAAACCCAACTTAAAATTTATCTTGGGCATTTTGGGGTGAATCGACATGGTCTTCCTATGCATAAAAAGGGGAGCACGAATAAGCGGCGTGCTCCCCCAACAATGGCAACAGACAACATTACTTATGTTGTTTCAGAAGCTTCAGGTTGGTCATTGGAATCATTTTCGGCATCTTGCTTTTTTTCTTTGGGATGATCGTCTCTTAAGTCTTCGCTTAAGGCACGATCAAAACCAAACAGCAATTGCAAAGATTTATGCACCTCAATAAAAAAGGTATTTTCTGTATAAGGCGTAATTTGTTCCCATTGATCATAAAGATTTAGATCGCGAGAATATGCATCTTGAACAGGATTATAAATAAACTCTATGCCCAATGAAACGATTTGAGGTTCTTGTGTTTCGGCGTTCATTGCCGTTCTAAAACGAGAAACCCTTGCAACAACGGGAATGCAAAACGGGAGATATGGTTCATAATCTTGGATCTGCGTTCGATTAAATGTTAACACTGGATAAAAATGGAACATAACTGCATGTTTTCTCAAGATTTCGATTTTATCTTCAAATTTTAAGCTCTCAAAATTTTCTCCCCCGAGATACTTCAAAAAAGCCCTATGATGCCCATCTTCTTCCCCTCCTCTAATTTGCGCGCCTCCCACACTGAAATTGAGCAAATCAACAGGAAAACCATCTTCTTGTCTTATAAATTCTCGTTCATCATTCATACGAGCCCGGGCATCATCAAATGGAATGGGCTTCAATGTGAGGTTTTCTAACCCCACATCTATTAATTCACAGTACATGTTCATTATGCGCGTGGGATAAATATCTTGCGTCGTCGTCCCATAAGATGACAAAAAACTCACTTGGCACATGTCATTGTCATAACTTTCAACCCGTTTTTGTCTGCGGCGTGCCTGCCACACTTTTAATTCGCGCGTCAACAAGGAATAACGGTCTTGAATATCTTCAATAACGCGCATTTTGTGGGTGTCACGTGGCCCTTTTCCCTTAGCGGCCAACATCTGTTCTAAAACCGTTTTCCCTTTGAGTGGTTTTTTAATGAAAATTTTAGGCAATATGGTTGTTTGCTGTGCCCCCACAGTGGCATAATATCCCAACCCAACCAGGCTCGATTTACGTCTTACAGAGTCAAAATATGCTTTACTCAAATATACTTGGCGCCGTTCTGTTGGATTAGATATCATGCAACGCATAAAAAACTCTACAACATCTTCAAGTTTTTCAACGCCTTTGATTTCATTCACCGTTGGATTACCAAACGGAATGGTTTTGAAATCGTCATAGGTCAAAACGGGTTTTAGTGCACCGCGTTCTGGAATTTCGATATTTGTTCGATGTGCAAAAACATGGAATTGTATTTCATTTCTGACACGCAGATGCCCAAACCCCATCCGATGGGTATACCGAATATATCGCCGTTGATCGCGATTGCGCACATCAGTTAAGGGGCGTACTTGATACCCCACACCAAAACGTGGCGTAAGGTCTATGTCACTTCCCAACCGACTGGGGTTAAATCGATCTATAATCTGACAATCTATTTCATAGGGCACCCGTCGAAAAAAGAATCTCAAGCGAATAACCTGCCCCAACCCCAACACCTGCTCTTGTCCTGTACTGTTCGATCCTGCAGATGCCTGCCTTTCAGAATATGCGTCATTTCCAGAACTTTTTTTCCCCTTGTCCTGAAGTTTTACGGGTTGTGCCTCCCCAGCCGAAATGGGTGTTAACTCATCATCATCATCTTCTTCTTCACCTTCTAAATTTTTGTCATCTTCGGTCGTAGAACCCTGTTTTTTATCGTTTTCCAAATGGGTTGACTTGCTTTTAACGGATGTTGTTGGCCTTTCTTTTGCGTCTGACTCTTGCTCTTCGTCTGCTCCATCATTTTGCGCTTCGGCATCTTCATAGTCATCAAAAGGGTCATCATCTGACACTTCTTGTGTTGTTTCATGAGAAATAATATCAGACAGATTACCCCCAACATCAGCTTTTAATTTCATACCCGTTGGTGTGGTAATGCAAAAAGTGTTATCTATGGTAAAAACTTCCTCATCTCGAAGGCGAAAAACATCCACTTGCCCATAATTTTCTATTTTTTCATTTCCCAAATGGTCTCGAATCAGCGTACAATTGGCCCCAGTAAGCTCAAAACTATTGAGCCTATCAATAACATCTCGAGCCGTTAACTTTCGCTTGCGGCTCTTACCTATGGTAATGCTTTTGTCGCCTTTAAAAAGGGAACCAAATAACATAACGCTTACTTTCGAAAAAGTTTTGAGGCGTCGCGTTAAAAAAACAGCTAAGGACGTTCCTGTTTCCTTATTAACTGTGGATTTGTGAGAATATTACGTGATAACCGATAGAAACACAAGCACTTTCTGGCATCTTTAAATTCTGAGATATGCTTGTTTTTTTTATAAAACCGCTGATCAAATTACTTGCAAAAGCCCTTTTATGATATTAGTATAGGCACCCTCACACCACGCGATGTTTTTGGGCAGAGCTGATATAAAAAAGGCTACTACCATGCGCTTTTTTTCCATCTATGAGCCAATTTCGGGTCCATTGCACTATTATACCATTACCCTCATTGGCTTTCAGCACGGTTTTGTTGTGCGCTGGTCGCGACAAACAGATCAATGGCGCCCAAAGGTTGTCCGATTGAAAAAATTATCTTCCTTTAACGGATCTAAATTGGTAGGCTACCAACTCACCCATCCCGAGGACATCGATACCTGTGCGCTTGAAGCCATGACTGGAGAAAAAAAACCTTGGCCATAAATTGGGGGTGGAATACACCCTCCTATCTTTTAACGTCGTTTGATTCATAAAGTTTAAATTCATAGTGAACCAATCGTTCAAACCAAAAACGCACTGCCCGTTATGACCAATATATACAAGACCTTACAAAAAAAGGCATCTCAAAGAAATGAGATGCCTTACAAAAATACAAAACAATAAAATACGCGCCCCCGGCAGGACTTGAACCTGCGACCAACGGATTAGGAATCCGCTACTCTATCCACTGAGCTACGGGGGCAATGCGTGCAATATACATGACAACCACTTTTGCGTCAAATGATCCTATGCCAAAATCCATCCTCATCCTTGAAAATGACCAAGACATCAGGGGCATCATAGAAACCAAGCTCAGTGAAGCAGGTTACGATGTGCTTTGCCCTGTGGACAGTTATACGGCGATAGAACATGCCCAAAGCCACGATCTTGATTTAATTATTCTCAACGACCAAATGCCAATCATTTCTGGAAAAGACACACTCACCATTCTCACAGAACACAATATCTCGGTGCCAGCCATTGTGTTTTTAGAAAAATTTCAAGAAGAAGAAAACTACGCCATGTACCCAAATTGTATCTGTTTACGCAAACCCTTCAAAATTGACGCCTTACTCAATCACGTATCACACCTGCTCAATAAGTAATCAGACTGTGCAAATTTCGCCCACCCAATTTTTTTCTTCCATCTAAAAAAACCAACTCAATCAAGAACGATATCCCGCAGATGTTGCCACCTAAACGATCTATGAGTTCACAGGCAGCGGCCATTGTGCCACCAGTAGCCAACAAATCATCTACGATCACCACAGATTGACCAGGCAGTATGGCATCTTTGTGGATTTGCACCTCATCGGTACCATATTCTAACTCATAGGTTGCAGATATCGTTTCAGCAGGCAACTTCCCAGGCTTTCGAATGGGAACAAATCCTACCCCCAATTGGCGAGCAAGCGGAGCACCAAAAATAAACCCCCGCGACTCTATTCCCACAACATAATCAACCTGAGACAATTTGTAGGGTTCTGCCAGTGACAAAATGGTTTCATTAAATGCATCAGCATTTTGGAGCAGTGGTGTAATATCTTTAAATTGAATCCCCGGTTTTGGAAAATCTGGAATGTTGCGGATAAAATCTGTAAGTGCCACACACCCTCCTCATCAATGTTTAAAAATGCCGAATTTCAAAAGACTCTGAAAGATTTTGTACTGGTAAAATTTGTTCGGTTACTTCTTGCACACGAGCCCCACTGGGCCCTTTTTGTATAAGAACCAGAAATGTTTGCATATCCGACACGGAACCGGCAACGTCGATTTCCACATCGCCATTAGACAGATTGCGCACAAACCCCACCATACCCAAACGCGTTGCTTGACGCTGGGTAAAATATCGAAAACCAACCCCCTGAACGCGTCCGACAACACGAAATTGTTTTCGCACCCAATTTGTCATTGATTTTTCTTTATGGCCTCCCACAACAATTCAGCAGGATGTTTGGCCCGTTTGCCAGTGGCATGTAAAATTTGTTGCCGACAAGACAAACCGCCTGCAACAATATCGGTATCAGCAGATGCATTGCGCACCACATTTAAAAGCCTGTTTTCACCCACTTTAAGAGACACATCGTAGTGTTCGGCTTCATAACCAAAGGACCCAGCCATACCACAGCACCCCGCGGCAATGGCAGAAACATCGTATCCATCGGGCAAAGCCAAAGCCTTTAATGCACCATTTACCCCCCACAAAGCCTTTTGGTGGCAATGACCATGTAAGAGCACTTTTTTAACATCATCTGTAAACACCACATCCAACTCGCCTTTGTGAGCCAATTGGCTCACAAAATCTTCAAATGTTGTCACATGTTCTGCCACAATCTTTGCACGTGGATCACCTATTAATTCGCAATAATCATCGCGCAACATCGAAACACAACTGGGTTCAAACCCCACTATGGGGTATCCTTGCTCCACATATCGATACAAATTGGCCACATTGGCACGCGCATTTTCCTTCACACGCTCAATATACCCACTCGACAACAACGGCCTCCCACAACATCGCTTCACCGCCAAAATGACCTCAAAACCAGCTGCTTCCAAAAACTGAGTGGCAGATTGTCCGATCTCAGGATAATTATAATCCATGTAAGTATCGTGAAAAAGTACCACTTTCTTATCGCGGTTCACCGGTTTTCTTTTGGCAAACCATTCAGGAAACGTTTCCCTTGCAAAAGGAGGCAAAGACCGACTGGGTGCGATACCCAATTTTTTCATTGCCCATTTTGCCAAACTATTATTCGCAAACCAATTGGAGATAGGCGCTGCCATGCAACCTAATTTGCTCAATGTTTCAATGTGCCCAAATAGCACAGCGCGCAAGGGTCTTCCATGTTTGGCATAATAGTGTGCTAAAAACTCGTACTTTATTTTGGCCATATCCACATTGGACGGGCACTCCGATTTACAGGCCTTACACTCCAAACACAAATCCAACACATCATGCATGCGTTTATCGGTTAAGCCTCCTGCCCAATTGCCAGAAACCGCCGCACGCAAGGCATTCGCTCGCCCACGTGTGGAATGTTCTTCCTCAAGCGTGGCCATATAAGAAGGACACATCGTGCCCACATTCTTTTTTCGGCAAGCCCCCACACCATTACACATTTCAATGGCGCGATGAAACCCACCATCTGCCGAAAAGTCGAAGTGTGTATGAATGTCTTTTGATTCATAGTTTGCTCCATAACGCAAATTTTCAGTCATCATGGGGGCATCCACTATCTTGCCCGGGTTCATAATTCCTGCCGGATCAAAAGCCTTTTTGACCTCTCTGAAGGCCTGATATAAGACAGGGCCAAAAAATTTCTCATTCCAACAACTTCTCACAAGACCATCGCCATGCTCGCCACTTATTGCCCCCCCATATTTCATTACCAGATCGCGCACATCTTCGGCAATAGAACGCATATTTTGGATGTCATTGGCCTCTTTGAGATTGACCATGGGACGAATATGAAGCAAGCCCACACTGGCATGGGCATAATAACCTGCAGTGGTTTGATGTTTTTGTATTATTTGCTCAAATTCTGTAATATAATCGGGCAATTTTTCAGGTGAGACCGCCTGATCTTCTACAAACGCCACTGGCTTGGCATCACCTTTTACCCCCATTAACAACCCCAAACCTGCCTTGCGCACATTCCAAACATTGTTTTGTTCTGCATCTGAAGTTGCACGACCAAATGCATACCCCAAGCCTTCGGCTTTCATGAGAGTCTCAAGCGCATCCAACTTGTCAGACAATTCGGCCAACGAATCACCAAAATATTCTACGGCCAATACCGCTTCAGGATCTCCTTGCACCCAAGCACGCTGGGAAGACAATGCGAGTGATGATTTGGTTTGATCCAATATCATCTTGTCAATCAACTCTATCGCGGCAGGCCCTGTGGTCAATATGGCAGATACTGCCCGCATAGATTCTATTAAATCGTGAAATTGAATAAAACCCAAAACTTTTACCTTGGGCAAAGGAACCAAGTTGAGTTTGGCAGACACAATGGTTGCCAACGTTCCTTCAGAACCAATTACCATACGTGCCAAGTTAAAGGGCTGTTTTTTAATAAACTCATCTAAGTTATACCCCCCCACGCGACGCAATATTTTGGGATATCTTTTTTCAATTTCTTCCGCATGGGTCTGTGAAATACGAATCACTTCGCGATATGCCTGACCTTCTAAAGTGTCTGAAGCACACTTTCTATTCACATCGGCCTCATCCAACACACCAAGCTTTGCTTCTGATCCATCGGCAAGCAATACATCTAATTCGATGACATGGTCGATGGTTTTGCCATAAATAACAGAATGAGCCCCCGCCGAGTTATTGGCCACCATGCCACCGATTGTTGCACGACTGCTGGTCGACACATCGGGGGCAAATTGGAGACCATGGGGTTTTAAGTAGGCATTTAACTCATCCAAAACCACACCGGGTTCTACGCGCACCCACTTTTCATCCACATTTAATTCGAGAACTTTGTTCATATGTTTTGACATATCCATCACCAAACCTGGCCCAACCACACCACCGGCCAGACCCGTTCCACCTCCGCGTGGAATAATGGATATACCTTCTTCATTTGCAAACGCGATTACTGCTTTCACATCTTCTTTGGACTTGGGCAACACCACACCCAATGGCTCAATTTGGTACATACTGGCATCTGTGCTATAAAGCAATCGGGACATGCGATCAAATTGCACATCCCCTTTGATTTGTGATGCCAATTTGTATGATGCATCAGCCATAAAACCAACCTCCTCTTCCCCTCAATACTTACTTATTTTTTATGTCTTTGGGATCAACCTTTTTCCAGCGAGGCTTTTGAAAAGTCTTTTCACTTTCACGCCCCGTTTCAACTTGTTCGAATGTAGAAGGGCGAAACCCCGAAGACGGCTTTTCGTGTGTGCCAGTTGGTTGACCAGAAAGCCTATGAGATGTCGCTTTTTTTGATGGACGCTTTACCTGAGCCAGTTCATTTGCTTTGGACACAACTGGCCACTGTACCGTTTTTACTTTTGGCGTTTTTTTAACACTTTGGGAGGCCACTTTGGTTATATCACCAGGATTGGCCTGGGGCCAAACAACGGAGGCAATTCCTTGAGATGGAACGGACGATTGGTTCAAAGCTTCCTGAATGCCACTTTCAATCTCTTCTGCACTGGCTGGTAAATATATTATTGTGGCCAAACCTGAGGCCTGGATTTGTTTTTCTGTGACCTCATCTAATGGACCTGTTGCATGAACCAAAAATGAAATATGTTTGGTTTTTACGTGCTGTTGTAATACGCGGGGAAATGCATAATGCTTGCTCATAAACAAGAGCGCATTCATCATAATAATATCTGGCAACATCGACACGGCTTTTCGTGCACCTTCTGTGTGTGTGGCAACAGAGTCAAACTTGTGAGAGGTTCGGTAACGCAACAAGCCTTCTATCGATTTGCGATTTTCGGGATTGCTGTCTATTAAAAGGATACGGGCCATCTCTAACGCTCCCGATCTGTGGCAATTTGTTTTTTGAGTAATTTGCCCAAACGATTGCGAGCTGTTCTTCGGATATTTCCATCTGCATCAAAGGCCAGTTTTTCCAAAGCACCAATGGTGGTATTGGGATTTTGAACCACAGCTTTTCGCACGTCTAAGTCGGTATCTTCAGAAAGCCGTAACAAACCAGAACTTGGCATGGCAGGATGATTGGCAACCTTGCGCCGGACATCTAAGCTGTTATCAAAGCACAAACTCAACAGCACGGCTGGCGATGCACCTGTGTTTTCGGCAGTAGCAAGGCGAAATGCTTCATCGCTGGATAGCGAAAAGTGCTCCATCACATATAGTGGTGTGTTGGAATTATACGCCACAACCAAACGCACACTGCGTTCGACATCTTTTGACAAAACACCCAGTATAAAAGGATCTGTGTTGGGGTTGGCGGCAGCCTTTCGCCGAACGGCCACAGAGACATCTTCGGCCAAAATCGTTAATATTTCGGTGGATGTATTAGGGTTGGCGGCCAATCCCAAACGCACAATTTCGGCATAATCTGACACCAAAATGGCCATCACATCTTCAGGAATGCTCGGGTTCATGGCCACTGCCCACCGAATGCTTTCGTTGGGATCATCCGATAACTTCAAAAGCGCATCGGCGGGTGTCGATTTGTTAAAAGCCACAAAAAAACGAACCCCTCGGTCTTCATCATCGGCAAGTCGTCTTAAAACACGAACATTGGTCGTTCGTTTTGCGCGCCACTTTTGCTCTTCATCTAATTCTTTAGACTGCTGCAACAACCGCAAAAATTCTCGATCTTCGACCACTGTTGTATCGGGCTTGTTGCGTTGCGCTTCTACTGGGTGGCTAAAACAAGCCATCACCCAAAGTAAACATATTGTGTAAAAATGCAACCCTCTAAAAAAGGGCGTCCCAAGGTATATTTTCATAAGATAAGTTTCTTCACTGCAAGAAATTGGACATTATTTAAAATAAATATACGCTTGGCCCCATATCTGGTCAAGAAAGCCTCTAAAATCCTTGACGGAAGACGAAGTAAATCTTACTCTATTATCAAATAAGTCCTAGATGATGTTTCCTATATACCACAGCAAGGAGCAATTTCATGGGCAATCAACTTGCCTTGACGGGCGGCAGCCCTGTTCGCAATGCGGATGAAAAACCTTGGCCAGAATGGCCATTGAATACTGAAAAAGAATGGGACGAAGAAATTGCGCCCTTATTAAAAGAAGTGTATTTGAACAAAAGTGAAGGATTACCCGCCCCAATGGGGGCCAGATTTGGCCAAGCTTTTGCCGCCTATTGTGATGCCGCTTTTGGGATGATGATGCCCAGTGGCACCACAGCCATTTCAGCAGGCGTTTCAGCGGCACTGGACCTGGACGGCCTTACGGATGGCGGAGAAGTGATCATTCCCAATTACACATTTATTGCAACGGCCAGTGCCCCCCTGTCTGTTCGCTGTTCCCTGTCACTGGTTGATGTCGATCCGGTAAGCTTTACAATGTTGCCCGAAGCGGTTGAAGCCGCCATTACGCCAAATACGGTTGCATTACTGCCCGTTCATTTGGGCGGTCATCCTGCCGACATGGATGCATTAAATAAAATAGCAGAAAAACATGGGCTTAAAGTTATTGAAGACTGTGCACAAGCCCATGGTGCCGAATACAAAGGCCGAAAAGTCGGTTCTCTTGGCCACGTGGGTGCATTTAGCTTCCAATCAAGCAAAAATCTTACATCAGGTGAAGGTGGATGTTTGCTGACAAATGACAAAGACATTCGAGACAGAGCATGGGCTTTTCGGGATGTGGGACGTCGACCAGGTGGAGAAAGATGGGAATATCCTCGTTTGGGTTGGAATTATCGCACCTCTGAATATTTGGCTGGCATGCTCCTTGCGCGTTTAAATCATTTGGAACCCCAAATTGACTTGCGCAATAAAAATGCGGCATATCTCAGCAAAGGCCTGGAGGCTATTGGTGGCCTCACCCCCCCTCAGTGGCGCCCATGGGTTACACAACATGGTTACCATTTATTTATGATGCTTTATGACAGCGAAGCATTTGGGGGCAAAAGCCGAGAGGAATTCATGGAAGCCCTCCGTGCTGAAGGCATTCCCTGTAACCCAGGTTATCAACGCCCACTCACAGATGAAGGAGGCATTAAAACTGTTGCAGAAAAACACCCTCACCTCATCCAACGTCACCCTTGCCCCAATGTGGAATCTACCTGCGCCAAAAGTGTTTGGTTATTCCAAAACCTATTACTTGCCCAACAGGAAGATATGGATGATATTTTAAATGCCATTTCAAAAATTAAAACCGCATTCACACAATGATCAAGAACAAACAAAATACTGAACATATACCTCAAATTTTAGTTGTGGATGACGAACCCGAAATGAGAAACATTTTGCGGGAAGTCATTCAAACCAAAAAATGTGTGGCTATTGATGCATCAAAGGCCACTGAGGCTTTGGCCTACATGGAAAAATACCGTGTTGACCTTGTGCTTTTGGATATTCACATGCAAGGTGCTTCTGGTGTGGACTTACTCAAGGTCATGCGGCGGAGACATCTCAAGATTCCGACCATTATCATTTCGGGTTTTGTCACCGAAGATTTGGCTGCCGAAATAGCCAAACAGGGGGTGGTTGGTATTGTGGCCAAACCATTTACCCCGACCCGTATCCTTGAAGAAATTCAAAAAGTCATCTCATTCCCTACACAAGTAAGCAAACCGAATCCCTCATAATAAACGGGAATGGTCATAAACAAATAAAAAAGCGACGATCACATGATCGTCGCTTTTTTTAGCTCCTAACAACAGCCCCCAGTAGCACAATTTTAAGTACGTGATTCCCAACTAATTTTATTGTTTACAACATGAATGATGACATCTTCTAATGTTTGTGAAGAAACAAATACCATGTCTTTAAGCGTTTGCCCTACAAAAAAGCGCGCTTCATCTGCACCTTCTCTGCGCCCAGCCTCTATTTCCAAACGGTGTTCTTGCAATGAAAGGGAACCCGCATTTTCAACCACACCGTGAATGGCCACCTCAAACGACGGGTGAATACGACCCTGAATAACCAGGTTAGGAAAATTGACCGTGTATTGGTCACCCAACGCTTCTACTTGAACCGTATCGGAACGGTGGCGATTGACAAACTTATCGTATTCTCGGCTCTTTAGCACCAAATCTTGGAGCTTTAACACAACCTTTTTAAACCGCTCTTGATGACCGCGACCACTTGCTATATAATCTCGATTAAGACGCGTGAGCAACCCCAACACCGCTTTGGCAAAAAACTGGCGCAATGCGCGATCAATTTCTTCTTCTGAACGTCCATCAACCGCTTCATAAAAGGTTTTTAGATTAATCTGAAGCCCATCTTTACTTTGTTGAACAATTTTGCCAATATTTAGATTAAACTTTACCCCCGTCACTTGAAGCAAGCGACTCAATCCTCGACGGGCAGCTTCAACTTGCTGAGCCAACTCTTCGCGATGTGGCTTTAGGGCTTGCAGTTCTAAGTGACGCTCTTGAATCACTTTCAAATAATCTGTAGATGGCCCCAAACGCACTTGTACATCAGAAACATGTTGGCCAACCTCAATAGCACCTTTTATAAACAGCAATGCATTTGTTACCGCCCCTCTCACAAATAGCTGAGCAGCCTGAATATTTGCACGTAACACATCTCCCAAAACAATTACCGTCTCATTGGCAAATATTTCAGACAGCGCATTGGGATGGCCTGAAACATCGCCATCGATGACAATGGCACGCGCCCCCCGAATAGACCATCCTTGAGACAAGTCGCCTTTGCAAACCAACACCTTCCCCGCCCCATCAATATCACTCTTTATGTCATCTGCTAGGATGGTTATTTGGCTACCATCTAAGATTTTGGCCAATTCCGCTGTTACATCAACTGGCATAATACAACCCCACTTTAAACGTCTACTTCATTGAGGGTTTTGATGCTATCAAGCGTTTCGGCAATTTTTAAAGCACCATCCATAAGCTTATTAAAATTAATCAGGTTAACAGGTTTGTGCATCAACAAATCGGCACAACCCGCCATTTCGTTTGTAAAATCGTCGGGAATATGACCCGAAATAACCGCAATAATGGCATGGGGACACATATTTCGAATGGGTGACAGAATCTCAAGGCCACTTGCCCCAGGCATTCTGATATCCAAAGTAATCAGATTGTAGGTTTGACCAATTACTTTGGCAAGTGCCTCTTCTCCCGTGGATGCCGTATCTACATTTTCAACCCCTTTTGCCCGAGCGGCCTGCGAGAAAAAATCCAACACAGTCGGTTCGTCATCTACAATGAGTACACGCATAATTACTCCTTCTCCGCTTAATGCAATTGGGTTTGGTCATTAAGTGACCAATCGTATTCCCGAAAAACAATCTTCAATGTAATGTCCATGATTGCTTTGCGTTGGGGTTCTGCCAAAAACAGGCCAATATAACTTGGTAAAGATGCTGGTAGATTTGGATGATTCTCTTTCAGCCAATTTGTAAAATCGGAATCAAACCATCTAAAAATCTGAGATAAATATAAAGTTTTTTGATCTAAATCCAAACGCACGTGAATGGGGGAAAGAATCATGTTACGCATTGCACTTTGCAACTGACTGTCTAAATGAGAAGCCTGAAAAGGTATGGGATTCAATTTGGGACAACCCTTTGCTGCACAATTAATGGCTGCATGTATTCTTGGATCTTGAAACGTGGGTCTTAAAATGTTATGCTCGATATGATCCAGCGACAAACGTTGTCCATCTACTTGAAAAACTTTTTTTTTAAAAAAGCCATAAAATGGGGCAATATCTTTTACAGAAGAAATGGGATAGGCCTCTTTGACACCATAGAGAACCAAAGCGTTGTATGCGTTTAGCCAATATGCAAAACGATCGGCCCGTGTGGTGAATAAATCTGGTGTGGTGGTTGGCCCCACTGTTTTCAACTGATTAACAAATGCATCCAAATCCTGAGGTTCTAATTTGAGACGCTTATAATTGACCAAACCATCTTCTTGGACAACAGCAGACAATACCCTTGCCAAAAGGGTCGTATCATAGGCAAAAGCTTTTCCTCCCATCACCACAAAAAGGACGAGCAAAATGTGTGTTTTCATAACGATCTCTCTTGCAGTGACTATGGTCTGGTGTTTAATCGCCGGTCGAATTGTCACCTTAGAACATGGATAAATATATCTAACCTAGGCGCACCCTATGTACCAACAACACCAAACATAAAAACACACAATATCAATCCTTAAAAAACACCCAAATATTTAACCTTCACGATTAAATAACATCTAAGAAGATAACAGATAGGCAACCAATAACCGTGTTGTATCCAGCAAAGAATCTTCATGGGTGCGCTCATAGGAATGTGATCCATCTATACCAGGGCCAATTAAGCCCACTGCAACATCGGCCCCTGTGCGCCAAAAAGCTTCTCCATCGGAACCATAATAAGGATAGATATCCAATCGATAATCGAGCCCCTCAGCATCGGCTAGGGCTATGAGTCGTTTATTAAAACCCAAATGATAGGGCCCACCTGTGTCTTTGGTACAGATGGTCACACTGTGTTCATCTGACGTTTGCCCTTCACCAATGGCAGCCATGTCTAAGGTAAGCAACTCAACAATGTCTGCAGGTAAACCAGCCGCCCCACCATGGCCGACCTCTTCGTAATTGCTAAAATGAAATGTGGTGCGTTGTGCTGGTTCTAACCTGGCATCGGCAAGAGCCTTAATGGCCGCTACCATACACGCCACACACGCCTTGTCATCGAGAAACCTGGATCGAATAAATCCGTTGGATCGCTCAACGCGGGGATGAACATAAACAAAATCACCCACTCGAATACCCAAAGCTTTGACATCATCAGCATTGCTCACCCGCACATCCAACCGCACCTCTAAGCTACTGGCTTCACGCTTTATTTCTGAAGCCTCTGCACCATGAACATGGGCAGAGGCTTTCACTGGCATAATAGAACCGGGAATATGGTCTCCAGAAAGTGTATGAACCGTAACACCTTCACACTCGACAGATGACCAATTTAGCCCCCCTAAGTTTGTCAGCTTCAATCGGCCATTGGGCTTTATCTCTTTCACCATTGCGCCCAATGTATCTACATGAGCCGTCATTGCACGGGGGCGATCTTGTGCCCCACCTTGCCATGTGGCCACCAATGCCCCCTTTGTGGTCTTTTGAATGGACAAAGGCCATCCATTAAGCGATTTGGCGCAAAAATCAATGGCCGCATCGGTATCCCCTGTGGGGCTATGGATGTTTAAAAGATCAACCAAAAAATCCATCAAAAACGTTTGATCTACTGCCACTTGAGACATTTGGGGTTCCTTTCAACAGCCTTATTTATCGAAAAATGTTAAATAGGGCTTATTTTCAGCTTCGCGCTTCAGTAACATCGCCAATTCCATCGCGTGATAATCGCCCCACATCGAAGACTCTCCATTGGCAATTTTGTGTCCTTCGGGTACGTGATCCCACCCATTGGGATGATGATAAATAGAATGTAAAATAAGCCCTTGATGGTCGGCATCTTCAGACAAATAAGGTGCTTGAAACAACGTATCCGCAACCGTTAAAGCAGCTTGGATATACGAATCGCCCTCACCTTTGCCCAAGAACTTACCCAACCGATAAAGGCCCTGTGCAGTAATGGCTGCTGCCGAACTGTCTACGGGTTCGTGATCGTTGTATGGATCGGCATTTTTGTTGAGATAGTCGCCCAAATGAACCAACCCTGGCGCACCCGTATCCCAATAGGGAATGCCATCGGCGGCCGTGGCACCATCAATATAAAAATCAGCGGTTGCACGAGCAACTTTGAGCATCCACTTAATAATCACATCACGCCCACCATATTGATCCAATTCTTCATCGGAGCGCGTTTCGAGATATTCGAGCAATTCGGCATAACCTGTAACAATCCACGCCAAACCGCGCGTCCAGGTTGAAAACGGCGCATACCCCTGTTGGGTGCTGGGGCATCGGTAATTGCCATCGTGAATGTTAAAAATAGATTCGTGAACTACGCGTCCTCGAATGTCGTATTGGTCGCGTCCTTCGCCATAGTAAACGTTATATTTGGCAGTGGTTTCTGCATGATGGAGCAAACGCTCCAACAGGGATGTGGAACGGTCATTTTCCCCCATGTGGGTATGGCCCAAATCGTGAGAAACGGCCAAGGCTCGGCAGGAACGAATGGTATCTGAAAACAGGGAATGAGGGCCATTAAACGAATGAATATACCCTTTGCCATCTGCAATGGTCGTCCATCGCTCGGCTTGCACTGCACCAGTGGCTTTGAGAGCCAACTCATAAAAGTGGTTTTCCCATTCATTTTGAGGCAATACCCCTTCGCGCATTAAACGCCTTAAGTTGCCATAGGTTGAAACATTGTTAAACCCGTGATCGTGCACGCCAAAATGCGTAACGTGCGAGGCCATTTGCTCGACAGTGCCCCGACGACCGATATTCAAAAGTTCCTGATCACCAACGGCCTCATACCCCAAAATGGCGCACCCAAACTGAAAACCTTGTGTCCATTCGGTCCAACCGCGTGTGGTATATTTGCCCTTAACTGTAAATACCGGCGTTCCATTTTCAGGATTCCAAGAAGTTTCGATATTGCGCACTTTTTGATTGGCCAATTCGAATACACGGTTCACTTTGCTGCTCAAGTCTGCGACCTTTAAATCGGATCTAACCTTCATTACAACCTCCTCAATGGATAGAAAAAACAATGCTTAAAACTCTCCCAAAATACCATTCAAACCAAAGAAATGCAAACGAAACAATTGCCTTCCTTTACCAGATAAAAATATATATTCACAGCGCTTTAACCTATTAGAAAACCTATTCAGCTGTGCCCCCCAAAGGTAAAAACACTTGACATTCTCCTCTTGGTGAATCATAGTTGCAGGGTTTATTTTAAGGATATTTTATACGGAAACCACATAAAATCGTTTTCGGGGAGGGAAACCATGAAACGTTTTGCAATGATGAGCTTTTTGGTTCTTCTTATTTTTGGCCCAACTGGTGCTCAACAAAGCCCTGTTATACCCGTATTGTTTCTCAACGGCACTGGGGCACATGCCGAGTTACCCAATGCACTTACAGACAATTTGGTCAATGCCACAGTTGAAGGTTGGGTAAAATGGGAAAGTCTCAATAAGTGGGCTCGCATCTTTGACTTTGGCAAAGAAGGCAATGCCGCGGTGCTCCAAAATGAGCGCGAAACCACTACCCTCTTGTTTTCTATTTGGGATCGGTCGGGCAAATTACACCGGGCACAAGGTTTTAAAGTCATTGAAGAAAATACCTGGCAACACCTGGCCATTGTTTCAGGAAAAACAGGTATGCGCCTTTATGTCAATGGCAAACAAGTGGGTGAAAATGATTATGTTTTGCCATTTAATGCCATTAGTGGGGGTAAAAACTATATTGGCAAATCTAATTGGCCAGGTGACGAACCCTTCCATGGTTATATTGCAGACTTTAGAGTGTGGTCTACATCCCGTTCACAATCAGAAATACAACAAACGATGTTTACCCAACTCAAAGGCGACGAACCAGGTCTGGCAGGATATTGGCGTTTTGAAAGTGCCCAGGCCAATCAATCGAACGACTTAGGCCCAAATGCGCTTCATGCGAAACTCTTAGAAGGCGCAACAGTTATGAGTGCTCCAGGTCCCCCGATTTCATTGGTCTCTCTTAAACCCGACACACCCCAAGGTATTCCTCCTGCCGATTTACACAAATTGATGTTAGAAGTTGCTCTAAATGACCATCGCATTGATTCATCAGAACAGGCATTGATCCAAACCGTTCGTCAGGCAGGTAGTTTGAGTGCGACACAAGCCCAAGAAATTGAAAATGCCATTCGCAAAGATCTTAAGGTGGGCCCTCAAACACCACAAGAAGAAACGTATTTTCAAACATTGGAAACCGCTCACAAAGATGGCCGCTTGACACAAAATGAAATAACCCTTTTGGAACAGATGCAAAGCACATTGAATTTGTCGAGCACGCGCGCCAACCAACTTGTGCAAACACTGCCACAGATTGCCCAAGAAGAAAAACCCTCTGCCCCCCCACCCACAGGCTCAACGGATGCCTATCGTGTGTTGGTAAGGACCGCACTGATGGACAGGCACATTGATGCCAATGAACAGTCTATGCTCAAACAAATTGCAGAATCGGACAAACTCACAGAAGATGCAGCAGCAGAAGTACTGATGATGACCAAAAAAGAACTGGGAATTGGCCCACAAACAGAGCCAGAAAAAACCTATTTTACCGTATTAAAAACAGCTCTTGCCGACGGCGAATTGTCCGCTACAGAAGAAGCCATGTTACAAAGCATGCAAGCAAGCCTCAAACTTTCGGATGAACGCGTGACCGCACTCACCACAGACGCCAAAGCGTCTTCACCAAAACCATCTTCGGAAACCGGCCCATAAAGTTTCAAATATATTTCACCGATTGATCTCACCCCTTTTTCAACAAGATTTTTTTATGATCAATGTACAATCCGTATCCAAATGGTATGGAACAGTAAAAGCAGTCGAAAACATCAGTTTTCAGTTGTTTCCCAATGAAATCATCGGATTTGTGGGTCCCAATGGGGCGGGCAAGAGCACAATGCTGAAAATGTTGGCCACTTACTTGCTTCCCACCAATGGCACCATTACGGTTACCAATCTCAATGTGGTGGATCACCCCTTATCCGTTAGGCGAAAAATTGGTTACCTGTCTGGCGACACACCCTTATACCAGACCATGCGTGTCGATAAATTTCTCACATTTTGTGGCAAAGCGCGAGGGTTGAGTGGCGCAGAACTAAAAACCAATTTGGAATGGGTGATCGATATTTGTGGTTTATCACCACACCTTTACAAAAGGGTCAACCAATGTTCAACGGGTTTTCGTCAGCGCATTGGTTTGGGATCTGCATTGATACACAATCCGCCCATTTTACTGCTTGATGAACCTACCCATGGTTTTGACCCCTTGCAAGTACTGGCCTTTCGCGAACTGCTCCACACATTAAAAGACAACCGCGTTATACTTTTTAGCAGCCACATTATCCAAGAAGTCTCGGCTTTAAGTGATCGCGTGCTGATAATTAACAACGGACACCTATTAGGCGATGGACGTTTACAAGATTTGGCAAAAAAAACAGGTCAGTCAGAAACCGATTTAGAAGGCATATTTACACATTTGGTACGTCAGTCGGAGGTGGCTCTTGCCTGAACAATCTGACCGTCTGTCTCCTGCCGAATTTTTAAGTGGGGTTCAAGTTGTTTTTTCTCGTGAGTTAGAAGCCTATTTTGATGCCCCCATAGCCTATATCTACGCCTCAGTGTTTCTCATACTTTCGTGTTCCACATTTATGAATGCCTTTTTCCTTAATGGCATACTGGAAATGGCGCCTTATTTCGACCTGCTGCCCTACCTCCTTATTCCTCTCATTCCTGCTATGACCATGCGCAGTTGGGCTGAAGAGCATGCCCAACATACATTTGAACTGCTCATGACCCTTCCGCTTCGCTCTCTACAAATTGTTTTGGGAAAATATGTGGCCTCCCTTGCCTTTTTTATAATCGTACTGATGGGCACGTTGCCCATTGTGGGGATGTTGGTTTGGTTGGGGTCCCCAGATTTGGGGCTCATTTTTACCAGTTATTGGGGTGCCATCATGCTGGGTGGGTTTTTCTTGTCTTTTGGGCTTTTTGCATCGGGCTTAACCCAAGACCAAATTGTTGCTTTTGTGGTGGCCACCTTATTTGGATTCATCTTTGTCTTAAGTGGACATGACAAAGTGGTTGAAATTCTCGATGGTCTGGCACCCGCGTGGCAATTGGGCACTTTTTTTTATGAATCTCTTTCTGTTGTCCCCCACTACACCGCATTTACAGAAGGTCTTATAGACCTTTCGGCGGTGCTGTATTTTGCACTGATGAGCGGATTTTTTATTTGGATGAATGACCTTTCCCTCAAAAGAAGCAAACTCTAATGCAACGCAAACATCTTTTTACCTGCCAAATCACCCTCTTCTTTTTGATCTTGCTCGCCCTCATTGTTCAATCGGGCCGTTTGCTCAACCACGCGCAGTGGGGCAAATGGGATCTGACAGGCCAACAACTAGACAGTTTAAACGAAGAAACCCACCAATTTCTCAACACCTTCTCAGGTAAAGTTGCCTTTACTTATTTTGTCACTCCCGTTGCACAAATGCCAGCACACCTCAAACGCGTAGTTTCTCCTGTTGAAAACCTACTTGGTGCATTAAAAGCCGCTTCACCCAACAAAATCTCTTATCGTGTTATTGACCCCGATTTAAGTGGAAACGAAGGCCAATCTTATGCCGCCCGCAAAAAAGCCTCTCCGTTTTCGGTGCGCACCATAAAACAAGATGAACACAGCGAACGGGATGTGTGGTCTTCGCTGATCATTGCTCCCGAAGGCCACAAAGAGATTTTGATTCAGAAAATTACGCCTGAAGATTTGCCCTTTTTAGAAAACCTCATTTTAACGCACCTCAAATCACTTAATGCTCCTCCCTTACCAACACTTGCGATTTCTTCCCCCAATTACACCACCCTTTTTACCGAGTTTGCCAAGCAATATGGCACGGTGAAAAATGTAGATATTGCCCAAGCGACCCAATTTCCATTTGATGCCGATGTGCTTATTTGGCTTGAACCACAGAACATTGAGCAATCTCACATTCGTGCCCTCGAACGCTTTATTCGGTCTGGGAAAACAGTGATCTTGGCGGGCAGCAGTTATGTGATTGATTATGGCATCAACGACGCCAATCAGGTCCATTTTCAGACATATCCCACAGGAACGAGCTGGGAAAGCTTGCTGGCCCCATTTGGCATTCGACCACAACCCGATTTGCTGATGGATGAAAGCCAGGGCCCCATTTTCTTTCGCGATGCCAAAAACCAGGTTCGCCAAGCAGATGCGCCCTTCCACTTAAGGGTGATGCCGGGGGCATACAATCTCAAAGGCTTTTTATCACCCGCTCGGGGAGCCCTAAATTTTGTGGGCGCAAGCCCATTAGAAATAGAACCACGTAAGGTAACTGAGGCTGGGTTTGGGGTTGACATTTTGGCCACCACCACTGAAAAAGCCTACGTACAAGCTCTGCCGCAAGAACACTTTACCCAAACAGACATCAAAGCCGAATTAAATGTGGGCAAGCAAAACCTCATGCTTCGTTTATCACCCGAAAATCCTTGGCAGGGAGAATTGCTTATTTTGGGCACAACGAGCCCATTTCGCGATGGTATTTTTAACCAGCCCAATTATGGGCACCGCGTATTTTTGCAAACCGTATTGCGCACTTACACTGAACCAAGTCGTATCGTCAAAGGACGCGTCACCCGCCCACAACCACCCACACTTCCCGAATTGTCAAACGTGGTACGCCTTATTTGGCGCGGGGTTGTTGTGTTTTTCATTCCCTTGATCATTTTGATTGTTGGCATACAACGGCACCTGTCTCACGGGGGGGCATTTTCCCCCTTGCGTGGTATGGGCAACCTACCTTTTCACGTGGTGGGTGGGTTTGTTATTTTGCTTTTGGCATCACGCCTTTGGGCATGGCACTCAGGCCTTATGATCGATTTCACCGCAGAATCCATTCACACACCCAAAGCCTTTACCCAAAACCAACTCGCCAACAAACAAATTAAGGCCGATCTCATTATTCCTACTCGGGCTTCCTTGCCTTCCGCTCTAAAACCCATTGAAAAAACGGTTACCCAAACGCTCAAAAAGTTGGATATCCCCATCACATTGCGACGGCCAGAAACCCTTACACCTCAAGACCGTGCTCGGTTGGGTGCTTTGGGCATCAAACCCTTCGAATTGCAAGCCATTCAAGATGACCAGCAAATATCACAATGGATATTGAGCAGTCTTTTGATTCACAAACCCGGTGCGGCTGCTGTTATTCCACGCTTAGATGAGAAAACCATCGATCACTTGGAGTATCACCTGCTTACCGCCGAACTACGTCTAAACCAAGGGAAAACCCCACACATAGCCCTCATATCGGAACCACCCAGACTGTCTCCTGCCGAAGCATTTGAATATCATCAGCAACAACTTACGCCACCAAAAGGCGCTGATGTATTTCGGGAAATCCAAACCTTATTGCGCACATATGGTTATCGCGTTACTTATATCAATCCACGAGAACCCATTTTCCCCCCCGATGCCGATCTCATCATTTGGATGCAACCCCGAAGAGATGCCACAAAATTGACCGAGCTTTTCAGCCAATATTTGGCACTAGGTGGGAATGGGTTGGTTGCCTTACAACATTTCAACATTCAACAAAGACAATATCGCGGTTCTGGCTTTCAGACCGTTTATTGGCCCCAACCCCAATACCAAGACCTAAACCCCTATCTTGAACCATTGGGTTTGGGCCAAGTAAGAGAAGTGCTGCTGGATGAAACCAAATCGCGATTGAGTCTCGAAACACAAATCAACCGCACCGCCGTTCGAGAATTTGAAGCCCAAGAAGTGACTCTCCCATTCCTCATTCGTGCCGTGGGGCCCAATTTTAACGCTCATTCACCCATTACACGCCAATTGGGCGACCAACTTTTCATTTGGGGCAATCGGTTCAACATTCAGCAAGACAGTTTACAAAGTTATGGCCTACAAGCCCAAAGCCTCATCAAAACCTCTCCAAAAGCATGGGCTTATAATTGGCGAGGTGGTTGGATGCCCGAAGAAGTATTCTCACCCATAGACAGCCTCACTGTCGGCCAATCTCCGCTTGCCTTGCTTGTAGAAGGCACATTTCCTCAAATGAAATTTGGCCAAGATGATTCGGGCCGCGTGACCCACACACTCAAATATTCACCCAACCAAAAAGCAGGGTCGTTGATTCTGGTGGGCAGTTCTGAAATGTTTAAAAATGACTACTTTTATGCCCCACATTTTCAGCATGATCAATTTTTACTCAATGCCGTGGCCTATCTTACTTTGGGTGAAAAATATGCTGACATTCAGGCACGCCGTAAAATTTCTCGCGGATTTGCACAACTGCCCACACCACAAAAAACATTCTGGCGAATTTTTGTGGTCGGCACAGGAGCCCTTTGTTTCTTACTTTATGGCTTGATTCGCTTTTTTAAACAACGACACCTTGCAAACACCTAATCATTTATGAATAAATTGCTTATTATTACAGCGTTGCTGTTGCTTGTGGTGATTATGACCGGGAAACATCTCGAACAAAATCGCGAAGCAGAACGCACATTAAAAGCACAACTGTTACAACTGCCTAACAACACGGGAAAATCAGCAGATGATGTGCGTACACTTCGAATAGAAAAAGCCGATACAGCTTGGACTTATCGCCTTAAAAATGGCAATTGGCATTACCCCGCCAACGAAAATGCCTTTGCCCTAAATGAGCGTATCAAGTCTTTCTTAAAAGAAATTGTTGAGAGCTATGGAACCGTTGTTGCCACACACCCTTCACCTCAATTTGGTTTTGAAGAAAACCCACTTACCGTTCATCTTGCGGACTCTACTGGCACGTGGAAACAAACTGTTCAAATTGGTGCAAGCCTTCCTGGTGAAGACACACGTGAAGCGTATATGAAAATACCACAGTCAGACACCATTTATCACATCCATGCCGACCCTGTAAGAGGCATGGCTTGGGAACGCCTTGCAAACCATCCACCATTTATAGATCACAAAGTTTTGCCTTCGGCATTGGCCAGACGTGCAATTAAAAAAGTTGTATTTGCAAACACCGCTTATCCTATCCAAGCCCTTGAACGTGTAGAAATAGAAACTGACAAAGACAAAAAAACACCCGCCGAAGGGCCAACATATGAATGGTATGCCACCCAATCAAACAAACGGCGCCAGGTTGTCAATGGTTCGGTATATGCCTATTTAAGCTTTCTTGGAAGACTAAAATATGAAGCATTATCCGACCCTTCAAAAATGTCACAGACCAACACTTATTTGGTGCTCATTGACGACCAGGACACGGCAGACACCTTAGAAGTTGGCTTAGGACAAAAGTCTCACATCGACCTCAAACACAAAACCACAGGTCATTTATATACCATTACCCCATCCAAAGCCAATTTACTGTTTCCTTCACCAGCCTTATTGGATACCCTACCAAATCCATCACCTTACCAAATCGCCGAACCCACAGGACCATTTAGCCTGGCCAGTCCGTAAACGTTTAAATGCGCAACTTTCCACACGCCATAAATTTTTGTTTATGTAAAGAATTTACATTTGAAAAATTGCTCACATATTTAAAACAAAAGAGCAAATATCGCATCCGCTCTTTTGTTTGTTCTGTGCATTTAAAATGGGCCAAGCAAGAATTAGCTTACTTCAATAACAACATTTTATTTACGCTTACATAATTGGGAGCCACCATACGCACCATATAAATACCACTGGCCACGCTGTGCCCCAACGCATCTCGTCCATCCCAAACCACGCGGTAAAACCCGGGTGCATGCAAATCATTTACCAAAGTCACCACTTGCTGGCCCAATGGATTATATACACGCAAACTCACCAAACCTTCTGTGGACACAGCATATGGCAGGGTCGTTACAGGGTTAAAAGGATTGGGGTAATTGGGTTTTAATACCGTTTCGGATGGCAACACGTTTAATTCTCCACGGTCAATTACCCGCCGGATCCCTCCTCCCAAATCGCTGATCACCAAATCTGACAATCCCAAAAATGGCCCCATCTCAGGGTCTATTTCATGCAAAAGCCTAAAACTCAGGTGGGCTATTTCATCGGAACCAGATTCTGTATTGGGCACCCCACCAAAGGCAACAACACCCTCGGCTTCACTCAAAATTTCTCCAAAGGGTCCTAAACCCGTGGCATCTTCAAAGGACACGATGTCGGGATCAAACCACACTTCAAATCCATAACCTGCAAGGTCATTTTTTTGAACCAATTTAACAGTGACTTCAAAAACCTCACCCACATTGGGCAACGTGCCTTCTAACAACGATTGGGCATTCCCATCTTCAGGAATTACTTTAGGAACACTCTTACCCGCAGCATAACGATTGCCAAAGACTTTTACAAAGGCCAAAAAGTCTGCAAACCCAATAGACCCATCACTGTTTAAATCCAAAATGATGTTGTATTTGGGCTGACCTTGTGCAGACCCAAAGGACGAGACAAACATCAGAAAATCACCAAAACCCACCACCAAGTCACCGTCAAAGTCACC